>DXOL01000009.1:0-115345 GCA_019412825.1 Bacteroides thetaiotaomicron | reverse complement strand
AACATCAAGCAAAGATAAAAAAAATAATATATACTTGTGTATAAAGGGTAGCTTCTGGAAGGAGGAGTACCCGTAGGGGGAGGTGGTAGGTGAATACGCAATTCTTTCATTCATAGTAAATCAGAGACAATCTTGTTTCACCTACCACCCCGCCCTACGGGCACCCCTCTTTCCAGAAGAGAGGGGAATCCATGCGGATAGCTAGCTCACCCCCAGCGGATAGCTAGCTCAAAACCTGCGAATAGCTAGCCCAAACTGTCTGGAAATGATTCAAATCCATCTTGGGTGTACGTTTCTCCCTTCTATTTTTTAGTAAGCTGATAGTAAATGGACCAAAAGTGCATTTCTTGAGGATAAGCTGTTTAATTGCCAAACAATTATAAGTCTAAAATAGAAAGCAACTAATGCTTATCGGATTAATACACAGTGTAATATGGGATGCTTAATTCTCAAGGTATTCTCATCGTGATGAGAAATAATTCTCACCACAGTGAGAAAAAATACTCATGCCTTTGAGAATATTTTCTCATCGCAGTGAGAAATTTTTCTCATTGCAATGAGAATAAAAGAAGTCTTTAATTCCTTTCTAACGCCTTCATAGCAAACCATAAAATAACAAGAAAGAATCTTTTTCCGGAGCTGCGATTTAATAAGCAAGGAATACTAAATATTCTCCTGTACAATGAATGGTAAACTCATCTGCTGTTGCTTCATTAAGCGTTCCCTGCCACCAGTTGGTGAAGTCGCTTAGCGGATAAAACAATCCTTCTCCTTTTAATCCTTTAGCTCCAAAATTGATGATAGAGACCTGCTGACCGGGATGTGAGGCAAAACTTTGCGTATCACTCACAGGAATAAATGTCCCGTAATCAGTGACTGTCCGTACTTCCATACCACTTCTCATATACTCCATGAGCAGGCTGATGTTTCCTAATGTATGATCTTCCCGTTTGCCGGTAGCACCTACGATGGCGATTCGCCGTATCCCTTTACTTTGCAGATAATGAACAGCTTTGGTCTGATCATTCGTCTCCTGATCCGCAATTTGAAGGATAATAGAGGAAAAACGCTTTTTATATTCCGGCAGGAGCGAGTCTCCATCGCCTATGATCACGTCGGGAGTATGTCCACGGGAAATATATTCATTGGCGGCTCCGTCGCAACAAACGACGAATTGGGCTTCTGCCAAAAGACGCAGGGGAAGTTCGTGCGCAGGATATTCGCCGTTGGCAAGTATGACGGCTTCGGGGATATAGTGTTCGTTTATCATTGTATGCTCATTAATTTTTTCCATTTGAAGTAGCCAAAGATAGCTATAATGGAGTAAAGTCCGTACAATGCGGAGGTGAAATAGAGATCTTTATAGATATAAAGTCCGCAACAGACAATGTCGACAAGAATCCAGGCAAACCATTGCTCGATGTATTTGCGTGCCAGCATCCACATTCCGACAATGCTCAACGCCGTTGTGAAACTGTCCAGCCACGGAACGTTACTGTCTGTGTATTCGATAAGTATCCAAGCGATACCGACGAAAGACACGATAAACACAAGGAATAGTGGCAGGTAACATTTCCACGGGGTATGTATAATGGGGAGACTTTTCTTTTCCCCGTGTCCCCACATCCAGAAGAACCATCCGTAGATGGCAGCTATCAGATAGTAGATGTTGATGCCGAAGTCGGCATACAGTCCTGCGTCGTAATAAACAAAGATATAAATGGCCGGCATGATGATGCCCGCCAGCCATAGATAGATACTGGCGCGATACTCCAGCCACAGGTAGATAATGCCGATAAACGTACCGAATATCTCCAGATAATTCATTTCCATATTTGCTTATTTATTCGTTCTCTACGCCGGCATTACCCGGATCAGATTCTATGGGTATGTTCTCAGCCTGTCATGTTAGGGCACCCCTATTGCGTGAATCGGCGGTAAAATTACGAATTTAGCAGAAGGAAAACAAGGAATCATGTAAAAACAAGTCCTCCGTTAAAAAAACGAAGAGGAGATTTCAGCGGCATTTTTGCAATGCCGTGAAATCTCCTCTTCTCCTCATTTGTCGTGTATTATAAAACTTCTTTTTCTTTGGTCAGTTGCTCTTCATATAGCGTGTTACCGATCGTATATTTGAGGCTGAACTTTTTGGCGGTTGTGTTGTAGGTACTTTCTCCTGAGTCAATGATTGCCGGTCCGTTTTCAGCATCCCATGCTTTGATCGAAACTTTCTTCACATCATTAGTGCCTTCCACTATCTGATCTGTGATGGTCAGTTCTATTGTACCCGTTTGGATATCAGCCTTCTCGTCGCTCTCGTTGTTCATGGCGTAGAATAGTCTGACAGTGTTGACTCCGGTAGGCTTAATCGTTTTAGGCTTCTGAATCGTCTTCGGAGTTTCTCCTTCCAAGGTGGTATGGCCACTCATCTGGTAACTGCCCGAATAGTCATTCTTTAATTTTAATAGAATCAACATTTTATATCCGGATGCACTTATCGGATATCCTGTTGTGCTTTCTATTTCGACGGGGATGACGTATGACTGGTCAATCTTCAGACTTGCTGTCTTCATCAACACAGGGACTTCGGCGGAAATACCTTCAGCGTGCTTGATTACCGTATTTTCCAGAGAAGGAATGGAATATAAATCAGTATCCAATGATTTATAATATTTGTCCTCATTCAGAACGGTCCAGTACTTTTTATTGTAGATGTCTACCAGCTCTTCGTTGATCTTCATCTTTACGTTCACATCTTGATCCAGTGCTAACGTACCGGAACTGCTGACCGTGAAATAAGTTTTGACCTCTTCGTTACTGTAGCTTACTTCTGTGGTCCATACTCGGTTGTAAGCACCGATCAGGTAGATTTCTTTCTGATATTGTTCTTTGTCAAGCAGGTCTTTTTCACAAGAAGTGATGGAGAGCGTTAATAAAGAACAGACCACTAGTTTGTATATTGATCTCATTATATATTCAATTTTATATGATTAATAATCAGTTATATGATGGAAAGGGGAAAGTTACCAATCTCCGAATCCGTCCCATCCGGGATTTTGTTTCAGTTTCGCGTTTTTATCCAATACGGCTCTCGGAATAGGATAGAAGTACATCTTCCTGTCAAAGCTGCGTAATGCATACTTATGAACTACATTGACAACAGTATAGAATTGGTCTCTTTCGGTCGTCTTCTTGGTAACGTCCATACCTTGTACCGGTTTGTTTTCTTCTGTTTCTGCTAGTCCCCAACGACGCAGGTCGTGATATCTTCTTCCTTCGCACGCAAATTCGATCATACGTTCGCGGATGATTAACTGACGCATCTTCACTTGATCGGCGGCATCGGCAAGGGTGATGCCCGGCAATCCGGCACGGTAACGAATCATGTTGAAGTAGTACATGATTTCCTCCGGATTATACAAAACATGATAAGTGGTGTTATCTGCAGCTTCCGTATATTCCGGTTCTCCTTTCAGTTCATTCAATGCTTCTACATAGTTCAACAGTATTTCCGCATATCTGAAGACAGGGAATGTTTTCGGTTTTATTTTAGCACCTGTATGACTGGTACAGTTATCCTCCGGGTGGATATATTTCTTTAGAGTATATCCCGTTAAGTTATAGTCTTCGGGATTGGCTGCCTGTTTTGCACAGTTGCCGTTCACGTAATATCCTGCTGTAAAGTTAGTCACGTTGGGAGCTTCGGTTCCTGTTACCGAAGTTGCGGGCCAGAAACATTCACAGAATCCGATGGATGCGTAGAAACGCGGTTCGCGGTCCAGATACATTTTGGCAACAGTTGGCTTCAGTTCATATCCTGTGGCGATGGTAGGTACAGTACCTGCCTCTTCATAGTAGTTGGACTGTTGCTCATAATCTTCTCCATCTTTCATATAGTAGGCGTCAACGAGTTTTTGAGTGACTCCCAATCCGTTCCAGCCTCCCAGCTTCAACGGGAAGGCGATTGAAATGATGTTGTTGTTCAAGGATGTAGCGTAAATAAGTTCCGGATTTTTCACTGCCAGTGCTTCTCCGTTGAACATATCTATATACGAATGGTAAGGATCGATACCTCCTACTCCTAACGGAAATTCCGCTTGTGACGCCTGAGAGGATGCATACGTGTTTTCATCGCTGGGTACAGTGTATAATGAGTAAATACCGCTATCGATAATTCTCTTGGAGGCAGCTGCTGATTTCGCCCATTTCACCGGGTCATATTGCTGAGCTATCATGTTTCGTCCGTCGGAAGTTGTCCAGTCGGCATAATATTGATTGCCGTTGTACCACTTGGAAGCTTGGTAAAGCCGAACACGTGACATGAGGGCGGCTGCCGCATATTTGGTAGGACGTTCGAACTGAGTGCTCGGGCGGGTCGGGTCCAATAGGCTGTAAGCTTCTTCGAGGTCTTTACAGATATATTCCACACATTCATCGTACGTGTTACGTTCGAATGACAAGTTTTCAATGTTTTCATCTACCGATAACGGCTCTTCGGGAAGTATGACTGCCGGTCCGTAAAGCTCCAACAGATAGAAATAGAAGGAAGCTCTCATGAAATAAGTCAATCCCATAATTTCACGTCTGTCCAGTCCTTTCAGGTCTTTGCATTCATCGATGCGGGCAAAGATAGTGTTACACTTGCGGATTCCTTTGTAGTATTGTCCCCACATGTTGTAGTAAGAATCGTTCTGCGTAATTTTGTCTGCATACAAGTAGGTACCGGCATATTCGGCTTTCTGCCATGACAGAAGAACTTCATCCACTGCGGTCTCGTAAGGGCCGTAGGAACCGGAAAACAAGTTGCCTTGAGCGGGCATTAATGCCGCGGTTCCCCATACATAACGTTCCAGATAATCTTGTCTGGCAAAGATAGAGTCGAGTGGAGTCAGGTCGTTAAAGTATTCATCAACTGCCAGATAGTTGCATGAAGTCAGCATGAACGGGATGATTCCCAGTGTCGTGCATAGAATATGAAGGCTTTTCTTTAATATCTTTTTCATAATGTTTTTCAATTAGAACGTAGCTGTTAACTGTATAGAGAAAGTACGCTGTAGCGGATACACGGCGCCATTTTTAGATGCCTGTCCCGGGTCCCATAGTTTGACTGAGTCCCAGACTGCCAGATTCTGTCCGACAAATTGCAGATTCATATCACTGATACCTACGGTCCTGAGTGCCTTATTTGTTCCGATACGATAGGAGATATCCAACGATTTCCAACGCAGGTAAGAACCATCTGCCAGCCAGAAGGTAGAAGCACGGTTATTGTTCTTATTCTCTCCGTATGTCAGACGCGGGAAACGTGCGTTCGGATTTTCTGTAGAGGGGTCTCCCGAATACCATGCCGGTGTCCAACGATTCTTCGGGTCGTTCACGATAGACAGAATGTTGCCGACTTCTCCACCTGAGAAGGGATAGAATCCGGCACCTCCATATAAGAAGTTAACTTTGGCTGCTCCAGTGAATAAAGCACTGATAGTCCATCTCTTATATCTGTATTCCAGTGCAAAACCATACTGGATTTGCGGTACATTGGAGTGTGCAATAGGAACAACATCATCATCGTCAATCTTTCCGTCAGCGTTTACATCTTTATAGCGAATATCTCCGGGGCGTACTTCGCCGTATGTCTGTTTCGGGCTTCGGTTGATTTCATCCTGACTTTGAAATAAACCTAATGCAACCAAACCACGCATAACACCATAATTTACATCGCTATACGATTGGTAAGGGTAGCGCACTGCATCTTGATCCCAGTGTACAACTTTGCTGACAGCGTAGGTCATGTTGGCACGCACCGTGAAAGAATTATCTTTGTTTATCTTCTGGTTCAGGTAAATGTTACCATCTACACCGCTACTACGCATACGTCCTACGTTTGTGTATGGGTTGGTCACGACACCCACTTCCGAAGGCATCATCTTTCTTTCCTGGAAGATGTTATCACGGGTATCTTTGAAGATATCTACCGTTCCGCCTATTTTATCATTGAGAAATTGGAAGTCGATACCCAGATTATATTTCTTGGCTACCTCCCAGTGCAGGTTGTTGGCTCCGATTTGTTTTTCTGTCAGTCCATTGGAACCCCAACGACTGCCACCTCCAAAGTTAATCAAAGTCAAATATGGGAACCGACGTCCACCACCGATCTGATCGTTACCAACTTCACCATAAGAAGCTCTGATTTTCAGGAAATTAAGCCATCCTGCATGATTCTGCATAAATTCGTACTGAGTCGGAATCCATCCCAAGGCTATTGCAGGGAACAAACCGAATTGTTTACCTGGTTCAAAGTTTTCGGAACCGGTGTATCCCACGTTTCCTTCTATCAGATAAGCATCTTTATAAGAATAAGTGGCTCTGGCAGATAGTGCTTGGTAACGTTTGGGAATAGATGAGATTTCATCATTTGCTTCGGTCGTTTCGGTGCTTTGCATATAGTAATGTATCAAACCGGTTACACGATGTTCCTGATTGAAAAGTCTTTCATAGGCAAGTTGCGATTCGAAGTAATATCTCCGGTCACTGGCAGCACTCTTGGCGAATTGAATGTTGCTGGCTGATACTGTACGTTGTGTCATTAATGAACCGTCATTGTAACGGCCAAAGGCCTTGTATAGGTCCGGCATTTTGGAGCGGACTACGTTGTGTGTATTGTTATTGTTATACGAGAACATTCCTCTGGCAGTCAAACCCTTAATCCATTTCCCGAAGTCTTGACGTAAGGTGAAATTGATGTTCATAGTGGTCCGGTTCCCCTTTTTAAATCCGGTATGGTTCAACAAAATATATGGTGAGATTTGTTCTCCGTTTTTACCATAAGCAGGAAGCATTCCATTGGAATAACGTAAAGGCACCGTCAGGGGAGTCAGATAAGCTTGTGCAGCCCAGAGTGCGTCATTGTTAGTTCCGAATCCCGGTGCTCTATCTTCTACAATGGCTCCGTCCATAGCCAATCCCATGATTGTCGATGAAGTTAGGTTCATGTCTACCTTTGCACGGAAATTATATTTAGCCCATTTGACATTCGTGTTGTACTTGTTAACCTTGTCTTGCTTAAAGATAGCATCTTTGAATGTACCTCCTACACTGACAAAATATCTGGCAACTTTTCCACCACCGGATACATTTAAATAGTGCTGATGATTGATAGTCACATCTTTCAGTATCTCTTTTTGCCAGTTAACGTTTGGATATAAGTCATTGTCCAGTCCTGCTTTAATAATCTCCAGTTCTGTCGGGCTATAAAGAGGGTCCATATTACTTACTGCACGGGCTTCGTTTGCCAAGCTGGCATAATCGTATGCTTCCAGATATTCGGGCATACGGGGAGAGTAAGAGAGAGTCATACTGCTCTTCCAGGTTACCTTGGTGCGACCTTCCTGACCGGAACGGGTCGTTACCAAAACAACGCCATTTGCACCACGTACACCATAAACGGCTGTTGCCGAAGCATCTTTCAAGATAGAGAAGCTCTCAATATCCGACGGGTCAAGGTCGTTGAGGTTCCCTTCAATACCGTCAATCAAAACCAGCGCTGACTGGTTGGCACCAAATGTACTGATACCGCGAATCCAGAACTCGGAAACGTCCTGCCCCGGTTCGCCGCTTCGGTCAACGGCTATAATACCGGGAACTACACCTCCCAGCATATTGGCCACGGAAGTTGACGGAGCACTGATGGCAGCCGGATTGACACTGGTGACAGCACCTACCACGCTGACTTTACGTTGTGTTCCCATACCTACAACAACTACTTCGTCCAATGATTCAGAGTCGGGCTCCAGAGATATACGCATCTTCTTATCGGTTTGAGTAACCACTATTTCTTTGCTTTTATATCCCATAAATGAAACAATCAGCGTTGTCTTTGGAGCTAATGATTTCATACTGAAGTTACCATCCATATCTGTTATAGTTCCGGTTTTTTCTTTCCCTTTTACAGATATGTTTGCACCCGGGAGTGGATCACCATGTTCGTCTAGCACGATTCCGGAAATCTGAATCAATTCTTGTTGGGCCCATATCCCTTGTGTTGCATTTCCTGCCAATAGCAGAAAGAAACACAGGGTTAATTTAAAATATAGTGTTTTCATTTCTATTCCTTATTAATTATTCAATAGCAAGTTTTCTGATGCAGTGGTTGTTTTGGTCTGCAATGTAAAGAAATTCATTCTTGTCCAAATAGACACCCCAAGGCTGATCGAATTGGGCTTCCAAAGGATCTCCATCTTTGTATCCTTTCCCGCTACCTGCTATCGTGGTCACGATATTTAGCTTGGTGTCAACTTTACGAATCCGGTGGTTATTAACATCCGCTATATATAAATTGCCTTCTTTATCAATAGCAATTCCACGCGGCTCATTGAATTGTGCTTCTTGTACATCTCCGTCCCGGAAGCCTGCGCCTGCACCGGGAATATATTCTTCAATGTCTCCGTCTAGAGCTGGCCAACCGTCCGCGTCGCGTGTGAGCTTAAAGCGATAAACTGCACTTTTACTATGCAACACACAGTAAACATACTTATCAACCGGATTGTAAGCACATAATCCATTGGAACCTGTATTATAGAGTGTACCGATTCGTTTTGCTTTGTTGGGATTTAATGTTCTTCTATTTTTATCAAAAGGTTGTGTCCACAATTGCCCTGTATTTTGGCGGTATATCACAAAAGTAGAATCTACAGGGTCGAGAACAACACTATGCATCCATCCTCCATTAGCTAAAAGCTGTCCCATTTTATCAGCTACCCAGCTCACATTTGCATCGAATAGGAAACATCCGAAGTTGGCATTATCGCATGGACCAAATAGTTGTTTCTTTTCTTTATCAATAAATAAAGGTTGGTCGATTACCATGCCATCCAGTAAAGTGATGGTTTTATTTTGTTCGATGGATGATAAACGCGTTCTTCCATCAGAGTCGAATATGAATACATTGTCATCATTGTCTACAGCTACATACCTTGGAGTATTGAATGTGGTCTCGCCGAGAGTTCCGTCTTTATTGCCACCTTCTTTGGCTTTTCCTACTACTGTAGATACGGAAGAAGTTACAATATATTTGAATGTTTTTTCAGCATTGCTGAGTTCAGCTTCTTTTCCGGCAATCTCCACCCGTACATGGCTTCCCCCTCCGGCTTGCTTGGGCACTTGGGCATAAATAACATCAGGCTTGACACCTAAAACCAATGCCTCCCGTTCATTACCTACTTCATCCTTGAAGTAAACTTTCACTTGGCTTTTGTCTTCTCCGAAATTGGAGCCTTTAACAATGAATTTGGTTCGTATGCCACCGGAATCGGGCATAAACTCTGTAAACTTGACTGGTTGATTAGGATCGAAAGCTGTGCTTTTCTTGTCTTCATTACAACCTACTATTAGTAGCAGGAAGCCGAAAACCATCCAGATTAGATTAAATGATTTACGCATGTTTTTCTATAAGATTTTATTAGTTTGAAAAAAGGTCTTCTTAGGCTTTCTATTTAAATAAGGTTTAATAGATTCTAATTGATTTTAATTTGACTTAAGGGCTTTTGGCTTTTTCTCTCATGTGATTAATTGTTTTAAATATTATAGATTCAAAGGTGTAAATGGCTATATATAATTGTGACGCACACTTTCCGTTTGGTTTTCAGGATACAAACTTAGGGTATTTCAAGGAATCAGGAGCATATGCTTTTATTCATCCATGTATATCTTTTCATTCAAAATTGCTTTTTTTATCATTTGCTTCGCCTTTCTCTTATATTATTGATTATTTTTGTGACACTTAAACTAATATGAATATATAATGAAGCGAACCGTTCGATATCCCATCTTTGTTTTGATTGCTATTATAAATTCTTTAGTTATTACTACTTCTCTCTATGCTGTTCTGCCTTATAATGAACTTCATCAGTTGAATATGAGTAATGGCTTGGTAGATAACATCATTACTTGTATCTATCAGGATCAGGATCGTTTTATGTGGTTTGGATCCAGTAACGGGCTGAGTCGATATGACGGGAAACAGATTCGCAATTTTAGTGTAGACAATGTGAGGATGTATGTTTCCGATATAAAAGAGACTTCTGATGATAAATTGTGGGTAATAGCTAATGAGTATTTATATTGTTTTGATCGACGGAAAGAAAAATTTGTTCTTCCGTCTTTTCAGGATGGGAAAAAGGCCATTTCTGCAAGTGCTATGGAAATTACGGGGGATTCTCTTTTTTGGATAGTGAAAGACGGACAATTGCAATGCTTGAAACGACATTATAAATTAGTGAAAGGTGACTTACAAATAGAGATGACCGTTGAAGCAGTCTATCCGTTTTTTTTAGATGAGGGGGAATCTTTTTCGAATTTATGTGCTTCACAAGACGGGCATTTCTTGTATTTGGTTACCGATAAGGGAAATTTGTTGTTCTTTGATAAGATTGCAGGTAAAGTAGTCCGGAAGTTCAAATACTCCACTAAGTTTGGCGCTTATGCTACTACTATTATGAGTGAAGGGGAATATATTTGGGTTTCTTCCATAGTGGGTGGAGTAACTCGTTTGCATATTCCTACGGGAAAATCTGATTATTATCAGTATAGTGAGGATGCTAGGTTATCTTCTTTATCACATTCAGATGCGTATGGGGTGGTTGCGTTGGATAATGATTCTTACATTGCAGTAACCTGGAATGGATATACTCTGTTAGCTCCTGAAGAAAATGATCCTTCTAAGTTGTCGGCAACGCCTTATACGAATACCTCATTTTTGCAGTACCGGAATATAGAGACAAGAATGATTTCTGTTTATTATGATAAAGAGGGAATACTATGGATCGGAACCAGAGGAGGAGGGATTGTCTATTTTGATTTTAGACAGCATTCTTATATGCAATATCACAGCAAAAAACATAATGAAATAACTGCTCAGGTAGCTGACAAAGATGGTCGAATTTGGTTGGGTACTTACCATGAAGGAATTATGCGTAGTGACCAGCCTTATGCTAAATCGCGACCGTTGAACTTTTCTCCTGTGGGCAATCAAAAGGAAGTCCCGGTGTTTTGTGCAATCAAAGATTCATGTTCTAATTTATGGTTCGGAAATGCTTCCGGAAACTTGATTTGTTATGACTGGAGTTCCGATTCTTTCCATATATATCCGCTCAATCAGTTAGGGAAAAAGGTAAACTCCTATATAGTGGCCTTAATGATTGACACCCGTTATCGGTTTTGGGTATGCACTTCTGCCGGATTGTACTTATTTGATCAGCAGACAGGTAATTTTGAATTATTCTCATTGCGTGAAGCCTCGAAAGAAGATACAGAACCATGGGTCACTGCTATTTGTGAAGATAAACAGCGGAATATCTGGATAGGGACAGCAAAAGGTATTGTACGATTATCACAGGTAGATGCTCGTCCATTAAAGATGGTTCATGGATATGAAGAAAAAGAAAAGATAGGGGCTCGTGCAGTTAGTGCTTTACTGACTGGTACTGACGGAACTGTATATGTGGGTTATAAAAATGGATTTGGAATCATTCCTGTGGGCGAAGATAGGATAGCGTCTTTTTATACAGTAAAAGATGGACTTTGCAATGATTGTATAGATTGTATAGTGGAAGATGAGAAGAAACGTATTTGGTTGGGAAGTATATCCGGTATCTCAAGATATAGCCGACAACAACATGTCTTTTACAACTATTATATTTCTAGTAGCAATAAATCTGTGATGTTGTTTAAGAATACTTTATTTTGGGGAAATAATAAGAGCTTAACCTATTTTGAACCGGAGATACTAACATCTGCCATCATTACCAGCAAAACTCTTTTAACCGGATTGGAAGTAGATAATAAGCAAATCAATATAGGTGAGAAGATAAAAGGGCAAGTTGTTTTGAGTTCTAATATTGCATCAGTTGAGCATTTGGAACTGATTAATGCGAATCGGGATTTTTCTCTTCTTTTTAATAATCTGGCTTTTTCGAAGGATTTGCAAAAATATAGTTATCGGTTATATCCATATCAGAAAGATTGGATTGTTTCTGAAACAGGGAAGGTCTCGTTTACCAATTTGTCTGCCGGTTATTATGTTTTTGAAGTCAAAACATTATTCCCTAATAATACAGAAGGAGACGTTACTGCATTGCCGATAACGATCCTTCCACATTGGAGCCAGACCGTCTGGTTTCGTTTGCTTTTAATTTTCTCGGTTTTATTTTTGGTTGGTTATATTTTCTATAGTTTGTTGCGGCGGCAGCGTCGTTTCAAAAAAATGATTCAGTTGAAACATGAACTGACGATTGCTAATTTGGAGAGAAACGCAGAGAGACATATACGGGAAGAACGTGAGAATTTTTTTATGAACGCTGCTCATGAGTTAAGAACTCCTCTTACTTTGATACTCGCTCCTATACATGATATAATGAAGTCCATTACCCCATCGGATAATTGGTTTGATTCATTTAACAGATTGCACAAGAATTGTCTTTCTCTACAGACACTGGTTGATCGTCTGCTATATGTACAGAAGATAGAGGGCGGTATGATAAAACTTCATCTGTCTGAATCGGATATAAAGGAGATTGTTAGCCGGGTGGCTAATCCTTTCCTGCAAATGGCTATGGTCAAGAAGCGGGAATTTTTGGTTCGGGTGGATAAAGCGCCTTTGCATTTATGGGTGGATGTGGCGAAAATAGAATCAGCAGTTCAAAATTTGCTATCAAATGCTTTTAAATATACTTCTCAGAATGGACGTATTGAACTGGCAGTGTCAGAGGCAGAAATTGACGGAAGACCTTATTGCCTTGTTACAGTGTCTGATAATGGGGTTGGGATACCTGATGATTTGCAACAGCATGTATTTGATTCGTTTGTAACAGGAAAACGTATCCCGCAATATTCCACGTCAATTGGTCTTGGGTTACATATTGTAAAGCATACGATGGGGTTGCATCATGGATTTGTTACGTTGACCAGCCGTGTTGGAGAAGGCAGCCGATTCGTTCTGCATATTCCTGTGGGGCTTTCTCATTTTGCGCCGGAGGAATATGAAATGGTACCTGATCCGGTGAAGGGGAATTTGCTGGAAGAGTGTCCGGCAGAAGAACGTCCGATGGAAGAAGTAGTAGAGGAAAAGAATGAGACTATGGAAGAGGCCGTTAACAGAGTGAAAAATAATAAGGAATATTTGTTGATCATAGAGGATCACGATGAGATGAGAGAATATTTATGCAGTCTATTTAAAGAAGATTATAATGTTATTGAGGCTGGAAATGGAGAAGAAGGGGTGACTATGGCTGATAAATATATACCTAAATTAATCATATCTGATATAATGATGCCCATTAAGGATGGGTTTGAATGTAGTCAGGAGATTCGTGAAAATAAGCGGACTTTTCATATACCGGTTATCTTTTTAACAGCTAAAGCAGAGGATGCTGACCGGTTGAAAAGTTTACGAATTGGGGTAGATGACTATATAATGAAACCTTTTAATCCGGAGTTATTGAAAGAGAAGGTGAAAGCGTTGATAGAGCAACGTGATCTGCTAAGAAAACTTTATGCGAAAACTCTTATGCTGGATGAAGAGGTACTGGAATCTTCAGAAGATGTTCAGGATGTTTTTATGCCTAAAATGCTTCAGATTATAGAAGAAAATTTATCAAACCGGAATTTTACAATAAAAGTGCTGACGGACAAATTGAATATGAGCCAGCCGACCCTTTATCGCAAGGTTAAGCAGAAAACAGGTTTGTCGATTATAGAGGTGATTCATGGAGTACGGATGAGTAAAGCTGCCTCTATTATCATGAGCGGGCGATATAGCAGTCTGACAGAAGTGGCGGAAATGGTAGGGTATGATTCGATGATTTCCTTCCGTAAGCAGTTCGTTGCACAGTTTGGGGTGCTTCCTTCCAAATATATGGAAGAGAAAATGAGGAAATAAGAAGCCGCGTTCCATGTTGGCGGCTTCTGTCTTGTCTGTTTGAATGGTTATTGTTAAAAGCGGAAAGAGACATGGGCCATAACGTTTGTACCCGCTTGCGCAGCATATCCGGCAGAATCTATTCTGTGATTTACATCCTTGTCGTAAGAACTGGATGCCCAACCGTTGTTCTCGTATTCTTCGTTGAAGAGGTTGTAGACGGTCACACCCAAAGTTACTTCTTTCACCACCTTTCGGGGTTTGAATGTATAGGCCAGATTCAGGTTGCTCACAAAGTATTTATCCAGGGTCAATGCTTCCACTTCCGCATTTGTCATATATTGCTTGCCGACAAACTGAGTTTGAAGAGCAGCTTCGAATCCTTGATAGGTAAAAGCAAAACGGTTGTTCAGCAGGAAATCCGGTGAAAAGGCGATGCGGGTACTCTTATGAGAAACGCTTACGACGTCCAATAAGTTCCAGCCATCGTAAATGGGAATGTTTTCTACGAAATTCTTGATACGGTTTTTGCTCCATGTCGCATTGATATCCCATTGGAACCATTTACAGGGCTTGATACCTAGCATCAGTTCGATTCCCATCCGGTAGCTGTCCGGAACGTTTTCTGTCAGGGCTTCACCGATATCGTTCAAAGCTCCGGTGAGGACAAGCTGGTCGGTATAATCCATATAGTAGAAGTTGGCGCCTGCCGTCAGCCAGTGATTGGCGAATGTGTATCCGGCTTCGTAGTCGAGCAGCTTTTCAGCTTTCGGATAACTTTCGGGATCGCCATCCGTATAATTATTTCTTGTCGGCTCTTTTTGAGCTACGGAGAAAGAAGCGTAGACACGGTGGTTGGAGTTGATATTCCAGTTCAGTCCGACTTTCGGGTTGAAAAAGTCGAATTTCTTGTCTACGGCCAGCGGACGCAACGCATTTTTATTCCAGTCGTATTTGTCATTTGCTCCGTCGATGGTGTAGTCGATGTGCCGGTATTGCAGGTCGGCATAGGCACTTAATCCTCCGGTAAGGTCGTAGCTTGCTTTCAGATAGATGTTACCGTCAGTTTTCTTCGATTGGTTGCGGTAGTATTCATGGTCGGGAGATAGTGTGCCGATGTAGTTCTTTACCCAGGTCACTTTCCCGAAGTTATTGCCCCGATATTGATTGATGCCTCCACCCAAAGATGCCGTTAGTCGGTGGTTGGTATAATTGAGGGAGAAAACACCCCCGCCAAACTTATTATCCATTTTCTTCTGGCGGACCAGATCGCTTTCCGAAATTTCTTTTCCGTCCGTTGTAAAAGGTTTCAATCCGTATGTTACCAAATAACTACTGTCTTTATACTCTTCATAGTAGCCGTCACCTTTGGTGTAGTGCAGGGCTACGTTCAGATTCCACGCAGTGGAGAAGGTATGGTTCAAAAGGAGTTGATAATTCTTTTGCAGATAGTTATCCGTCTGGTCGGCATAATAATGTTTTTCATTATCGTCTCCGGTATATTCGCCGCAAGGGTTATATCGTCTTCCGTGTTCTTCCATTTCTGCTTTGGTAGCATATCCCCAGGCATGATACGTCTTTTCTTTTCCTGCGAATGCGATCAGTTTGACAGACGTATTTTCGGCGAAATATCCTCCTTGCAGATAGTAAGAGTTGAGATTGACGGAGGCGCGGTCGATGTACCCGTCCGTTCCGATGTTGGAAAGTCGGGCATCGAATGTCCAGTGATTGTTCAGCAGTCCGGTTCCCACTTTTACAGTTTCCTTGTGGGTGTTGAAAGAACCATAGGAACCGTTGAACTCGGCATACGGTTTCATGGACGCACCTTCGGTCTGCATATTGACACTGGCTCCGAAGGCACCGGCGCCGTTGGTCGATGTTCCTGCGCCACGTTGCACTTGCATATCCTTTACGGAAGAAGAGAAGTCGGGCATATTTACCCAGAACAGGTTGTGGCTTTCGGCATCGTTCATCGGGATGCCGTTTACAGTGATATTGATACGCGTGCCGTCAGTGCCTCGTACACGAAGAGTCGTATAGCCGATGCCCGATCCCGCATCCGATGTGGTCAGCGTGGAAGGAGTCATGCTCAACAGGTAGGGAATATCCTGCCCGAAGTTCACTTTTTTAAGTTCGGCTTTGCCTATATTGGTAAATGCTACGGGAGTTTTTGCTGTAGCACGTGTGGATACTACCTGCACTTCTTGCAGGTTGATTACTTTCAGACTATCCTTTGCACTCGTTTGTGCATGGACAGGGAAGCCTGCGCCCAATAAGGCGATGGCCATCATCATAATTTTTTTCATCTTGCTTATTAATTGGTTCTCTACGCCGGCATTACCCGGTTCAGATTCTATGGGTATGTTCTCAGCCCGTCATGTTAAGGCACCCCTACTTAGTGAATCGTTGGTAAAATTACTGCTTTTGCGGGAGGAAAGCAAAAAAAACTTTTAGATTTGCTAAAAACAATATAACTTTGTAGTTTGTTGAAATATAACAAGTCAGCTATTTATTCATTTTAATATAATTATCAAATTATGCTACTATTATTTCAAGCGACAGCAACACAGCTTGCGGATTCTACACAAATTGTCGCAGATAAATTAATGGAAGAAGCGATAGCCAATGCGGACGGATTGGACAAGCTTTCTCTTATCACCCAGCAATTGGTAGATTTCGGTATCCGTGCCGGAGAACGTATTCTGATTGCAGTCATTGTTTTCATCGTAGGACGTTTCCTGATTTCGATGCTCAACCGATTTGTCGGACGTCTGATGGACAGGAGAAAAGTGGATATAAGCATCAAGACTTTTGTGAGAAGTCTGGTAAATATTCTGCTGACCATTCTGCTGATTATCTCCGTAGTCGGTGCTTTGGGAGTCGAAACAACTTCATTTGCAGCCCTGTTGGCTTCTGCCGGTGTGGCTGTCGGTATGGCGCTGTCCGGTAACTTGCAGAACTTTGCCGGAGGACTGATCGTATTGCTCTTCAAGCCTTATAAAGTAGGAGACTGGATTGAAAGTCAGGGAGTTTCCGGAACGGTCAAGGAAATACAGATATTCCACACCATTCTGACCACCGGAGATAATAAAGTGATTTATATACCGAACGGTGCAATGAGCAGCGGAGTGGTGACAAACTATAATACACAGACAACGCGCCGTGTAGAATGGATTGTTGGCGTGGATTATGGAGAAGATTATAATAAGGTACAGCAGATTGTCCGTGATATACTGACGGCCGACAAGCGTATTCTGACTGACCCTGCCCCGTTTATTGCCCTTCATGCGCTGGATGCCAGCAGTGTGAATGTGGTAGCCCGTGTGTGGGTGAATACGGCAGATTACTGGGGAGTTTATTTTGATATAAACAAGACTATTTATGAAACCTTTAATGAAAAAGGCATCAACTTCCCGTTCCCGCAACTTACTGTGCATCAGGGAAACTGATCACTATACGATATATGCTAAAACGAGAGAGTTTCATTTCGGTGAGACTCTCTCGTTTTATATGAACAAATTGTCTGGTGTGATTGGAAAATTTCTTTTTATTTGATGCCAAAATCCTCAGCAAATTCATATCGGTCTTCTTTGATTCCCAGTACATGATTGATCTTCCTTCTTTTTTCAAGGTCCTTAAAGTAGCTTTCTACGACCTGATAGAGATCAAAATTACTGGTTGATCCTGCGGCAAGATCGAGTGATTCCACCATTTTTTCTACTGCCTGGTGGATTTTCCCTGCGTCTATCAGATGCAGTTCGTTGCTGTGTATTAAATATTTTTCCATAACTGCAATGTTTTAATGTTATATTGTTATAACGTCTTATAGTGATGGAAAGTTCGGTCTTCGAATCTAATATCAGATTTTGGCGAGTGCCTGTTCCAGATCGGCTATCAGGTCATTGATATGTTCCGTTCCGATGGATAGACGTACAGTGCCGGGGTAAATCTCCTGTTCTGCAAGTTCCTGCGCATTAAGTTGCGAGTGTGTGGTACTTGCCGGATGGATGACCAGTGATTTCACATCAGCTACATTGGCAAGCAACGAGAAAATCTCCAGACTGTCGATGAAGCGGTGCGCTTCTTCCTGTCCTCCTTTTACTTCAAACGTAAAGATGGAGCCTGCACCATTCGGGAAATAGCGTTGATAGAGTGCATGATCCGGATGATCGGAGAGTGACGGATGATTGACTTTCTTCACCTTCGGATGATTATTCAGGAAGTTCACCACTTTTAGCGCATTTTCTACATGACGTTCTACACGCAAAGAAAGCGTTTCCAGCCCTTGCAGCAGGATGAAGGCATTGAACGGACTGATCGTTGCTCCCGTATCCCGTAGCAAAGTGGCACGAATGCGGGTGACGTAAGCAGCCGGACCGGCAGCGTCTACAAAGCGTACTCCGTGGTAACTCGGATCGGGCTCTGTCAACTGTGGGAATTTACCCGAAGCTACCCAGTCGAATTTTCCGGAATCAACGATTACTCCTCCCAAGGAACTGCCATGACCGCCAATGAATTTGGTTGCGGAGTGTACCACAATGTCTGCTCCGTGTTCGATGGGGCGGATTAAGTAGGGAGTGCCGAATGTATTGTCTATAATTAATGGAATTTTGTGGCGGTGAGCAATTTCAGATACCGCTTCTATGTCGATAATATTGGAATTTGGATTTCCGAGTGTTTCGATAAATACGGCTTTGGTGTTCTCCTGAATCGCTTTCTCAAAGTTGGAGAGGTCGCTTGGATCGACGAAAGTGGTGGTAACACCATAGTTGGGCAAAGTATGCGCCAGTAAGTTATAGCTTCCTCCGTAAATCGTTTTGGCAGCTACGATGTGGTCGCCTGCACGAGTTATGTTTTCGAAAGCATAAGTAATGGCGGCGGCACCGGAGGCAACTGCCAGACCTGCTACGCCTCCTTCGAGGACGGCTACACGTTCTTCAAAAACTCCTTGGGTGGAGTTGGTCAGGCGGCCGTAGATATTGCCCGGATCTTGCAAGCCGAAACGTGCGGCTGCATGAGCTGAATTGTGGAATACATAAGAAGTGGTCTGATAAATAGGTACTGCACGTGCGTCTGTTGCCGGATCTGCTTGTTCCTGTCCTACATGAACCTGTAATGTCTCAAAGTGTAAATTCTTTCTTTCCATAATCGTATGCTTTTTAAGTTTAATATTCTCTCTTTATTTTCTTGCAAAGTTATGAGATGTAGATATATCGAACAATATATAGTAGAAATATAGAAAATAATGCTATTTTTGTATCGTTATACAGAATAAGGCAACTGCTTTATTCTTAAAAATCACCTGTTAGAAGAATATTTTTCTTATGGATACTTTTGAGAAATTGGATAAAGTGGATTTGCAGATACTCCGTACTTTGCAAGAGAATGCGCGGTTGACGACCAAAGAGTTGGCTGCGCGGGTCAGTCTTTCATCGACTCCTGTTTTCGAGCGCCTTAAACGTTTGGAGAGTGGGGGATATATAAAGAAGTATATCGCTGTGCTGGACGCCGAAAAGCTGAATCAGGGTTTTGTGGTCTTTTGCAGTGTCAAGCTAAGGCGGCTGAACAGGGATATTGCGGCTGAGTTTACCCGAATCATACAGGACATTCCCGAAGTGACCGAATGCTATAATATATCGGGCAGCTACGATTACTTGCTGAAGATCCATGCTCCTAATATGAAATATTATCAGGAGTTCATTCTGAATGTGTTGGGAACCATCGATAGCCTGGGCTCGCTGGAAAGTACGTTTGTGATGGCGGAAGTGAAGCACCGATATGGAATACATATTTAGTGGGAGGATTGATGTATTTCCTATTTTGGCTACTCTTTGTTTTCGGCTCAGGTTTCCGGTGGATTGCCGATAATGTCTCTGTATAAGCTGCCGTCATGGTCCTTGTATTTTGCGTATTGGTAGAGGCGGACCAGTATATCACTGTAATCAAGAATGGCTGTATTTGATTTCTGTGATAAATTGGTGCCCAGGATACCACTGCCTATGATACCGGGATTATATAATACGGTGTCTTGTCTGATAGAGTTCATTATCAGTTCTGCACAAATATAGTCTTTAATCCTTGCCTCTTCTAGTCGGGTCGTGATGTATGAGTTCAGATGGCTTTTGTCATGTTGAGTCATAAAGCCGTACCATAGTAAACACTTCATCCCTAACTGGGTAGCTTCTATTAATAGATCCAGATAGGTTAGGCCCGATGCTCCTTTCTTATCTATCTCATAAGGATCGATATGAATGAAAGAATCTTTGGGGAGTGATGGCAGTAATCTCATAACTCCTTCGAGAGAATCAGCATTATATAGGCGGACGGATGTCTGTAGTTCCGCTTGCTTCGCATAGCGTTCTACATTATCCAAAGCACTCTTTTCTATATCGAAGAATAGAAATTTTTGTGCCTGTCTTCCTAATACCTCCATTGCTAAAGCCGGGGAACCTAAATAGTATCCTTTCTGCATTTCTGCACTTTCTATCTTATAGTAGATAGAGTCTTTTAGAACTTGATTGTCTTCCTCTGCCGTTTTTTCTAAGAAATAGTAAATGCCATATTGCTGTTCCGAAGTCTGCTGCATCGGATAGAAAGCGCAGGCAGAATTTGTTTCTACATAGACTTGTGGATGCTCGTTCCGAAGAACTTCGCAAAGTATCAGATGTTTCAGTACATCAGGCTGTTTGCCGAAATGAGTATAAGATGCCATGATATTAAAGGTTTATAATGACAATATAAATGGTATACAGCAAATATACGGGATAATTTTTAGATCCTTGCATCTGATTTCCAAAATTATCCTGTACATTTGTTATGTGATATGAACCTTATTCTTTGAACGCAATGAAATGGCAACGTTGTAAATAGCTTCGCTCTATATGGATGATGAACAATGGTGAAATCTGTTGTTCAAGTCTTTTGTGGCTAAACAGGTCACCCGATATTTTATTATTTTATTTCAGAAACTATATAAAGAAGCAATTACAATGAATACAAATATTTATCCGCGCACCAATGACCTTCAGACCGTCTATCTGAATGCAGTTATCAATAATCCTCATATAAAGGTTGGTGACTACACCATATACAATGATTTTGTGAATGATCCCGTTCAGTTTGAGAAGAACAATGTTTTATATCATTATCCTGTCAATGGAGACCGGCTGATCATAGGGAAATTCTGTTCGATAGCTTGTGGAGCTAAGTTTCTTTTCAATAGTGCGAATCATACGTTAAATTCTTTATCGAATTATCCGTTTCCTATATTTTTTGAGGAGTGGCAGTTGGATAAGGGAAATATCACTTCGGCATGGGATAATAAAGGGGATATAGTGATTGGAAACGATGTATGGATTGGTTATGAGGCTGTTGTCATGGCGGGTGTACATATTGGCGATGGAGCGATTATTGCGTCGAGGGCAGTAGTCACCAAAGATGTACCTCCTTATACGATAGTAGGCGGGACCCCTGCGAAGAAAATCCGGCTGCGTTTTGACGAAGATACGATTGCGCAATTGCAGGAATTGAAATGGTGGGACTGGAATACTGATAAGATAACTCATTATTTGCCTCATATCATGAATGGGGATATGGAGGAACTTATGAAATAAAAAGTATCATAGCGACATAGAATGGAAGCTCCAATAGGATCTATGAAACATAGATTTTATTGGAGCTTCCTTTTTATAATCTTTTTTTTAGATACTTATTGATACATCTCCGGTCCCAATTTATCCCTCGCTTGACAATTTTGGCCGGTATACCTGCAATGATTACATTCGGCTCATTAAATTCTTTTGTTACGATGCTTCCCCAACCAACGATACTGTTGTCCGCTATCTTCACATTCTTGCCAATCTTGCTATCTTTCCCTATCCATACATGCTTGCCGATTTCTATGCACTTGGCAAAATTGATCGGTTCACCCTTTAAATCTGTTATTGTATGTGCATCAGTACACCATATATCAATTCCCCAGCTTAACTGACTGTCATCTCCAATACTAATATATGAGTCATCTTCCTGCAAATACAATGTAACCCCATTAATTACAACACGGTTTCCGATATCTATCCGGCAATTGTTGGCTGTTCTTGAAACACCGGCACCCAGTCCCGGCAGCTGTCCGATGATTAGCTTCAATCCCGTCATGCCTAATATGGTAGAATATCGTAAGATGATCGTTCCTATATTTACGATATTATTATCCCCTTTTACGATCAGAAGAAATCCGTTGCTGAGTAGCAAATCCTCCGCACTCTCTTCAGTGTCGAAATACATTGAGATATGATTGTTATTTCCTGTGATTGTAATGTTAGCCTGATTAATAATCTTATTGAATTTATCATTCGGAGAAGAAATGCAATCAATTCTGTTGTGTGGGAATATTAATGTAAATTCATTGTTCTGTCCGGTAATCTGTTCCATATCATTAATACTTGTGGGTTATATCCGTATCTTTTTGATACGACTTTTATTTCATTCCTCAAATGTACGAAAAAGAATAAACTAAAACTCATTCGATAGTCCTTTTTCTTAGCTTGTGTTCTCATGGCGATTTCTAAAGACTTTCTATACTATATTTATTAACTTCGTTGCCTGATATTTATTCGTACCACTATAGTGGTACGCAAGAGGAACTATAGTTCCCTTTGCGTTCTACTATAGTAGTCCGCAAGGGAAACTATAGTGGAACGAACTAATTATAGGACTAAAAATATAAATATCAGGGAAGGAACCGGTTAGTTATTCGGGCTTTTTCATTCGATCATCGCAGAATGATCATGCCCAGAACGTTGAAGCCTCGTCTGTATACATTAAGAGGATGTGACTATGAAGCAGATGCGGGAGTTCTGCCTACCGGACAGGAGCAGGAACAATTCAGAATGAAAGTAGTGAAACTGGATGGAGTTACACATAGCAATATGGGTGAGAATGGAACGGCGGAACAGCATGACCTCATTAATCAGCATATCTGCAAATTTCTGACGGAAAGATAACTGAAGCATCATTTCTATTTTATCCGGCAGTTTTAAACCGAAAGCCTGTTTTTCTTGTAACTTTGCAGCCGATTTTAGAAAAAGAAGTTTGGAATGAACAATAAATACGAAGAACGGCTGGGAACAGAACGTATGTTACCGCTTGTTTTCAAGATGGCACTTCCGGCAGTGGCTGCACAATTCGTCAATCTGCTTTATAGCATTGTCGACCGTATATACATCGGGCATATTCCGGGAATTGGCACCGATGCGCTGGCGGGTGTAGGGGTGACTACCTCTCTCATTATACTGATTTCTTCTTTTTCGGCAATTGTCGGCGGCGGTGGTGCTCCGCTGGCTGCCATTGCACTCGGACAGGGCGACCGTGTACGAGCCGGAAAGATATTGGGAAACGGGTTTGTTCTGCTGATATTGTTTACTTTGCTGACTTCTGTCATCGCATATACTTTTATGGAACCTATTCTCCTCTTTACAGGAGCTTCGGAAAACACCTTGGAATATGCGGTTGACTATCTTTCCATTTATCTCTTGGGAACGATATTTGTCGAAATATCCACAGGGTTGAATAGCTTTATCAACGCACAGGGACGGCCTGCCATTGCCATGTTTTCAGTTCTGATCGGAGCCTTATTGAACATCATTCTTGATCCTATTTTTATTTTCTGGTTTGACATGGGCGTGAAAGGCGCTGCTTTGGCTACGGTACTTTCCCAAGCGTGCAGTGCGGTGTGGGTGGTAAGTTTCCTTTTTTCCCGACGTGCCTCTCTGCCTTTGGAGAAACGATATATGGGACTGGACCGGAAAATTATCCTTTCCATATTAGCTTTAGGAGTATCCCCTTTCATTATGGCAAGTACGGAGAGTCTGGTTGGGTTTGTCCTCAATAGCAGTCTGAAGGAGTTCGGAGATATCTACATCAGTGCATTGACGATTCTGCAAAGTTCGATGCAGTTTGCCAGTGTACCGTTGACCGGATTTGCACAAGGATTCGTTCCGATTATAAGTTATAACTTCGGGCATGGTGACAAGCAGCGTGTGAAAGATTGCTTCCGTATTGTACTGGTAACCATGTTTTCTTTCAACTTGATATTGATGCTTTTCATGATTCTCTTCCCTTCGACGGTTGCGACTGCTTTCACCAGTGATGAAAGACTGATAGAAACCGTACGTTGGACAATGCCCGTTTTCTTGGGTGGCATGACCATCTTCGGCTTGCAACGTGCCTGTCAGAATATGTTCGTTGCATTGGGGCAGGCCCGAATCTCTATCTTCATTGCTCTGTTGCGTAAAGCTATCCTGTTGATTCCGCTGGCGTTAATTTTGCCGAACTTTATGGGAGTAACCGGAGTGTATGCAGCTGAGGCTATATCTGACGCGACTGCAGCCATCTGCTGTACGCTGTTGTTCTTTTGGCAGTTCCCTAAAATTTTGGGAAAGATTAAAGAGAATACTTTGCGTGTGGAGTAATCGTTTCTTTATAATTTGTTTTTTACTTCACAGATATGCCCAGCATTACGGTTGTATTCTGACTGTTATTCCAGACCGAATGAGGTATTTCTCCTTTTACCAGAAAAGCTTCGTTTTCATTAATAATCTTTTCTTCCTTGTCAAGCAGAACTTTGGCTTGCCCGCTGATCACTATAAATAAATGATTGTGTGGGTGAAGCTTGAATGGAATAAAAATGTGTAACCGATTACATATTTTTAAAAAACAGTTGCTTGTATTATTGAAATCCGATATATTTGCGTAATCAATTACGTATTTAATAACGCAAGTAGTAAAGACATGGACTTTTTTAATCAGACGGGGAAATTAGCTATCGGAAGCAGACTACGTATGCTGACCGATAAAATCACGGTAGATGCGGCTGCAATCTACAAAATGTTCGGTGTAGACTTGAAACCCAAGTGGTTTCCTGTCTTCTTTGTTTTATCACGTGGAGAGGCAAAGACAATTACGTTTATTGCTAAAGAGATAGGACACTCGCATCCTTCGGTGAGCAATATCATAAAAGAAATGGTAACTAAGGGATTGGTGAAAGAGACGAAAGATAAATCCGACGGGAGAAGGAATATGGTAATGTTGTCTGCCAAAGGAAAAAGAATGTCCGACTCTTTTGCGGAGCAATGTATAGATGTTACGTCCGCTATCGAGCAAATAACGCAGCAAACCCGGAACGATCTTTGGAAGGCGATTGAAGAATGGGAGAACCTTCTGTCGGATAAGTCTTTGCTGGAGCGGGTGAAGGATGCGAAGCAGGAGCGTGAAGCTAAGGATATCCAAATAGTATCTTATGAACCATGCTATCAATCTGCTTTCCGGACACTTAACGAGGAGTGGATTACTGCTTATTTTCGAATGGAAGAGGCTGACTACAAGGCTTTGGATCATCCGCAAGAATACATTTTGGATAAGGGCGGAGACATTTTGGTAGCCCTTTACAAGGGTGAACCGGTCGGAGTATGTGCTTTGTGTAAGATGGATCATCCGGTCTACGATTATGAGTTGGCCAAACTCGCCGTCAGTCCCAAAGTACAGGGCAAAGGTATCGGAGTGTTGCTTTGTGAAGCTGTCGTGAATAAGGCAAAAGAGTTGGGCGGCAAAAGAATCTTTATAGAGAGCAATACACGTTTGAAACCTGCTATCCATATCTATCACAAGCTGGGATTCAGGGAACTTCCCGAATACCACACGACTTATGAAAGAGGAGATATACAAATGGAATTAACGATAGAAGAGTGAAAAATGAAAAAGGCAGACAGCGAATTTATCAAGGGGCGTATTGCCCCTTGCGGACTGCATTGCGGAAAGTGCTTTGCTTTTTCTGACGGAGACATCTCTTATCATAGCAACGAACTCAAAAAGTCACTGGGCAATTTTGATGTGTACGCACAGCGTTTTGTGGACTTGCTTGACGAACCCGTCTTTGCAAAGTATCCGGACTTTAAGGAGTTTTTGAATCACCTGTCCGTAGCGACTTGTCAGGGATGCAGAAAGGAGAAATGCAAGTTGTTTAAAACCTGCAATGTACGTGCATGCAGCGAGGAGAAACAAGTTGATTATTGTTTCCAGTGCAGCCGCTTCCCCTGTGAAAACACTGGTTTCGACGAGCATTTATATAAAAGATTTGTAACAATCAACAAGCGGATGCGGGAGATCGGAGTGGAAAAATATTACGAGGAAATCAAAGATATTCCTCGTTACTAGATCGTTAATTCCTCTCTTTATCTCATTTCCTGTGCGTAAATGTTGATGGCTCGCAGTGCCTTTGAAATCTCAGTCGGGGTGATGTCCTGACATTCTATTCTTAATACTTTCTCCCAGTCCTCCATATCTACATTCCATTTGTAGATTTGGGGACATAGGGTGAAAAGAGCCGCGATATGTTTTATATCCCGCGCATTCCTTATTGAGGTTCGGAAAATGAGTATTTGCCCTTCCATAGTTGCTATCAATTACTTTTGTTTACCTTGCAAAGGTAGGCTTAAAAAGGCTTCGGTATAGAATTATTCGACGAATGCCGTGATTACTCATGACGAATTAAGTAATTTGGGAGACTAACAATAGGGCATTTGTATAGTTGTCCTTCTCCATTTAAAATCTTTATCCGGATATGGCGATACCCCATACATCGTCTTTTAGTGCTTGACCCCTTCAAATAAATCGCGGTTGTCTCGTGAACTCTGTGAATTGCGCTTGAAGTCATTGAATGTATAACTGATGGTCAACGTAATTACAGGGAATTTCGGTTGAATCCGTGTGATCGATTGTAAATTGGCTGTCTCAATGTCACTTCTGTAACGGGCAGAATTGAATATATCCCGAAAGGAGAGGGTCGATTGCAGATGAGGACTGAACAACTGCTGACGAATAGCCAGATTGACAAACCAAAAAGAATCCGACCTCCCTTGTGTGGTAACCGAAGGACCCACGAAATTCCCGTCCAGCTGAATACGGGTATTCTTATGAACCCGAAAAAGGTTATTGACTGTAAAGTCATAATTGGTACTCGTTTCCTTTTTTCCTCCCGAATTTATATTATTCATTACCTTATAATAGTAAATATTTCCGTTGACGTCCAGATTCCACCATTTAGTGACTTTCAACTGGGTACTTAGCTCCACGCCTAACGAATAGTCATTGCCCACGTTAGCCATGGAGTCTAATGTAACTCCTGCCTCGTACGGAACACGCAAGCGTTCAATCTTGTCTTTACGTTTTCTGTAGAACAGGCTGGATTGCAAAGTGTGCTCTCCCATCGTCTTTTTGTAATTCAACTCGAAAGAATGTATGTATTCGGGCCGGATATCCGGATTGCCAATTTCAGCTGTGTAATAATCGCGATAAGTAATGTAAGGCTCCATAAAAAAGAGTTCCGGACGGTTGGTACGGTACGAATAGGCGAATGTCAGCTTCTGTTCATGCGGCAGCGTGTATCCCAGATGTACGGATGGGAACACTTCAAAACGATTCACCGTGCGGTCCGAACCTTCAATAGAGCTTCTCAGCACCTGGTGTGTATGTTCACCTCTCACCCCTATCTGTACATCAAATGCTTTATAGCTGTCACTTCCCATGACATAAACGGAATGAATACCCCGCTGAAAGTAGAAAGTGTTATAGATATCCTCCCGCCAATAAAACTCCTTTTTCTCCGGATTCCAGAATTGCATCGTGTAATCGCCGTCTTCCAGATACGAATGATATTGATACCCGCTTTCCAGCAGACCGGTCTTGCTATAAGGATAGCTGTAGGACAGATTGCCTTGGACTGTCCAGCGTTTTTCGTCTTCCCACGCACGGTGTCCCTGCTGGCGTTGTTCGTTCTTGTCGAAAAGGTCACTCTGGAAATATTCAAGGGGATTGTCTTCATAACCCAGCATAAAACTGCCGGTTAGGGTATGCCCGTTGTCGTTAAACTTATGGGAGAATCCTGCTTTTCCAATATTGACCGTCGAGTGCAGGTCATATTTGTCGCGGCTAAAATAGTTGGATGGGGCGGATGCTGCGGCGGAATTGGAATGTGTCTCTGTATAATCGAGGTCCCCTTCGCGGGTAAACTTGTCATATACCACCTGTAATTCTGCATTGACGGACGTTTTGGGAGTAAAAGCGTAATCAATGCCTCCCCGTAGTCCATAGTGATAATTCTTTCCGATTCGCGGACCGTCGGACAGGGAAGTGGTGGTCTTGTCGCCAACAACAGTCATCTTCCTCTGTTCGAAATCGCTCTTACGGATGGGATTGTTCCAGTGCCCGGCAAGGTGCCACTGTAACTTCTTGTGTTGCTGGGACAACAGGAAATCCAGACCGTTGGAGAGAGCCGTGCTGCCATACGCATTGACTATACCATTGATACCTGCCTGTTTGTTTTTCTTGGTGATGATGTTAATCATTCCTACTTCTCCGTCCGTATCATAGCGTGCCGAAGGCGTAGTAATGATTTCTATGTTTTCTATCTGGGTGGAAGGAATCTGTTGCAGGGCCTGTGAACCGGAATAAAAGCTGGGCTTCCCGTCGATATATACCTTAAATCCGCTGCTTCCGCGAAAGGTAACTTCACCATCCACATCGACCCGGACGGAGGGAGTATTTTCCAGAATATCGACCGCCGTTCCGCCGCTGCTCATGAGATTGTTCGAAGCGTCTATAATCTTTTTGTCCAGCTTGTAGATGACTTGCCTTTTGGCTGCCTGCACCACTACTTCGGCTATACCTACTTCCAAAGGTTGCAGTTCGATAATACCTAAGTCCGTCACTGATTCGGAAGAGGTGATACTAATGGCGCCTTGTGTGTAGATGTCATAGCCGATCAGTCTCACCATTAACGAGTATTCTCCTTTGGCAATACCCGATAAGTGGAAGTCGCCGCTCTCTTTAGTATGGGTAAATGAAGCGGGATCGGTTTCGCCTTTCTTCGTTAGTACGACATCGGCAAACTCTATCGGGTTGCCTGTACCTTTCTCCTGTACTTTTCCTTTGATCTGTACGGGAACCGCCATGAGGCAGTTGAAACTAAACATAAAAAGAATGAGAATAATTGTAGTTTTCATGATCGTGTTGATAGTTTGTTTTATGCTGCAAAGTTAATGAAGTATTTCTAACATCAGGAAAAAACGGTTTGCTATATAGCACTTGTGGCACGGAAAGATACATATTTGTCACGATAAGACATGGACGGCCGGAAATCTGTATCTGTTAATAATCTGAATTTAGTTTAAAAAACTGTAGTTTGGTGTTGTTGAATGCTGTTTTTTATGCGTTGATATTGTTATTCGTGATAATGTTATTATCTTTGTGGTATAAACATTGCTATGTGAGATTGCCAAGAAGATTGGTAGTAATACGCAAAGTGCTGATAATAGAAAAAATAATAAATAAACAGATTGAAGTTATGATACATACTGTTCCTAATCCCAAGATGACAACTCGCGAAGTTGATAAGTTTCGTGAAGATTTTCGTAAGTGTGTGTCTGGAAAATTAACACTTAAAGAAAGAAGAGCTATCAAAATTCGGACTCAAAGAATGAGTGTAGTTGCTAAAAGGATTATAGCTAATAATGGTGGTAAAAACCCAATACTTGGATATTAATATTTCCATAAATAAATTATTAAGAGAGGATCAAGAAACGATTCTCTCTTTTTCTTGCGGTTGTGAAGAGTTAGATAAATTCTTTCATGAAGAAATGTCTCTTTGTATCAAGCATCATTATATTACGGCCTACTGTGTTAGAGATATTCAAAATAATGAAATTGTAGCAATATTCACTTTATCTAACGATTCCGTTGTAATAGATAATATAGAAGATAAAGAGGATTTCGTTCAGGAATCAAAAGTCAAGATTAATGATGAGTATATTCCTACATTCGAAAAACAAACTTCCTTCCCAGCTATAAACATTGGACATTTAGGAGTACGTACAGATTTGCAATGTAAAGGAATAGGAGAACAGATTCTTGATTTTGTTTTATATACCTTTTCAAACTTTGATATATCAGGTTGCCAATTCATTACTGTAGATTCATTAAATAATTCACGGACTAATAAGTTTTATGCTAGAAATGGTTTTGTAAATCAAACCAATAGTGATAATTGTAATTCAACTAGACGTATGTATTTACCTATACAACTATTTGAATTAATGGGAAATATCGAATGATAGAGCATAACTGTATCTTTTCCTCATTTACTCTGCTTTTCTGTTTGGTTTTCGCTTAATAAGCAGAAGCCGTTCCATATCATTGAATAGTTTTGTGTCTTTTAATTCAAACATGATCCATTTGCCGTCGTGGAAAGTGGTAGCTGCATCATAGATCATCTGTACCTCGTTTGAAAACTGTCTCCGCTGAATTTCGAATTTGGTGCGTTCATCTTTCCCCAAGATAACCATAAATCCCAGGGTCTTTTCCTTCGCATATAATGCACAGAGGGTTTTACCGCCTTTGCGGTATTTGTATTCATACGTCCACGCTTTGCCACCACGGTTCCAAAGTTGCTCCATTTCGTAGCTCTTCTCGATGCGCTGGCAGAGTGAGTTCCATACATCGTAAAGGTCTGTTCCTATCAGATTCTCTATATCTTCGGAAGCCGGTATTTGAAAAGGTTCTTTCATGGTATTTGCTGTTTAATCATATATATATATGTCGCAAAGATAGGATGATCTTTTAGTAAATCGTTGTCCAATATAGGCATCTTTAGTTATAGCCATGAGATTTAAAATTAAAATGTAAAGACATATTTCATACTTCACTCCAAATATAGTTTTAAATTTTAATCTATTTGTTGGGAAAAATAAAATGCTTTGAAGGGCGTTTATGTGCATTTTACAAAAAGTTGTATATCAGATGGTTATGAAATCTTATTTTTGGTTTAAAACCAACGGGGCGTTCCTTTTAAACCAACGTCTCGTTTCTTTAAAACCAAGAGGACATTTCTCGGTGAGAAATGGAGTATTGGTTAAAAGCTAGCTTCAAATCCGGAGTGAACATTCAAATATTTCAAATACAGTATTTGTTGATTTAAGTAAGGTGATGTAACTATTTGTTATATTCAAGTAGGAAAAAAGATAATTGCTTTAGCATGAAGTAAATAAATTCCAAAGATTTTACTTACATTTGTTTCTATAAATAAAATGTAAGTGAAAAACATGAGAAAACAACTATCAGTATCACTCCTTTGCTGCCTTCTTGTTTCGGCTACGTCATTAGCTCAAAGCTGGAAATCTTATGAACAGACTGCGGAGGGGAAGACTTACGAAGCATCCGATTGTGTGACACTGTTGGATAGTACATTGGTATCTGTCCAGCCTACAGGACAAGGGTCGTTTGCTGTATGCAAAGTGATAAAGGTACAGACTCCGAGGGGAGCAGTGGATAATCGGGTGATTAAATACGATTATGACCCTTTGACTGCTTATGCCGAATTTAAACGTGTAACCATCCATCGTGCCAATGGAAAAGTAGATGAACTTGATGTCAGGAAAACCTGTGATTATGCTGCTCCTGCCCGTGCCATTTATTGGGGCGCAAGACAAATCATGATTGAAGTGGGCGCCTTGCAGCCGGGTGATATTGTGGATTACGAAATAGCCAAGAAAGGCTTTACCTATGCGTTACTTGCAGCCGGTAATGAAAATGAATTACGCTTTATTCCGCCTATGCGCGGACAGTTTTATGATATTGTTCCTTTTTGGAGCAGCACTCCTACTGTACGTAAAGTTTATGTCGTAAGTATTCCGATGGAGAAGGAACTTCAGTTTCAGTTCTATCAGGGTGAGTGCGCATCATCCATGCGTTATGAAGACGGTCGCAAGAAATATAGCTTTGCGATGGATGATATGATGCCTTTCGTTAAAGAGCCAAACATGGTAGACCTTTTCGATGCAGCTCCCAAACTGATGATGTCTTCCACTCCCCAGTGGAAAGACAAGTCGTTGTGGTTCAATAAAGTGAATGAAGATTATGGAAGTTTTGATCCATTGCCCGAAGCACAGAAAAAAGTGGATGAACTGATAAAAGGCAAGAAGACCGAAATGGAAAAAATAGCTGTGCTGACTCATTGGGTGGCAGATAACATCCGCTATTCCGGCATTTCGATGGGAAAAGGAGAAGGATTTACACTTCATAATACTAAAATGAATTATACTGATCGTTGCGGAGTCTGCAAAGATATAGCAGGTACACTGATTTCGTTCTTGCGCATGGCCGGTTTCGAAGCCTATCCTGCCATGACAATGGCAGGCAGTCGGGTAGAAAGTATTCCTGCCGACCATTTTAATCATTGTGTGGCAGTGGTGAAACTAAGCAATGGAACATATATGCCTCTCGATCCGACATGGGTTCCTTTCTGCCGCGAGTTATGGAGCAGTGCCGAACAGCAGCAGAACTATCTGCCGGGTGTACCCGAAGGTTCTGATTTGTGTATCACTCCGGTTTCGGCTCCCGAAAACCATTATGTACGTATCAAAGCCGACAACCGTTTGGATGCAGATGGTACACTACGCGGTACCTTTACCCTTACAGCTGAAGGACAGAGTGACAGCAATATCCGTCGCATCTTTACCACCGGCTTTCAGAGCGAATGGAAAAGCACGATGGAACGTCAGCTGTTGGCCATCTCTCCCAAAGCCAGATTGTTGAGCGTAGACTATGGGAAAAATCCCAAAGACTATCAGGCTGCACCTATTAAAATCACTTTTCGTTATGAAATACCCGATTATGCCTTGAAAGGAGAGGGCGAGATGTTTTTCCGTCCGATGGTGATGAATAACCTTTATAATCAGGTACGTTCTTATATGTGGATCGATACTTCGGTAGAAAACCGTAAGTATGGTTTCAAAGATGGTTGTTCCCGTTTGGTCGAACTGGATGAAACGATTCAGCTTCCGGCAGGATATAAGCTGGTGAGTGCGGTCAAGGATGAAACCATGCAGGGAGTGGGAGCCGATTTTGAAGGTTCGTTGGTACAGAAAGGAAATAAAGTGTTGCTCCACAATAGACTGGCTTTGAAGAAGCGTGTTTATGAAGCTTCTGATTGGGAAAGTTTCCGCAATGCTGTGAATGCCCACAAGGCGTATGGTGAATATTTGGTGATTAAAAAGTAGAGCAGAATGAAAAATACATATTATTATATAGTTACGCTGGCGATGCTGATTCTGACATATCCGGTGAAAGCGGCATCCGAAGCTGAATTTGGGAAATTGAGCAAGGCTTATACGTTACACGCTGACGGTAGTCAGGAAATGCGTGTGCAAAAAGAGCTGACTTTGTATACTCATGCAGCGATGAACCGTGTGTATGGAGAGAGTTTTATCATTTACAATCCGGAGTTTCAGACACTGAAGATACACGATTCTTATACTCGTCAGAAAGACGGTACTATTGTGAAGACTCCCGAAAATGCCTTCCTTGAGGTACTTCCTTCCGCAGCGGCAGATGCTCCGGCTTATAATGGTCTGAAAGAGATGGTAGTCGTTCATACGGGACTGGAATTGGGAGCTACCATTTATCTGGACTACTCCGTCGTTACCCGTCCGGGATATCTGCCCGAATTGGATGTGTGCGAGCAGGTGGAAGAGCTTTCTCCAATCAGGGAATATGTGTTTTCGCTGTCAGTGCCCGAAAGCAAACCTCTGCATTATGAATGGTTGAATGGAAAAGCTGTTCCGGTTGTAAAAACTGCGGGTGGTATGAAAACAGTGACCTGGACACTGAAAAATGTGCAGCCGCGTCCTTATTCACTTGACGTCTCTTTGCCGGCAGGTAATGTACAGGCTGTTGTGGCGTCCACTTATGCTTCAAAGGCTGATGCACTGAAAGTGATAAAACAACAACTGGAAAGTAATGGAAAGGATGTTTCCGAATTGGCACAGAAGCTGACTGCCGGTGCACAAACCACAGAACAAAAAAAAGAGTTACTCACTGCTTATGTAGAAGGATTAGGAAATTGCCGTCTGACCCTGTCGCAAACCGGATACCGTTTGCGTCCGGCTTCCGAAGTGATCCGTTCGGCATACGGAACTGAAGCGGAGAAGGCTGCTTTGTTGGCTGTCTTGCAACAGGCGATAGGCATCCGTGCGGAGATAAAAGCGGCTTTTCCTAAAACAGAAGATAAAGATGCAGCCGGACTTGCCGCTGTCAGCGGATTGTTTGTGACCAATAAGGGGGTTGCTGATATACAGAATTTTGTTTCTGTAGTTGATCTGAATGCTCAGCAGGCAGTTTTGGAGAAGGTTTCTCATGTTGTTTCACGAACTGATACCTTGCAGGTGAGCGATAAAACCGGAAAGGTATTGGCCGATGGTTATCGAAAATTCGACTTACCGCAGGCTCGCGGGGGATGGGCAAGTTATGAGGGGCGTGTGACGGCTCTGAATACAACACGTCCCGTTAACCTGCTTTTGCGGTATTTGCCCGATGAGGCTTATACCTATATCGTAAAGATTGATGAAGGAATGAAACCAGTGGTTGTGCCGATTAACAAAAAGATTGAAAATACTGTCGGCATCATGGAAGTTACAGTGAAAAAGGCGGAGGATGAAATAAAGATAATCCGTACCTTGAAACTGAAAAAACAATTGATAACTCCGGCTGAATATCAGGCATATTATCACTTGATGGCGGAATGGATGGACACCAATGGCAATAGCCTGTTGTTTCAAACTGTGAAGTAAATCTGATTCGTCAGTTTGATACCCGGAAGAAATGGATTGCAACAGTCTGAAAAATAAGATTGAAAGAGACTTTTGCACAACTGCGCAATAATGCCAATGTAGACAAATGAATGAAATATATGCGGAATTACATTCTATAAAAGCAAACTTGTTTGTTATTCTGATTGTTAGGATAACATCTTTTCCATATATCCTTTATATTTGCATGATATTAGAACCAACAATTATATAAAAAAATATGAGAACAGTATTGGCAGCATTAGGAGTTTTGTGTTTCATGGGAAGTTGCTCGTCAGGTATGACAAGTTCAAAAGGCATTGTTTGTGATGCGACCATGAATACAGTGGCGATTGTTACAGACAAGAATGATACTCTTTCATTCAGTACGATGAACGCGAATAAAGAAGAAGTCGATGGCTTGCTTCTAAATGATACTCTGGAAGTATTCTATACCGGTAAATATACACCGGGGATGCAGGCCTCAAAATTAGTCCGGTATCCGCAATCTCCCAACCTTGGAGGCGATCGTGATGAACACGGTTGTATCGGCTCTGCCGGATATGTATGGTGTGAAGTGCAGCAAGACTGCATCCGCTTGTTTGAAAAAGGCATCCGGACGGAAGCTGTTGATGGAAGCACCGCTTCTGCTTTTATTGTGTTCAGCCCCGATTCCACACGTCTGGAACTTTTCTTCTCTGATGAACAACCGAATGAGATTCTGGAAAGACGTGGCTTGCCTTCGGGAGGTTATGCATGGAACGTGGAGGATGATGATACGAAAAATGTACGGTTTATAGACGGATTGTGGACAATCAGTCAGAGAGATAAGGTTGTTTATCGTGAGAAAAAGACGAAAGCCGGAGAATAATTCCGGCTTTTATAGTTGTTTACTTATTGCTTTTATCAGATAAAAGTATGACCGAATCGTGCTCAACAATGTCTTTTTACGACTGTAGTGCTAAAAAATGTGATAATCTAATAGTAATGGAATAAAAAAGGAGGGATACTGTAACTTTTAATTCTGATTTTTACTATATTTGTGTAGCCGTTGAAAGGTGCGTTCATTGAGATTAAATATCGAAAAGCGTTCAGCTTTTTTACGTTGTAACGAAACTACCAATTTCTTTTACCCTCGGGTAAATATTACAACACGTAAAAATGGCTGAACGCCTACGCTTATTATACATATACTTTGCGTGGGCGTTCTTCTCATTTGTGTTGTAGGGATTGGTAGTTCCTGTTGCTGCATTTGAGAGGAATAAGCTCACGTTTTTTTTATATCTATTCTTGACATAACATTCAAAGCATATGAAAAGATCTTCATTTTGGGTTTTATCGTAAAAGTGCGTTGCTTTTTTAACGAGTTAGTTTTCCTTTTTGTTAATTTTAAAAAAGACTACTATGGATAAGAAAATCGTAGGTGCCAACGCAGGCAAAGTATGGCATGCCCTTAGTGAAGTTGATGGAATTTCTATTCCCGAACTTGCCAGAAAAATAAATCTGAGTGTGGAAAGTACAGCACTGGCAGTCGGTTGGCTGGCTCGTGAAAACAAAGTAATAATTGAACGCAGGAATGGGTTAATTGAAATTTATAATGAAAGTCATTTTGACTTCTCTTTCGGATAAGTTTACTGAATATAATACTGGTTAGGTTATATAATGAAAGAAGCTCTCGATAGAAAACTGAATTCGGTGATATTGAAAGCTTCTTTCTATTATATACCTTGTGTAAAATCGTCTCTTATTGGAAAGCAACTATAATAGAGTACTCGCCCCCTCGTTATGATAATTACCTTATTTCTTTGTCAGAAACTTCTTGCTCAACCATTTTCTTACAGGCTCATCATACAGTTTCAGGCAAAGGTAAGCCAGCAGAATATATCCGAAGAATATAACTAAGGCTATCGGCCAAGACCGAGAGAAAGAAATATGTGGTTCTTCACTCCATAACCAGGCATAAAACAAGTACATGAAAGGATAATGTATGATATATACCGGATAAGATATATCTCCCAGGAATTTACAGATTTTGGCAGTGCCTTTGTCCGTCGTCTTTCCCGAAGCACCCAGATAGACAAGTAGTGGGAAAATAAGAATGGTGCATACAGCATCATAAATACCATTCATCCACGGAGATGTCTCACCGCCTACATACGGCATGGTAAGTAAAATGAGAATCGACAGACTGCATATCCAGAAAGCCCCTTTGATATGGACCGGTTTAAATATGCGCGACATCAATAATCCGATAGAGAATGCGAACAACATACGTAGAAAACCTCCGATCAGGTTATAGTCGATCATCGACCAGCCTACTCCTAAATGATGACTGCCGGAGAGATTGCATATCGAGAAGGAAGCCAATCCGATTCCTGCTATCACAACGAGTATCGTAAGTGCCTTGGTAGACATCCGGCGAATAAATAAAGCATATAAAATATTACCGATATACTCGAAGAACAAAGACCAGCTGGGACCATTCAAAGGATACATCTCGCCATTTCCACGGACTTCGGGACCCGTGCCCGGAACAGCCGGAATCAGGAAAAGATTGAGAAGCATAGCCACCATTACCATCGATATGGAAACACGGGTACCGTCCCATTGCTCGCAGCCTTGTATGCAAAATGTAATAGTACCCAAAACGGCTCCCATAACAACCATCGGATGCAGACGGATTAATCTGCGTTTGAAGAACTCTTTTTGAGTCATCGTTGTTTTCCAGCGGTCGTCATAAGCATAGCCGATAACGAAGCCCGACAGAATAAAGAAGAAATCGACAGCCAGATACCCATGATTGAATTTTTGGTCTATGGGACTTGTGGCAAAGCCTTCGAATACATGATACCATATCACCAGAAGAGCCGCAACCCCTCGCAGTCCGTCAAGGAGTACGTAATGGGGTTTAGAGTCTGCAAATGCAGAGGAAGAGATTTTTTGCATGTTTTAAGTTATTGTTCAAATTAGTATTAGTCATTGAAGAAGCCGCAAAAATACGGAATTTATAAGTTTAAAAATTTGTCCTGCATCAAAATCTTGCCGTGTATGGGAATTATTTGTGTGCTCTGAGGCGGCTGAGCGTTGAAAGTGTGATGCCCAAATAAGAGGCGATATATCCCAATTGTATCCGCTGGCACATTTGAGGAAACTGGAGTTTGAATGCTTCATATCTTTCTTTTGCAGACAGGGTGAGGCGGTCTTTGTGCGAACGGTGCAGGCGTCTGTATTCGTTTTGATGAATCACTCTTCCCCAGTTTGCCAGTTCGATATTGGTCTGAAACAGCCGGAGCAGATCGGTCAGTGATATTCTGTATGCGACAACGTCCTCAAGCGTTTCCACAAATTCTTCACTCATCTTATTATAATACAATTCATCCATGCTGAAGACAATCGCTCCCTCGCACGCAAAAGAAGTCGTTATTTCCTCTCCGTTTACCAGCCAGAAAGAGCGGGTCATTCCTTCTTCGATAAAATAAGCCGATTTGCAAAATTTGTTAGCCTCTATCAGTTGATGCCTCTTTGGAAAATGACATAATACTGTATTTTCTTTTAGTATTTGTATCGTTTCATCCGAAATGGGATACAAAGAGTTCATCTTATCAATAATGTTTCTCATAAAGTAGCCTTAATAATTTTCTGTCAAGTGCAAAAATAGGAAAAACAATTCTGCCCACAATAGATGCCGGTGAAAAAGGGGGTGTTTTATCGATTCGTTCACTAAGGAGGAGAGAAACAGGAGAGTGGGAACTGCTGCTGAAAGACAAAGAAGGTACACTTCATTCTTTGGTGAAATGTACCTTCTTTGATATCGGGAAGAGGCTAAACACGTGAGTATAGCCAGCTTATTCCGGAAACGGTATACATCAATTGACGTTGCTTACCTTGGATTCTGCTGTATATTCGGATTGGCATCTATCTCGCTTTGCGGAATAGGCAGGGCTATTCTCAGATCGGTAGCTTCTATCTTTTGTGCGTTAGACGCTTTCAAGGTCTCAAGATGCCAGCTGCCCTTGCGTTCAATAGCCAGACCATTGCGTAAGTAGTCATAGAAGACTTCCCCTTCGCCAACCAGTTCCTTGCGGCGCTCTTTAAGAATCCTGTCCAGAGTAAAAGTCTCCGTTGATACTTGCTGACTGGTATCCGTGGTACGGCGGCTGATGATGTCATTCAGATAACCTTGTGCTTCTTCAATATCCGTTCCTTTTTTCAGTCCTGCTTCAGCCGCGTTCAGATAGACTTCGGAAAGGCGGATGATGCAAATGTTATTTGTTTTGGGATCATCTCCGGTCTTGCCGGGGAACTTGGCAAGATAGACTTTCTCGTGCACGGCGGCAGCCGGAAGTCCGGCGTTGTTTTCGATGACAGATTCCTTTGTCAGGCAGTGGCGTACATCCTTGGGGTCTTCATTCAGCAGATTCAGGAAATCTTCCGACAAGATCAGATTATTCCAGTCGACCTTTGTTTCGTTGGCATAAACCATCGGAGCACCCTCACCGCCCGTACCTCCTGAAGGTTCGGATAAAGTGATGTAAAGTTCGAATAATGATTCCGACTGGAAATCCTGCCCCCATACATTGGGATATTCCTCATAGCTGTAAAGCTGATAACGTCCGCCGTTGTTCTTGATCACATCCGTAGCGGCATCATAAGCCTTCTGATATTCACCCATATTCAGATAGACTCTTGACAGTAATGCCTGAGCTGCCCAGTAGTTTATATAGCCATTGGATGTCTCTTGTCTCAACCCGGACAGTGCATTGCTCATGTCGCTGACTATCTGTTCGTAGCATTGCGCTACAGTGCTGCGTGACGGTTTATGCGTGGGATCGGAAGGGGAGGTCTCGATGGGTACTCCCAATGAAGCCCCCTTGTCATTCGTATAAGGCATTCCGAACAACCGGGCCAGGTTGAAGAGGGAAAGTCCCCGCATCACCAGTGCTTCGGACTTGATGCGGTTCAATTCTTTAGTATCACTGCTTTGAATACTGCCCGACTCTATTTTCTGTATCAGATTATTCGTCTGTCGTATTACTTTATAAACAGTATTCCATGGCAGTACAATATTCAGATTATCGGAAGCGAGCACATTGTATTCATAATAGGGAGATACGCGTTTTCCGTCTCCTTTGGTGATACGTGCCTGTATATCGGCGGCACGGCAATCGCCGTAATACCAATAGTTGTCTCCGTAGTAGCTATGGCCGGATGCCAGACGATAAATTCCGTTCAGAGCGATCTGGGCATCGTCCAGTGTGACGATGGCCTGTCCTGTTTCTACCGAGCTGGTGGTGTTAAGGTCTAGCCAGTCTGCCGAGCAGGAGCTGTTCAGTAGAGCCATTGCTGTAAGTATGTATATATGAATTCGTTTCATTATGTTGTTTATTTAGTTAGAATGATAGGGATGTTAGAATGATAATTGAGCTCCGAAACTGAAAGTACGCATGGCGGGAGCCTCACAAAAGACTTCACCGTTAACGGGTGTTTCGGGGTCATACTGTTTCCATTTGGCCCAGGTCAGCAGATTGTTTCCCGAGAAATATACCCGTACTTTGTCAATCATCAGCTTTTGAGTCCACTGGTTGGGCAGTGTGAAGCCGAGGGTAAAGTTTTTCAGGCGTAAATGATCGGTGCTGTGGATATAGCGGGACGAGTTGGTGGAAGTAGCCGGTTCACCATATACGAAACGTGGGATATCCGTCTGATCTCCGGGCTTTTGCCAACGGTTCATCATGTATGCGGGCAAGTTGTATCGTGAACTGTAGATGGAACTGCTGCCGTTTTCAATATAAGTTCCCAGTTTGTCGAACGAGTAACCGCCTAGTGAATAAGTCAGTGTAAAGGTCAGGTCTATCCATTTGTAATTCAGTATATTGGTGAATCCTCCCGATACTTTGGGAGTAGCGGTCTTGTACGGAATGGATTCTGCTTTGGCAGCATCGGTGGTGAGTTCCCGATTGTAGCTTCCGTCTTCATTTTTTGTATTCAGATAATATTGGGCAGAACCGGTCAGCGGGTCTACTCCGGCAAACTCTTTTACATAAAACGTATGATAGGGGAGGCCCACTTTATGGATGAACCATGTTCCCTCAATCGTCTGGTCTAATAGTCCGTTGAGTGAAACGATCTTATTCCGGTTATGACTCAGGTTGAAAACACTGGTCCAGTTAAAGTCGTTGGAAACAACGTTCAGCGTACGCAATTCAAACTCTACTCCCTTGTTGTTCAGGCGTCCGATATTGCTTAAATAACTGGTAAATCCGGTAGTGGCGCTGATGGGGAGACTGTAAAGCAAGTCCTTGGTGTCCCGGTTGTAATATTCCAGACTCGCAAAAATACGATTGATAAATGAAAGGTCGATACCCAGATTCAGGCTGTAATTCTTTTCCCATGTCAACAGATCATTGGGTTGTGCCGATTCATACGATCCGGCTGCCTCCATGTAGTTTTCTCCATAACTGTACAATCCTTTGTAGCCGTAGTATGAACCGGGCTGATTTCCGTTTACACCATACGAGGCACGTATCTTGACATCACTCAGAACCGGCTTTACGGCTTTCATGAAATTCTCGTTGCCCAAATGCCACATACCCGACACAGACCAGAAATTTCCCCAGCGGTTGTTGGGTGAAAGACGTGAACTTCCGTCGCGACGGTAACTTCCGGCGATGTAGTAACGGTCGTCATAGTCATAATTCAGTCGTGATAGATAGGAAATCATCCGATAGGCTTGGGTGGCAGACTTGAAACTGTTCAATACGGCGGCATTATCCGGTTCTGTCAGTTTATCACTGGGTAGTTTGGACTTTTCACCCGAAGCGTGGTCTGTCTGGTAGCTTTCTATTTCATAAGCCGCCAATACATCGAGATGATGTTGGCGGGCGAAAGTACGCACATAGTTCAGTGAGGTCGATGAGATCAGTTTGCCGTATTCAATGAAGCCTTTGGCTGTCTGGGCGTCGCTTCCGCTTTTAGGACCTGCCGAGCTCAAAGGGTTATAGTAGCGTGAATCCTTCTGGATAGTATAATCATAGCTTAATGTCTCTTTCAGTTTGAGACCTTTGATCGGCTCTATCGCTGCGTAACCGGTTGAAAACATACGTGTCATACGCACGCGGTTGTAATCGGTGAGTATGTCTCGCAACGGGTTCAGGCTGGTGCCGTCATAAGCTCCTACGTAGTTTCCTTCTTCATCACGCACCACCATGGAAGGTGTCATGGTCATGGCTACGCACAGGAAAGGGTTAATAGATGATCCGCGTTCCTCATTCATTTCCTGATTCATTTGCGAGAACATCATATTTGCTCCTACTTCCCCGTATTTGCCGACTTTCTGCGTAACGTTCAAGCGTGCTGAGTAACGGTCCAGACTGGAGTTTTTGGCCAATCCTTCCTGATTGTTGTAGCCGAGCGAGGCATAAAATGTAGAACGGTCGTTACCGCCGGAGACGGAAGCTTCATAACTCTGATGCATAGCGGTGCGGAGCAGCTCTTTTCGCCAGTCCGTGTATCCCATGGCCGGCTTATACGCATATGAGCCGATATTGGAACTGGCATATTCAGTCGGAGACTCCATACCGTTGTCTGTTGCGTAGTTCAGCAATCCTTCATAGAGCAGTTCTTCCCGTTGGTCACCGTTGAGGGTAGGGCGGAAGTCAACGGCCGCATGAGAGAAGCCGCCTGATACGTTCAAGTCCACGCGTACCTTTCCGGTATTTCCTTTTTTAGTCGTAATCAATATGACGCCATTGGCGGCGCGGGAACCATACAGGGAAGCCGCTGCCGCATCTTTGATTACAGTTACGTTTTCAATATCTGACGGATTCAGCGTACTCATTATATTGGTCTTGGAATTGTTCATATATGCCGCATCAGGACCACCGGAACTCATACTCCCGGAAGTAACCGGTACTCCATCTATGACAAACAAAGGTTCCTGTGAAGCGTTGAACGATCCCATTCCTCTGATGCGAATACTTTGGTTGGCGCCCGGTTGACCGGAACTGCTGGTTATTTGTACACCGGTAGTCATACCTTGCAACTTTTGCTCAACGCTCATCACGGGTACTTCTTTCAGCATATCTGTACGCAGCGTATTGGCCGATCCTGTGAACGAGGATTTGGAGAAATTACCATACCCTGTTACTACTACCTCGTCTATATCCATCGTTTCGGGAATCAGTACTATTTTGAGTTCTTTCTCTCTGCGGGGGACGCGTATTTCCTGTGTCTTCATTCCCACATAGGATACGACCAGCATCTTGGTTCCGGTTTCCACGGACAATTGAAACTGACCGTTGATATCGGTAATCACTCCTTTGGTGGGATTCCCCTTTACACTGACGGTGGCACCGATAAGTGGTTCATTATCCTCTGATGATATAACAACACCGGATATGTTCAGTTGCTGAGCGGACGCATACGAAATACTCAACAAACAAAACAGTAAGCTAAAACATAATGTTAACCTTTGATTAATCTTCATACTTTTATATTTAAAAATACATTTGCTATAAAGTCGGTACAAAGGATATACCAATAGGATATAAAGAAATGCTGAAAAGATAAGATACAGATTAACAGCGGAGTTGAAAAAACGATATTATTGGGGCGGTGTGGAAAAAATGTGGAAAGGTGTGGAAAATATCCCCAATCATTGGTACGATAAATAGCGTGGCTATATGGATTATCGTACCGATAATGATTGGGTATATAGGTCTTACAATTTAATATCCCGGATTCTGATACTCACTGCCGTTGATAATGGTAGCGGTAAAGGTTGTAGAAATGGGACGTAAAGCATAATTCGGATCAAAGAACCGTGCGAGATCCGGGTGAGTATCTTTCAGATAATCGGAACTCTTGAACATCCCTGTCCGTTTCAAATCGTAAAAGCGGCAATATTCACCGCATAGTTCGCGTCCTCTTTCATCTAATACGTTACGAACCGTCATGCCGCCCGTTAACGGATTTGCTCCGGCACGCTCGCGAACCTTATTCAGGTATTTGGCGGCATTCGCTCCTCCGTTCAGATAGAGGAAAGCGCTAAATAATAATAGGTTTATCCTTTTCCTTATTTAGGATTCTTAGAAATATATGATAAAGCTCCATTTAGTTGTTCGGACATTCAAGAATAACTAAATGGAGCTTTAAATTGATAGATATCCTATAAATGTGTTCTAATCAAATAATTGATAGAAGTCAGCAATTGAATTATTGCTTCTTGCCTATCATTTAAAATGGGTTGAATGATTCAATAATGGGCTAACCGATACGCAAAAGAACTAAACCGTCCAAAAATGAATTCAAATCATATAAATCTAAAAGTCGTTTATTGGATAAAGAATTCCTATACTAAATTTAGCTCCGGCTTGTGCAATAAATAATCTCTTTCAGTACATAAATTAATTCGTCCGCCTATAGCCGGACGCAAGTTTGCCTATAGCCGACGTTACGTTTGCCTATAGTCGGACGCAAAGTTGCCTATAGGCGGACGAATTAATTTATGTACCCGCGGATATTATTTTTTATAGAGAAAATGTTTATTGTGTTCGTCTGCAATGATTGCAGTAACTCGAAAGTAGATTCAAGAAACATCAATAGAGTAAGTAACTCATAGTCACTTTTTCCCATAATACTCTATTATACAAATGAATACAATGCACCTTCTTTTTGGGGTATTATGTTCTCTCTCTGTATATTTGAATGTCGCAATCATGCTTTTCTATCTATGATATTGATTGGCGCATATAGTGCGACAACTAACTCACATAATGTGCAATAGCTACCGCACATAATATGGATTAGCTATCGCACATCATGTGAGTTAGCTTAAAGGCATAAATTATTTTATAGAATGACAATTTCAAATCAGCAGACTATGTGTCTGTTTACATTAAAAGAATAAGAAGATGCATTGTAACAGGCTGAACAATTGAATGATAGATGAAAATATGATTTGCTGACGAAGTTTTATTTTATTCATAACTGTATAACAATAGGTCAAACGGTATGAAATTGGTTAGTTATCTTTGGGCAATGAGACTAGCGAACTTTGAAAATTATTATCTTTGTTGTCTTATGTAATGATACAGTTTGGTCTAGAACAATAGATGCTGTAATCTGTGGCTGAAAATTTGATAATTATGAACATTGGCGATAGTGATATTCTATATTCTTTTGATAGAGCCCATCTAATTGACAGAGCTCGCAATGGATTCATGAGAATAGACGGGCTTACCTTTAAACGAGCTAGAGATTATATGGACAAATATAGTGCTCGTGATTATTTGATGCAATGTCCGCTTGACCTTTCAACGAAAGAATTGGTCAGTGGGATGAAAGATTATTGCCTGCAGCGTAGAGCCGAAATGCTCGAACCTTATCGAAAAAAAAGATATTCAATTAATGGTGATCCCATACGTCATCTTTATATTATAGGTAATGGATTTGACAGATATCATGGTGCTGATTCTACATATATGGATTTTCGCAGCTACCTATTAAAGCACAATGATTTTGTCGTGAAGATGTTCGAACTCTTCTTCGGTCCCCGATCTATGATGAATAATTTTGATGATTATAATGATTATCTTTTGTGCCTTCAATACGGACGCAAATTGCCAGCTCCAAAGAACACTTGGGCTAAAGACTATTTATGGAAGGATTTTGAAAAATATCTTAGTGAACTGAACAGGGAACGTATTTTTGATTTTGTTGATGAGAATTTGCCGCGATTATACGAAGATGACGAGAATTTTAGTTATGCTGAATATTTAGGTCCTATAGATATTGTTGCTGATGTTGTTTCTTCTTGTACCTTCGAAATGCAATATCAGTTTCACCGATGGATTAATACAATACATTACAAGAAAGGATTTAGGAAGAATATGCTGTATCTTGATCCGAACGCTGCTTACCTGAATTTTAATTATACATTGTTTCTTGAAACAGAATATAATATTTCTCGGGAACATATTCTTTATATTCACGGCGATAGAAGGCAAAAGTTTGGCTCTTTGGTTTTAGGGCATAATGTAGAGGATAATGAAGTCGCTTTTGATGAGTGGGTTCATAAACATAAAAATCGTCGGAGATATCGCCCGAATCTGAAGGATAAGAAGGGTAAATATTTTGCCAATGATAAGTTGGTCTATCTTGCTTTCTTTTTAAAGGATATGAAAAAAGGAAATTGGAAAAATCCAATAAGGTATTATGCTGTAGATCATATTGAGGAGCGTTTGGAAAATTATTATGCGAAGAACATAAAACATTCTAATGACATAATAGATCATAATTTGGGCTTTTTTGAATCGCTGAATGATTTGAAAGAGATTACATTGCTTGGTCATTCGCTGGGTGATGTAGACTTTCCATATTTTAAGGCAATTGTTGAAAATGTAAGAAATGTGGATGATCTGATTTGGAATTTTAGTTATTATAGTGATAATGATATTATAAATATCAGAAGATTTTGCAGACATCTGAATATTTCCCAAGGAAAAAATGTCCGGCATTTCAAGATGTCTGATATAAAGCGGTAGCCGGACTCACACCATTCGCATACCTTTAATTCTAAACGATCTGTTTGGCGGTATGTGACTAGTTAATGCTGCTATTATGCAGTATTCTATTGTATAGGTGTGTACGCTTTCTGCCTTGAGCAGAGTTTCTAAAACCAGAATCGCTAGTAGGTCTTTAAGATTCGAATGTGATTTGTTTAATGGTTATGAGGGCAGGCACAAGCTTGCCCTCTTTTCAAAATTGAAGGATATCACAATCCTCTTTTTTTATTTGAATAAATAATAATAATTGCTTGCGGCAAAAAGAGCCAGAAACCGGAGGCAGGTTCAATAATACAACCGATTATGGTAAGCAGCAAAATAGAGTAACCTAAAAATACGGGTGCTGGTTTTTGTTCTTTTCTGATATAATATTGAAGCGTTTGCCCCAAAAGGATAAGGATTATTCCACAGATCAAGAACCAAAAGGCGAATCCTTGACTATAATTCTCTCCAATAGAATTTACCAATCCATTTCTGAGCATTTCCGAAAAAGCATCTTTTCCGATAAATAGTGCATAAATCGTATGAATGATTCCTGTCGCTGTTAAAAATGTCCCACTATATTTCCAAAGTTTCATGTTCTTACTATTTATATATTTGGTTAATGCTGCAAATATAAAGGATAGTAAGACACGAGTATTGGATGAATTCGACTTTTTTTATTTTGTATAAATGATAGTAGCCTCATTATCGGGTGGCAATGATAAAAAGAAATTAGGAGTACTACCTGATAACTTTTTTATTTCTCTTGATAAATGAGAGGCATCATAATATCCGGCTTTTACTGCTACTGATAAAAGGTTGTCGAATGATTCGTTCCTCAATATTTTAATCGCATTCTTGAATTTTACTATACTATTATATTTTTGAGGAGTGAAACCTGTATGTAACTTGAATTTTCGTTCAAAGTGTCGCTGGCAAAGATTAACTTCATTCATTAAATGGCTTATGGATATCTTACCTTCATGCGCATTTATTTGATTCACAGCATATGCGATTTGTGCATCCATTGTATGGCTGCTTTTATATAGGTGTTCTTTCAAATAGCGTTCTATTAAATTAATCTTGCATTGAATACCCTGTTCTTCGAATAACCTTTCAGCAAAAGAATCGCTGAAAATAGTATCTAAGTCATTCACACTTAACCTTATATTTGTCAATTCGCTGAGAGAAATTTTCATAAAACGGGATAGTCCGCATGGACGAAAGCGAACTCCAAATGTATTGATAGTACCTGATGATGTTATTAATGTCGAACAGATATCCATGGGACCAATAAAATAAGAATGATAAGGCTGCATTATAATACCATGATTAACAGTGGTTTCTAATATGAACATAAAGTCCGTACATCCATCTGTAGATAATTTTATTTGCATACCTTGTTCTGTTTGGCCTTTGAATTCCCAATATCTATCAACGTAAGGAGCAAGTATATGGCATGGTAAGTATTCTTTGTACATATTTAGAAAGGGTATCTGTTGAAAAACGATCTGATAATACAAATATAAGCAATCGTATAGGATTCCTATTGTACGATTTCGACATTTGTATTTGTTTTAGATTCTTTATAATAGGAAATTCAGTTCCTTATCGTGCTGCTTTCGGGTAGACATTGAGTATGTCTCTTTATTCTTTTTACCATCATCCTTGGTTTAAGATATTGTACATCTTGCGTTATGAAAAAGAGCAACTCAAAAAATAACTTTGAATTGCTCTCTTATTTTAGTGATCCGCCTGGGATTCTCCTTTCAGAGTTACCACGCTGATATTTAAAACTTTATATTTTTAGCTTCAAGCATATCCCATGAATTATCCCACTAATTTGCTATGTGCTTTTGCGGTAGTTTGCTCATGGAGAATACAAAGAGTAAAGATAAACCTTTTCTTCTGATTTACAAAATAAAGATTTTTATTTTAATTACCACCAGCAAGAGAACTATTATCTTCTCTCTATTGAGTATCCATAAATAGAAAAAAGCTTTCTCTTTTTATCACCTCTATACATGAACTTGTCATTATTATGATAAATTTTATTAATACAATTAGAAAAGTGACATCTCTGTTCATCGGACAAACCCCTTCCATTGGTCTTTAGTATATAAGAATAATAATTGGGGATCACATCTCCATTTTTCATGATAATTATTTAAAGTTAGGGGCATTTGAAAGAAATATATTCAAATTTGCAAACATTTCATCAATGCTGTCGTAGACTTGCCAGATGGCATTTGCATAGTTATTCGAAATAGCGTTAGGCTGTACTCCCAAATCCGTTAATGCTCTATCAAGTCTTGTTTTTGAATCATTAGCTTTATGAGCATCTAACTGCCTAATACTATTTACAGCTGACAACTCTAATAGAGCATTAAGATTTTTATTTTCTAAAACTCTCTCTACAAGGGTTTCTTTGTTATGTACAGGATGTAAACCACTTTCTTCTGCTATTTTCAGATAAGCTATAATAAGTTCAAGTAATTTTATACTTTTGAATTTTTCGGTTTCTGAAACAGGGAAACCCATCATGTCTACGATTTTTCGTATAGGTTTTTCTTTCAAATTTTCTCCGAACAGAATGTATAGCTTTTTACATCGGGATATAAATTGCTCTCTAGAAAAAGATTTTAAATCGATGTGTTGGGCAATAGCATTAAATTCAGGAAATTCCGACCATCCAGTATATTCAATATGCTCTTCATCTAAACCAATTAAGTCTTTTGATGAATAAGTAAATTCAAATAGTTGATTAGATAAACTTGCTAATATTCTTCCGAATAGAAAATATTTCTTTACTAAACGTTCTGATTTCAAAGCTATATTTTCACCCTCCACAATTTCGGAAGGATGTATGGAAAATTGATTCCAATAATCAATTATTGTATATCTATTGCCTTCATATAGCTTTTTGATTTCAATTTTAATTGCATTTTTGCCTACACGTTCGCAATGTGTTACAGCCCATTGATTTTTATAATTGACACTTCCAGACAAGGGATGGACCTCATAATCTTCATCTGCTTCATATACTGCCAATACTTTGTCGGAAACATATACATATTCAAATGGTATTTCATGTCTTGCTCGCCACTCTGTTACTAATCCATCAATTCCTTTCCAATAATGTCCTACAACTGTTTTCTCTTCATTATTATGATCACTATTTTCTAGTAAAACTTTGAATCCATTTATTTCTAAGCGAGCTATATTCTCTTTGTGGTCCAATCTACTAATTTTTACTTCAAACTGTTTGAAATCTTCTAAAAAGTGTTTCTTATCTTTAAGCAGAATGTAGATTTCTTCATCTATTGGAATATCTCTTTTTATCGTAAATATCTGTATGGCAGTTTTCTTTCTGAAAGCCAAATAAGCTTCTAGATATTCTTTTTTGATCCTCACATAAGTTTTAGAATGAGTAGGATATTTATATTGGGATAAAAGCTTGTTTCTCACTACATCATATTCAGGTTCCTTTAAGTCATCCCATAAAATTTCGTCCTTCAGCAAACGTGGTGATAATTTGAATGCACTTAAAAAGCCTTGGTCAATCATTAATGTGGTATGATTTCCTGAACACCAAGAAACAACTAATGGTTCTGCTTTTTTTAACCCAGAAGATTTTGAAAGGTATAACCAAAAGGAAGGTTTGTATCTGTAATCTTTATCGTAATATGCACTTGAATTATTTACAACTGGATTTATATGTGATGATTTAATTTTTCTTATCAATGTGTCGGAAATTAAAGCTGTATTTGTGTCTATTGTTTTAGTTAGTCCATCAGCAAGTGTTGTACTAAGTTCAGCAACAGTGATATAATCATCCGAGGATATATCTAGATCTTTAATGAATTTCGCAATTATTTTTTCAGCGTTTTTTGATTCCATTTTACATTAAGAGTATTGTGATATTTGATATTCGCATCCGCTATATTATGCTTAAGCACCTTAAATATTTCTTTATTTAAGTGAATTGCTTTATAGTCTAATAGAGTATGGCAATTGGGACATACACAAACCATATTATCTAAAGTGTCACTACCATTGTGAGGCTTGCCAAGAGGCCAAATATGATGAACTTCTGAATAATATTTATTTTCACCAATCTTTATTTGTATACCACAAATTTGACATACGTTATTGTATCTTATTTTAAGTTCATCTACTAATTTTTGATCTCGAAGGATTGCCTCTATTTCTCGTCTTATTCGTCTTGCTTCTTCTGGAAATTTTTTAAAACTAACAATTTCTTCAATATACAATTTGTCCAGATTATTAAAATGGATGTATTCAACCAAAGAACTTAATCCATTTTTAATATGCAAGTCTTGCTTTATTTGCAAATTAGAGTTGGCATGATATTCCTTTTTATTTGAGAAAATAACATAACCTCCCTTATCAAACAAAACACCTGGAAATTTGGTGAGATTATGATACCACTTCCCATCTTCCCGATAGAGTGCCTGTTTAGCCTCTATGTCTAATATTTTAATTAATACTTTTCCAGTCATATAAAATATATTTCTTCAAAGTATTTTCTAATTATATATTTTGCTAGCCCTGAGTATTCTTGATTTATGTTCTTATATCTCTTGAGAATTTTTATCTCTTTTCTCATAATACCTTCAAACCAAATTTTCTCTTCATCAGATTGCTTTGCATACCTATTATAATTAATAATAGACTCTTCGGTTCGTTTTATTTGAGCTTTTATTTGAATAATTTTTTCTCTGCGAGCTTGAACAAGAGCTAACCTATTTAATGCATATACTTGAATGGATTTCTCTGCTCTAAGTATATTTCTTTGCTCTGCTAAATCACTATTGACAATAATAACACCGCTATCCTTATATTTAAAATAATTCTCTATATTTAGATCTTTACAAGGATTAAGCAACAATCTCTCTGTTTCTTCTAAGTCAAAAGCTTGTTTATAAGCATTCCTGTCAGAAAAATAAATTTGTCCATGAGTGTATTTTAATCGATATTGTTCAGAAACAAGTGGGAATTGATGCAATTTACCTAAGACAGTTTCTTTCAATATTCCATTAGCAATTATCGTATGGGTATTTGTTTGATTGCAAAAAGGGCAAGCAAACAATAAGTTTTCCCATTCTGCTGCCAGCCAATAATATCCAGGTTTTGTCGGAGTTGCCTCCTTTATTTCTCCTTTAGGTCTGAAATGTTCTATATCACCATTATATATACTGGTTATTTTACTTTCACAATATGCACATTTACCATTAAACATATTAAGTAGAACCTTCCTCACACTATCGTCCGAATATATTTTATATCCGACCGTTGTAGTCCCAGTTTTCCTGTAAGTAGATGTATGATTATTTTGATCACTAAAGAATTTTAAAGCGTCTATCGTTTCAAGTTCACCTTTACTTTTAGGATTTTTACCTTGTTTAAGGATATCTGGACAATCTATTCTATTAATCGTTATCATAATAATCAAGGTTTAAATTCGTCCAAATATCTTTCACTCGATTTATAACTTCTCTCTTCAAATTTTCTCTATCTAAAGGGTTTTTATTATATGCAATTTCTTTAGCTAGCAATTTATCGATAACGGAATACATCAACTCTTCCCGCAAAGATATCCCTAATTGCTGTTTATCTCTAAGTTTATCTCTTAAACGAGTAATTTCTTCTTGATCTTCCACAGAGGCTTTTTCATCTTTAGCCAATAATTCGTAGTATCTATTAAAATAAGCTTCTGTCTCAGGATCAACTAAGCTGCTTAAGCCAAAAAACTCAGAAGCTAAAATTTGATCCACGCGTAAAGTCGATGGATCAGGTAATTGTCTTATTCCTATAACTTCACCTTCAATATTCTTAAGAAGAAGAATTTCATCCCTTTTAGCACCTCTCAGGCAAAGAGGATGATGAGTTGATATAATAAAATTAATATTGGGAAATACTGTACGTAATTGCTTGACTATGGACATTTGCCATCTAGGATGTAGTTGGTTTCCGAGTTCATCTATTAAAATAATACCTGTCATTTTGTCCATATCAGACTGTGCATCAGATAACTTCATCATTATATCAACTGCAAGGATAATCGTGCTTTTAAACCCATCACTTAGTTCAGAAAACAGTTCTTCTGATTTTTTAAACATTATGTCATTATCTTTTATAGTCAATTCATTGCATGAAAAATCATGTGGTAGTAGTTGCTTTATTGAATATGCTACTCTTTCAAAAAACACTGGATCTTTCCGATAGATTGATTTTAACCATTTAGTAATATCATTAAGCGGTTTTATAGGCTGAAATAGATTTTCATAACTAACATTATTTGTATTTTGTATTTTTATAGATTCAGAATCGACTTCTTCAACAGAAAGCCTTAGTGAACCATATCCCATTAAATAAGAATTAAAAGAACCTTCTTGCTTAATTGTATTATCTTTTCTTGTAAGTATAGTGCGAATTATATTACTGCTATTTCTCTCTTTTATCTCAATCTCTGCTTTTTGCTTTCGTTTCTTTATAAGACTTTTAATAAGAGTGGAAGTTATGATTTTTGTATTTGCATTTAAGCCAACGGCTATTGCTTGTAATATAGAACTTTTTCCTACTCCATTTTCACCAAGAAGAATTAACCATGATTTATTATTTAATTCATCTTCCTTAAACTCAATTTTCAAATTTTCAATAGACTTGAAATTTTTGATATGAATGTATTCGATGGGGAAATAGTCATTCGCCAAATATCTCTTGTCTTCATTCTTTATTAGTATTTTATTATTTTGATCTCTATCGTTAAGCCATTCCCTATCATGATTTTTGATATTAAACTCTAAATCTAAAAGAAGATTATCTCCTAATTCATTCAATAGTACCCATTTTTTATATCCGAAAAAAGCAGTAGAATCATTGTCATACTCAAGTATCCGTTGTAGATAACTTATCTCATTTTTATCAATAGACCGTACTCCATTTTTATTTATTTTTTCTAAAATAGTTATTATCTCTTTTCTCGCTTTCTTTCTTCCTTCTATTAAGTCGGTTCTATCATTAAGTCTTAATAGATCTACGGTTTGTTCCCCTTCACGTGTTTTTATTTGGATATGGCCATCATGATTATAATAGAAATGCTCTTGAGGATCATCCACACACGGGTTTAAGAGAAGTCTCTTTTCTTGATCTAAATTATCTTTTACTTTTAATGCTCGGACACCCTGAATAGGGAAATAATTTGCTTTATATTGATTGCACTCCTTGCAACTATAAATTAAATTGTCCCATTCAAAAGTAAGCCACCAATACAGATCTTGATTGTATCCATCTTTATCTCTTACTCCATTATGTGGTCTATATCTATCAATTACACCTTTTTCTGGAGATTCAATTATTGTTTCACAGTAACCGCATTTTCCATAAAAAATTTTGTGTAAATCTTCTTTTAATTTTATATCTATTTCCTTATTAAAAGGAAATAGATATCTTTTTTGTTCCCGATTTGAGGCATAGAATGTTCTCATTCTTTCACGGGCAATTTCAACTTTCTCTGAGGATAAAAACTCCGGTGCTTTCCCTTTTTCTATTTTTATCATTCTGAAATATTCTGTTTGGTAAAGTGACGAATAATATTAGAGCCTGGATAATTTGAGAGTGATACTAGTTTATTAACAAGTGCTATAGGGATTATTGCATCTTGATAAATATCACATTTCAGCAAGTCAATATTTAATAATATCTCTTCTATATTTTTCAAATCGCCTAATTGTGGTCGCGAATAGTAATGATGAGTCTCTACTGGTAAAGTCAATACATAAAGCTTCTCTTCTTTTGATTTATATATAAACTTACCTCCATAATACGATGTTCTTGCATACTCCATATTTCCATCGGCTGGCATGATATATTTGTAAATGTGATCATTGTCCATCAGGAATATCTGTCCCGGTTTCATCTTATCTGCAATTTCCTTTGCATGATCCACAAAAGTACCACTTTTTTCAATTCCAATAATATTTACATTGTTATTCTTTCGCAAAAAATTCAATAAATGTCTCATAGGTTTATACATGTTTGCTGTTTGTCCCACAAAACTTAGTGGTCCATCTTTTACTAAGAGAAATTCATTTAAAAAACCATGCTTTATTTGAGTTAATATTCTTATCATATGAACCAATAAAAGATTCTCTGTAGCTGATAAAATATATCCCAGAATTCCTCCTGCACCTAGCTCATTGTCAACAGTTTCAAACAATCTAAAAATATCAGTTAAGAATATATCTTCTCCACAATGAGGACATTTCCATACATAAGAGTTCTTGTCTAAAGCAGCTTCATCAAGGAGGATTTCTAGTTCTTCACAATTTGGACATCGAGAAAGTTGATATGCTTTATTATTACATGAAGTGCATTTGTATAGATAGTCTTCTGTGCCTACTTTATGAAAGGAACAGGCGCAATCATTGGGATTATTCACAAGCTCTGAAAATTCATATTTTCTAAAAAGGAACCAATATAAAGTATTCATCAAAGATTCATCATCTCGATCTTTATTCATAAAGAAATCATAAATGACCTTTCTTACAGCATATTTAAGACTTGTCTGTCCTTTTAAGAGCAGATTTTTGGTTGGTAATGCAAGCTTGTCAGGCATTAGCTTTTTTAGTTCAGCCATATCTTTCGGTGATATAAAGGGGGTTGCGTGCAAACCCTCTAAATACTTCCTTTCGATTAATAAGGTCCCAAACTGAAAATAAGAGATTAAAGATGATGGAAATTTCTTTTTTATAGCAATAGTAGTGTAACCTCCGTCTATGGCAATTATATTTTGAATTCTATTTTTAGTTGGATAAATAATATCATGGAGTAAACTCGGATTTAATTCCATATCCTTTCCTTCAAAGGGAATTACGCATTCATTTATATATTGCTGAATATCTTTATCTGCAATTATATGTCGATGCGAGATTTTACTCGCATATTCAAAAGGTTTTCCTGATGATTTACTATATGACATAAATAATCAATTTTATTCGAACAGATCTATCTGAACAGGTACAACAAATGGGTTGGAATAGGTTTTCATACGCACAAATCCCTTATCATTTTTTGCACTGAAACGAATAAGGGAGTCTGCAAAATCACTAAAATCATAGAACTTACGAAGCTCTCTGATTTCATCTTCATTATTTAAATGAGCAATAAACCAATTTTGGGTGTTTTTTAATATATTAGAGCTTATGGAACTAACTTCCTGAGTTGCATAAATAAGGCCTAAATTAAGTTTTGCTCCTTCTTTAGCAATACGATTATATATTTGGCTTAAGTCTTTATCTTCTTTTTTCGGGAACAAATTATGAGCCTCTTCAAAATAAAATTGTATGAAATTATTAGGCTCTGCCTTGGTGAAATGATTCATAGATCTCTTAAATATATAATCACAAATATCGTTAGAGAATATTCTTTGAATTTTGGGATTACCTTGAGACAAATCAACAATTACGATTCCTCCTGTTCTTAGATGTTCCCAAATATCATCCTGAAATGAAGATCTAAGAGAGCCATCGTGTAATTCCAAAGCTGATTTAAACTTAGAATAGCCACTTACAATTTGACCAGATTCTTTCTTCTGAAATAACATAATTAATAATGACCTAATTTCTTCTGTCAACCAATCTTTGCCACTATTGTTTTTTTTGTTTTTTTTAAACTCCTCTCCATCTTTATTCTTCCACATCAATGACCAAAAATAATATGCTTCTTGGATATTCAATTTTTCAAGATTTGTTGCATTGCTAGTTTTGACCACTTTGCTTAATATTTCTTTAGCTTCTTCTTTTTTTAATATATCTTCAATTTCTTCATTTATAGATATTTTTAGTTCTATTTTTTGATTCGTTTTAAACCCTGCTTTATCTAAACAACAAAAATATATTGATTTGTGCTTATTATATTTTCGCCAACCACTATAGTCATCTTTTTCTGGACGTTCAAAACTGACAACTTTGAATCCAGTAAGATAATCTCCTTTTTCATCATCAAGATATTGTAATAAATACTCGAATCCTGTTGTTATATCTTGATAAAAATTCACTTTCATGGTTTTAAAGTCTGCTTCTTCTTTTCTTAGTATGCTATATCTTAGTGTTTTATCTTTGTATTTTTCAAAAATAGCAGTTCCATCTTGAAGATTCTTATTTGCATATTCACCATTTATATCAAATATAATTTGTCCAACAGGATATTTAGGTAAATCATCTTTTGTGAGAGGTTTTAGTTTTTCTTCAAAACTATCATTTGTTGATTTTAATTCTAGTGGAGCTTTTTGAGATAATTTTTCTGTCGCTTCTATGATTTTTTTTACTGTATTTGATTTTCCCGTACGAGTCATTCCAAAGAGTGCAGTTCTTTTACCTAAAATATCATTTGTATGAACGTATACTTTTGCGTCACCATTAAATGCCATAGCCGATTGAAAACTTTTACTCGAACTATATCTCACTTTGCCAATAGGAAATGTTGCATCTGAATTTAGTGGTGTTGCATCATCGGGCTTATTTACAACAAATTCCAGATGTTCATCTGTTATTTTATAAACTTTATAATAATGAGAAGAAAAAAAGTTTTCCACATCTGCCCCAAATTCAATTTTACCACTTTCATTTTTGTAGAAAGTTCCTAAAACGGAACATTCTATGCCAGAAAAGCTAAATTCGAAGCGTGTAAAATCATCTAATGCATTCCCTTTTGATTTCGTAGTAGTGATATCAACATCTTCCTTGTAAAATTCAATTTTAGAAGTTATTAAGTCATTATCACTGGGGATTACACATGGATTTGTAGCTCTTAATAATATAGCTTCTTCACTTTGAACAGTGTTAAAGGGATTGTTGTAAAACGCAAGCATTAGACATCCTTGAGGAACACCTCCTGATTTATACTTCCAATCATCACAAGTAAGTAGGTGGGCTTTTCTATAGTCTAGATAAAATGGATAGCCTACAAAATTGTCTGCTAAAGTTGCTACTTGAAAAATATCAATTTTCGCTATCTTTTCAAGTCTATTTTTTATGTTTTCTTCCATTGCTAACTTCTTTTAATGATGAGTTTAATTCTTGTTCACTAAACCTAAGAATGGCTTGTTCAATATAATCTTCTTTTATTTCAAAAGATATCCATTTTCTTTTCAATTTCTCAGCGCAATATCCTGTTGTATTGCTTCCTGAAAACGGATCCAATACGAGATCATCCTCATCAGTGAGAAAATTAATGAAAAAATTAATTAACCCACCATTCATTCGAGCTGGATGAGGTGTTATACTTTTTTCTCTGCAAGTTTTCAAAAAGTAATCATTTGAGTTCGTATTTGAGAAACTCAGAACGCTATGAGGGAGTCTGACTTTTCTTTTTTCATCAACAGATTCCATTTCAAAAAAATTATGAGAAATGCTTCCTCCATGATCTTTCAAAAAACCTGATTCGCTAATATTATGTTCAGAAGGGCGCTTTCCTGCATTGTATTTCCCTTTCTTTAAAAGTTGTTCCATACTTTTGCTATATGGTCGTAATACTTTAGTATTATCCGCTTTGGGATAATCATTTTTCGCTAACCACCACACATGAGTATAGCTATCTACTGTTCTTATACGATTTACAGTTACCCATTGAGCTGGCGATGGTAGTTTAGATGGATTATAGCATATAAATTCTTGTATTAACCTTAAGTTTGCAGTGGGATGCTTTACTAATCCAAATAAACATTCTAAATGTAACAGAGACTGGACAGGTCTTTCAGGTTCCCACGCATTCCCTATTTCTATAACAAGAGAACCGTCATCAGCCAGCAAATCTGAAAAAATTGGAGCAAGGTCAGTAAACCACTTCAAGTATTCATCTCCCTTTTCATTGCCATATTGCTTCTTATTGTTAAGGGGGAAAGGGGGAGATGTGACAATTAAATTCACTTTTCCTTTTAGCTTGTTTAAATATTTCTTGCTCTTAAGTAATTCTATGGAATTACCTTGAATTAGGGAACCTAATTTTGATTTAAAAATTTTTATTATTTTCTTTTGTTCTTCCATCTTGTCACTATTTACTTTCAGAAAAATGAATTTATATAGATTAGCTGTATCTTTTCAACTAAATTCACTTTTATATTATCCCATGCTCTCTTATTATCATATTCAACGTCTTGTTTCAAAATAATAAAAATATCATCCAAAAACTTTTTGTCTATCATATTTTCCTCCATATTAGAAAGAAACCTATTTTTGTATTTCCTACAACAAAATCTCGAATAGGCTGTTGCACAATAATTTGATATTCCATATGTTGGTAGTTAGCAGCATATAAAGCAACTGCGGAATATAAGCCTATATAGTAGTCTTTTTTCAAATACCTCATCAGTTCATCGATATATAGATAGACAGGAAAGGTACCATTTTCTGCGTATTCAGGAGGAAGTACTATATAAAAGTTTTTTCGGATAGTCACTATTTTGCTATCTGCTTTTAAGCGAGATTTTTTTTTGCGAATAGCCTGTTCTGATGAGTCAAAAGCGTTTTTTAACTCATCAAAAGTAAATGAAAACCTGCCTTTAGATCGGATACTAAGCAGACAATCATCAATATACTCGTATTTTTTTCTCTTTTCCAATTCATAAATAATTAGCACAAATGTACGAAATGTGTTCGTAATCGCAAATTATTTATTATGAAAGATATAGAATTTATCAAGAATACGTCCAAGTAAACGACTGAAAGACATAGGAAGATAAAGATCCCAATATCAACGCATATATTTTCCTTTTTATTCTTGTTGAACACTTCTCCTATGGAAAGATTGCATAAAGCAATGTTTTTAGAAGATTTACTCTTTTTGTAAACGAAAAAGAAGAAATCTTCTAAAACCCGAAGGGCTTGGCATTTCCGTTTCAGACTTGGAATATACCTTGTTTCAATATTATAAAATGGATTATTACCACTTAAAGCCTCGTTTGGACTTCTTCTTTTTTCTTTTCACGGGGATTTGTTGTTCATCATTACTGTTAGGCTCAGGAGTAAGCAAACCTAATGCAGAAGATAATCCCAAATCTGGAAGATTGAAACTTTGCTTATTTTCAGTACTGTTTAAAATGTTATTACCTTGTTTATATGCAACCTTGTTTTCAACCTGTTCGTTCTGCTTATCTGCATGCAAGCCTGTTTGTTTATTTTCTTTTTCACTGGCAATCTGTCGTTCCTGCATATTGAGTTGGTCGGAGATACTGCCATTCTTCATCGTGTTATAGTATTCAAAAGATTCGGTTAGTTGTTTATCATAGTTGAATAACCTGCCGAATCCCAGTTCTGCCTGTTGAAATAAGCTCTTTCTATCAAAGCCGCCTTTAATAGTTCCTTTCTTAGTATTCTTATGGTTGGTAAGTGGGGATAGTTTTTTCTTATTAGATTGATCTTTTCGACTCACTATCAAATGGCAGTGCATATTCAGTTCGTTATCGGAGCGGCTACGGTCAAAATGAAACTTACCATAGAATTTTATATCCGAAGCGGATAGTTCTTTGTTGAAGTTCTTGGCATATTCAGGAATAAATACCTCACGAACATACCGTTTCATAGCTTTAGCTTGCTCCTGTTCTGTATTACCCATCGCTCGGAGTTCCTTTTCCGATGGGCTGACATGAATAGCATAAAACTTAGCATCTGTTTTTAGAAGTTGCCCGATATTACTATCTATATCCTTTATAATCTTTGACTTATAAAGGATATCATCTGTCAGATTGAAAAAGCCTTCGGTATAGATACCCTTTTCCATTCGTTCTAAATCTTCATGCTCTAAATAATTAGCTAGCTGTCGGCTACTATTAGCATTATTGTATGTTCCATTTGAAGGTGGGGCAAAGTCTATATGCATAATCCTATGTATTTATCAGATTGCTGATTTCGGTTTTCAGATTCTCTTTCCTTTTGCTATCCATCACACCGCAAGCAGATAGTTCTGAATAGGGTTGTATCAGTTGAAGTAACTTTTTATAATCTCGTAGGTGTATCTGGTAGAGCGCATTAATCTGTTTGGATTGATTGTTTATTACATCTGCATGATTACAGAGCTGTTCACTTAACTTTTTGAGTACGGCTGTGTGTTTCTCCTGGCTGGCTTCCAGTTGAGAGAGAATAAGAGTTTCCAAAGTTTTGCCGATAGTATCGAAACGCAAAGCGATAGAATTTGTTGCCCGTATCATGGGATTTAGTTGTTCTTCCTCATAGTGACGGATGAAGCGAATAATATCATCCTGTCTCTTATTTATTTTCGCCAGTTCCGATTTCACGGATTCAGGTGCTTCGGATGGGTTGATATGCGCCCTATCTATATACCCGAACGCTAACTTTACAACCTCACTCTTTTTCAGTGAATAGCGTTTGCATATCTTCTCTACTAAAGCTGCCGTTTCCTTGTCTATGGAAATGGTAGTGAATATCGTTTTTCGACTGCTATTTGGTATGGTAATTACTTTTTTATAGAAACATGAATAGATAAATACCTGATAATAAGCATTACAAAGAAAATGATTATTACAGGTGTCATTACAGCGTATTCTTGTAACACGCTAAAGCCGAAGGCTTTGCCCCGCAGGGCAAGAGGGGAGAACAGGACTTGTCCAGTTCCCTCTTGTTCGATTTAGCGAAACAGGCAGAACCGATAGGTGAAGCAGTTTCTATTAAATCGGGGTGGTAACACAGAGGAATAGCCCGAACCCAGGCTTCTTTCCTCTGTTGCGTTTTGCTATCAGGGCTGATTTGTCAACTGATTGTCTTTTTCAAACTGTTTGTAGGTTTGAGAGGCACGTTCACGAACAAAAGCTCGAATATCTACAGCCCGATAATAGGTTTTCCTTCCGATAGTGAAATAAGGAAGTTGATTATTTACTCTGTAGCGTTGAAGAGTTCGGAAAGATACTTTCAGGGGAAAAGCTAAATCCTGATTATCAAGAATCTTCTCATTATCATCTAGTACTGTATCAGTATTGATAAGAGATTTCAAATCTTGTCCGATTACGGTGAGCTTTTTGGATAGCTTTTCCATCCACTTCTCGAAGTTTTCATTGTCTATATACATTTTGCTTCATTTTTAAGTTCAACATTATTATTTTCAATCGATTGATGAAGCAAGGTACGGTAAATGGATGCAAATAAGTTAGGGGTGTAGTATGTCTACTCTCCTAACAATTATTGGTAAGTTGTTGATTTATAGATAGCCTTTGTTTTTACGTTCTTCAACAATAGCTTTGCGAAGTGTATCTAAAAAATTAGTTACTTTAGATGGCTTGCGCTTAATAATGTTCTCGTGTTTCTTGCATTTCATTATTAGTTATTTCTTGTGAACTTTCGGTAAATAGTCCGAATATACTCATCTTCAACAATACATTCATAAATATAACTTAGAAAGACGTTACATCTGATTTCATACTTTTATATTATTAGTAACCTTTCATTATGCCAGAAAATACTAAAATCAATCTACGAATATGAATCTAAACTAAATGAGCTTCTTTCTTTAGAAAAGAATGAAGTGATTTGATAGAACTAAACACATATCCTTGATTTTCTTTTTCTAATTTCTTCATTTTTGAGAGTGAGGCTATCCATGCGGCGGATAAGCATCGTATTCCAACTTTACTACAAGCGGTAATATCGGAAAATTCATCTCCAACATATACCATTTCTGCTGGTTGGATATTATATTTTGACATTAGTTCCGTCATTGATTCCGCTTTTGTGTTTCTATCTGGCGATCCGGTTGAAATACTATCAAAAAGAGCTTCCATTTCAAAATGGCGAAGCGTAATATCACAACTCCTTTGACCTTTACCTGTTATTAAAGATACAATAATTGAGTTCTCCTTCAACTCTGTTATCAATTCTCTTATCCCCACAAATGGTTGAATGTAGACTGTGTGCATTTCTTTGTATATCACATAAAAATCAATCAGAGCTTTTTCCCAATCTTCTGAAACGACCTCTTTAATCATTCCTTCTTCATTAAGTCCGAATGTTTTCACAATATCATCTTCTGACAATATTTTTGATGCATAGGGAGATACTGCCTGCTTAAAGGCTTCGATACACATTGGGATTGTATCGGCAATTGTACCATCTAAATCAAAAGCGACCAATTTTATCATAGTTTCTTTGTTTGATTGATTTGACGTATCACTTTACATGGATTTCCAACAGCTAAACTATTTGCCGGAATATCTTTTGTAACAACACTACCTGCTCCAATTACACTGCCGTACCCAATTGTTATTCCGGGAAGGATTATTACACCTCCACCAATCCAGCATCCATCCTCAATTGTAATAGGCAAAGCGTAAGTGCGGCGAACTCGTTTTATTCCATCTTCTGTTTCAACAGGCGCTAGCCGTTCATCTAAATCAATAGGGTGAGTTGCTGTATAAAGCTGAACATTAGGGGCAATAAGAACATTACTTCCGATAGTGATTTTATTACAATCCACAAAGGTACAACCGGTATTTACAGTAACATTATCCCCTATATGTATATTGCAGCCATAATCACAAATAAATGGACTGGCAACCGAAACTTTCATTCCGATACTACTTAGCATCTTTTTTAGCAAGCTGTGTTTTTCTTCTTTATCCTCATAAGGTAATGAATTATATTTCATCAATAACTTATGTGTTCGGGTCTTTAAATCCAAGAAAACTTGGTTGTGACAATCATACCATTCACCAGCCAGACATTTTTCCATTTCTGTTTTCATAATTGTTATGTTTATAAGATTGAAACTATTTAGGTTATATCTTTTCTGTTTCTTGCTGAATAACGTTGTTTTGATAGTTCTAAAAAGTTCATAAGTAATCTAATTTTGATTTGTGGCAAAGTTATACCTATTTTGTTTCGAATATAGGTATATGTTTTCGTTATATTGGTATAATTCTGCTTTATATGTTATATTTGAGGTATGAAAAAAGAAAATCTTCATCGACCATTTGAGATCAGCTTTAACGAACATAATGAATCGTTATTAACTGAGCATGAGCATACTTTTTTTGAATTAGTCTACATCTTAACAGGAACGGGTATTCAATGGATTAACAATAATATGTTCCCATATCATGATGGACACTTGTTCTTGATAACTCCAAATGATTCTCATTCCTTTGAGATTCACACAACTACAAAATTCATTAACATCAAGTTTAATGACATCTATATACATTCAGCCATATTTGGTTCAGAGAATATCCAAAGATTAGAATTTATTTTGCAACATGCAAATCATCAACCGGGTTGCATCCTTAGAAATAAGGTGGATAAGTTATTAGTGAAACCAATGATTGAAGCAATTATACGGGAGTATGTAAATAGGAATCTGTATAGTAAAGAGATTATCACGCAATTGATAAATACTATAATTATTGTTGTGGCAAGAAATATAGCTATGTTTCTACCTCAACAAGTAGATGAATGTTCAGATGATAAGTCTCTCGATATTCTTCAATATATCCAAGCAAATATCTATCAAACAGGTAAAATTAGAGCAAAAGAAATCAGTCAGCATTTTGGTATATCTGAAAGTTACTTGGGACGTTATATAAAAAAGCACACCAACGAAACAATGCAGCAATACATATTAAGCTATAAACTAAAATTGGTCGAGAGCAGATTGTTACATAGTCAAATGAGAATAAATGAGATTGCCGAGGAACTAGGATTTACTGATGAAAGCCATTTGAGTAAATTTTTTAAGAAATACAAGGGATGTAGTCCTTCAAGTTTCAGAAAAAGTAATAATATACTTGAAACAGATGTTTCTTGCTATCTGCCAGAAAAAAGAAATCCCTGATAATGTTTGATTATCAGGGATTTTCTTAAATTACTTTTTTGAATTTCAGTGATCCAGCTGGGGCTCGAACCCAGGACCCCAACATTAAAAGTGTTGTGCTCTACCTGCTGAGCTACTGAATCAATCCTTATTTGCGAATCAGTTATTTCCTGATTGCGGGTGCAAAGGTAGTTACTTTTATTTAATCTGCAAGTGTTTCGTAGAAAAAAGTTCCAATTATTTTTCCTCTTTATCGCTTGTTTCTTGATTATCAGTAGTTTCTACTTCATCATATTTTATTCTTTCTTTGTTGATAATAAAGCGTTGATAGTAGGAAAGCATCAAAGTGGTCAGAGGCAAGGCAATGATCATGCCCAGCATTCCCATTAATGAACCCCATATAGAAAGGGATAAAAGGATGATGGCAGGATTCAGCCCCGTAATCTTTCCCATGATTTTGGGGACGAGGAAAGTATCCTGTATAATTTGGACGATGGCGAAGACTGCCAGTGCGCATGCAATGATAATCCAGAAATTCTCTCCCGTATCGGCAGCTTTAAGGATCGCCAATAGGACCGTAGGGAGGAAACCGATGATTTGCAGGTAAGGAACCATATTAAGAGCTCCAATGAAAAGCCCCAGAGCGATAGCCATCGGAAAATCGATAATAAGGAAGCCTATACTGAACAGAATCCCCACACAAAAGGCAACCAGTGCCTGACCACGGAAATACCGGTTCATGCCGTCCTGTACATCATGTACGAGGTTGGATGCGAAGGTACGATACTTGTTGGGCAGCAGATGCAGCCATCCTTCGGCTATGACTTCATAATCCAGCAATATAAAGATTACATATAATAATATGATAAAGGAGGCGAGAATGCTGAACAGGATATTGAGCGACTCCGCAAGCAGGGCCCACACTCTGGGCACCGTATCTTTGATGGCTGCAAGAATATTCTCTTCGCTTAATATACGGTTGAGCGCCTGAAGATCAATATTCTCATGAATGAATTCGGAAAGATTCTTGGGCACATTATTCCCGGCTCCATTGGTGAGGTAGGTCACCAGTAAGTCATTCATCCTGCCTATTTCCGAAACCATGGGAGGCACCAACAAATAAAATAAGGATACTCCGACAAGAGTAATCAGAAACAAGGCGCAGAAGATAGAAACAATACGGCTCTTTAACCGTAGCTTATACTGGAAAAACTTGACTAACGGATAAACCATGTAGGCGATCAGCCAGGCTATAAAGAAAGGTAGTAACACTCCGCTGAGCCGTTCCACAAGCATTAGTATCCCTACCACCAGTACACATCCGATGGAACCACGTATAAAACTGTCGAATGTTATCTTCTTTCTTTCCATATATGTTTTAATATAGAGTTTATATCTTCTGTCCGTCCTCTCCCCGTGCACGGAGGTAGCATTCCCTGCAAAGCGGTTCGTATTCGGCTGTCTCTCCTAAAAGTACCTGCTTGTCATTCTTGACGGTACGATGAGAGAAAGATGCCAGATCACCGCACTTCACGCAGATAGCATGAACCTTGGAGACCTCGTCGGCAATGGCACATAATTGAGGCATCGGTCCGAAGGGATTCCCTTTGAAGTCCATATCCAGTCCGGCGATGATGACACGGATGCCGTTATTGGCAAGCTGTCTGCATACGTCAATCAGTCCGTCATCAAAGAACTGTGCTTCGTCGATGCCGACTACATCTATTTCAGAAGTGAACAACAGGATACTTGCCGATGAATCGATAGGGGTGGATGCGATGGAATGACTGTCGTGCGATACCACGTCTTCTTCCGAATAACGGGTGTCGATGGCCGGTTTGAATATCTCTACACGCTGGCGTGCGAACTTGGCTCTCTTCATCCTACGAATCAATTCCTCCGTCTTTCCGGAGAACATTGAACCGCAGATTACCTCTATTCTACCTCTTCTTCTGGTCTCTTGTATGTGGTCTTCTGAAAATAATACCATGTGATTTTTGTGCTTTCTTGATTAAATAAATGAGTGGACAAAGGTAAACAATTCGATGTACAAGAACTGTTAAATTATCCATTATTTTAAGTTATTGCATAAATTATTCCTACATTCGCACCATAATAACAATGGATGGAAATGAAACAGAAGCTATTAACAGATATTGAGCTGGATGTTCATGAGCTGAAGCTACTCATGAATACGTTTTCTAAAGAGCCGACTCAGACTTTGTCTGAACTGTTGAAGCGGAGCATCCTACGTATGCAGGAGCGTTTGGAACAGTTGTCGGAAGAGATAAGTGCTGTGCCGGTGGAAGCCTCGCCTTCTCCTGTAGCGGAAGCGGAAAGTGAAGCCCCCATTGTTGAAGAACAAGCCCTTGTAATAGAGGAAGTTGAATATCCGGTGATAGAAGAGAAGGTCGTGGAAGAGAATGAAGCGACAGCACCGGGAGAAGATGAACCTGTGATAGTACAGGAACCGCAGACTGTTGTGGAAGAAGCAGTAATTGAGGAACCTGTTGTCGAAGACGAAATGGAAGAGAAAGAAGCGGAAGATGAGTCGGAAGACGACGAATCGCTTCTGATAGAGGAGCCGAAAACTGCCGTATTGGGCGAAAGCATAAAGATGGCTGCCGGATTACGTCATTCCATCAGCCTGAATGATTCTTTCCGTTTCTCACGTGAGATATTTGGCGGAGACCCCGAACTGATGAACCGTGTTATCGAGCAGATATCAGTCATGAGTTCTTATAAGACTGCCGTGGCATTTCTTGCCTCGAAAGTCAGCGTAAACGAAGAGAATGAGGCGATGACCGACTTTCTGGAGTTGCTAAAAAAGTATTTTAATCAATCAGCATAAAAGTTTATGGGAAAGTTATATGTAGTACCTACGCCGGTAGGAAATCTGGAGGACATGACCTTTCGGGCAATCAAGGTGCTGAAAGAGGTCGATCTGATTTTGGCAGAGGACACACGTACTTCCGGTATTTTGCTGAAACACTTTGAAATAAAGAACGCAATGCAATCTCACCACAAATTTAATGAACATAAAACGGTGGAAAGTGTTGTTAATAGAATAAAGGCAGGTGAAACTGTGGCATTGATTTCGGATGCCGGAACACCCGGGATTTCCGATCCGGGATTTTTGGTAGTCCGCGAATGTGTGCGCAACGGTATCGAAGTGCAATGTTTGCCGGGAGCGACAGCTTTTGTTCCGGCACTGGTAGCATCGGGACTGCCGAATGAAAAGTTCTGCTTCGAAGGGTTCCTCCCTCAGAAGAAAGGACGACAGACACGACTGAAGGCATTGGCAGAAGAGCATCGTACTATGGTGTTTTATGAATCGCCTCACCGCTTGTTGAAAACGTTGACACAGTTTGCCGAATATTTCGGCACTGAACGTCAGGCAACCGTGTCTCGCGAAATATCCAAACTCCACGAAGAAACCGTTCGGGGAAGTTTGGCGGAATTGATAGAACACTTTACCGCTACCGAGCCCCGGGGCGAGATTGTGATAGTATTAGCAGGAATAGACGATTAAAATAACTTCATTTAAAAACGTAAAACGTAAACGTATGAAAAAGTTAGCAGTTTTATTTATGTGCGCAGCCATGTTGGCTTCGTGTGACTTTAAAGGTGGAAGCAAAGACCTTAAGGCTGAAAATGACTCTCTTTTAATGGAATTGACACAGCGTAACGCTGAATTGGATGATATGATGGGGACTTTCAATGAAGTGCAGGAAGGATTCCGTAAGATCAATGCTGCCGAAAGCCGTGTGGACTTGCAGCGTGGTACTATTACCGAAAATTCAGCCAGTGCCAAGCAACAGATTGCTTCTGACATCGAATTCATCTCCAAGCAAATGGAAGAAAACAAAGCTCAGATTGCAAAACTGGAAGCTCAGCTGAAAAATAGCAAGTACAACTCTACTCAGATGAAGAAAGCTGTAGAAGCTCTGACTGCTGAATTAAAAGCTAAACAACAACGTATCGAAGAACTTCAGACTGAACTGGCATCTAAGAACATTCGTATCCAGGAACTGGATGCTGCTGTCAGCGACCTGTCTGCTGCCAAAGAATCTTTGGCTGCCGAAAACGAAGCGAAAGCTAAAACCGTTGCCGAACAGGATAAGAGTCTGAATGCCGCATGGTTCGTATTCGGAACAAAATCAGAGTTGAAAGCCCAGAAGATTCTTCAGAGCGGTGACGTGCTGAAGAGCGCTGATTTCAACAAGGATTATTTTACTCAGATTGATATCCGTACAACAAAAGAAATCAAGTTGTACTCTAAACGTGCTGAGTTGTTGACTACTCATCCGACAGGTTCTTATGAACTGGTGAAAGATGACAAAGGGCAGCTGACTTTGAAAATTACTAATCCTGCCGAATTCTGGAGCGTATCCAGATACTTGGTTATTCAGGTAAAATAAGGTAGACATACCTGGTTAGAATTGCCAATGTGCTGATTCCTGAATTCAAGAAATTAGCACATTGGCTTTTTTATTTCTCATATTATATATATCACGGAGCCAATGAAATATAAAAATCTCTTTTTTGACCTGGATGACACCATCTGGGCTTTCTCACAAAATGCACGCGACACCTTTGAAGAAGTATATCAGAAATATTCATTTGACCGCTATTTTGATTCATTCGATCATTATTACACACTGTATCAACGACGCAATACCGAACTCTGGCTTGAATATGGAGAGGGGAAAGTGACGAAGGAGGAACTGAACCGCCAGCGTTTCTTTTATCCCTTACAGGCAGTAGGAGTGGAGGATGAGGCTTTGGCTGAACATTTCTCGGAAGATTTCTTTGCCATTATTCCTACCAAAAGCGGCCTGATGCCCCATGCCAAAGAAGTGTTGGAGTATCTTGCTCCCCAATATAATCTGTATATCCTTTCCAATGGTTTCCGCGAACTACAGTCACGCAAGATGCGTTCGGCAGGAGTCGATAGTTATTTTAAGAAGATCATTCTTTCGGAGGACCTCGGAGTCTTGAAGCCCTGGCCCGAAATCTTTCATTTTGCTTTATCTGCCACCCAGTCCGAGTTACGCGAATCGTTAATGATCGGTGACAGTTGGGAAGCTGATATGACCGGAGCGCATGGGGTAGGGATGCATCAGGCTTTCTATAATGTGACGGAACGAACCGTCTTTCCTTTTCAGCCTACCTATCATATCCATTCTCTGAAAGAATTAATGAATTTATTATAGGTTTTATGGATTAAGTCGTATTTTTGTTGCATTTAATAAATGTATAAAATACGATAACATCATGGATAGTACGCTTCTGCCATTTGCCTTACTTTGTTTTACTTCGTTCTTTACGCTCACCAATCCTTTGGGGACAATGCCGGTCTTTCTGACCATGACACACGGAATGACAGATAAGGAACGACAGGCTATTGTGCGCCGTGCCACCATCGTGTCGTTTATAACGTTGATGGTGTTTGTCTTTGCCGGGCAGTTCCTTTTCAAATTCTTCGGTATCTCTACCAATGGTTTCCGTATTGCCGGTGGAGTAATCATCTTTAAGATTGGTTTTGATATGCTTCAGGCACGGTATACTCCGATGAAACTTAAAGATGAAGAGATTAAAACCTATGCCGATGACATTTCCATTACTCCTCTTGGAATTCCGATGTTGTGTGGTCCCGGGGCTATCGCTAACGCCATCGTTTTGATGCAGGACTCTCATACTTACGCCATGAAAGGTATATTGATTGGAACAATCGCTTTGATTTATCTGCTGACGTTCTTTATTCTCCGTGCTTCCACCCGACTGGTGAAAGTACTGGGAGAGACCGGAAATAATGTAATGATGCGTTTGATGGGATTGATTCTGATGGTGATTGCAGTGGAATGTTTTGTGAGTGGAGCGAAACCGATATTGGCAGATATTGTGAGAGAAGGGCTGAGCGGTATCTGCAAGTAGAAGTTTGAATATGGGGGAGGAACGGATAAGATTACTCTTATGTGTAAATTCGGGAATGAAAAATAAAAAGCGAGCCCGTTTAACTTTAAGCAGTTAAACGGGCTCGTTATTAAAATGGTTTCAGTGTATTAGTAGCCTTCGTTTTGTTTCAGCTTACCGTTAGATACATTGATCTCGGAAACCGGAATAGGCATTACAGTACGATAGTCGTCATAGTTGATCGGACCGGCCGGAACCTGAGCATTCGTTACTGCCTTTTTGTTTCTCCATGTATCCCAGGCGTTATGACCTTCACCATAAAGTTCCAGTCTGCGTTCTGTCAGAATATCATCGATAGTAACAGAAGCAACATCTTCATAGCCGGCTATTCTTTGCTTACGCAAGTCATTGATATAGCTGGCAGGATCAGCACCACCTGCTTTTAATGCAGCTTCTGCGGCAATCAGATATACTTCGGACAGGCGGATTACTTTCGGATTATTTACATATATTTCTCCGTCGCGTCCCGGATATTTCTGGATATACCAGCCTTCGTTATCTCCACCATCGCTTTCTTCAGCAATCAGAGTGCTGCGAACATCTTCCGGACGTTCTTGAAGGAAAGTTTTGAATCCCTCGGTGATACCGGCTTCAGCGTAACCTTCGGCATGTGTGTAGAATCCGAGAGAGTTACGTTGTGCATTGTAGAGTGAGGTAATCAGGAACTCGAAAATGCTTTCACTGCTTCCAACTTTGGTCCATACTGTTTCGTATTCATCTCTGGTGTACAGTTTGTACGGAGATTTTTCGATTACATATTTGGCATCTTCAAGTGCTTTGCTGTTCTCATTCATGTAGAGATATGCACGGGCTCTCAGTGCACGGGCTCCCCAATAATCGATATGACCGGCAGTTACTACCTTGCTGGTTTCAGGAAGATTATCCAATGCAGTCTTCAAGTCATCCAGAATGGTTTCGTAAGTTTTCGCAATAGTAGCTCTTTCTGCTGTATATCCGGATTCGAAAACTTCTGTAGACAATACGATACCCGGATCACTAGCCTGTGCATTGCCAGGAAGTTTAGCGAATAAGCGGGCCAAGTCAAAGTGGAAAAGTGCCCGCAAAGCATACAATTCGCCTACCTGAACATTCACCTCAGCTCCTTCCAGGCCGGATTTCTTAACTCCCTCCAAAACTTTGTTTATTCTTGCCAGAGAAAGATAAAAGCGTTTGTAGAAATAGTATGAATCAGAACTATTCTTAGTAGCCTGGTAGGCATATACATCAACTGTTTGCTTATTGCTACCGATGGCTTTGAAGTCGCTGCCTCTTTGGTCTGCGTACAAGAAGAAATCACCTGCGTAGCTGCCACGTGGATTAGTTCCCGCGTCTATAGAGGAAGTCTGAGACTCATAAACACCGTTAACTGCAAACTGTAAATCTTCGAGAGTCTTAATAGCACCTTCTGAAGGCCATTCACTGGAAGGCACTTTGTCGAAAGTATCGCATGAGGATACTGCCAACGTCAGTAATAGAATGGGTAAATATATTTTTTTCATTATTCAGTCTGTTTATAGATTATAATTTGATATTAATGCCGAATACACAGCTTCTCAATGCCGGTGTATCTGCCTGACGATAACCATTGATCGCTACATCCGGGTCAATGTTTTTAGTCTTCGACCACAACATAGCCAGATTGTTTGCTCTGAAGTAGATGCGGAAGTTGGAAATGTGCTTCTTCAATACCGGTAGAGTATATCCTACTGTCATTTCTCTCAGACGAATATTGTCAGTCGATTTGATTGTGCGGCTTGAGAATCTGTCCCAACGATAAGGGTTAGCGTAGATAGGCATCGGGTTGTCTACTTTATCACCCGGATTTTTCCAGTAGTTTCCGGCTACGTCTTCTGACAGGTTCATGGAACCGATTCTTACGCCATCATGGTGAGAGAAATATCCCGGATAATCGAACATGTCACCACCAAACTGATAAGTGATCAGGAATGACAGATCAAAGTCTTTGTATGTGAAAGTGTTGCTGAATCCACCGATAACATCAGGCAGCGCTTTTCCTACAACTCCCTTGCCTGCTTCAGAGTAGTCATTTACCACTCCCTTAGAGTGATCTTCGGGATCTAACCAGAATTCTCCCAGACCTGTTTCAGGATTTACACCTTTCCATTCGGGCAGATAGAATGTATACATTGACTCTCCTTCACGGTGCAGATACATTTCTCCGTCTCCATACTGGATATCTTTTCCTTCAGGAAGTTTATCTACCAATGCACGTTGGTAAGTCAGGTTGAAGTTTGAAGTCCATGTAAAGTTCTTGTTGCTGATATTTTTAGAATTGAGTTCCAATTCGAAACCATCGTTCTTCAAAGCACCCAGGTTTTCCCAACGGGAGTCAAAACCGGTGATTAATGAAGTCGGTACTTCGAACAGCAAATCCGTAGTCTTCTTATTGTAATATTCCAGAGACAAATTTACGCGGTCGTACATATTCCATTCAATTCCCATATTGAAGTTCTTGGATTTTTCCCAGCTTAATTTGTCGTTAGCCATTCTTGACCAGTAAATAGCAGGAGCACTTCCGTATCCGGAACCTGTATACAGGTCCATGTAACCATAGTAATCTGAGGGCAAGTTACCGTTTGTACCATAAGATGCTTTGATCTTGAAGTCGGTAAATAACGGCATATCTTGCATAAATCCTTCTTTACTCATTCTCCATGCACCGGATACAGACCAAAAACTAGCCCAACGATTGTCTTCACTCAAACGTGACGAACCATCACGACGGAAACTGGCAGAAAGATAATACTTGTTATCATAGTTATAATTGCCACTTGCAAAGTATGACATCATGCCGGCTCCCAAGGTTGAACTTGCAGCCTGGTCCGGTTGTCCATTGGCCAATTCGGGATAGTGGCTTGAATAACGTTTGGCAACAGTTACAATCTGCAGCAGGTCTCTGTTTTCAACTTCGAAACCGGCCATCAAGTTCAGATTGTGCATATCTTTAAAAGTATCCGTGTAGTTTAATGTAGAAGAGCTGGTAGCTACACGGCTTTCGAATGTATAACGAGAGCCCATTCCGCTGACGGAACCACCGTTAACGCTGTTGCGATCCCAATATTCAAAGTGCTTGTTGTCTACATAGTCATAACCAAAGATAGAGTTAAGTGATAACTTATCACAGAATTTGATTGTTACATCTGCATTGGTCATGCTACGGAACATTTTGGTCTGAATCCACTCCAGAGCTGTATCGCTGTCTTTACCGCCTAGCATCAGATGTGGGTTGGTAACTTTACCCCATGCTGCATTTTTATTATATGAACCATCTTCATTCTTTACCGGAGCAGTCGGGTCCATTGCGAATAAAATACCTATCGGAGAAGAAGTACCCATTCCCTGAGCCTGGTCTCCCTGGTCGCGGAAACCATCTTGCGATGTAGCAGCTATCATTTGCTTGAGAGCTACGTTCAGCCAGTTATTTACTTTGTGGTTAACGTTCAGACGACCGGAGATACGTTCGAAGTCACTACCAAGAACGATACCTTCGCTCTTATTGTAGCCAACTCCGGCATAGAACTGAGTCTTTGACGAACCGCCGTTGATAGATACCTGGTGATCTTGAGTGAAAGCAGTACGATAGATTTCTTTCTTCCAGTTCGTATTTACTTTACCGGATGGGTCATGAATAAAGTCTGCAACAGTAGCCGGTGAGTCGAGCAGAGGGATGAACATATCACCTCCGTTATCGATGTTGTTCAATGCTGCTTGTTTGCTATCTGTTATTCCGTAAGTAACCAGACAGTTGGCTAATGATTCGCGAGTGTAGTCAATCAAGTCGGCTGATCCCATCATATTGAAGGCATTTACAGCCATCTTGTTCCAGCCTACTTCACCTGAATAGCTGACATTCGTTTTTCCTTCTTTACCTTTCTTTGTGGTAATGATGATAACACCGTTTGCGGCACGTGAACCGTACAGAGAAGCAGCGGCGGCATCTTTCAGAACAGTCATGCTCTCGATGTCTTCAGGATTCAGTGTACTCAGTACGCTTTGAGTCTTGCCGTAGTAGTTCATGTCGTCGTCAGCCTTTGTTACGACACCGTCAATAACATACAACGGGCTTTTAGAAGCACTGATAGAACCGACACCGCGAATGTTGATTTCGGCCATAGAACCTGGGTCACCAGTTGCTGAGGCTGTGCGCACACCTGCCATTTTACCGGACAATGCCTTGTCAAAAGACTCTTTGGAACCGGAAACGATTTTATCTGCCTTAATGACAGCAGCTGATCCTGTGAATGAAGACTTCTTCGCAGTACCATAAGCCACAACAATAACCTCATCAAGATTTTGTGCATCTGATTTCAGTGTAACTTTCACCATTGGCTTGATTGCCACTTCTTGTGTTTGCATACCAATATACGAAATCTGCAAAGTCTTTGCAGAACTTGGTACGTTCGCCAAATTAAAATTACCATCGATGTCTGTGATTGTACCTTGAGTAGTACCTTTTACCAACACAGAGGCTCCAACAACTGGTTGCCCATCTTCTTCAGAAATCACAACGCCTGTGACTTTCTGAGTTTGAGCAGTTACTAGGCTTATACCCACAAAAAGGCATGCCAATAACAGCATTAATTTTCTTTTCATAAATTCTCTCTTAAAGTTCAACTTTACATTAATTGTCTCTATACTCTAACAAGTTGCAAAATTATTAATAAATATGAAACTAACAATTAATTAGATAAAAAAAGGTTGTATATATAACATATTGTTATTTATAACATCAAAAATATGCTGATAAACATCTTTATTTGCTATAAATATTGTGATTTATCAAGCATAGAATATCACTTTGCGAGTGCAAAGTGTACTAATTAACATTCTATTTGCTTGTTTTTGGACATAAAACTCCCCTGCAGACGTTTCTTTTTGATTTATTATGAAGAAATGACGATAAAAAAATAGCATTTAAATTAAAGTTATGTAAATACTTAATTATTGAATTTTAATTTTTGCAGAAATTAATGCAGGTTCAACCTTAATTATAGCACAGAACTTAGTTTATTTTGTTCTTAGTATTAACTAAAAGACAATAGAATGAAGAAGATTAGTTACAGCCTTGTGTTTAACAGAAAAAAGAAGCTGAACAAAAAGGGAATGGCATTGGTACAAGTAGAAGCTTACTTAAACAGGAGAAAAATGTACTTCTCAACCAGGGTGTACCTCAAACCAGACCAGTGGGACGTAAAACGTAGAATGGTAAAGAACCATCCTAATTCAGATGCATTAAATCGAATGCTATATGATTTTATAGCTGACATTGAGCAGAAAGAACTGGGATTATGGCAACAGAGAAGATCGATATCCTTGGATTCGTTGAAAGACTCTATTGAAAAACCGGAAAATAATGGGAATTCATTTCTGACCTTTTTTAAAGAGGAAGTCAACAACTCTTCTTTAAAAGAGAGCACCAGGCAGAATCATCTTTCCACTTTAGAATTGCTGCAAGAGTATAAAAAAGATATTGTATTCACTGATTTGACATTCGAATTTGTGTCTTCATTTGATAATTATCTGCAGTCCAAGGGGTATCATCTCAATACTATTGCCAAGCATATGAAGCATTTAAAACGATATGTGAATGTGGCTATAAATAAAGAATACATGGATATTCAGAAGTATGCTTTCAGAAAATATAAAATCAAAAGCATAGAAGGAAGTCATACGCACTTGTCGCCGGAAGAGCTGAATAAAATGGAGGAGGTGAATCTGGAAGGGAAGTTTACGAAGTTGCAAAAATCAAAGGATGCCTTTTTATTTTGTTGCTATGCCGGTTTGCGGTACTCTGATTTTATAAATCTGACTGCTGCGAATATTGTCGAACTCCATCAGGAGACGTGGCTGATCTACAAGTCCGTTAAAACAGGTATTGATGTGCGCCTTCCTTTATATTTATTATTTGAAGGTAAAGGGTTGCGGGTGTTGGAGAACTACAAAGACGATTTAAACGGATTCTTCAAACTGAAAGATAACTCTAATGTGAATAAAGACTTGAATGCATTGGCTAAGCTGGCAGAAATAGACAAGCGGATATCATTCCATACAGCCCGACATACAAACGCCACCTTATTAATATATAGTGGTGCAAATATAACGACTGTACAAAAGCTGCTGGGACACAAAAGTGTGAAGACAACTCAGGTATATGCAAATATCATGGACATGACTATTGTACATGATCTTGAGAAGGCAGCCTATTCAAAGTTAGCTAATAGACCAAAAGGCTAGGCAGTGATTGTCTGGAAATGTCCTGTTTTTAAGATTGGTTTCAACTGGGTTGATTCAAAATCTAACAATATGGCAGAAATAATGCATAAATCAATGTAAGAATATGCAATTTACAAATGATTTGTCGCATATAAATGACTGTAATATACATAAAAAAGTGCAATGTCAGGACTCTTTCCTTTTAAAGGAACGATCCGTTCCTTTAAAAGGAACAGATCGTTACTCACCGAGGAACATCTAATTGCTTTAAAAGGAAGAGTCAAAAGTAGTTTTAATTTCTAATTCTGTTCTAACTGATAGATTTTTCTGTCACAGGGAAATATATCATATCGAAACTAAACGTTTCTTTTATATTCAAAGGTGCAAGCTGATATAAGTAATCACATAGCGCAAGGGGACAAAAACAGACAGATATATTTCATCTGTAGATCTGCTGTTTTAAAATCCTGCCGATTTTTGTCATTCTCCCAAGCAGGTTCTGCATATTTTGAATTATACCATAACTAAATATGCTTTTCTTCAGATTTGATCTATTTCTACTATCACGCTAAAAAGTAATCATTCATTATGATTGGTGGTGGGAAATATTCGGGAAATATAAAAATAGTATTCAATAATAGCACCTCATATAAATAAAATATAGACATAACTTGCTTATAATGAATGAACTAATTGATTAAAATGGATAGAAACAGGGTAGCATTCGTTAAAGAAAAGGGTAGCTATGATGCTGATAAATAATTGATTATCACGTCTATATATGGATACAATAACATATATAACTATTAGGTTTATATTTCTCATTATTATAATAATCAGCACTTTATATTAAGAATTAGTTCTGCAAAGACTTTGCAAATTTCGTACATCGGTATGCAAACTCAAGAAGTAGCGATTAAGCCTAATTTAAAGGTAGTACTTAGGTCGGATGCTCAACAGATTGATGAAGTTGTTGTTACAGCAATGGGTATTAAAAGATCTGAAAAAGCGTTAGGTTATGCTGCGACTTCGGTGGGTGGAGAAAAAATTGCGGAAAGCCGTACATCTGATGTGATGTCAAGCTTGGCAGGTAAGATTGCAGGTGTGCAGATTTCCAGTACTTCATCTGACCCCGGAGCCTCTAATTCGGTCATTATCCGTGGAGTTAGCTCACTCTCCGGTACTAACCAGCCACTATATGTCGTGGATGGAGTACCTTTGAATAACTCTACCGTATACTCTACAGATGGCTTGAATAGCGGATATGATTTTGGAAACGGTGCCAACGCCATCAACCCGGATGATGTGGCAAATATGACTATTTTGAAAGGTGCTGCGGCCACTGCTTTGTATGGTAGCCGTGCTGCCAACGGTGTAGTCATGATTACTACCAAAAGCGGCCGGAAAGAAAAAGGGGTTGGAATCGAGTATAACGGCGGAGTTCAGTGGTCAACAGTTCTGCGTTTGCCGGAATTTCAAAACGAGTTTGGTATGGGATGGAACGGCAACCATACAGAATTGGAGAACGGTTCCTGGGGACCTCGTTTTGATGGTTCCATGCAGCTGTGGGGTAATGTGTATAACAACTCTCAGAAACTGAAACCTTATGTGGCAATGCCTGATAACATCAAAGACTTTTTTGATGCGGGATTCAGATATAGCAACAGCCTTTCATTCAATGGAGCTACAGATAAAAGTGATTATTATGTATCTTTCTCTCAGATCAGCGACGATGGTATGATCCCGACAGATGCCGACAGCTACGATAAATATACTTTTTCTGCACGCGGCAGCCATAAGGCAGGAGCGTTGACATTCTCTTCTTCACTGAATTACGCTTATCAAAAGAATAACTTTGCTACTACGGGACAAGGTTTGTCCATGCTAAACTCTTTATATCAGACACCAAGAGATATCAGCATAATAGGACTGGAAGACCAGAGTGATCCGTTCAACACTCCGGGATATTATTATACCCCCTACGGAGTTATGAATCCTTATTATATTTTGAATAACTATTTGAATGAGTATGAGTCTGAAAGATTCTACGGAAAATTTCAATTGGATTATGAATTCCTGAAATACTTCAAGTTTACGTACCGTATGGGCTTGGATACTACGACAGGACAAAGTGACAAAGGAAAACCGAATCTGTACGCTCTTTATTATGAAGGTACTCCTAATGGAGAAGGTCAGGGCTCCAGCAGTCCTTTTTCTGGTGAAACCGGACAATATTCCGAGCAGATAACCCGTCGTCGCGAGATAAACCAGGATATTATGGTTAATTTCAATATGCCGGTTAACGATTTTAATATCAATGCACTGGTCGGTTTCAATGGCAATGAGCGTAAAGTCTCTTATCAATATTCAGAAGTTAATGATTTAACGATTCCTACATGGTTTAATCTGAAGAACTCCGGCAAAACTCCTATAGTAGAACAGCACATGGAACTCAGACGTCTGATGGGTGTTTTCGGACAGTTTGAAGGTTCGTGGAAGAATATGCTCTATTTAACGGTAACTGCCCGTAATGACTGGTCTTCTACTCTTCCGAAAGAAAATCGCAGCTTCTTCTACCCCGGTATTACCGGTAGTTTTATTTTCAGCGAATTATTGAATGACAATCTGCAAGATGTGATTACTTTTGGTAAGATACGCGCCAGCTGGGGTAAAACAGGTAACGATGCTGATGTGTATATGGTTAATCCAGTGTATGCACAATCCTCTAATAGAATTCCTTTCGGTTATCTGACTTTCCCGCTAGGAGGTGTCAACGCTTACTCTGCAGGAAATGTACTCGGCAGTAACACATTAAGTCCGGAAATGACCACAGAATCTGAAGTCGGTTTAAATATGGCTTTCTTCAAAAACCGCCTCTCTTTTGACGTATCTTATTATAATCGGAATACTGATAAGCAAATTTTCTCTTTGGCTATGGACCCTGCTTCAGGCTATACTGCACAGAATATGAATCTGGGTAAGATTCGTAACCGTGGTATAGAACTCCTGATCAGCGGTACTCCGATAAGAACAAAAGATTTCAGTTGGGAACTGACGTGGAACTTCACAAAGAACTGGAGTAAGGTGATCAGTTTGCCGGAAGAATTGGGTGGCATTACAACGATTTATGGTCTCAATGGAGGTACCAGTATGTACGCTATAACAGGTATGCCTGTTGGTGTTTTCAAGGCTCAGGTAGCCGAACGTGATCCGCAAGGACGTATTGTAGTAAATTCATCAACAGGTCTTCCGGTTGAAGCCAGCGAATTCGGAATCTGCGGAGATATGAATAACAAATATCAAATGGGTATTTCGACTAACTTAAAATATAAAGGTATAAGTTTAGGCATTGATTTTGATATCCGTCAGGGCGGAGTGATGTATTCACGTACTAAAGATATAAACTATTTTACCGGTAACGCGATACAGACTGCCTACAATGACCGTAATCCTTTGATTGTTCCTAACTCAGTAAATAAAATAGTGAATGGAGAAGAAGTTACTTATGTAGAAAACACAACTCCTATTACCAGCTCTAACATTTATAAATACTGGGGCGACGGTGGCTCTGATATGGGAAGCTGCTTCCTGGTAGACAAATCATATGTCAAGCTTCGTTCTGTTGTATTAGGTTGGGACCTGCCCAAAAGATGGCTGGCAAAAACTCCTTTCCAGGCAGTAAAAGTGTCTGCATATGGCAATAACTTATTTGTCTGGACTCCATCTAGCAATACATTTATTGATCCCGAAATGACTTCATTCGGTAATGACCTTGAAGGTAACTATGGAGAATACACGGCTAATCCCAGCTCACGTCGTTTCGGTTTCAACTTAATGGTTAAATTTTAAACAGGAATAAAAATGAAAAAAATATTATTATATGCATCATTAGCAACAACAGCATTGTTTGCAGGTTGCGACCTGAATATCAATGACGACCCGAACTACCCGATGAATGATCAGGTGACGGCAGATTTGATATTCCCCTCTATCAGTGCTTCCATTGCTTCGGCGGTAGGCGGAGAAATTTATAATTACGCAGGCTTTTTCGCTCAGTACTATGAGCAGAAACCGGAGTCGAATCAGTATAACACTCTATGTGAATATACATTTACCGAATCTTCCCAGCAAATGGATTATTCGTATAGAATCCTGTTTGCAGGAGCTTTGGAAGATGCAAAGCAGGTGCTGGAAAAGTCCACAAACCCTGCCGACCGATTCGCCACAACCATACTAAGAGCGTATGCCTTTCAGATAATGGTGGATAACACCAGTGACTCACCTTATTCGGAAGCTCTGCAAGGTAATGCCAATGCCACACCTAAATGGGATACGGGTGAAACTGTATATAAAGGTATATTAGATGAGATCGATGCGGCAGAAGCTGCTTTGGATGGAAGCGGTATGGATGTGCCGGATTTGATGTTCAACAAAAATCTCGCTCAATGGAAAGGTTTTGCCAATGCTCTGCGCCTTCGTATGTATCTGCGTTTTATTGATGCCAATATAGATGCGGCTTCGTATACAGAGAAAGTGAAGACCTTAGTACAAAACAACGAATTCTTTACCGGTGACGTGAAACTGGATTGTTTTTTGGATGAAACAGACAAACGGAATCCATGGTATAATACAAATGCGGTCGGATTGACCGGTAATCATTGTGCTGCCTATCCGTTAATATCTTATTTAAGCAGTACGGGAGACCCTCGAATCGCTTATGGTATTAGTAAAACAGATGCGGATGGAAAGTATGTCGGTCAACTTCCCGGAGGAAAAACACATATGCAAAGCATTCTGGGTACTGACAACTGGAAAAACAAAAACGTGAGCGCGATTGATTACTCTATCGGGGCCACAAAACCTGTCTATTTCTTTACTCAGGCTGAATTACAATTTCTGATAGCTGAGGTATATGCTCGTTTCCACAATGATGATGCGAATGCAAAAAGTGCTTATGAAGCAGGTGTAACTGCCGACTTTGCCGTTCGTGGATTTGCAGGTCAAGAGAATACCATTTTGGAAGGAGCGTGTGCATGGTCTGCTGCTTCTACACAGGCAGACAAGTTAAACTTGATTTATATGCAGAAATGGGTATCTCTTTTCTACATGGATCATATGGAAGCATGGAGTGAGATTCGTCGTACAGATTGTCCGAAACTGTCTTCTTATTCAGCAGCACAGATACAGGCTAATGAGTCAGTATACACTCCGGGAGAGTTAGTTGCTCCATGGACTAATGGCCTGGAAGCGGGTGGACTGATGAAACGTATGACTTATCCATTAAGCGCACGTCAGCAAAATGTGAATACTCCTGCAGGAGTACCGGGAAGTACTCCGGTTTGGTGGGATATCAAATAGTAACCAATAACTTAGTAAGTTTTACGTATGAAAAATATAATATACAGCATATTAGTATGTTTGCCGTTTGTCTTTGGAGCTTGCGACAAATCAACAGATGACACTTCTAAAGTCACCTATTTTGTAACGTTGGAAAGAGAAGGTGATGAAAAGATCGTCCTGGAAAAAGGACAGCCTTATGTGGAACCGGGATATTATGCGGAAATGAACGGAGAGGATATCACTGAATCTGTTCAGATAAAAGGAAGTGTTGATGTCAACACTCCGGGAATCTACAATTTAGTATATGCGGCATACAATGAGGACGGTTTTGCCAAAACATTTACAAGAACAGTATATGTGGCAGATAATACTGCTTCTCCTTTGAAATCCGGAATTTATACCGTAGCCGAAGGTAGTAAACGCACCGCCCCTTCTGTGGTAGCTTTCAGTGGATATGAGATTGTGATCTTGCAGATGGAACCGGGGATTTTTTATATCAGCGATTTCTTAGGAGGCTGGTATGACCAGCGTACCGGCTATGGCCCGGATTATGCAATGGTTGGCAAATTCGAATTGAATGATGATAATACCATTACTCCTCTGGAAAGTTATGTTGCAGGTTGGGGGGATTCCATGGATCAAATGACTAATACATTATTGGACCCTGCGACTGGGACTCTGAAATGGACTGTTGCTTATGCCGGTCAGCTATCTTTTGACATTATAGTAAAAAAATAAAAATACGATTATGAAGAAATATATGATATTACTTTTAGCTTCACTGGCTTTTACATTCGTGGCATGCGACAACGATACAGAACCAGGTGGTACTGCTGTTGAAAAAATGGCAGGAGACTGGTGGGTGACAGTGAATGCATTTATTGACGGAAAAGAAGTAGAAGATCCTTTTGGAGCAGGACATCTGCAAATGAGTACTTACAATACAGCCAGCAACAGTGAAACTGAAATGTGGCTGGATGATTTAGGAAACTTCTGGGAATATAAACTGAAAGTAAACGTGAATTATGCAGCGAGAACTTTCTCGACAACAGGCTTTGTGGATAATGTAACATATGAATCCAAAGTGAAGATAACTGATGGCAAGGTACTGGAAAAAGCTGCCACAACTCCTAGCGGTATGCCTGCTGACAGTATCGTATATATGGTACAGTTCGACGACGATGAAGATGGATTAACTTATAAGGTTTCAGGCTTCCGTCGAACAGGTTTCCCTGCTGACGATTTTTAACAGAAGAGTTTAAATATAGAGAGGGCTGTTCCAATGATCGGAGCAGCCTTTTTTGCAATCTAACCTCAACTAAGACAGATCAATATATAAGCAGTCTCCAATATTTACAATATTTCCTTGCCTTTAAAAGAAAAATGAATGGGACAATGTTTTTAATTAGCAACATCCATTACCTGATTAATTGTATACAAATAAAGGTGCCTCTTATACCATGATACTTTTTTTTATTTATAATAGCTCCTTGTTTTATAGATATAATATTGATTATAAGATAAATAGTTCTCATTTCGGTAGAGAAATGGTATTACATAAAAGATAGTAGATTATAGGCCGAATTTGGGTAATTAACTGTCAAATAGCTATATAGGCTATTTCTGTTTGATGAAATATCGACTTGTATTACTGATTTGTCTCCTATGTACCTATTTGATTATCAGTTATATATAAATTTATTAGTTCTGCAAAGACTTTGCAGATTTCGTATATTGGTATGCAAACACAAGAAGTGGCAATCAAGCCTACCTTAAAAGTCTTGTTAAAGTCTGATTCTCAGAATCTTGATGAAGTCGTAGTAACAGCCATGGGTATTAAGCGGTCTGAAAAATCTTTAGGTTATGCGGTATCCAGTGTAAAAGGAGATGAGATAACTAAAGCACGTGAAAGCAATGTGCTTAATTCGTTGTCCGGTAAGATTGCAGGTTTGCAAATAGCACAGTCATCCGGAACGGTAGGTGGTAGTTCAAGCATACAGATTCGTGGTGCTTCCTCTATTGGTACAGTTTCTTCCCCTTTATTTATTATTGACGGACTTCCTATTGACAATGGCTCTTACAATCCTGACAGAACCAATGGTATAGTTGACGTAGGTAACCGTGCAGGAGATATCAACTCTGACGACATTGAATCTATCAACGTATTGAAGGGTGCTGCTGCAACTGCATTGTATGGAGCACGTGCAAAAGACGGTGCAATTGTTATTACTACTAAGAAGGGAAAGAAAAATTCACCGGTATTTGTTACGGTAAACTCTTCAACGCGATTTGAAAATGTACTTAAATTGCCTGATTTCCAGAATGAGTATGCACAAGGTAGCTACGGAGTATATAATGTAAAAATGCTGAATGGATGGGGACCGAAGATTTCATCGGTACAAGATCAGCAATTTACAGATTATAAAGGAGATAAAGTAACCTTGAAAGCAAATCCTGATAATGTGAAGGATTTCTATGAAACCGGAATGAGCTATATTAATAATGTGTCAGTAGCCGGAGGTGGTGAAAAAGCCGATTTCCGTTTGAGCTTTACTTCCACTAATCAGACTGGTGTTGTACCAGGCTCTGACTATAACAAATATGCTTTCTCTGTGAATGCAGGTATGAACTTTACTAGCAACTTTACTGGACGTATCTCTGCTCAATATATACGTTCAGATTCTGAAGGTCGCCCGGCACAGGGAGCAAATGATAGCAACTTGCTGATTCCTTTGATCAATGGACTGCCAAGAACCATTGACATTCATGATATTAAGCAGAACTGGATGGATGAAAACGGCAAACAGGTTACGTTGGATCCGGAAGGCAAAAGTAATAACCCGTACTGGATTATTAATAAGAATAAGTTTACTAATAATCTGGACCGTATGATTGGTAACATCATGTTGACTTATAAACCGATCGAAGGATTGACTATCACTAACAATGCCGGAACTGATTTCTACACGGAAGGAAGACGTAAAGTTTATGCGAAGGGTACTGTGGGGGCTTTAAACGGAAAGTTCCAGACTTGGAATCTGTATAAGAGAATCATCAACAATGATTTAATGGCTACTTACGAGAAGACGTTTGCCAATGATTATCATTTTAAAGTAATGGTAGGTCATAACATCTATCAGGAAGAATGGAAGAATGAGAATGTACAGGCTCAGAATCTGGTAGTCGACGAACTATACACATACACAAATGCGAAGTCCACTACTCCGGTAAATTATTCTGAGAAGAAACGTCTTGTCGGTGTGTATGGAGATATTAGCTTGGCATATAAAGATATGCTTTTCGTAAATGTAACAGGACGTAATGACTGGTCATCTACTTTGCCGATAAATAATCGTTCTTATTTCTATCCTTCCATCAGTGGTAGTTTTATCTTCACAGAGTTGATGAAGAATAAGGATATACTGAATTATGGTAAGATTCGTTTAAGCTATGCTAATGTGGGTAGTGATGAAGATCCATACAACCTGGCATTTAAGTATACTCCAGCCAGTACTTACTTCCTGCAATATCTGGGCAATGTAAATACCTTCCCACATATGGGATTGGTTGGTTTTACAGGTCCTCGTGTATTGCCGAATGAAAATTTGAAGCCTCAGAATCAAAGCTCATTTGAAGTTGGAGCAGATCTGCGCTTCTTTGGTGGAAAGATTCGTTTGGATATGACATACTATAGTAATATTACAAAGAATCAAATTGTAAGTATTGATGTCCCATTGTCAACAGGTTATTTTGCCAACAATATCAACGCTGGAAAGATTGCTAATAAAGGTGTCGAAGTAACTTTAGGTTTGACACCTGTAGAAACACGTAACTTTAAATGGGATTTGGATGCAACGTTTGCTTCTAATAAGCAGACTGTAGAAGAGTTAGCCGAAGGGCTTGATGAATACACGTTAACAAGCGGATTGAGCGGTTTGCAGGTTAAAGCTGCTAAGGGTGATTCCTTTGGTTTGTATGGTACAGCTTGGAAACGTGATGACCAAGGTAACTACGTGATCAACTCTAAAACAGGTTTGAGAGAAACTGTCAATAACGTACGCCTGGGAGATGTTTATCCTGACTTTACCATGGGTATCAACAATACATTTACCTATAAAGGGGTGACTTTTAGTTTCTTGATTGATATTCGCCAGGGAGGTTCTTTGTATTCAGAAACGATTGCTAATTTGAGAAGCAGCGGACTGGCAGCCGAGACATTGGCTCACCGTGAAGATGCCTCTTTTATTGAACCGGGCGTAATTCTTCAGGCTGACGGAACTTATAAGCCAAATGATGTTCCGGTGAAGAGTATGCAGGATTACTGGCAGCATACAGCCAACTCCAGCAATAATGAAGGAAATATCTATAATGCATCATTTGTAAAGCTTAGAGAGGTACAACTGTCTTATAGCTTCCCACGCAAATGGTTTAAGAGTTTCTTTGTTAAATCATTGGATTTAGGTTTCGAGGCACGTAACCTATGGATTATTAAAGATCATGTGCCCCATATTGATCCGGAAGCTAACTTCTTCGGTCCTTCTCAGATTGGAGGCGGTGTAGAATTTAACAGTATCCCTTCTACCAGAAGTTTCGGATTTAATCTCAGACTAACATTGTAAGAATTAAATGAACATGATTATGAAAAAGAAAATATTAGCATATGCATTGAGCGCTTTGACATGTGGGTTATTTACTTCATGCAGCGACTGGCTCGATATCAACCATGATCCCAATACAGCCGAGAAAGTTGATCCCGGATATTTGTTTAACTATGCAGCCGTAAACTGGGCCGGAACACGTACTGGTGGCGACTTCTACATACCTCTGTCAATGAGCTCTCAGTGTCAGGTTGATGGTGGACTTGATTATGGTGGCTGGGATGAATCGGTATATACCATTTCTCCTTATAGTACGGGAAATACGTGGAAACATTATTATTCAGTCGGTGGTAATAATTTGATGCTGGCAATTAAAAATGCAGAAGAAGCAGACCCGGTGAATCATAATGCTATTGCACAGTGTAAGATTCTGTTGGCTGAACATATGTATGAGGCAACGATGCTGTGGGGAGATATACCTTTCACTGAATCCTGGAATGCGACAATCAAGTATCCGAAATTTGATTCTCAAGAGAGTATATTGAATGGCGTTCTGTCATTACTTGATGAGGCATTGCAGACTATCGACTTAAATGATGCTAATGCGATCGATGAGTATGACATTTACTATAAGGGTGATATGAATAAATGGATGACTCTGGCAAAATCATTAAAGTTCAGAACCCTGATGGTGATGGTGGATAAAGATCCTTCCAAGGCTTCTGCTATCGGTTCGTTATTGCAGGCTGGAGGAATGGTTTCGTCATCTTCAGACAATTTAGTGTTCCCTTATTCTACAGATCCGGGTAATCAGAATCCTAAGTATGAACTTATTGAGTTGGTTGGTGGAACGCAGATCTTATTTTTTGCCAGCAATTATATGCTGCAACCCATGCAAGAACGTAATGACCCTCGTATTTCCCGTTATTTTGAGCCGGGTGCAGATGGAGTATACAGAGGTTTAGGTAATCGTGAACCTGCTGTTACTGATGACAAAGGTAATATGCTGTCATCTGTTGTAAGCAATTATCTTTTCAGAAGAGATGCACCGGAGCTGATTTATTCATTTCAGGAGCAGCTGCTTTTAGAAGCGGAGGCTTATGCTCGTGGCTTGGGAGTTGCTCAGGACTTGTCAAAAGCTAATGAACTGTACAAGAAAGGCATTCGGGAAGCATGTGCATTCTATGGAGTAGCGGAAGCGGACATCAATACATATGTTACAGGTTTGGCGGAATTGACAGCGATGACTCAGGAGAAAGCGTTGTATGAGATTCATATGCAACAGTGGATTGATTTAATGGATCGTCCGTTCGAGGAGTTTGTACAGTGGAGACGTTCCGGTACTGCTGGAAATGAAGTTCCGACCTTGCAAGTGCCGGAGGATGCTACTTCAAAAGAACTGATCAGAAGATGGGAGTATAGCCCTGAAGAGATGACGGCTAATATCAATGCACCGAAAGAATCTCCGAAAATTTGGGAAAAGTTATGGTTTGATTTATAATCGAATTTATTATAAATGGTTACGAAAAAGAGGACAATACAACATTGTCCTCTTTTTTTTTGTTATATTTGCGACCATATTTAGATTTATATAGTAGAAGTTAAAGAATGAAAGAATTTATAATATCCGAAGCCAAAGTAGAAACCGCAGTACTTGTCGGACTCATTACCCAGATGCAGGATGAGCGGAAAACGAACGAGTATCTGGATGAATTGGCTTTCCTTGCTGAGACGGCTGGGGCGGAGGTAGTGAAACGATTTACACAGAAATTGCCGACTGCCAATTCGGTTACTTATGTCGGAAAAGGAAAACTGGAAGAGATCAGACAATATATACAGACAGAAGAGGAAGAAGAACGTGAAGTGGGAATGGTCATCTTTGATGATGAACTTTCCGCAAAACAAATACGTAACATTGAAGCCGAACTGAAAGTAAAGATACTAGACCGTACTTCATTGATCCTCGATATATTTGCGATGCGTGCACAGACTGCCAATGCGAAAACGCAGGTGGAACTGGCTCAGTACAAATATATGTTGCCACGTTTGCAACGACTTTGGACCCACTTGGAACGTCAGGGTGGTGGCTCCGGTAGCGGAAGCGGTAAAGGAGGTTCTGTGGGACTTCGCGGACCGGGTGAAACGCAGCTCGAAATGGACCGCCGTATCATCCTCAACCGTATGTCACTGTTGAAAGAACGTCTGGCGGAAATAGACAAACAGAAAGCCACTCAGCGCAAGAACCGTGGACGTATGATCCGTGTCGCATTGGTCGGCTATACAAACGTTGGAAAATCGACCATCATGAACTTGCTGTCAAAGAGCGAAGTGTTTGCCGAAAACAAACTGTTCGCTACGCTCGATACAACGGTACGCAAAGTGATTATCGATAACCTGCCATTTCTTCTGTCGGACACAGTCGGATTTATCCGTAAGTTGCCCACTGACCTGGTAGACTCATTCAAATCGACTTTGGATGAGGTGCGTGAAGCCGATTTGCTGGTGCATGTAGTAGACATCTCTCACCCCGGATTCGAAGAACAGATCGAAGTGGTGAACAGGACACTTGCCGACATTGGCGGCGGTGGCAAACCCATGATACTTATATTCAATAAAATAGACGCCTACACCTACGTGGAGAAGGCGCCGGACGACCTTACCCCCCGAACAAAGGAAAACTTAACACTCGAAGAACTGATGAAGACGTGGATGGCAAAGATGGAGGACAACTGCCTCTTTATTTCCGCCCGCGAACGAATCAATATAGACGAACTGAAAGATGTAGTTTATCAGCGAGTGAAAGAATTGCATGTTCAAAAGTACCCCTATAACGATTTTCTTTATCAGACTTACGAAGAGGAAGAATAATAATCAATGTACCGCTTACTGATTGGGGGAGGCGGTACATATCTATTTTTATCTATATGAAAGACTATCGTAAATTGACTGAGGATGAAGTGCTTCAGTTGAAGAGCCAGTCGTGTCTGGCTGATGATTGGGGAAATGTTTTGGTTGCCGAGGGGTTTAACTGTGAGTATGTTCACCATACCCGCTTTTCGGGTGAAGTGAAATTGGGCGTATTTGATGCCGAATTTACACTGCCCGGAGGAATCAGAAAACATTCGGGACTCCGTCATGTAACTCTGCACAATGTGGTAGTGGGGGATAACTGCTGCATTGAAAACATTCAAAACTACATTGCTAATTATGAAATTGGAAATGATACCTTCATTGAAAATGTGGATATCATTTTGGTAGACGGGCTAAGCACCTTTGGTAATGGGGTGGAAGCGACAGTGCTCAATGAAACGGGCGGACGTGAAGTGCTGATCAATGATAAACTGTCGGCACACCAGGCGTACATACTTGCATTGTATCGTCACCGTCCGGAACTGATTAATCGCATGAAAGCGATTGCCGATTATTATTCCAACAAGCACGCTTCTGCAGTAGGCAGTATAGGCGATCATGTGATGATTCTGAATACAGGGTCTATCAAGAATGTACGGATCGGTGATTATTGTCATATTTGCGGTACTTGCCGTTTGACAAACGGTAGTGTCAACAGTAATGTGACAGCGCCAGTACATATCGGGCATGGAGTAATATGTGATGATTTCATAATCTCTTCCGGCTCCGAAGTAGATGACGGAACGATGTTGACCCGTTGTTTTGTCGGTCAGTCTTGCAAACTGGGACATAATTATTCAGCCTCCGATTCCTTGTTTTTCAGTAACTGCCAGGGAGAGAACGGGGAGGCATGCGCCATCTTTGCGGGACCTTTCACGGTGACTCACCACAAATCGACTTTATTGATTGCCGGTATGTTCTCGTTTATGAATGCGGGATCGGGATCGAATCAGAGCAACCATATGTATAAACTGGGACCTATCCATCAGGGAACCATGGAAAGGGGGGCCAAAACGACCTCCGACTCCTATATCTTATGGCCGGCACGTGTCGGAGCCTTTTCTCTGGTAATGGGACGCCACGTTAATCATGCCGATACCTCCAATCTTCCTTTCTCTTATCTGATTGAGCAACGGAACACGACTTATCTGGTTCCGGGAGTGAATCTGAGAAGTGTGGGGACCATTCGTGACGCTCAGAAGTGGCCAAAACGTGACAAGCGGAAAGACCCGAACCGATTGGATTATATCAATTACAATCTTCTGAGTCCATACACCATTCAGAAAATGTTCAAGGGACGTTCTATTCTGAAAGAGCTTAAGCGGGTATCCGGCGAAACATCCGAAATCTATTCCTATCAGAGCGCAAAGATCAAGAACTCTTCTTTAAATAATGGTATCCGTTTTTATGAGATCGCTATTCATAAGTTTCTGGGTAACTCCATCATAAAACGCCTGGAAGGCATTAATTTCCAAAGCAACGAAGAAATACGCCAGCGTCTGAAACCGGACACGGAAATCGGTACCGGCGAATGGGTGGATATGTCCGGACTGATCGCTCCTAAGAGTGAAATAGACCGTCTGCTCGATGGCATCGAAAACGGTTCTGTCAACCGATTGAAGTCCATCAACGCCAGCTTTGCGGAAATGCACGAGAATTATTATACGTATGAGTGGACCTGGGCTTACAACAAGATTCAGGAGTTTTACGGCTTGAATCCGGACGAAATAACGGCACAAGACATAATCCGTATTGTAAAAGCGTGGAAAGAGGCGGTAGTCGGCCTTGATAAAATGGTATATGATGACGCCCGTAAAGAGTTCTCGCTGTCTTCGATGACAGGATTCGGAGCCGACGGTTCTCACGATGAAATGAAGCAGGACTTCGAACAAGTACGTGGTGATTTTGAAAGTAACACGTTTGTAACGGCTGTCTTGAAGCATATTGAGGACAAGACTGCGCTTGGCAATGAATTGATCAAAAGAATCGGGTCTATTCAAGAGTAAAATCTAAAGTCGGCTTATTGGTTAGTCGCCTCATTAACAGTAGTTATTGTGATCTAAAGTTCTCATACCATTCTCATCTCGATGAGAAAAAATTCTCACCACAATGAGAAAATTTTCTCATCGCAGTGAGAAAAAATACTCATAGGCATGAGAAAAAGTTCTCACTGCAATGAGAATAAATTCTTGTTGCGGTGAGCATAGTTCCTTTCTGCGTTATTCATTCTTAATTCTTCATTCTTCCGTTATCATTCTTTATTTTTAATTACTACCTTTGCCTCACTAACTAACATTACGTAATAAAATAAGAGATTATGGCAACACCTCCGTTTAAGTATCAGCCCATGTTTGAAAAGGGAAAAGATACCACTGAGTATTATCTGCTTACAAAAGACTATGTATCGGTAAGCGAGTTTGAAGGAAATCCTATCCTGAAAATTGAGAAAGAAGGCTTGACTGCGATGGCAAATGCAGCTTTTCGTGATGTGTCATTCATGCTTCGCCGTTCGCACAATGAACAGGTTGCTAAGATTCTGAGCGATCCGGAAGCCAGCGAGAACGATAAGTACGTAGCACTGACTTTCCTGCGTAATGCGGAAGTGGCTGCCAAAGGGGTGCTTCCATTCTGTCAGGATACCGGTACTGCTATTATCCACGGTGAAAAGGGACAGCAAGTGTGGACCGGCTATACCGATGAGGAAGCTCTGTCACTGGGTGTTTACAAAACATATACTGAAGAGAACCTGCGTTACTCTCAGAATGCGCCTCTGAATATGTATGATGAGGTAAATACAAAATGTAACCTGCCTGCACAGATTGACATCGAAGCTACCGAAGGCATGGAATATGAATTCCTCTGCGTAACGAAAGGTGGTGGTTCTGCCAACAAAACATATCTGTATCAGGAAACAAAAGCAATTTTGAACCCCGGTACACTGGTTCCGTTCCTGGTGGAAAAAATGAAGACTCTGGGAACTGCTGCTTGTCCTCCTTATCATATCGCTTTTGTGATCGGCGGTACTTCTGCTGAGAAGAACCTGCTGACAGTGAAACTGGCTTCTACTCACTTCTACGATAATCTGCCGACTACGGGAAATGAATTTGGCCGTGCTTTCCGTGATATCGAACTGGAAAAACAAGTACTGGAAGAAGCTCACAAGATCGGACTGGGTGCACAATTCGGCGGTAAATATCTGGCACATGATGTTCGTATCATTCGTCTGCCTCGTCATGGTGCTTCTTGTCCGGTAGGTTTGGGCGTATCTTGTTCTGCCGACCGTAACATCAAATGTAAAATCAATAAAGAAGGTATCTGGATTGAGAAACTGGATTCAAATCCGGGCAGTCTGATTCCGGCTGAATTACGTCAGGCTGGTGAAGGTGATGTCGTGAAGATTGATCTGAACCGTCCGATGGCTGAGATTTTGAAAGAACTGACCAAGTATCCTGTATCTACTCGTCTGTCACTGAACGGTACTATCATCGTTGGCCGTGACATCGCTCACGCTAAACTGAAAGAACGTCTGGATCGCGGAGAAGATTTGCCTCAGTATATCAAGGACCATCCTATTTACTATGCTGGTCCGGCCAAGACTCCGGCTGGTATGGCTTGCGGCTCAATGGGCCCGACAACTGCCGGACGTATGGACTCGTATGTTGAGCTGTTCCAGAGCCACGGTGGCAGCATGGTTATGTTGGCGAAAGGTAACCGTAGCCAGCAGGTTACAGATGCTTGTCAGAAATATGGCGGCTTCTATCTGGGTTCTATCGGCGGACCGGCTGCAATCCTTGCTCAGAACAACATCAAGAGCATTGAATGCGTAGAGTATCCGGAACTGGGTATGGAAGCAATCTGGAAGATTGAAGTAGAAGATTTCCCTGCATTTATTTTGGTAGATGACAAAGGAAATGACTTCTTCAAACAGATTAAACCACGTTGTGCCAAATAACAAGTAATAAGTAACAAGTAATAAGTAATGGCAAGTAATTCTTGCGATTGATTACATAAACATTCATTTTAGGGATACCTGTCAGTTTTCGTATGGGTATCCCTTTTTTTATAAACTTGCTTATCTAATAATTAAAACACCATGAAACCACCTGCGATGGACTTACCCAATCAAAAGAACCAGCATATTGTCTGGCTGGATGTCATTCGTTTTATTGCCATGTTTACAGTTGTCTGCTGTCATTGCACCGATCCGTTTAATTTTTATCCCGGTACAGCTCCGAATATCGGAGAAATAAAACTTTGGGGTGCTATCTACGGCGCTGTACTGCGTCCGTGCGTGCCTCTGTTTGTGATGATTACCGGTGCGTTGCTTCTGCCCGTAAGAGGAAATGCTTCTACTTTTTACAAGAAACGTATTCCCCGTGTCTTTTATCCGTTCCTGATATGGTCGGTGCTTTATAATCTGTTTCCTTGGATTACAGGTCTGTTGGGACTGAGTCCTCAGATTATTCTTGATTTCTTCCCGTATGCGGGAGAGGATGTGATGCGGCAGTCATTCTCTATAGCTTTGGAATACATTCTGATGATTCCGTTCAACTTCTCGATTTTAGCTGTGCATATGTGGTATATTTATCTGCTTATCGGGCTGTATCTGTACTTGCCGATTTTCTCTGCCTGGGTAGAGAAGGCTTCGGAACGTGCCAAACTGATGTTCCTGTTGGCTTGGGGAGTAACTTTGCTGCTTCCTTATTATTATCAGTTTGTTTCTAATTATTTATGGGGAACCTGTTCTTGGAACTCTTTTGGAATGCTGTATGCTTTTGCCGGTTTCAATGGATATCTGTTGCTGGGACATTATCTGAAGAATCTGGAATGGAGCTTGAAAAAAACATTGCTGGTCGGCATCCCGATGTTTGTAGTCGGTTATGCGGTGACGTTCTTTGGTTTCAGACATATAACGGCATTGCCGGAATTTACGGATGAGATGCTGGAACTCTTCTTTACGTATTGTTCTCTTAATGTAGTAATGATGACAATACCTGTATTTATGCTGGCAAAGAAAGTAAAAGTGAACTCGGAAAGGATGAGAAAGGCATTGGCTAATCTCACAGTTTGCGGATTCGGTATTTATATGATCCATTATTTCTTTACCGGTCCTTCGGTTATGCTGGTAAGAGCTGTTAACATCCCGATTGGTCTGCAGATACCTGTAGCTGCTATCCTTGCTTTTGCTGTTTCCTGGGGATTGGTATGGCTGATATATCGTACTGGAAAGGTTGCCAAATATATAGTAGGATAATAGGTCATAGCAAATAGAAAAAGGAAAGAGAGGCTGCCTGACAGTCTCTCTTATCGTTTCTTCCGGTATTATTTCCTATTTAATTGCTTTTTCCATTTCTCATATTTTGCCAGTACTTTGCTGCCGTCTTTGTTGTACCAGCTATATCCGTTCCGGCGTTCATGTCCGATTTCCGATATGTCGTATTTCTTAATTCCGTCGCGGTCGGAGAAGAAAGGACGATTAGTGTCCAGTTCATAAAAACGTGCCCATAGTACGGGGCAATCCTCGCAAGGGATCATCCGATAATCTCTTTTTCCGTCACTGTTGGTGAAGTATTCTTTTTGTACTCCTTTTATCTCGGACTTCTTGAACCATTTGACGGCTGATTCTATCGATTCAATTACTTTTTCCGATGGATGGGGGAGAGACATGAGCAGAAGCACGATATTGTCGGATTCTTGTCCGCTCAATGAAGGCAACTCGTACGCACGTGCCTTGCAGGGTTCCAGTGTGATGCGGTCATGCTGCGCACACCATACCGTCAGTTCTCCGTTTTGGCGAACCTGTGTCCGGAGGATACATTCTATTCCTTTGTCAAAGGCTTTACGTGCTTGCTGGCAGGTTTCATCGGGGATGAAAGTATAGGGGGATTGCTTCTCATAGATTTCCCGCAACTGCTGCATGACTCTGACCATTGCGTTGTCATTGTAGGTGATTTGGATATAGTATCCTGTAGGACGCGGGTAAAACTGAGGCCATCCGCCATTGTCATATTGTGCTTTGAGCAGATATTGGATACCTTTCAGTACTCCTTCTTTGTATTTCTCTTTTTGTGTAGCTTGATAAAGACGGGCCAGGTATTGAATTTCGGTTGTCGTGGCGTTGTTGTCAATGGTACTTTGGTTGACGTCTTCTTTCGCATTCCTTGCTTTGGCATATTCCTGCTCAGTCAGTTCTGCGGGCATATAGATGTTTTTGGGCCAGCCTCCGGTGATTTGCTGGTATAGCAATACATTGTCTCCGATACGTTGTGCTTCTTCTGTTCGGAAAAAGGCATCATCGAACTTGGGAGCGATGTGTACCCATTCTTTGTAATTCTGTTGTTTCTTGTAATCTGTTGCTTGGGCTGAAACTCCAGTCTGAATGAAAAGTAACAGAAAGAAAAAAGCTGTTTTTCTCATGACTTTTATTATTAAGTGAATGTTATGGTGCGCAAATGTAGAAGAAAAGGCCGGGAATAAAGGGGAATAACTGTTCTTTATGGCATAAAAATTGGGCTAATCGCTTTTATCAGATGATTAGCCCAATGAAAACAGGAGAATAAACGTTTTATTGCTCCAGATATTTGGTGATTTTTCCGCTGATCTGCAACAGTGAGATTTCGCAAAGTTTGGTGTTGTATTCTGCCGAGAGGATGCGTTCTTCGGCATCCAGCAGACTCTTTTGTGCCTCACGCACTTCAAAACCGGAAAGGTCTCCCTGCATATACCGGTCCATGGCGATATCGTGATTGTCTTTGGCAGTCACCACATTCTGGCGTTCCAGATTCAGCAGCTGAAGATTGTTACGATAAGCTTGCCACAAGTTGCTGAGATCGGAGCGAAGGGCTAGCTCCAGTTCCTGCCGTTCCAAGCGGCGATTCTTGAAGGCAAGGGTTGCGTTGCGCTTTTCACGACGACGGTTGCCGTCGAAGATATTAAAACCGACAGTAACTCCGGCATTAAAGCCTAAGTTGCCTCTTCTGCTATTTGCATTGATATCATACTTATTAAAGGTATATCCATAGCCGGTATTCAGTTTGAGGTATGGATAGTTGCGGGAGTTGATCTTCTTGTAATCCAGCTGTGCCAGTACAGTGTTCTGGTCAGCCTTCAGTAAAGAAGCATTGGTGGATAAGGTAGCATTCCATAAATCGTCGAACTGTAAGTCACTGTGTACGTCAATGGTGGAATCTTTGATGACGATAATCTGATTTACATTATTGTTGGCCATCAATTCATTAAGTTGGATGCGCGAAGAGTGCAACAATTCCTGTTGCTTGATGTATTGGGCACTGTCCGCATTGAAGTCTACTTTAGCTTGCTGATAGTCCAGACCCGAGAATTTACCGACAAGATGGCTCGCTTCCGCTATGCGCAGGCGTTCTTTGGAAAGTGACATCGCATAATGAAAGTTTTTCAGACGGATCTTTTGTTGGATGAAGTTGTAGTATTCCGAAGCAAGATCGGCGATAAAATCTTCAATGGCAATACGGGTGTTGGTTTCGCCCTGCCGTTCCAGTTCTTTTAGCTGCTTGTACGTAGTGCTGATATTGAATCCGTCGAAGATAGTCCAGTTGAGGTTGAGGCCGACATTAACTGTCTGGTCATAGACTCCATTATTCTTGGTGACCTCTCCGGTGGCGCGGGCTTTCGTCTCAGTGTTATCCAGGTTTCCGGTATATCCGGCAGAAAAGTCCAGGGTGGGCAGATAACCCGCATTTCCGAGTGTCGCGTTATTCTTGCTGATCTGCTCTTCGTTATGGATGATGCGCAGAGAATAATTGTTTTGCAGCCCTTCTTCCAGGCAGTCTCTTAAGGAATAGATTCGCTGTGCCTTCGCAGTAGAAACTGATACGAAGACGCACACGGTAACTATATATATGATTCGTTTCATGCAAATACCTTTCTGTTTCATTCTTTTGTTATTTTGATTCGGTTAGTCGAAATATAACTGTAGATAGCCGGTACGATATACATCGTAAGCAGTGTAGAAACAACCATACCACCTACTACTGCCGTACCCATGGCGATACGCTGATTGGCACCTTCTCCGCTGGCAAATGCCAATGGAATAAGTCCCAGTACAGTAGAAGCACTTGTCATCAGAATCGGGCGCAGACGCTGTAATGCGGCATCTTTGATGGCGTTCATCTTATCCTCGCCTGCTTCTTGTTTCTGATTGGCGAACTCCACGATCAGAATACCGTTTTTAGCCACAAGACCAATCAGCATGATAATACCGATCTGACTGAAAATATTCATTGTAATATCTCCGAAATACATGAATACCAAAGCTCCGGCAATAGCCAAAGGCACTGTTAACATGATAATCAACGGGTCCTTGAAACTTTCAAACTGTGCTGCCAGAATCAGATAAATCAGAAGGATAGCCAAAATAAAAGCAAACATCAGGCTCGAAGAACTTTCACGGTATTCCTTGGAGTCTCCGGATAATGCGGTACGGAAAGTATCATCTAATGTTTCCTTGGCAATCTTATCCATTTCATCCAGCCCTTGTCCGATGGTCTTTCCGTCAGCCAGTCCGGCGGAGACTGTGGCTGAAACGAATCGGTTGTAGCGGTATAGCTTGGGAGGGGCGATACCGTTTTCCAGTTCAATCAGGTTGTCCAACTGTATCATATCGCCATTATTGCTGCGGATGTAGATAGCTTTCAGATCGGCAGGCTTGTTTCGTTGCTGGCGGTTGATTTCACCAAGAATTTCATACTGTTTTCCGTTCATATAGAAATATCCCATACGCTGACCGCTCAATCCGTATTGCAGCGTTTGGGCGATATTTTTAGTACTGACTCCCATTACGCTCGCTTTGTCACGGTTGATCCTGATACGGGCTTCCGGTTTACTGAACTTCAAATCTACGTCTGCCATTTGGAAAACCGGATTTTCATATACTTTGGCCATAAACTGCGGTAATACCTCTTGCAACTTTTCCAGATTGGTAGCCTGGAGTACGTATTGGACAGGCATACTCCCCCGGCGTCCGCCGAAAGAAGACTGCTGTTGTACGAACGAGCGTGCCATGGTCTTTTTCTGTACGGCCTTTGATATCTTTTCCGCAACTTCCATCTGCGTGTAGTCACGGTCTTTCATGTCTTTCAGTGTAATACGTACGTTTCCGCTACCACTGGATACACGTGCTGTTACCGCTTCCGCATCCGGCAGAATAGAATCTACAAGCTGATTGATGTCTTCGGTATAGTCACGGATATATTCATAAGTGACACCTTCCGCACCTCGGGTGTTGATAGAGATTTGCGACCGGTCTTCAAGCGGTGCCATTTCTGCCGGAATAGCATTCCATAAGAAGCCGATCAGACAGATGGTTATAAAAGTGAACGGAAGTGCCAGCCAACGCTTGTTCAGGAAAGCAGCCAGTGAACGGCTGTACCATCGGTTCATGCCTTCAAAAAACGGTTCCGTTTTGGTGTAGAACCAATTTTGCTTTTCGCGTTTGATGAGTAACTTCGTGGCCAGCATCGGAGTGAAAGTCAGTGCCGCAAACGAAGAGATAATGACAGAACCCGAAATTACAATACTGAACTCCCGGAACAAACGGCCTGTCATACCTTGCATGAAGACAATCGGGAAGAATACTGCAACCAGTGTGATAGTCGTTGAAATAACGGCAAAGAAGATTTCTTTGGCTCCTTCTATTCCCGCTTCTTTCGGACTCATTCCTTTTTCAATACGGATATAGATGTTCTCCGTCATTACGATGGCGTCATCCACCACCAGTCCCACCGCCAGCACAATAGCAAGCATGGAAAGTACATTGATGGAGAATCCGGCAAGATACATGACGAAGAATGCTCCGATGAGCGATACGGGAATTACGATACACGGAACCAGCGTCACCCGCCAGTCGCGTAAGAAAAGGAAGATGATGATGATAACTAGAATAAAGGCTACATATACAGTCTCTTTTACCTCATTGATGGATGACCGGATAAATTTGGTGTTATCAAAACCATAACTATACGTCACATCTTCCGGAAGGTCCTTTTTCATCTGCTCCATGCGTTTGTATACAGCATCGGCAATTTCGATATGATTGGCTCCCGGTTGTGGGATCACTACGATACCTACCATAGGTACACCGTTCATTTTCATGTAACTCTTGATGTCGGCAGGACCAAGTTCTGCACGTCCGATGTCACTGAAACGGACGATACGATTGTTATCTTCTTTTACAATAAGATCATTGAACTCATCGGCAGTATGCATTAATCCCAATGTACGGATTGTCAGCTCGGTAGTGTTTCCTTCAATACTACCCGAAGGAAGTTCGACATTCTCATTGTCTACCGCATTCTTCACATCAATCGGAGTGATGCCATATCCTGCCATCTTGACCGGATCGAGCCAAAGGCGCATGGAATAACGCTTTTCACCCCAGATAGATACACTACTTACATCAGAGATTGTCTGCAACTGCTCTTTGACAGTCAAGTCTGCAATCTCACTCAATTCAAGCAGTGAGCGTTTGTCACTTTGGAGGGCAACCATTAAAATTGGCTGGGCGTCTGCATCGGCTTTTGATACGGTCGGCGGGTCACAGTCGCGGGGCAGATAACGTTGGGCACGGGAAACTTTGTCACGTACGTCGTTTGCTGCAGTTTCCAGATCGACTGAAAGTTCAAATTCTACCGTAATGCGGCTTTGGCCCTGTTGGCTGACGCTGGATAGAGACCGGATGCCCGGGATACCATTAATATTTTGTTCCAGTGGCTCGGTTATCTGGTTCTCAATTACGTCGGCATTGGCTCCCGGATAAGAACAACTGACAGAAATGATCGGGTTGTCCACCGATGGATATTCACGGACACCCAGATAACTGTATCCGATAAATCCAAAGAGGAGAATAATGATTGTCAGTACCGTAGCTAATACCGGACGGCGTATACTTAATTCTGATATATTCATAAGGCATGGCAGGTATTAGTCAATATTATCCAATGTAACAGGAAGTCCCAGGCGAAGTTGCAGTGTTCCTGATGTAAGAATGGTATCTCCTACTTGAAGTCCTCTTACAATTTGTACTTCAGCATCCGTACGAATGCCTGTTGTCACTTCTACAGGTTCGGCTTTTCCTGATTTATACAAGAAAACTTTATCCTTTCCCATCTCCGGTACGATAGCTTCCGTCGGAATGGCAATCGCATTCGGGATTTCTTCTTTCTTTAATTGGATACTTGTATATCGGCCGGGAAGTAAGGCGCGATTGGTATTTGGATAAAGTGCGCGTGCTGTAAATTGATGCAGGTTGGGATCAATCGTTGATTCTACAGCATATACCTTTGCACTGAAGGCATCTAGTTTTCCTTCAATTCTAAAATTCAGGTTCGTACCTTTCTTAATTTGGCTTGCATAGCGTTCCGGTACTGAAAATTCTACTTTCAGCGGAGTAATCTTTGTCAGTTTGGCAACGATAGTTGTCGGCGAAGCGTATGAACCGACACTGATTTGCCGAAGTCCGATGATTCCGTCAAATGGAGCACGGAGTTCAGTCAGGGCAATGTTCGCTTTTACTATTTCTATATCAGCATTTAGAGTTGCCAGGTCAGTCTTTACTTGTTCATAAGCCTCTTTACTGACTGCATCTCGTTTGAGCAGAGCGTCTTGTCGGAATACACGGTCCTCAGCTAACTTTAGTTGTGAAACCAACCGTTGAAGTTGTGCCTGTAGCTGGCGGTCGTTGACTTTGGCAAGAAGTTGTCCTTTTTTTACGGGAGTTCCTTCTTCGAAGTTGATCTCTATTACTTTCCCGGAAGTCTCAAAAGACAAATCAACTTCTTCATCCGGCAGAAGTACGCCGGTAGTGGTGTATTCGTCTGTTAATAATTGAGGTTTTATGACTTTTGCATTAACATTGAGAATTTTCTTCTCATTCTTTTGGGTGTTTTTTACCTTGTCAGCAGCAGCCAGTTCGTCGTTAGTTTTGGGTAACTGTGAGTAAATTCCTCCACCGATAATTCCGGCACCGATAAGAATGATGATGCCCCATTTAGTTTTTTTATTCATGGTTTAGTATAGTATATATAGCATGTTATATAATATCTTCTGATGATTAGACGATACCTTTCAGGAAAGGTTTAATTGAATGTAGTGTAAAAGAAAGTTAACTTTCAGCAGGGCTGTGGTAATTGATAGCAGGAGAATTTGGGATTGTTTTATCTGTTAATTGGTATTCGAATTTTAGAATCAATTTATTAAAACTCGTAAAACTTTGCTTAAAGTTTAAATAAGGTTAAAGTTGTATTTGTAACTATTTGACTTTTAGAGTCGAAATATCTGATTATTGTCGCTTTTTTAAATAAAGGCAAGGTTATTAGTGCGAATTTAGAGTAGATAGTGCTAACTATATGTCATTTCTTTCGTTTTTTAGCAAATTGCCCGTAAAAAATGTCTTCCTGAAAAATTTGCGTATAAATATAAAGGTTTATACTTTCGCAAAGTTTTTTAGGAATTTATAAACAAGAACAGCACAAGGTTAAAACACGTATTCTTTTTTTATAATAGCCTAATTAAACCTGTCGTGAGTTTAATTTTTATTAGGGTATTTAACTTTTTAAATTATGGATGAACCTATAGTGAGGGTAGAGCACCTTTCACATCGCTACAGCGTACAATGGGCTATCCGGGACATTAATCTGGAGATCAAGAAAAAAGGAGTTTTTGGTCTGTTGGGGTCTAATGGCGCAGGAAAGTCAACCACTATGAACATCATGTGTGGGGTGTTGAACCAAACAGAGGGCGAAGTATTTGTAAATGGTATCAGTTTGAGAGAAAATCCGGTCGAAGCCAAGAAATATATAGGCTTCCTTCCTCAAAAGCCTCCTTTGTATGCTGACTTTACGGTAGATGAGTACTTGGTTTATTGTGCGCAACTCAGGCATATGGAGTCTAAAAGTATCAGAGCTGCCGTTGACTATGCGAAAGAAAAGTGTGGAATTATGCACTATAGCAAACGTCTCATCAGTAATTTGTCTGGTGGATATCAACAACGTGTCGGTATTGCCCAGGCGATCGTACATAATCCGCTGTTCGTTGTTCTGGACGAACCCACCAACGGACTTGATCCGAATCAGATTGTCGAAATCCGTCATTTAATAAAAGAAATAGCGGTAGACCGTGCAGTGATGCTGTCTACTCATATCCTGTCGGAAGTACAAGCCACTTGTGATGAAATTAAGATGATTGAACATGGAAATGTTGTATTTTCCGGAACTATCCGTGATTTCAATAATTATATGGCCCCCAGTACTTTGGTGACTATCTTAGAGAATCCTCCACAAACAGAAGAATTAGAGAAAATTCCGGGTATCCTTAAAGTCGAAAAGCTGACTGCTACTCGTTTCCGTTTTCATTTTGATGGAAACGATCATGGCATGACACGACGTATAACGGAAATGGGCGTGGAAAAAGGGTGGCGCCCCAGCGAAATTATTCTTGAACGGGACTCATTGGATACTGTTTTTGCACAGTTGTCCGGAAAAGGAATAAAAATCGATTAATCACAAAACATAATAAAACATTGATATGAAAACTACATATCGGATAGCCATTGCCGAATTGCGTTCCTTATTCTGTTCCCCGGTGGCATGGCTTATTCTAGTTATTTTTGCTGTGCAGGTAGGTGTGGCTTTTGGAAATGCGTTTGATCGTCAGGTACTTTCTCAGGCATTAGGATACACACTTTGGGATGTGACTGCTTCTATTTTTACTGGGTGGATGGGTATTTTCCCTGGATTCTTGCGGAATCTTTACTTGTATATTCCTCTGTTGACAATGGGATTGATGAGTCGTGAATATAGTAGCGGTTCTATTAAATTGCTTTTTTCATCTCCTGTGACTGATAGCCAGATCATATTTGGTAAATATCTGTCTGTCTTGATTTATAATCTGGTATTGATACTGCCCCTATTGCTTATAGGCGTATTTTGTGGGATTACTGTTAAAGATGCTGACTTGGGACTGCTTTTTACCGGTATTTTAGGTATTTACTTGTTGATTTGTGCCTACGGAGCAATTGGCCTATTTATGTCCAGCATAACTTCTTATCAAGTTGTAGCTGCCATGGGTACTTTGGCTGTATTAGCGGCATTGAATTATGTAGGTGAAGTAGGTCAGGATTATGCTTTTGTACGTGATATAACATATTGGCTTTCTATATATGGAAGAGCAGATGAGTTTATTAATGGATTGATTTGCAGTGAAGACCTATTTTACTTTCTGTTAATTATTGCATTGTTTTTGACTCTTTCCATTTTGAAACTGCGTGCCGGACGCCGTAAGATTTCTCATGCAAAAATATGGGGAACTTATGGAATTGTTGTGCTGGTGGCTTTGTTGGTAGGTTATGTCTCTACATTGCCTACCATGAAGATGTACTATGATTCGACAGCGACAAAGCGTAATACACTAACAGAGGTTAGTCAGGATATCATGAAGAAAATGGATGGTGGTCTGAAGATTACTACTTATGTAAACTTGCTGGATGATAATTATGCTATAGCTCTGCCTCGTCAATTGAAGGATGATTATGAACGATTGGAGAAATACATTCGGTTCAAACCGGATATGAAGTTAGATTATGTCTATTACTACGATGAGGCTAATTCTCAGTTGGACTTTAGACTGGAAGGTTGCAAGACGATTGAGGAAAGAGCACAAAAGATGGCTAATATTCTAAATCTGGATATTAAAATGTTTTTGACTCCGGAGCAAATACGTGAACAAATCGATTTGTCTTCGGAAGGAAATCGCTTTATCAGAGTCATTGAACGTGAAAATGGTCAGAAGAGTGTTTTACGTTTATACAATGATAATGAGAAACATCCGTCAGAGACGGAAATTTCAGCTGCACTAAAGCGTTTTATTGTAAAATCTCCGAAAGTCGCTTTTCTTACTGGTCATGAAATGCGTGATATTCATAAGACAGGCGATCGTGATTACAACCAATTTGCAGAGAACCAATATTTCCGCCATTCATTAGGAAATCAAGGTTTTGACGTTGTCAATTTATCTTTGGCAGAACAAGAAGTACCGGAAGATATTGATATCATCGTTGTAGCTGATATGAAGACTCCGTTTGATGAAACAGAGAATGAGCGTTTAAATAAATATATAGCTCGTGGAGGAAACTTGTTCATACTGGGAGATGCACGCCGTCAGGAAGTAATGAATCCGGTGACAGAGCAATTTGGAGTGACTTTTATGCCGGGAACATTAATAGATATGAAAGAGAATGACTCTCCTTCATTGACTGTCGGCCGAATAACCAAAGAGGCTGCCCAGCGTTTTAAGCCTTATGCACGTCCTTATGAATTTGGATATACTGTTACGATGCCGGATGCTGTCGGATTGGCTTTTGATTCTTCCAAAGGTTTTCATGCTTCTCCAGTAATTGTGACTGATTCTTTATGCTGGAATGAGTTGCAAACAACAGATTTCTTGGATGATAAACCGCAATTTAATCCGGAAACGGGGGAAAAACAGGGAGTTATCCCTACTATTTTAGCCTTGGACCGTAAGGTTAATGGCAAGGAACAACGTATTGTGATAACCGGGGATGCAGATTGTGTAAGTAATGGAGAGATGAGTAAGAGTCGTAATGGATATGCATCTACGAATTTTACAGTTATTACCGGAACTTTCAGATGGCTTTCTTATGATGAATATCCACTGGATACAGATCGTCCTAGTCCGTTAGATAATGAAGTCTCTGTTGGACGTGATTCTCGCAAGATAGTACGATATGGATGTTATGCGCTTCTGCCCATTGTTTTACTAACAGTCGGAATTAGCATTCTTGTTCGTAGAAAGAGAAGATAATAAATGAGTAGTATCCTATAAAATACAAACACATTATGGAAGAAGCTATTGTTAGAGTAGAGCACCTTTCTCATCGCTATAGTGTAGACTGGGCTATCCGCGATATAAATCTTGAAGTAAAAAGTAAAGGAGTTTTTGGTCTGTTGGGATCCAACGGAGCAGGAAAATCCACCACGATGAATATTATATGTGGCGTTCTGAATCAGACTGAAGGAGATGTCTGGATTAATGATATCAATTTACGTCAGAATCCTGTAGAAGCAAAAAAATCTATAGGTTTTTTACCACAACGTCCTCCTCTGTATCCGGATATGACCGTTGAGGAATATCTGATTTATTGTGCCAATCTTCGTTTAATGGGACCAACGGAGATAGGAAAAGCTGTAGAAGAAGCCATGGCTCGTTGTGGCGTAACACATTTCCGTTCTCGTCTTCTTCGTAATTTGTCCGGTGGTTATCAACAACGTATTGGTATTGCACAAGCTATTGTTCATCGTCCGAAATTTGTAGTACTGGACGAACCGACAAATGGATTGGACCCCAATCAGATCGTTGAAATACGTAATTTGATTAAAGAATTGGCTACCGATCATGCGGTGATGCTTTCTACACATATTTTGCCCGAGGTACAGGCTACATGCGACGAAATTCGTATGATTGAGCATGGTAAAGTGGTCTTTTCCGGAAGTATGGATAATTTTGATAATTATGTTGCTCCTACTTCTTTTACTGTTACTTTAGGAAATGCACCTGCTATGGATATATTGAAAAAACTGCCTGGAATCACGGCTGTTGATGATTTAGGTGACCGTCATTATCGTTTTCATTTTGCAGATGCTGCAGAAATCACAGAGAAAATGATTGCTGCTAGTGTTGTTAATGGATGGCAGTTGGAAGAGATTCAGTTAGAGCGTCTTTCTCTGGATGAGATTTTTGCTCGTCTTTCAGGAAAGAAGTAAACACAAACTTTGAAAATAGAAATAAGTATGAAAACTATATGGAAAATAGCGAAGGCTGAACTGAATACTCTCTTCTGTTCACCTGTCGCATGGTTAATCCTTATTATATTCGCGTTTCAAGCCGGACTCACTTTTTCCGACCTGATTTCCGATCAATTACGTTATCTGGCATTGAATTATCGCCCCTATAATTTGACAAGTTCGTTATTATTGGGTTACAGCGGGGTGTTTTCTGATATGCAGAACAACTTATACCTTTATATTCCACTGCTTACCATGGGATTAATGAGTAAAGAGTATAGTAGTGGCTCCATCAAATTGCTGTATTCTTCCCCTATAACCAATACTCAGATTATTATGGGAAAATATCTTTCTATGTTGGTTTATGCATGCATTCTGGTTGCTATTTTATTTGCCTATTTCATTTATACGGCATGTATCGTAGAGAACTTTGATTATCCTTTTGCATTAACAGGAATTTTGGGTATTTTCTTGCTGGTATGCGCTTATGCGGCGATTGGATTGTTTATGTCCACATTGACGGCTTATCAGGTGGTAGCGGCAGTTGGTACATTGACTGTTCTTGCTATTTTGAACTTTATGAACAATATAGGACAGGATATTGATTTTGTTCGTGACCTGACTTATTGGTTGTCTTTGGCAGGACGTTCGTATAAGTTTCTTCATGGTATGATCTGTAGTGAAGATGCTTTCTATTTTATTGTTGTGGTTGTTTTGTTCTTATCGCTTTCTGTATTGAAGTTGAAGTTTGAACGTACTACTACTAAGGGATTCAGTAAAGTTCTGCAATATACTGGCATATTGTGTGTGACTTTGTTTGTTGGATATTTTACTTCCCAGCCGAAGTTTATGTGTTATTATGATGCAACAGCGACCAAGGCAAATACATTGACTCCTCCCAGCCAGGAAGTTATGAAGAAATTGGATGGCGGGTTGACTCTTACTACCTATGTAAATCTGCTGGATGATAATTTCAGCAAGGGGATGCCTAAGAGCCGAAATTGGGAAATGAGTAAGTTTGAGGACTATATCCGTTTCAAACCAGAGATGAAAATGAAGTATGTTTATTACTACGATCATGTAGATAACCCACGTCTTTATGCTCAGTATCCGGGAATGACCGACAAGGAAATAGCTCAACGTATGTGTGATAATTATGATTTTGACTTTGAAATGTTTCTTTCTCCTGAGGAAATAAAGGAGATTACCCGTTCTAAAGGTATCAATCTGGAAGAAGAAGGAAACCGTTTTGTTTATCTGTTTGAACGCGAAAATGGTCAGAAAGCTTTCTTGCGTATTTACGATGATAATCAGCGGGATCCTCGTGAGGCTGAAATTACGGCAGCATTGAAAACTATGGTTGTAAAATCTCCTGTAGTTGCTTTTGTGACAGGACATGGTGAACGTGATATCTATAAAGGTGGAGAACGTGATTATAGTGCATTCGCTAAGAATCTTTCTTTTCGTTATTCTTTAATAAACCAGGGATTTGGTGTTACTACTTTAGATTTGAAGGCAGATACAGCTGCAGTTGATATTGCTGAAGATATAGATGTTGTAGTCATAGCTGATGTACGTGAGGCATATACTCCGGAAGAAATAGCCAAGATTCAACGCTTTGTTGCTCGTGGTGGTGATATGATTATTGCTTGTGAACCGCGTCGCCAATCCGTTATGAATCCGTTGGTTGAAGGATTAGGAATTGCATTTATGCCGGGGACTGTGGTTGAAGAGACAGAGGGATATGCTCCTAACCAGTTATTCTTGAATCCAACAGAAGAAGCTATCAAAAATATCAGAGGTTATTATGTAATGTCGAGATACGACTCTAAACTGTCTATGCCTGGTGCTGTCGGGTTTACGGTAAATGACAGTTGCGGCTTTACGTCTTCTGTTTTATTTGCTACTACTTCAAAAGCTTGGAATGAACTGCAAACAACTGATTTTGTAGATGATAAACCTGAAATAAATCAGGAAACAGGAGAAAGAACGGATTCTATTCCATTAGTAGTTCGTTTAACTCGTCAGGTAGGAGACAAAAAACAACGTATTTATGTATGTGGTGATGCTGACTGTATGGCTAACAGTGAACTGACTACCAGCCGAAATGATATGAGTACTTCTAACTTTACATTAATAACAGAGACTTTCCGTGATCTTTCGTATAATGAGTTTCCTGTAAATGATGAACGTCCTCATCCATCTGATGACAAGATGTCCATTTCCGGTCAGGGTGCTTTACTCGTTGTACGTATTTTATTTATGGGAATTATTCCTGTCGGTTTGTTGGCTGGCTATATATTCACTTGGTGGCGTCGCCGCAAAAAATAATAAATAGGAACAAGTTTATTGGATAACAAATTTAACAACTAAACACAATACAGTATTTATGAGAGAAAAGCGAGTTCTTGTAATATTCTGCTTGTTGGCGGTATTCTTGTTGGTGTGCAACTTATCGATGAGTGCACAAACAAAGGTTACAGTCACTGTGCAGGATTATAGTTACCGGGTAGTAAAAGGTAAGGTAACTGATATGGAAGGACATTCTTTGCCTGGGGTTAATGTGAGGGTAAAAGATGTTCAGGGTGGTACCGTCTGCGATGTCGATGGTAACTTTATGTTAAGTGCTCCTCGTGAGGATATCATATTTGTATTTTCTTATATAGGTATGGTTACTCAGGAAGTATTGGTAAAAGGAAACTTAAAGAAAGAGCTTATAGTTCACATGAAAGAGGATGTGAATGAAGTAAATGAAGTTGTAGTAACCGGATTTGCCAATATCCGTAAGGAAAGTTTCACGGGTAATGCAGTGACTATTAAGAAAGATGAATTACTGAAGGTAAACAAAACAAATGTTATTTCTGCTCTTCAGGCTTTTGACCCTTCTTTCCGTATTGCAGAGAATACGACTTGGGGTTCTGACCCGAATGCCTTGCCCGAAGTTTACCTTCGTGGAAAGTCGGGTATCGGAGTCAAAGAAATAGGTGGAACAGATGTTACCTCTAAATCATCCTTGAAGAATAATCCGAATCTGCCTACTTTCATTATGGATGGTTTTGAGATCAGTGTGACAAAGTTATACGATTTTGACCCTTCACGTATTGAAAGTGTTACGATTCTTCGTGATGCTGCTGCTACGGCTATGTATGGTTCTCGTGCAGCGAATGGTGTAATTGTAATTACAACAGTGGCTCCCAAACCGGGCAAATTGAATGTAGCATATAGCTTTACCGGTGAAATAGAAACACCGGATTTGAGTGACTATAACTTGATGAATGCCTCTGAAAAGTTAGAAGCGGAGCGATTGGCCGGGTGCTACGATGCAAACAGTGATAATGCACAGACAGCTTATCCTGTGAGACTTTTTCAAGAATACACAAGGAAACTTTATAATGTTAAAAATGGCGTAGATACTTATTGGCTGAGTAAGCCTTTGCGCACTGCATTTAATGCTCATCATAGCCTCTATGTGGACGGAGGTTCGGAAAAAGTACGATTTGGAGTAGAACTGAACATGAACCCAAATGCCGGTGTGATGAAGGGATCTTCACGTGATGTCTGGGGAGCCGGTGCTTATATTGATTACAGGATTGGTAAATTGCAGGTTCGTAATCATACAACTTATAATGTAAGTCATTCAAAAGAATCTCCTTATGGTTCATTTGCCGATTATACAAGACAACAGCCCTATGATGTTTTTCAGGATGCAGATGGGAAATATCTGGAGATTTTGGAAATGTGGCATAGTGAAGCAAGTACAGAACGCTATAACCCGTTATATGAGGCAGGTCTGCTAAGTTATGATAAGTCATCTTATGAAGAGTTGATTAATAATCTGAGTGTTCAGTGGAATATTGTAGACTATCTTTTGCTTAAAAGTACTTTGGGTATTACTCGTCAGTTTAATTCCAATGAGAGATTTTTGGATCCACATTCACAGAAAAATACTAACCCATTGGATAAGACAAATCTTTCTTCAGGGGAATTAACGACAGGATCGGGAGATAACTTCTCTTTTGATTGGCAGGCTTCTTTGGCTTATAATCGTTTTATCAAGCAGAATAATATTAATATTTCTGTAGGTATTAATATAAAGGATGATCGTAGTAAGAGCATTTCAGCTTATTATCGTGGATTTCCGTCAGGTGCATTACATTCTCCTAACTATGCTCAGGAAATTGTAAATAAACCTAGCCAAAACGAGGAACATGCCCGTTTGGTTGGCTTTACCGGACTTATTAACTATAGTTTTCAGGATATTTATTTATTCGATGCCAGTGTTCGTATGGACGGTTCTTCAAAATTTGGTATGGATAATAAATTTGCTCCTTTCTGGAGTGCCGGTGGCGGTCTGAATATCCATAATTACAAATTTATGCAGGATTGGGGTTTCTTTGATCAGCTAAAAGCTCGTATTAGTTACGGTCAAGTAGGTAAAGTAAATTTTGCTCCTTACGCTTCCCGGACAACTTATGAAATTTTGTCAAGTGAGTGGTATAAAACTGGTTATGGTGCAGTTTTGTCTGCATTAGGTAATACAAGGCTTACATGGGAGACAACTAATACATTTGATGCCGGGCTTGAAATGAGATTACTTAAAGGTAAACTTTATTTGAAAGGTACTTACTATCTTAAGCGTACTGTCGACTTGATAAATGATGTAACAATTCCCAGTCATACGGGTTTTACAACTTATGTAGATAATGTGGGTGAGATCGAAAATAAAGGATTTGAGTTGGATATACGTGCAGATGTACTTCGTACAAAAGATTGGTACGTAGCTGTATTTGCTAATATGGCACATAATAAGAACACGATATTAAAGATATCGGAGAGCTTGAAAGCTTATAATGATAAAGTGGATGCTTTCTTAAACTCAACGGATCAAAAGCAAGCACGTTATGGTACAGGCTCAAAAAGTTACAAGAAATATATAGAAGGAGGTTCAGAAAGTTCTATTTGGGGGATGAGATCGTTGGGTATTGATCCCGCTACAGGAGATGAACTCTTTTTGACCTCGGATGGAAAAGTCACTAATATCTGGAACTCGGCCGATCAGGTTGTTGTTGGAAATACGGAACCGGATGCTCAGGGTAGTTTTGGTATGAATGTACAGTGGAAAAACTTTAGTCTTTATGCTACTTTTATGTATGAATGGGGTGGACAGCGCTATAACCAGACTCTTGCTGATAAGGTAGAGGATGTCGATATCTATTCGAAGAATGCGGACAGACGGGTATTGACCGATCGTTGGCAACAACCGGGTGATGTAGTTAGATACAAAAGAATGCAAGCCGGAGCCAGTATCAGAACAACTCAGCCTACCTCTCGTTTTGTACAGGACTATAATTGGCTGTCGTTAAATTCTATCACTTTGGGATATGACTTTAACAATAAATTGATAGCACCTTTACATTTAAGTATGTTGCGCTTTGAAGTGGGAGCCAATGAGCTTTTCCGTTGCACCTCTGTTGAACAAGAACGTGGATTAAGTTATCCATATTCCCGGACATTGAATTTCTCATTGAAAGCAAGTTTCTAATATAGATTGATGAAAATTATGAAAATAATAAGATATTTTGTAGCACTTTCAGCTTTGGTTATGCTGAATTCTTGTAATGATTGGCTCGATCTTCAGCCGGTAGATACTACCACTGAGACAGACTTGTTTGCGACAGGTGATGGATATCGTAATGCATTGAATGGAGTGTATAGACAAATGGCAACTTCGGATATGTATGGTAAAACACTCTCTTGGGGAGAGTTGGATGCAATGGGACAATTGTATAGTATGACTAATGGCTATTCGGAATATGATTTTGCTTCGTATAACTATAAATTGGAGGATGCCTATTCTACCATACAGACAATCTGGTCTAAAGCATATAATTCGATTGCAAACTGTAATAACATTATTCAGCGTCTGGAGAATGAATCTCCTGCCAAGTTTGCCAAAGGCGAAGTTGAAATGAAATTAATAAAAGGAGAAGCCTTGGCACTTCGTGCACTCCTGCATTTTGATATGCTTCGCTTGTTTGCTCCGGCTAAGGATGATAATATTAAGTATATTCCTTATGTGACTACATATCCTTGCACTTTTCAGGAGTATACAACTAATCATGATATATTGGAGAAAGTTCGTAAGGATTTGGAAGAAGCTAAACAGTTGGTTGGAGAATTTGATATTCCTCGCAAGCTTTGGTTTCAGGCTTCTGTTCGTTTTGAGAATACCGACGATGGTCTAGAGGAAGAGAGACCTACCGATCTCTTCTTTGCATATCGTGGATATCGTCTTAACTACTATGCGATTTGTGGATTGCTGTCTCGTGTGTATTTATATAGCGGAATGTATAAAGAGGCTTATGATGCAACTGAACCTATATTAAATCTTTATGTCTATGATGATTATCCGAGTGATTATTATCGAATATTTAAGTTTTCATCATCTTATAGCGTACCGGCAGATGGAAATACGAAGTTTTATGATGGTATCCTTTTCTGTTTGTCCAATCAAAGGTTGAGTGAAGATTATAGAGAATACCGTTCTACTGCCAAACTATATCTGAAGGCATATGATCCTTTGGGAGATTGGTTTGATGGTGACCAATCAGATGTCCGATATAAGCTGATTTCAAGTGAAGGATATAGCTCTTATTGCAATAAAAATCTGGATCCGGGTACAGGTAATAAGTTCCAGTTTGCAAAAGATATGTTGCCAATGATTCGTTTGAGTGAACTTCATCTTATTCGTGCTGAATATTTTTATCATTTAGGTAATGAAGAATCTGCAGCAGCTGAAATTACCAAAATTCGTGATGGGCGAGGGTGTTTCGTGAATATAGACACAAGCTCTAAGAATTGGTTTAATACTACTATCATTAATGAAGCGAGAAGAGAATTTATGGGTGAAGGACAATTGTTTTATTATTATAAGCGCTTAAATATTCTTCCTTCCGGAATGAGTAAAGAAGAACAATTTGTATTGCCACTTCCGAATAATGAAGCGTTGTAATCATTTAAAGTAATAGAAATACATGAAGTTAAAAAAAATATATTTGCAGATATTTGCTTTATTGGCTTTCTGCTCTTGTCAAAAGGAGGATGTGACTATGTACGATCAATTCTCACATTATCTTTATATTCCCACAGAAAATGAGGTTAATATTACCACCTTTTCATTTCAACATCATTTAGGCGTAGAAGATTACGAAATCCAATTTCCTGTAAAAATGGCAGGACAAAAGTTGGCGGAAGACAAAACTTTCTTGGTAGAGGTTGTAAATGATGAAAAGTCTACGACTGCACTGCCTGGAGACTACACATTGCCGCGAGAACAGGTCTTTCATGCCGGTGTATATGAAGATGTGATAAAATTTACAATTCATAAAACTGAAAACTTGAAAGCAGGTAATGAAGTCACATTAACTATTCGTTTGGTATCGAATGAGAATTTTAGTATAGCAGAGTATATAGGGGATGCTGATGATAAATGGACCGCAGAATCTGTTACAGCTAAAATTACTTTTAGTGATAACATAAGTAAGCCCGAATGGTGGGATACCCGTATCACCAATCACTTCCTTGGGAAATATAGTAATGCTAAATACAGTTACTTTATTATGAGTACAGGAGTTTCGGACTTGTCAGGTCTAGACTTTACAGAGATTCGTGAATTAGTACTTCAGTTTAAGAATGACTTGCTATTGCATCCGGAGTGGACTGAGGCAAATGGTGATCCGATTATTGTTGTTGTTAATTAATAATTGCAAATGAAAACGATATATATATTTTTGATAAGTTTCATAACAACAGTGTTGTTGTCCGGTTGTTATGAAGATAAAGGTAATTACGATTACAATGATATGGTTAAAATCACGTTAGATCTTGGTGATGTGAAAGATATAACTTTTGGAGATATACTGAAAGTTACTCCAACTATCACGCTTTCAAAGGATATGCCAGATTTGCAAATGACCTATAAATGGATATTGGAAGGCGAAGTAATTAGTACTGAACGGAATTTGAATTGGGCAGCTGATCGATATACAGAAGAATTATCTGATAATTTAATTTTTGAGGTTACGGATTTAGATAATGATATCCGATATAGAGTTGCCGCATCATTCTCTATTAAGGGAAAATATGAAGTAGATGGCTATTTGGTATTGGCGGATAAAGGTGGGAAAAAATATCTTCATTTGCTGTATAAAAGTAGTGATGAAGGTGGAAAAGATATATATGTTCCTTTGGTAGACGCATTTGGATTGGAAAACAATGGAGAAGCTATTCCGGCAAATTCTTTCAAGGTATTTGAGCATTATTGTAAACAAGGGAGTGAATTTAAGAATCAAATCATGCTGGTAGCTGATGACCAGACATTTGAAATTGGAGGTTCTGATTTTGATAAAATAGACTATACACTTCAGGACATGTTTAATGGAGCAGTTCCATCTGATTTGCAGAATTCAGTGAAGGATGCCTTCTTTATGCAACGGCTTGATTTTATTAGCGATACTAAAGGGCAATTATATTCGAGAGTAAAGTCTACTTTTGAATTTTTTCATTCGGAATATTTTTTGAGCACACCTCTTGTTTTTGAGGGTGAAGCTCTTAAAGATATAGATATTGTGCCAAGTAGCTATGGATGCAATACACCATTTTGCCTTTTGTATGATAAGAATAAAAAAAGATTCTTGGCAATTTGGGATTATCAGAGTTCGTATGATAATAGTTATATTTCAGGAAAGATTCAAGCAATCCCTGACAGTAAAAAAGAATGGCCTGAAAACGTACCGGTTGCTAATGATATTTGTAAAGACTATGTGATTCATCGTATTGAGTCTTACAAACGGGATGTAAATGATTCCCCACCAGTAACGCACTATTCTTGTATTGTGGAGAATAATGTTTCCGGTGAATACTATGTTTATGATTTTGGTATCCAGACGCAATATGGGGGAACTGATGTATATTGGGCTTTAGATAGTCAAAAAGATAATGCGAAGGTAGATGCGGCGATAGAAAAAATACCTGATGATGTACTTCCTTTGTTTACGAATCCTGATAATGTAATTTATACATTACCGTGGGGACAGAATGGATCGTGTACATTGATTGCACAAGGGAGAAACCTGTATGTCTATAATCGAAAAGCGAAGCTTGCGGGAAGTAATGAAACGACTCCTAATCCTCGTTTGGTAAGTTATACTTTTGATAGTGAAATAGCTGTCATGGATGCAAATACCTATATGTCTAACTATCTGGGGGTTGCTTTCAAAGATGGAACTTTTCAAGTATTAGATATACGGAGTATCTCATTAGGTAAATGCAGCTCTGTTTGGAAGTCAGAGTCTGATTTAGGTTTGGGTACTCCTATTTCTGTGCTTCTTCATACTACAGGTAATTTGAACTTAGACTGGAGAGATTAATAAAAAACTCGGGATATTCAGTAAATGTCCCTCTTTCTTATAAATTAAGAGAAAAGTTTTACTTT
>DXOL01000008.1:0-6396 GCA_019412825.1 Bacteroides thetaiotaomicron | reverse complement strand
TTCAGGTAGAAATACCCGAAGGGCTTTCTTGTGTTTGATACTTTAGGAATTTAAGACTGGGGGGATTGATTGGTTATGCATATTTCTCTCAATTATTAAACTTGATGGACTCTTTAAGACTTATGTGCGGCATAACTACTTTTAACACATAAAATCACAAACTGCGGGAACAAAACACTTTGTACGTTGTTTCAATAATAGAGTTAAACTTTTATGCTTAAATGATGTGAATAACGACAAACGGATATATTTAATTGCTACATTTGTCGCCGAAATACGAGAATTCGATATAAACAACTAAAATAAATATCATGAAAGGTTCTGTGAGATTCATATTAGCGCTTGTTCTGCTGATGCTATCATATAGCATAGGTGGAAATGCTATGAATATCACTTCATGTATTTCTCAGAGCGAATGCTCTTGTCAGTTGTCTGAATCAACTTCCGATACGAATTCTAATTCTTCATTTAAGGCTCGTTCGCTGGGTTACGACAGATCATCCCAGTCTTTGTCTATTTCTGACGTAGAATTAGGCTTTAAATCAGTAACAGAAACATCTTCTAATAATTATCGTCTGCGTAGAATCATTGAATCCAATGATTTCTTTAAAGACGTTATGTATAAGTTCTTCTTGTTAAGAGAAAACTCACTTGTATTAGATCAAAGTAAATCTTATTATTCGGATAAGGATCCACATTACTCCATTATCTGCAGCGACTACTACGTGTTCGCTCTAAGACGTATCCTTATTTAATTACTTATCCCATCTTATTTACTTTTTCGTACCCTGTATGAAGCTGTGTGACTTTCATTCTTGAAAAGTCACAGGGTCTATAGCGCAGTGTATCTAATCATTTGAAAATTTTCTAAATAACTAAAATTAATATCTTAACAAAAAAACTTATTATGGAAACTACTAAAAAGTCTCAGATTGTAGGTATAAAGAATGCCGGTATCGTAATCATCTGCTGTTTCATTGTAGCAGTGTGTATTTTTCAGTTCCTGTTGGGAAATCCGTCTAACTTTATGAACAATGACCCTAACAACCATCCATTGAACATGTTGGGTACCATTTACAAAGGTGGTGTGATTGTGCCTGTTATTCAGACACTGTTGTTAACTGTACTCGCTTTGAGTATTGAACGCTTTTTTGCTCTTCGTTCTGCTTTCGGTAAAGGCTCGTTGGCTAAATTCGTAGCTAACATCAAAGAAGCTCTGGCTGCCGGTGATCTTAAGAAAGCACAAGAGATTTGTGACAAACAACGCGGTTCTGTTGCCAATGTAGTTACTGCTACTTTGCGCAAGTATGAAGAAATGGAAAAGAACACTGCTTTGCCTAAAGAACAAAAGCTGCTGGCTATCCAGAAAGAACTGGAAGAAGCAACTGCTCTGGAAATGCCTATGATGCAGCAGAATCTTCCGATTATCGCTACAATCACTACTTTGGGTACATTGATGGGATTGCTCGGTACTGTAATCGGTATGATCCGTTCATTTGCCGCATTGTCCGCCGGTGGTGGTGCCGACTCTATGGCTTTGTCACAAGGTATCTCTGAAGCCTTGATCAATACGGCTTTCGGTATCTTGACAGGTGCGCTGGCTGTTATTTCTTACAACTACTTCACTAACAAAATTGACAAATTGACTTACGGACTCGACGAAGTCGGATTCTCTATCGTGCAGACTTTTGCAGCTACTCATTAATTTGGCGAACCCTTTAAAATCTATTAATCATGGGTAGAGCGAAAATTAAAAAGAAAGATACGTTCATAGATATGACCGCTATGAGTGACGTAACTGTATTGCTTCTGACTTTCTTTATGTTGACATCAACATTTGTGAAGAAGGAACCGGTGCAGGTTACCACTCCGGCCTCCGTATCGGAAATCAAGATTCCGGAGACAGATGTACTCCAAATTTTGGTTGACCAGGAAGGAAAAATATTTATGAGCCTCGACAAGCAGCAGGATATGCAGGCTGTCTTGGAGAGCATGGGTGAAGAGTATGGCATCAAGTTCACTCCGGAACAGGCAAAGAAGTTCACTGTGGCTTCTACGTTTGGAGTGCCTATCAGAAGTATGCAGAAATTCCTTGACCTCCCGGAAGATCAACGGGACAAAATTCTGAAGAATGAAGGAATTCCTTGTGATAGTACAGATAATCAGTTCAAGTCGTGGGTGCGTAATGCACGTGCCGCCAATGCTGATCTGCGAATTGCTATTAAAGCAGATGCTTCAACTCCATACTCAGTGATAAAGAACGTAATGAACTCACTTCAGGATTTGCGGGAAAATCGGTACAATCTGATTACTTCTCTCAAAGCAGAATCTGAAAATTAAAAGGGAGGAAAGACAATGAGTGCTGAAGTACAAGAGAGCGGCGGAAAAAGAGGAAAGGGCAAGCAGAAGAAAATGACTGTCCGGGTAGACTTTACCCCGATGGTGGATATGAATATGTTGCTGATTACTTTCTTTATGCTTTGTACCACGCTGAGCAAGCCTCAGACGATGGAAATAAGTATGCCGAGTAATGACAAGGATATAACTGAACAACAAAAGAGTATGGTGAAAGCCTCTCAGGCAATTACATTATTGCTGGGAGCCGATAACAAGCTCTATTACTATGAGGGAGAGCCTAACTACAAGGATTACACCTCATTGAAAGAGACGAGTTACGGGGCAAACGGGCTACGTAACGTACTTCTTCAGAAAAATGCTGCAGCTGTCAATCAGGTAAGAGCTTTGAAACAACAGAAGCTCGATCTGAAGATAACAGATGACGAATACAAAAAGAAGGTTTCCGAAATAAAAAGCGGAAAAGATACGCCAACCGTCATTATCAAGGCGACGGATGATGCTTCTTATATGAATCTGATTGATGCATTGGATGAGATGCAGATATGTAATATAGGTAAATATGTGATAACGGATATTGCCGAAGCCGATGAATTCCTGATTAAGAATTATGATGCTAAGGGAGAACTGTCACAGAACTTGGCCGATAAATGATGTAACACCTAAAAAAAGAAAGTAAAATGGCAAAATTAGATTTAGCTTCTTCGGAATGGTGTCAACTGATTTTTGAAGGCAAGAATCAAGCGTACGGCGCATATAGAATGCGTGCCAATTCACCCAGACGGCATACTGTTGCGATGCTGATTGTGGTGGCGATAGCAATCGTTGGATTCACTATCCCTACGCTGCTTAAGTTGGCGACCCCGGAGCAAAAGGAAGTAATGACAGAGGTAACAACTTTGTCGAAATTGGCAGAACCGGAAATCAAACAGGAAGAGATGAAACGGGTAGAACCGGTTGCACCTCCCCCTCCTGCATTGAAGAGTTCTATAAAGTTTACTGCCCCTGTCATCAAGAAAGATGAAGAGGTGCACGAAGACGATGAGATCAAGAGTCAGGAAGAATTGACTTCTACCAGAGTGGCAATCTCCATTGCCGACGTAAAAGGTAATGATGAAGCCAACGGAGCTGATATTGCTGACCTGAAGCAAGTGGTGACACAGGCCGCAGAACCGGAAAAAGTATTTGATATGGTAGAACAGATGCCGACTTTCCCCGGTGGACAGCAGGAACTGATGTCATACCTTGGAAAAAATATCAAGTATCCGACGATTGCACAGGAGAATGGAACACAAGGCCGCGTTATTATCCAGTTTGTGGTAGAGCGTGACGGTACTATCACCGATGTACACGTAGCTCGTGGTGTAGACCCTTACTTGGATAAAGAAGCCGTACGTGTGGTACAAAGTATGCCGAAATGGATTCCGGGTAAACAAAATGGTAAAGCGGTACGTGTGAAATTCACCGTTCCGGTAATGTTTAGATTACAGTAAGATGATGAAGAGACAATTTTGGCTGATAGGAATCGTTTTGTTGGCAGCATTGAGCGCTTGCCGTTCCAAATCGGATGGACCGACGGATACTTATTCGTCTGGTGTGATATCTATTGCGGCGGATGAAAGTTTTGAGCCCATTATACAGGAAGAGATAGATGTGTTTGAAAGCCTGTATCCTTTGGCTGGAATTGTCCCTCGCTACACGACGGAAGTCGAGGCTATTAATTTACTTCTGAAAGACAGTGTCCGGTTGGCTATTGCGACCCGGACATTGACTGAGGAAGAAATGAATTCCTTTCACAGCCGCAAGTTCTTTCCCCGCGAGATTAAGCTGGCTACAGATGGTCTGGCATTAATCGTCAACCGGGACAATCCGGATTCTTTGTTGACCGTACGGGATTTCAGCCGCATCCTCACTGGTGAGGCGAAAGACTGGAAGGATATAAATCCGAACTCCCGCCTGAAGAGCATTCAGGTGGTATTCGATAATAAGAACTCCAGCACCGTACGCTATACAATGGATTCTATTTGTGGTGGAAAACCACTGGCTACTGACAATGTCAGTGCCTTGAAGACCAATCAGCAGGTGATAAAGTATGTAGCAGAGAACCCCGGCGCAATGGGAGTCATTGGTGTGAACTGGCTGGGCAACCGCAGCGATACCACTAACCTTTCTTTCACCGAGGAAATCAGAGTAATGGCAGTGAGTGCGGAGGATGTAGCTACTCCTGCTAACAGTTATAAGCCTTATCAGGCTTACCTGTATTACGGTAACTATCCATTGGCACGGCCAATTTACGCATTACTGAATGATCCTCGCAGTGCGCTGCCTTGGGGATTCGCTTCTTTTATGACATCCGACAAAGGGCAGCGGATTATATTAAAATCTGGACTTGTTCCGGCTACTCAGCCAGTGCGTATTGTCCACGTGAAAGACGAATAATAACTAAAATTAGAGACTATCATGAAAAGAGTACAAATGTTTTTAGCTGGAGCGTTTATAGCAGTTGGGTCGCTCTATGCGCAATCATCTGATGCCGAATGGCAGGCAGGAGTTGCAAAATTGAAAGAAACCATTCAGACGAATCCGGCTCAGGCCAATGAGGAAGCTGAACAGTTGATAAAAGGAAAGAATAAAAAGAATGTGGAACTTCTGGTAGCTATCGGCGAGGTATATCTGAAAGCCGGAAAACTTCCGGAAGCACAGGAGTATGCTGCTCTTGCCAAAAAAGTGAATGGCAAATCGGCTCTTGCTTCCGTACTGGAGGGAGACATCGCCTTTGAGCAGAAAAACGCCGGTCTTGCATCTCAGAAATATGAAGAAGCTATCTATTTCGATCCGAGTTGCACAGAAGCATATTTGAGATATGCGGATATTTATAAATCAGCCAATGCTGCTCTGGCCATTGAAAAGCTGGAACAGCTGAAAGCCCAGGAACCGTCCAACACAGCCGTAGATAAGAAACTTGCCGAAATCTATTATTTGAAGAATGATTTTAGTAAAGCCGCCGAAGCTTATTCGCGTTTTGCGATGGGACCGACAGCGACAGAAGAGGATTTAGTGAAATATGCATTTGCCCTCTTCCTGAACCATGACTTCGAGAAGTCACTTGAAGTGGCGAATATGGGATTGAAAAAGAATGCGCGTCACGCGGCATTCAATCGCCTGGCAATGTATAATTATACAGACCTGAAGCGCTTTGATGAAGCAATAAAAGCGGCGGATGCTTTCTTTACCGAATCGGACAAGGCTGATTATTCATACCTTGACTATATGTATTACGGGCATTTGCTCGAAGCTCTGAAGAAATATGATGAAGCTGTAGGACAATATGAGAAAGCCATACAATTAGATCCGACAAAGACGGACTTATACAAAAATATCTCTTCTGCTTATGAACAGAAGAATGATTATAAAAAAGCAATCAATGCATACCAAAAATATTATGCATCCCTTGATAAGGAACACCAGACTCCGGATTTACAATTCCAGTTTGGCAGACTTTATTATGGTGCAGGTACGCAGACTGATTCGCTGACAATCAATGCTGAAGAGCGCAAGCAGGCTTTGATGGCCGCTGATTCTGTTTTCCATTCCATTGCGGATGCCGCACCGGACAGCTACCTGGGTAATTTTTGGAGGGCACGTGCCAATTCCGCACTGGACCCCGAAACGACTCTTGGACTGGCGAAGCCTTTCTATGAGGAGGTAGCCACCCTGCTGGAAAGCAAGAATGATCCTCATTACAATGCAGCTTTGATTGAGTGCTACAGTTATCTTGGATATTATTACTTGTTGGCTATTGAAAATCCGGCACTGAAAGCGGAAGCAATGGCGAATAAAGAAAAATCTAAGGAGTATTGGAGCAAAATTCTGGCTATAGACTCCACTAATGCTACTGCTAAAAGGGCATTGGATGGCATCAAATAGTGAATAATTTTAGTTGTTTGTCGTGACAGGAGGAGTGGAGAGTGATCTTAGCTCCTCCTTTTTTTAGTTCGCCCAGCACGAACATATTCTAACGGGTGTAAGTCCCTAAAGCGC
>DXOL01000007.1:0-34445 GCA_019412825.1 Bacteroides thetaiotaomicron | reverse complement strand
CTCTTTCAATTAATGGATAATGTTTAACCAGTACAACTTTTTGGGGTCACTTCAAGAGTATCTCCAGCGGCTTTCTTTTTATTTGTTTCTGTACATTTGCTATTTACCAGAATTTATATCCCACACTGATTGCAAAATTCAAGTTCTTCCCGGTATCAGTTTCCAATTTAGTTAATCCGAATTGTCCGTCGAGCCCTACGATAAACTTTTGATATTCCAAAGCAACACCGACTCCTAATCCAAAATCAAAACGGTTCAGACCTTTCATGTCTGATAAATCATACTCGCTCGGATCAAGAATATCCCCAAGAGGAATGTCATGGCTTTGTCCTCCCGCTTCAATAGTCATTTTATCAATCTTGCCAAAAGTATTCATCTTTGCCGTAGCTTTCTGTCCCTGATATTCCACAGTAGCCTTCGTTTTACCTCCTACACCATAAGCCAGATAAGGACCGGCACTTACAACTATATTCGTATTGTCGGCTACATTAAAACGGGCAGCAGCCATAACAGGCAACTCTAGATACATCTGATTAACTGTGACTTTAGCATTTACTCCCATTATCTCACCACTATCCAGCTTTCCGCCTTTAGTCGAAAAGAACAGGGTAGGCTGCAATGACCACATATCATTAAAAGCATACTCCGTCCCTACTCCAACTCTAAAACCAACTTTTGCATTAACCTCATCAGTCGTCCAATTACTAATGTTCATACCTACTTTCGCATTCCAACCTGTAATCTGTGAGAAGCCCGCAACCGATACCAGCGCAAATAAAATAAATAAGACACTCTTTTTCATAATTTTTCTAGTTTTAATTAAGTACTAAGGATTATCCCCTCGTTTGTTTTACGACACAAATATATGCGCAAAATACTAAGAAAGCAATTTTTTTGTGAACAAACGTGTAAAATATAGAGATTACACATAAAGAAAGGGAATTCCCTATTTCAGAGAATCCCCTTTCCTATTTTTTTATTATCTACTACTCGATTAGAAATTGTAGTGGAAACCAATAGACAGATCTTCGCTAGTCAACATCAGACCGAAAGAATCTCCGGAAGTGTTCACATTCTTACGATATCCCAAGAAACCATACTTGGCGATAAAAGAGAAGTGATCGTTCAGTTTAACAGCGATACCCGGTCTCAAACCGATCTGACCTGCTTTAGTGGTATCACCATCTTTGATTTTCACGAAACCAATAGCAGCAGTTCCGTCCAGGAACAGACGTACAGCATCATTCTGATAGTAAGACCAACGGATGTACGGAGCAACAGTAACTGTATTTGCAGTCACTTGTTTCACATATTCGTGTGAATAGTTCAGTTCAGCACCCAATGCCCATGTTTCATTAAAATTGTAGCCGATTTCCGGAGCAACTTTAAAAGAAGTAGTGTTGCCTGTGCTGTTACGCCATACGTTCAATGATCCGCCTACGTAAATGTCCTGTGCTTTTACAGCGATAGTTGCTAACATTACAACTACCAATAATAAACCCTTTTTCATCTTCTTTCTTTTTAAGTTATAAAATAAAAACATGTTTTGTTTTCGGGGGCAAAATTAAACTTCTTCTTCATCTTAAACAAATATTTAGTTAGTTTTTTATAATAATCACCAAACAGTTCCTTATTAATGGCTGATTATCAGGGCTAAACAAATACAATTAAAAATAACATCATCCAACAAAAAAGGCTGTAATCATTCTCTCACGAGACGATTACAGCCCAATTATCAGAAAGTTAACTTTCTAACCAGTTTATCTTTCTATCCTTCAATTGCTGCCTGCGCCGCTGCTAAGAATATCTAGTTTTCAATGCATTACATCACTTTAGTATGCAAACTATATATATTTTAAACTTTTTCATCTGCATCATTAACATGGAGCATTGATTTTTCCCCAAATATAACTCATTAGATAAAAATATCCAATGGCACAACCAATAACAGATATCGACCATAAAATCCATGGCAACCAATACCAAAAGCTAGTAGGTTTAACCTCCTTATTCTTGTATGAGTAATATGCACATATAAGAGACTGTGACAAAAATTGCATGAACTGAGATGAAACAGCAGATATCAAGGCAAATATACTTATCAGCAAATCCTCATCAAGCAGGATACTTTCCTCCTTAATGGTTTTAAAAAGCCATATTATAGCAATACCTACAAAAGCAAGTTCCTTTATCAAAGAACTTACCTTTTCGGCGTATTTTGATGTAGATTGATCTATTTCCATATTATTTATTTTATATCAATAGGCCAAATTACAATCCCAACCTTTGTATCTATGCTCTGTAATTTAATATCTTTAGAGTCTATACGGCAAGTAGAAATACGTTGTTGTCGTTGATTTACTCTTTTCACTACCCGATCTAAAACACCCTCTGTTTTATCTGGCAGAGGACTAAGGGGCAACAAAGCATGTCTTTCGCGAGCATAGCGCAGCGCCTGTTTTACTGCCAACTTAACTCTACGATTTTGACGGGAATCGAAATCAACCTTTTTGTCAGGTACTAACTTATATCCATCAATATTTATTCCAACATCTTCTACATGTACGACAACTGGCACTGCTACCATTTTGCGTGTAATACGTTCAAACAGCTGAGGATTCGTAAAAGCAAATTTTTTAAACTCAGTTGCATTTATGCGCGGATCTAATTTAATCTTAGTACCAGCAATTTCAACTGTAACTAAGGTTGTTTTCCTCTGCAAACGACCAGAAATATTTTTAATTCTACTATTCATAATAAAAAGAATAAAGTTTTATTTATAGCAAATCTTACACGCTCTCCTACTCTTCTTCGCCTCTTTTAAACTAATAGACTTGATATCACCACTACAACGATTCAATCCACGACATTTAGAAGTTGAGTGATACACTTTTGCCTTGGGACCAGTACAAATATATACTGTATCAGACGGGGCATCTACCTTCATACTAAGTAGAGGAAGGCATAACAGAGATAATAAAAGTAGCTTTTTCATAATAGATTATTTATTGTAACTTAAAGTGTATGTAGTTGTCTGTGCACTCTCCAAGTTACTATTAAATGAGTTCTTCTCATATTCAATTACGATTTTATCCGGCTTTCCTGATAGCGAAAATACATATTGCAAATCAAATGCGCAATATTGAATTGTATACTTGTCCCGTCTCAATTCCTCATCATTCGAGATATTATGCCTAAGATGCAGCTTTAAAACCTCTCCGGATATACTTGGATCATATACTAATTCTAAAGAATGATATTTTATATCATCTCCGTCGTGAACCCAATAGAAAACAGGTACAATTAAAATATAGTCATCATAAAATACAGGACCATTACTTTCATAAGCAATATTATAACATGGTGCATTTGAAGGATAATCGACAATACTTCCAACACGTATTGGAGCATCAATGCAAAGAGGCTCTGACAAAAATTCAACAGTCATTGTCTTAGCTTCTTGGTCAACCATTGAATCTTTATATTGATAACTAACAAGATACATAGTTCCACCCATAAAATAACTTTGATCAGATTTTATCTTCCAGCCATCAGAAGTCATTAATGAGTAATGATTATAATCATACTTTAAAATAGCAACTCCAGTTCTCCACTCTTCTTCCTCTTCTTTTTCATTTCTAGTCAAAACAACACTCTTACTAACCCTCTCTCCTTCAGAATAGTAATAAAATATAAGATTAGCATATTCACGTTCCGTCTTATTCACTTCACTACCATAAGTTATTTTAATGGTTCCGTCTCCATCGCCAGATAAAGGAGTTACTTCTAAGTCAGCAATCGGCACGTACTCATTATCAACTAATACCGTCCATTTCACATTAGACGCTATATTAATATACGCTGTTCCGCCCTCTTCCTTAAGAAGAATATTATCAGTATTAACTTCAAAATAAACATCCTCAGCCTTATCATCAGAATCAGAGCATGATCCAAGTAAAAAGACCAACAGGGGTAAAAAGTAAATTAGCTTTTTCATTTTAATCGTTTTTATTCTATTCTTCGTTTTGTTTTTAAATTAATATCACATTCATCCTAATAACATAAATTATTAAGACTAATTAGAGAATTTATGTCTGCTTATATAGACAGCTTCTGTCTGTTTTGTTCCATATTTATAATAATTAAATACAATAGTTGCCATTTCCTCATAGTACTCCGAAGTCACAGTACCATATTCAATAGCAACAGTCCCATCACCTTCTCCTTCAAGTGGGTAAACTTTTAAACCAGTAACACTAGGTCCGCTATTATTTACAAATACAGTCCATTTAGTATTTGAATCAACCTTAATATATTCCGTAGTTCCAATCTTTCTTAAAGTTATAGATTTAGGAGATACACTAAATTGTTCTTTCCCTACTTCCTCTTTTTTTTCATCTTCATCCTTAGAACAGGAAACCATTATTAACGACATTGTCATCAATAATATTCCAATAAGTTTTGTCATACTTTTATTTTGTTAATCAATTATATTTCTTACATTAACCTCCATATACAAACGACAAATACTACTGCTTATGCTTCAAAAGATCAATAGTATCTCTAAGTGAGGCTATTAATTCATCCTTCAACTGCATATTGTCCATCAGATGAGAAATCTTTTCTTTTAAGGCTTCATTCTCTCTCTGTAGTTTATCAGACGCATCATCATTTGATCCAATAGAAGTAAGCTCAACAGAGCCATCCGGCTTTATTATTTTTTGAGTTCCAGATTCGGGAAGGGTTACATTGACTGTATTACCTACTCCAACATTCCCACTGTTCTTATACTCTATTTTGTTTCCGTCTCCTTGATTGGAACCGGTCATAGTGCCAGTATTTTTGAGCATTTCGCCTTTGCCAGTCATGAGCCAATCTAAATTCAGATTAGGGAAGTTCTCTATAACCTTTTCAATTGTATCAGAAGTAACAGACACGCTTTTCGAAGCAAGATAGCCAACAGCTATACCTACTTTCTTCTCAAAAGCATTCTGCCCCAATCCTTGTTTGGATACAAATTCTTTTAATCTTTCTTTTGTTGTCATATTGATATATATCATTAAATTCATATATTTGCAAAAACTTAATCCATTTTATTATGAAATTTAAGTCCCCCCATGTGAATCACTGGCATTGTCTAAGAAACCGTATCGTATATAGAATTCTAAAGCTGTTTGGATTCTCTATTTACCCCAATGTTCTAGCTGGAGAAGTCAAATTCTCCGGTGAGATCATCTATATGACAATCAGTTCTTCTAAGTTAGAGCCAGACAATGATTTGATAATAGAAAAGTCCTAGCCTCCAATTTTAATATTACACCCAAGTGGTTCATAAGCGTTAATATTAGAAGCTAATAGATCTGTTTCTATCCGTTTGCGTTCCTGCTCATTGTCATTGAGCATTACGCAAACACGATCACATCCTTTTTTCTGAACTTGCCCATCTTGAAGCCTATACTCAATTCTATCTTTCAAAATACCTTCCCCTATATATACCGCATAAATACGGTCGTCACTCCCGGGTTTAGCGAAAATATAATTTCCTTCTACATTCTCTTTAAACTTTGTGTCTAAAGAGTAAGTTTCAAATTCGTATTTCTTCCCACTCGCACCTGTCCAAGTCGATATTCCGTAGTTCGTCATAACATTCACTATTTTAAGTTATTATCAATTATCATTATTTAGAATTAATCTAAATACACCCTCTTTAATGAGATATATCATTAAATCGCAAATAATTTAATGATATATATCTATATTTGCATTCGTAATCAATCTCCTAACCGATTAATTACTTAATCAATTAGCACAACTTGAATCGAATTTTCAAAGATATTTATAATTATGGGAATAGCAAAAGAAAAGCAAAAAAAAATTACATCAGCCTCTTTGGTGAAGAGAGTTGATGTACAAGCCACTCTCCTATCCTTAAAGATTGGCGTTCCAACTTCAATCAAGAATCGAGAAATAAAAGCTTGCTCACTAAGAAGTGCCAACCGCATACTAAAAGCGAAAGGTTATTCTTTCATCCTTTCAGAGGCAGGTAGAATAGATGACGTGATAGTAACTCGTTTAAAATAGGAACATCATGAGTATGAACAGATTGACCAAGCAAACATTAATATTCGTTACCGGATTTATCCTACTCTTCTTTATATTAGGAATAGCTGGGAATGCTGATCGAACAGAGCAAATCGTATACACGATGCCCCAAGAAGCATACGAAGAGATTTACCTGAAACTAGGTAACGGATGTACAGATTCACAAATAGCCAAAGAATACTTATCTAACAAGAGCTATTATGATTCAATTAAATGAAGACTCCCTAGCAACCTTATTTGCTGATATGGCAAAAAGGATGGCTGATTATCTGAAAGAGGTGAAAGACGATCCCGAATACGTTAGCCAAAACAAAGCATACAGAATATTCGGCAGAAATACCGTAGACCGTTGGAAAAGACTCCGTTTGATAACCCCTCGCATCACAAAGGGAAAAATGGAATATAAAACATCCATACTACGAAAGCTGCAGGATATAAAACAAGACTATTTTGAAGTACCGACTTTGGAACAGAAAAGAATAGCCAAAGGCAAATAACACATCGTACAATGGTTCATGCCGGTTCGATTCCGGCGTACGAACACTATATAACATTTCTATTGCAGCGCATAATGGCAATATAGCAGACAGCGCACCTCCACTAAAAGGGGTATAACCGACTACAGGCAATAACCACCGGGCTGCACAAGAAAGATGTGTGGACTGCAAAAGTATAAATAGCAATGAAAGTAGAAGTTATGAACTTTAAATTTCAATTCAGTTTGAATACTACATATATATAATCCCCTCCCGTCAAATTCGGGTATCCACATACGTATTGTTACGTTGAGGGGAACAAAAGCCTGTGAAGGTATCATGTCTTTATTTTAATATACTAAGCCACCATGGGCACGGGTTTGATATTCACATGACTGGAACTGGTATATATTACCCCATTTTGTTTTGAATTCATCCCTCAAAGCGTTGAGGGAAATTGGACAGTTAGTTTACATGGTAGAACGCATCCACACGGGTGAAAAACAGGTTCGATTCCTGTACCGTCCACTAGATTAAACAAAGAAGAAATTTGCAAGTTCTTGAAGAATATTCAAGAATTTGCGTAATACAATAAAAGAATGCATATGGCTAATGAAACTTCGGCACTTTAATGATTACATTGTTCTATTAATCTTCGATAGGACTTTTCCTGCCTGCTGTTATTCTATCAGCAACATCATTTGATAAAGCTATCTTATGTTCTCCATTATAATAATAATGGACAGCTTTAAATATAATAATAATAATACTAACGAAAACAACGACAATAGATATGTGACTGTCTCCTATTATCTGAGTCATATATTTACCATAGAAAGCATCTAAAGACAAAAAAATAGACATTCCTATTATAACATTTGTATTATAAAACAAATCATTATCTGATTTTTCGAGTTTTTTACTCAAATGTTCTGCAACTGCATTATTATTTAACAAAGCATATGCTTTTAAACTGTCCGCACTAACTGTTTTATATGTTGTAGTTTTGCCGTAAGTTTTGTACGGGCAAAAATAAGCTATAATGACAGAAGCTATGCTTTTTAAAAATAAGACAGAGAGTATGGCTATACAAACCTTCATTAAGATGATAAAAAGCATAGTGGATATCACAAGTAATAATATAAACTTGCCTTCAATGACATCAGAGAATTGTTCTATTTCTAAATTGAACATGGGAGCTATACAGCCTAAAAAATAGTCTATGTATAAAACAACAAGAGCAATCTTTGCCAAAATATTCACATCGAATATATCGTTGTTCTTGACTAGCTTATAAATATCGGTTACTTTTTCGTCCATATCAATCATTTTTTTGAAAACACAAATTTAGATATAAATCTCTATTTATATGCCTATGTAATAAGAAAAAGTCAAGACCACCCCTATTTATGGTATGATAGGTCTCGATGAGCGAGCCACAAAATAATGCAATATAACAAAATAAATTATGAACCTACAAGAACTTCCAATTGGCACAGAAGCAACTATCCTCCATCATTTCCTTATAGCTGAACCTGGTTTCTGGTCATGGGAAACCGAAGTAGTGACCGGAACGGTGTACAAACACTGCAACGAATCAATTACCCTTCTTCAATCAGGTACAAGGCTGATCTCGTGCGATAATACTAAAGACGAAATAATCAATTAAAACAACAACCATGGAACTTGAAAATTACGAAAGTCTTCCGGTGGGAGCACAAAAACTACAAGCCGTCCAAGTGGACGCAATAGAGAGAGCGAATATAGATTCGCAAGTATCGACTGCCAAACAATATCCACGTGATATAAGACGCAGCATTGACAACTCAATCGTAATCGCTACGATGAACCAAGAGACTGCCCAATCTTGCGGATATGCCCTCCCCCGTGGAGGTAAGTTGATTACCGGTCCATCGGTCCATCTCGCTAAAATAATCGTATCAAATTGGGGAAACATAAGAACCGAAGCAAAAGTTGTACAGATTACCGACAAGCAAATAATCAGCCGCGGTACATGCTGGGACCTGGAGACGAACGTAGCATCCGCCTTCGAAGTTCGCAGGAGTATCGTAGACAGCAAAGGAAAACGATTCTCCGACGACATGATAACAGTCACAGGAAATGCCGCCAACTCTATAGCTTACCGCAATTCTGTTTTTGCCGTCATACCGCAAGCAATTACCAACAGAGTATACGAAGCTGCTCAAAAACTGATCACCGGAGACTTGTCAGACGCAGATAAATTGCTAAAAAAGAGAACATCCATCGTCAACAGCTTCAAGAATGACTATGCTATCTCCGAGGAAGAAGTAGTGAAACTATGCGGAAAACAGACGGTCAATCAAATAAATACAAGCGCAATATCAACATTGATAGGAATACTCCAATCTCTGAAAGATGGAGATACTTCTGTAGACAATTTGATGAAACCCATCCGAGAAATCAAAGAAGATATCTCTGATAAAAAGGAAAAGATGAAAGATAAAAAAACTAATAAATTACCATGAACCAATACTCATCCTACAACAACGACCAATTAGAAGATCTTTTCTCTAATTATCTCATAGATTCATGGAGCTACAGCAAAGTAGCTACATTCTCCCGGAATGAAAAAGAATTTGAGAAAAATGAAATATACAGAGAGCGTTCCAAACGGTCATCCAGCTCCATAGCCGGAAACGCATACCACACGGCAATGGAGATGTTTTTCAAAAACCTCTCGGACGGAGTTGCCACCTCTATCGTAGATATGGAACAAATTGCATTCGCCTATATAGAAGAGATACCCGCCAATTCATGGAAGATACAAAAAACCACTCCTACCATTGAAGAATGCAAGATCAAAGCCACCAAATCCGTTTCCAGCTTAATCAGGAACTTCTATAATGAGCAATCCATATATACCTCCGACATAGACGAAGTATTAGGAGTAGAATTAAGATGCGACGAATGGCTGGTCATCAATGGAGTAGACATACCTCTCCCATGCCATGCCAACATCGACCTTGTCTTGCGTTTGAAAGACGAAAAAATAGTAATCGTAGACCATAAGACAAAATCCAAATATACGGATGATGACGAATTGGCCTTCGTATGTGGCAAACAAGCCATCACCTATATCAAATGCTTCGAATCTAAAACTGGTTTAAAAGTGGATGAAGTCTGGTTCGTCGAAAACAAAGACTCCAAGAATAAAGACGGTTCACCGCAGCTAAAGAAATTCAAGATCATTTTGACTGAAGACACCCGTAAGTTATACGAAGCCATCCTTTACGAACCCCTCAAAAGAATGATCGAAGCCGTATCCGACCCGGACTACGTTTACATGATCAACGACAACGACAACTTCATCGACAAAGCCGAAATATATGCTTTCTGGGCAAAAACAATGATAGCCGAAGTCGATGACTTCGAGATACCGGACAGTAAAAAAGCACTAATAGCAAGAAGGCAGAAAAAGATAAGAGACGCCTCCCTATCTGCCATCAACCCAAAAACGATCACATCTTTCAGAGAAAAAGCAGCCACTTTCATCACCTACGATTTATCCGATAAAAATATGACCAACTCAGAGAAAATAGAACATGTATTGCGCACATTCGGTATGCTAGTCCGGGTAGCGCATGAAATCAGCGGGTATTCATCCAACACCTATCTTCTTGAAATATCCGCCGGAGTCAAGATAGCCAACGTTATGAAGTATGGCCTAGACATGGCAAATGCACTAAATGTATCTTCTGTCCGCATAGGAAAAGACCTTATGGTCTACGAAGACAAATCCTACCTGTTCATTGAAACCCCGAAAAAGAGAACAGAAACACTATTTTGGGATCCCCAATATTTGGAAGGAGAAAAACTACCTGTTGGTGTAGATAATTTCGGAAGAACCATCCATTGGGATCTCAATAACCACTCAACCCCGCACGTCCTTATTTGCGGTGCTACCGGTAGCGGAAAGTCAGTCTCAATCATTTCTACAGTCGAATACGCAAAACTAGCGGGGGTCAAAGACATTATAATCTTCGATCCTAAATACGAGTTCTGCTCATACACCAGAGCTGGGATTCGTGTATTCAACGAAATAGAAGAGATAGAAGAACAAATGAGACTACTTGTTGAACAGATGCAGAACAGAGCGAAAAGCAGAAAAACATACCCCAAGAAATTAATTATTTTCGACGAGTTTGCCGATGCGGTTTCCGCTTCCCGTTCAGGTGCTGCATTAAAAGTAAAGATCGGAGGCCAAGTGATTATGCAGAAATCACTGGAAGAAAACTTAAAGATACTCCTTCAAAAAGGGCGTTCTCTTGGTTTCCGTATAGTAGCCGCTACCCAACGAGCTTCCGTAAATGTTATTACGGGCGATGCCAAAGTAAATTTCCCAGTCCAAATATGCTTCCGAGTCCCCAAAGAAATAGACTCAAAAGTAGTGATAGACGAAGCCGGAGCAGAAACTTTAAGCGGGATGGGAGACGGATTAATGAAATCACCGGAATATATCAACGTAGTTAGATTCCAAGGATTCTATAAAAAATAGCCTATGAAACTATCCGTCCGCTCCCCGTCCGTTTTAGCTATCAAGGAAGCTCTCAAAGATAAGATAAATACATTTCCTGACACGGTAAAAGGATACAACCAATCACGCCCGTTCCGGTTAGCTCTTAATGAAATTGAAGACAATGAACATTTTAATAGAAAAAGCAGACATCCAAGATCTTCTGGAAAGGACAGATGACTTATACAGATGGCTCTCCGACAATCCGCTTGCGGATATACGACTATTCGAAAAGAAAGCGAATCAACTCGCTATACTCTCAATCAAAATTCATATTTACTATAAAAACAACTTATAATATGTCAATGCACAATTGGTTTGAATGCAAGATCCGTTATGAAAAAGTAACGGAAAACGGAATGCAGAAGAAAGTAACTGAGCCTTATCTAGTTGATGCACTCAGCTTTACAGAAGCAGAAGCACGGATTATCGAGGAAATGACTCCTTTTATAACAGGAGAGTTTACAGTATCGGACATTAAACGTGCCAACTATAGCGAACTTTTCCCCAGCGACGAGGAAAGTGCTGACCGCTGGTTTAAGTGCAAACTTATCTTTATCACCCTTGACGAAAAAAGCGGTGCAGAGAAAAAGACATCTACCCAAGTGCTGGTTCAGGCTGCCGACTTACGCGACGCAGTGAAGAAGTTGGATGAAGGCATGGAAAAAACCATGGCAGACTACCAAATCGGCCTCGTATCCGAAACCCCGCTGATGGATGTATACCCATATACTGCCGAAAGTCCAGAAGAAAGAATTGGAGAAACAGCTACCTCTCCAGTAGTAAAGAATTTCTTAACATCGTTACCCGAAGGTTGTAAAACGGTTATAACCATATCAGGGAAAACAGTAGTAGTGGATAAAACTGGAAACAAAACCAAAGTCATACCCAATGAAGAAAGTTAGCAAGCAGCAAGCGAAAAGGAATAGGGAGATAGCGAAAATTAAAAGATCACTATCTCCCTATTGTTGTTTATGTGGTGCATACGCAGTAGATCCGGCACATCTTCTTCCTAAATCAATATTTCCTCAATACTATACAGAATCTTGGAATATTGTCCCCATGTGCAGGGAACACCACGATCGATATGACGGAGACCGTAATTTCCGACGAAGTTGTACCCAATTAGTAGAGATCGTTCTTGAACATGACGTCGAAGCCGCTAATCTATATTTTGGCCTATGAAAGAACAAGAACATCAATTGCAGGTATCCTGCATCAAATGGTTTCGTCTTCAATATCGTGGACGACTAATCTATGCTATACCAAACGGAAGCAAACGAAATATAGTCACTGCCACCAAGCTAAAGGCAGAAGGCGTGACCAAAGGAATACCTGATATTCATATACCAATAGCCAATCGCTTCTACCACGGATTATACATTGAAATGAAGGTAAAACCCAATTCACCTACTACGTCTCAAAAAGAAATGATGAATCAACTGCATACAAATGGATACAAATGTTCTGTATGCTATTCTCTTGAAGACTTTATGTCTGTTGTAAATGAATATATGCACTGTTTAGAATAAGAATAAAAATGAAAAGACTAAAAATGAATAAGATAAAAAAGTCAAGACACAATTTCCACAAAGGTATTGAACTACATAAGGTATGCTCTAATGATCTGTTACGTCCTGTGATGAATTATATATATTTTGAGCACTCTTATGCTATTGCATCTGATGGCCGCATACTCATTAAAGCCAAAGTAAGTGAGATTTCTAATTTTAACGAACAGGAAATTGAACTGCTTAACGGACATTTTCTACACGCTACGGGTTTTCGGATACTGATGAAACATGATGTTGTATCTGTTGAAAAAGACGGTTTCCTTGCTCAAGGAGACAGTTATAGCATTAAGATACATTTCTGCTCAGACGAAACAATGAAGTTCCCGAACTATCAAAGAATATTCGATGAATGGTCCCCGGGTGACCACCGAAAAATTGTATTAAATACGCATTATCTTTCTAAAATAGTTGATTCGGTGAATGCCAAAGATGTACGTATGCGTTTTGGTAAAAATGATAACCAAGGAATTATATTGCAATTTCCCGTAAGTGATTTGAATGATACGAAAGGAATGATAATGCCTAAGCTTGACAGCGATGATTTTTAATGGAATCAAATATGAACAAATTTAAAGTAGGTGATAAAATCCATTTTGAAGGTGAACGAAACGCATACACCATTCGTGCTTGCGATTCTAGGTATTTGATATGTACCAAACCGTTCAATCCTCGAAAAACGGTCTTATATACCATTGTAGACTTACAAGAGAAAGTACGTGGCACAGAGAATCTTGTATTTTGTATGGGATTTGAGACAGACGAAGATTGCCAAGAAGCATTACAACGCCTTCAATCCGGAGAAACAGAGGTTAGTTATCGAAATCGAGTTGAACTTAAATTCAAAATACTATGAATGTACGCCAATTTGTACCTCGCATGGATTGCAAGGTATTTGCGAAATGTAGAGTAAAATCTCTCTCTCATTGTCGAAGGTACCGAGGAGAGGATGAATCTTGCAAAGGATGCACCCTAATTCGTCGTAAACCTCGAAACCGAATATTTGATACTAATGGCAGAGAAATGAAAAAATGTACCCATTGTGGTCACTATTTCTATCTTAATCGATTTTATACGAATACGATCACTTATAAAGATAAAAAATACAAATGTCTTTCGTCATGGTGTCGTATGTGTATGTCTAAAGTGAACAGTGAAAGAAACTCCAAAAAAATGCAAAAAAGACATGGCTAAAAAAAATAAAAAACAAGTAATCCGTCCAGATACATGTGCTAAATGCAAGAGAGGGACATTGCTCCCGGTATCTAAAGGAAATCCTAGAATAGTCCATTGTATTTTCTTAAACAAACGCTTTGTAGCTGATAGCAAAAGGAAGTGTATTCATGCGTATTAAATGGAAAAAGGATATATAAAACTAAGCCGCAAGTTTTTCTCGAACGAAATGTGGAAAGAGGCCCGGAAGTTTTCGGAATGCGAAGCGTGGTTAGACTTGTTACAGTCTGCACGATTTGAGGCAACCGACAAGGCGTATAGCGAACTTATCGGAGGTCGAGAAATCTCTTATTCAAGAGGACAATATCCAGCATCCATATCATTCTTAATGAAGCGATGGCAATGGTCTGAAAAGAAAGTAAGATTATTCCTTGATAAGTTAAAACGCAAGAAAATGATTACTACTGACAGAAAGCAAGGAATGAACGTAATAACTATTTGTAAATACGATGAGTATAATCCCGTAAAGGACAAGGCTAAGGGCGAAGAAAAGGACATAGATAACAGCAATGAAATCAAAGAGTTACATGCTGCTTTGGGCGAACTAAGGGCAGAGCTAAGGGCGAACGTTGAAAAAATGGGTCGAACTAAGGGCAATAAGAAGAAGAAAGATAAAGAAGATAATAATACTCCCCCCATCCCCCCCAAGGGGGAGGGGATAAATAGTAAATCTCGCTTTGTTTTTGAATCTTATGTGAAATCTTCTTTTGGTACTGATTACTATTGGACGCCCAAAGATGCTGGATCAATGACTAAATTACTCAAAAAAATAACCTTCTCACGAGAGCAAAAGAAAATGCCCGTCGATGATGAATCTTTGTTGTATGCTCTTCAAAGTCTATTATCATCAATACATGATGATTGGATATTGAAAAATTTCAGCGTAGCTATTATTGATTCAAAATATAACGAGATTGTAACTCAGGCAATAAATGGAAACAATCAAAAAGCAAGTATTAGCAAACAGGAAGCAAATGACTATGCCCTGCAGCAATACATTACCGAGCGTCAGCGTAGAGAACAAGGCTTGGTTGACGAAGTGGAAAGACCATACTGACATCGAACGTGTCTTTTCTCCGACGAATTGGGCTTATGTGTCTCAGAATCCCGAAAAAGCATATTTTTCAAATTGTCCCACGATTCAGAAGTATGACGAAGTTTATGGAGAAGGAAATGCGGAAATGTGGATTTATGCACAAGTGCTGGCATTATTTGGGTCTAGTTCTTGTAAAGACGAAGGGGTAGCACAAGGGATCGGAATATTTGCTCAGACATTTGCATCGTCTGTTCAGATATACAAATTATCAGAACTAATGCTGTTTTTTTCTCGATACAAGTCCGGAAGATACGATAATTCTTTTTCTCAATTTGATGCCCGAAGGATTGGAAATGCCTTTTTCAAAGAGTTTATTCCAGAGAGACAGAAAGAAATTGACCGATGTGAGAAGCGAAAGATTATCGAAGAAGCATTAACTAGACGGGAATTACCTGCCGGATATACAATCCCCGAAGGATATAATCCCTATACTTGGTATTTGGAGACTAAGAGACGTGCTGCCAATGGAGACAAAGAAGCTATTGAGAAATTAAAATATCCCCAAGTACGATTAACATAGTGATCTGATAGACCACTATTTTTTTATTTAATAACCAAAACGTTTTCCTGATGTCGGGAAGACGATCAATACAAGAAAGATATGAAGAAGAAAACAGTAACAGTACTGGCGATTGAATATTCAAAAAGGGTGTGTGATCCTCAACCTGAATTTATTGATCGAATGGATGTAAGAGGATTGGTTATGAGTGCTTATAGAAGTGGATATAATAAGGCTCATTCAGAGCATGTAAAGCGCATCACCAATATCGTGGAGCTAAAGCTATCTGACATTGATTCCCCTGTGTTTACTCATACAAAAGAGTTTAGAGAACATTTTGATTACATAATGTCAAAAATAAAAGAACAATTTGCGTAAAACAATAAAGAAAGGAACATTATGACTAAATTAAAACAATATGAATTAACAGATAAGCAAATACAAGCTTGTAAAGAGATTGAAAAAGCGTTCAAAACAGCTCGTAAAGCTGGGCTTTCCTTTTATGGCAAAGGTGGAGCAATAAGCGCATATAAGACAAGTGCGATGAAACATGCTGCACCATCCGTCCAATATGAAGGAAGTGGACATTTTGGAAAAGACTGGGAATCCCCGATTCCAAGTTATGATTTATATAATTGTATAATTGATTCGGGTGCAGATGATGCTGAATATTTTGAGAAAGGGTTTATAGATTAATTGAAATTAAAATATGAGCAAATATACAGCAAAACAAATAGCTGAATCTGACGAACTATTTGAAAAGCAAATACATAAAGTCAGAAAGTTTTATTTGAGCCGTAACCCCGATAAAATGATGATGCTTGAAGAAAGAAAAGCCGTCATTAAAGAGCGAAATAAAGGTCTTTCCCCGGAATATGATAAGGAGTATTATTGTGGAACTTGTGGCGCTAAAGACGGTGCGGAACATCCTAAAAGTGGATATTGCTTTCACTGTGATACTGATAACTGGATTTCAAAGAATAACTAATAACAAAAGAAGATATGAATATACAAGAAATAAGAAATAGATACGCTAAAATGGTATCAACCATTGAAGATGCTGGAATATACGATGGTCGGGGAACATTTGATTTGTATCAGTGTGAAAAGTGTTTCCGTGAGAAAATAACGACCTACGCCGATAAAGGTGTAACTCCTTTTATTATTGGGTGTAGTTGCGGAGGTAATATGCAGCATACAAAGACTTTTAAATCTGTTCCAGATTACATTCGAGTATTCAAATGGAAAAGACCTACAATCGATCAGACAATAAAATTGCCTGATAGGCAAATCGAACATGTCCTTAATGTGCAAATAAGTAGAAATATGGGGTATGACAGACCGGTTGACCGTATACGAATTGATGTAAGTAAAATGCTTTAAACCAAGAATAAATATGAGCAAAGGTGTAATTTTTAAATATAAAAGCAAAAACGGTGAAATGGTAAAAGCCGTTGCATTTAACAAAGAACAAGATTCATGTTTTTCAGATCATGGTAAAGTGTTCCTTAGAATATTGAACGATGATTGTACTTTCAAGAAAACAGAGGATGGCAAAGACATTATTGCCGTTAAAAACGGTGAAGAATTGGTACAGACAGGGTTTTGGGATTAATTAATAATTTATGAATATGAAGAAGAATAAAGGATTTACAACACCATGCTATATGGTTGTTAAAGACGGAAATCACGCTAATCGTCTAATGATAGCATTAAAAAATATTGGTGACAGAAAAGTATATGGAATACCAGAGAATGTCACATATCCTTGTGTTTGTGGGGTATCCACGAACATTATATCATTCGGTGAATTGAATGATTTAGCCGGATTCATTAATTGTGAAGAAAATGAAGATTTGTTTCTTGCATTAGCATCACTGCGAAATGATTCAGATATTCATCAATGGTTTACTGATGGTGAGAAATGGGTAATCAGCGATATCCATTCTCTTCTTGAGCTGAAAGAGTATTTTCAATTAATTAAATTCGACTACTCAAAAACTCACAAGGCAACAGCCGAAGAACTTATCAAGCATTTTAATTCGTAACCAGAATAGTAATGAACAAAAATATAATCATAAAGAAAGAGAAGCCTATCTGTCAGTTAGATGGGCTTCCGGGAGTAAAAAGACGTAAGGTTGATGCGTATAGTATCAATAATACAAGTGACATTGAATCAACCATCGAACTGGGATATGCGTGTACTTCTGCCGGAGATAATGGAGCTATAAATGTTTGGAAGGATGATGCAGGAATTATTCGCGGTGAATTAATGCGGTACTGTGTAACTGTTGAAAAAAGAACGTTTACCAGCTATGCAGAAGCGGAAAAATGCGTTAGTGATTGGCTTGAAAGGATTAACCCATAACAAAGTAATAATGAGCGAAAAATCAATATCAGTCTCTAAGGAGCAGGTTATTTGGCTTAGAGAAATGTACGAAACCTACCGGGCATTACTGGAAGGGACTCCCGATGATGGAAATGCGGCAGAGCTAAAGCAAGTGAAAAAGCATGTTCTTCCGCTTATTAAGGAATTGGAGAAAATTACCAAATGACGTAAAAAAAATAGACAGGAATGAAGAACGGCTATAAAAGCCGTTCAATCATAAACAATAGTTCTTCCACTAATGAATAAAGATTAAGATAAAAATCAATATCCGTTGGAAACTTAGTTAAATACAGCTGAAGGCGAAGTTTTACATTCTTTTTCATAATTCAAATTTTAAATTTTCGCCTTTAAGGGTTTTGCCCTTTTAAAACCGTCTATTTTGGAACTTTCGGCGAATCAGCTGCGAATTATAGTAAATTTAATCAATTTAAAATCAAATAATTATATTGTAAAATGGCAAGAATTTATGTAGCAAGTAGTTGGAGAAACTCATATCAACAGGATGTTGTGTCGTTTCTCAGAAATGAAGGTCACGAAGTATATGACTTTACACATCCAAATGGTGACATGAGTTATGGTTTTTCGTGGTCGAGCATTGATCCAAACTGGAAGAATTGGAGTACTCAACAATATCAGGAAGCTCTCAATCATCCGATTGCACAAAAAGGTTTTGATTTGGATTTTAACGCTATGCAATGGGCAGATGTTTGCGTTATGGTTCTTCCTTGTGGTCGATCTGCTAATACAGAAGCTGGATGGATGAAGGGAGCAGGCAAAAGAGTTATGGTTTATTCCCCAAAGGAGCAAGAACCGGAACTTATGTACAAGATATACGACTTTATAAGTGACAGTATGTTCCGAATCAATGACGAAATAAATAGAGTATAACCCAAAAAGGAAAGAAGGAAATATGGCAAAGGTATTTATAACAAAATATGCCTTAACATCAGGCATAAAAGAAATGGAACTCGAAATTATAAAGTCAAATTTCGCAAATAGTCCAGATTATGTAAGAGATGGGTCTTGGACATTTTTTTATATCGGTAAAGATGTATTTCTGGATAAATCAGAAGCACTAAACAAAGCAGAGGGTATGAGAAAAAAGAAAATCGCTTCTCTTCGCAAACAGATTGAGAAACTGGAGAAGTTATCTTTTAATGAATAACCAAGATAAAGAAGGGTATTATGTGTTTGAAATTAATCTTTGTAATTCATTCTCCATATCTTCAGTTGAGATAGTTGTCAGGTATATATATGCCGTATCTTGCATATTCTTAATCTTTGCTAAAGATGAAAGTGGTTTTATGTATGGTTTTATTTCCATACGTTCCTTTCGCGTTTCTCGTGTGTTTTCTTTGCATTTTACCTCTTTAGTAATCTGCTTTATGACAGCATCTAATTTATCATGATAAGAATCAACAAGGACTATGACTTTAATGTAATCATCTGTTTTAAAATCAATTTTTCTTCTTTTTGGTGGTTCATTTCGCAGTTTTATGGCATCATTTAAAATACTATTAATCTGTTGTTGCCCTAACTTTTTATCATGAAGTAGCATGTTGCATTTGACCTCAACAAGAATTTTATTAGGATCATCTATTTTAATGTCAAATCCATTTGTATTTGCTTTCGTTTCTTCCACTGAGGAAATTAAATTAAGTTTTTGCTCCTCATTAAAAGACAATATTTCTGATATTTTATTAGCTGTAGCTAATGTTGCTATTGAGGTCAATATATTATGCACGTTTGAAAGAACGGACTTTAAATCAAATAGTTCTTTTATCGTAATTTGAGATTTACTTCTCTTTCTAATTGAATCCGTGAAACGAGAATATTCACTAATTAATTCATAAGACCTTCTATATACTTCTTTGTTCATAGCATTTTGTTAGGATACAAAGGTAGGAAATTATTTTAAAAGATGAATGTTTTAATAAAATAATGAAGTGCATATATTAGAGCTGGCCAGCCTACATTTCATAATATGGGATAGTTAAATCTAAAGTAAAATCGGAAAATCCGATTTTGTAAAACAGTGATAAACCTTTAAAATGATACAGCCAAAGCATTACAATTATCACAACCGGTCCGGACCACCCAAGTGCGCAAGGACTACATTAATCACTTCCGGCAGGAGAAGCCTTTAGAAGGTATATTATTCACTGACTTCATCCGGGATGTGCTTGAAAAGCGCAGCAGACGCAAGTCTGAGCACTATGCAGCCGTTTATGATGCGATCATAAAACACATTGATAACTTCTCCTCAGAATTTGATTGTGACATCTTCACGAACTCGGTGACGGCTGAATTTATAGAAGACTTCATTATATATCTCGAAGACCAGGACCTGAGACATAATACCATTGTCGGGTATATCCTGAAAATTCAAACACTCGTCCGACGGGCATCTCAGTACAACTATGCAGTAGATAATACCTACGACGATATTGATTTGAGGACTGAACCAACAAACGCCGTGTTCCTTTCGATGAATGAGATCACAAGAATATACTACTACAAGTTTGAGAAGCAGGATAAACGGAGAGCAAAGGAGAGGATTAGGGACATGTTCGTACTAGGTTGTCTTACTGCCTTGCGGTACTCTGACTATTCGAGACTGACAAGTCAGAACCTAATTGATAACTACATTGTCATCCGGACAAAAAAGACTAACGTTGACGTAAAGGTTCCAGCTCATGATTATGTGCGGGAAATTTTCTCAAAGTATGCCGGTCAGGTTCCATGCGGTCTTTGCATTCAGTACTTCAATAAGTATCTGAAGGTGATAATGAAAGAAATTGGATTGAATGATCTTGTTACCTATTCGTTCACCAAGGGCGGCGAAATGAAGACCGTTACCCGTGAAAAGTGGGAGCTGATAAGTAGTCATACTGCAAGGAGGAGTGCAGCAACAAATATGTATTTAACAGGGCGGATGAAGACGTTCGAGATAATGAAACTCACCGGGCACCGGACCGAACAGAACTTCTTTCGGTATATTCGACTAACCGGTGATGATACAGCCCGATCTATTTCGGGAGATATGTTCTGGAGTAAATAATAATAAAAAACAAATATTTTCATAATAAATGGATAAAATAAAAACATTTCTCATTAGGTTTTTCAAAAAGAGAAACACCTATTACGCAGTACTTCTATTTGATGGTCAGCAAGATTATATATCAGGAACCCCCTACCCTTCCATGAAAGAAGCGAAGAAGTTTTGTGATAAAATAGAAAAGACGAATTATACAATGAAGGTAACTGATATTATCAGTTTTAAGACTAAAGAAACTTTGATACGAGCAGAAAACAGATTCGATAAAATCAGAGAAGAATTAGGTGATTAATACATAGAACAATCTTCACTATTAAAAAAAATACATTTGCAATATGAAACTCAATAATTTACTTAGCGTCATTCGTGCAAATCAATCACGTAAAGGGCTATTTGTTATCCTACATTGTGATACAAACTTTGTCTCTCTGTCAGATGGAGCTGTTAAAGAATTAGGCATTCAAAAAGGAGGTGTCCCATTTATCTTCGTCTACAGAACAAAGTATAACTCAGAAACTGTTTACGCTCTTAAACGTGTAAAATATGACTTTGCAATACGTACACAAGTCGGATTGGTTACAAAGAATCAGAAAACAGGCTTCCATGTATTCGAAAACATGTGTCCTACTAATCAAGCTATTTTCTTCGATCTCGGACTTCCGCACGATCAAGACCAAAAATTCAGACTTACAAAAAGAACCCTAAATGAATCAACAGAATATATAATCCAATATGAATCAGATAGTAAGTAACATTAAGCCGGACATTAAATTTATGCCCAATGGAGATATCCACCTTACATCAAAGGTGGTATCTCTATTAAACATACAGGAAGGAGACTCCATACAATTAGCCACCGATGATGAAGAAGTGTATATGTACATTCACATGCGAAACGTAAAAGAAAAGAATGTATCAGGAATAGCAAGAAAAGCTTCTAAATTCCCCAATTATCTACGCATCAGATGGACTTCCCTTTGCAGAAAAATAATAGAAATGGACGGAAGAGCAGAATACGCAGCATACCGTGTAGGAGATCCGTATGAAAAAGAGGGTCACAGAGTATTACCAATCATAACCAGAAAGAACTATGCAGCAGAAAGAGATTAAATACACAGGAATTACTACTATCCCTTCCGATTACGATTGCCCGGATGGTGATATTGCATCAATGATAAATTTAGTCAATGAAAATGGGAATTTAGTACCTGTCATTCCACCCGAGATTCTCTTTGTTTTAGGCAATAATCAAAAAGTATTGTACATTCATAAGACATCAGACTATTGCAATTATATAGTATGCGACACAAATGAAGGGATAAACAACGGTAAAATTCGCTATTTCACCGAGAATCCGTCAACACAAAAAGACATCATCTCAATAACGAATAAAGAACTATATCAAATAAACTCCATCGGAAATACACTGGTTATTCTTACCGACCAAGGATTAATATATGCACTTTACAAATCAGGAAGTTATGTAATCATGGGAGACAAAGCCGAATTTCCATCCATTTCCTTCAGGCTTAGAAGCACAATTAAAAGCTCGGAGATAATGACATCTAGTTTTCCTGCAGGAGGAGTATTCAGCGGTATATCACACCCAATTCTAAAAGAAGAAGCAGCCAAAGCCACAAGAGATGTGATTTTCGCATATATCAATCCTGAATCAGCAAACATTAAAAACACAAATGGTTTTCAACAACCATTTATGATAAGATATGCATACAGGCTATACGATGGAAGTTTATATATGCTATCTGCTCCAGTCAAAATGAAACCAAGTGAAAATGCTCACTTTTTAGCAAGAGTAGCAGGGTTTAATACTAACAATGGAGCTGTAACCGGAATAAATATGCAGATAACCTCCATTTCATCCTCTGTATATTATGAAATTACAAACTACGACATACTAAAAGAATCGTTACCCAATTGGATGGATATTGTAAAAAGTATAGATATATACATAACCCCTTCCCTGGCAGGAGTAGACCAAGAAAATAGCTGCCACAATATTTTACCATACCTCTATACAGACCTCTCAAGTAATGAAAGAATAGATGTCAGATCACATACATGCATTGGAGAAAAAGACAACTCTGGAAAACCAATATACCGTGAATATAACATGTCTGAAGCGTGGGGAGAAAGCATATCTCAGCAATCCTTTATCTCCATGAAAATCAGCACTTTTCTAGACAATGAGAGTGCACTACCTTTTTATCGTATATGTTCTATTGATATAAATAAAATAGCAAAAGAAGAAAATATGCTTCCCATAGAAAGTGGTGCGCTTAATGGATTAGAAAGTAGAGAAGTTATGGCAGGAGATAGCCAGCAAAGTGGCACACGTGTAGCAAAACATGCTTTTACATATAATTCAAGACTAAACCTAGCCAACATCACCATGATTCCAACGAGTATTCCATTAGAATCATGTTTTCAATATATTAATGGAGAATACGATAATACATCCCAAAAAGCTATCAAAAAAGTATACAGACACAAAGGATACGTTTTTATCGAATCTGAAAAACAAGATATCATGGTCGATATTATTAGTAATATAGAAATGAATATCCTTTCCTCCTTCTTTTTCTATCCTGATCCAAAAGCATTTAAGATTATTATTGAAAGGGAGGATAATAATGGTATAAAAACTTATTCCAGCACTAAACTTACTGAGCACAAATCCTTGAATGGCGCATATACAGATTCTATTAATAGTTTCGTTTCGAATTTTGACACCAGCATTCTATCAAATATCAGCCGTGGAATACCTCATTACAACGAGATACACACTTCCGAAGTAAACAATCCATTTACATTTCCTCCAACCGGAGTAAATACAATCGGCTCCGGTGAAATACTAGGAATCCGCTCCGCCACCAAAGCTCTCTCTCAGGGCCAATTCGGACAATTCCCACTATATGCATTCACTGACGAAGGAGTATGGGCGCTCGAAGTATCCAGCGAAGGAAAATACACAGCGAAACAACCGGCAACACGTGACGTATGCAATAATCCCGAATCAATAACTCAGATAGACACAGCCGTCCTATTTACATCCGAACGAGGCATCATGCTCATACAAGGTTCCGAGAGTGTTTGCATATCCGAAATTCTAAATAAAAAATCATTCGACATTTCCACACTAAAAGGATACAAGCAGCTTGCACAAATGGCAGGACTGACTACTGATCACTTCAAACATACAAGTCTCATGGAGTACATAAAAGGATGCAACATGTCTTACGACTACACAAACCAACGCATCATCGTATTCAACAAAGAATACTCCTACGCCTATGTATTTTCATTGCAGACGAAAACATGGAGCATGATCCCATCCAATTTCATAAACTCCGTCAATTCATATCCTGACTCTTACATCATGGCTAAAAGTAACACCCTTGTCAATGTATCCAATACAGGAAACGAATATTCAAAAGGAGTAAAAGGAATAATCATCACTCGTCCGCTAAAGCTCGACTCCCCCGACCTGCTAAAGACAATCACTCAGTCTATTCACAGAGGAGTATTCGAAAAAGGACACATCAAATCAGTTCTATATGGCTCCAGAGATTGTATTAACTACATACCAATAACCTCCAGCCTTGATCATACTATACGTTCCATTCATGGCAGTCCCTACAAATACTTCCGATTTGCAATTATAACGGAGCTATCTCCCGGAGAGAGTCTTTCAGGAACATCTGTTGTCTATGAAACTAGACAGACAAACAAACTCAGATAAAAAAACAAGGGTGGTCGAACAAACGTTAAACCACCCTTATCTCCCTCATCCTAAAAGGGGTACATCTTTATCCTGACAGGTTTCACCCTCACATTCAAAAACCTCTTTACTTTTGCAAGTTCCATCAAGGCTTTATTTTCATAATACGCTACTTCATCTTTTTTAGTTACGGCAAACCACCCAGCCAAAGCCTCATTCACTAAATAAGCATGCATTGCATTCTTCACAGCTTCCACATTTAATTTCGAAAAGCTATCAGGAACACACAAACGAGCCGTATACTCTTCTGGAGAAACAAAAGTATTATCCACATCCATGTCCTCATCTGTTTCAATCTTTGTATATCCGGTCATATCATTCAACAAGTCTCCCCAAGCTTTATTAAGAGTCTGCGTAGTCTTATCAGCCTTGCCATCGTCACAAATATCCATCACTAAACTCCGATCATCATCCTCTCCACGAATAGTTTCACCCACCGCATACGCCGAAAGATTAATTTCATAGATAAGTTCAGACCTAATCAACTTTATAGTTATATACCGATCCATCACTCAGATACACTTGGCACTACCCTTGTAGGAATTGTCCTTTTATTCACAGACTCTCTAATAGATTGCAAGGCAATAACCGCCAAATCTGAATAGTTCTTTGCCTCACTCGGATTAGTTATCATAAACCAATCACATATAGCAGTATTTACTAGAAATCTGTGACAAGCAGCCGCAATAGCATCCGAAACAGCCTGATTAAAGTTACTCGGCATCTTTAATGTCAACTTGAAATCACCCGCTTCCTCCTCTTGAATATCATTTGCTTTATCCGTATTGCCAACCATGTAATTGGACATCTTTGTTTTCAATTCCCTATGGGCATCACCCAATGAACGAAGAATCTGATTCTTATGTTCTTCGTCATCTCCCATCTGCATGTTTGCAACCTGCTCAAAATTATCTCCAGCAAAACGGCTGACACCAGTTAAATGTGTTTTGTTTTGCACTTCATAAACCAACTCTGTTTTAACCAAAGTAATAACTAACTCCTTCTTCGCCATATATATTTCTTTTTTAAAATGAATATTTTTCAAATAAACGGGACTATCCTCTTCGGCTTTTTCCGGTAATACAACTTGCTTTTTGCTTCATTACCACAGTTAATCGCCATCCCTGAATACATATCCGCCTCCTCCTTATTAGTTATTGCAAACCATTTACTAGCAATTGAATTAACGACACATGAAAAAAGAGAGTCATTGATTGAGTCAACCAAATTACTATCAAAGTTACTTGGCATTTCCAAAGTAGCAGTCCAGACCTCACTTATATCCACATACTGAGAATTAACCTGGTTACTTACTGTTATAATAAACCTCTTGACTTCATCAGTTATTGCCCCGACTGCCTCCCGCCAAAACCTTTCCAGCATCAATCTATCGTCATCAGTTGTAAATACGCGATCATAAGCCTTTCCGGTATCTTCAATGTTTTTTGCGCCAACATATCCGGTAAGTTTAGCGACTTCATCATATACATTGGCTTTCTTTATACTGAGAACTACATCCATATTCATTACTTTAAGATGCAAATAAAGCTATAAAAACACACAACTTCTTTCTATATATTAATCTGCAAATCATATGAACCTTCACCACAGATATATGTCATGTCCTCATACCCCACAAAAAAGAGGTAGCTTATTCGGCCACCTCTTTTTCTGTCGGAACTAAAGGGGAACAGTTTTCTCGGTTTACAACTATATCACGCATCTTGGGTTTATCATTAAAGTTACGCGAAATGTTTCTTATTAAATCGCTATAATTATCCGAACCATTTTCTTGTTGCCAGTAGTAAACCTTAATAGAAGCACAATTATCATGTTCAAATAAAGTGTTGAGTAAAGTTCTGTCAGAGTTGCCACAAGAATGTCCCATTATAAATACTTGATATATCCCGGATTCTATAAACTCCAATAATCTTCTGTAATTTCTTGTTTCATGATAGTTTATGGATTTTATATTCTCCAAGAAATCATTATCCTGTAACTCTTCTATTTTCTTATATGTATTATCTAACTCATCCCCATATCCAAAAATCATAGGATTTGCCTTATTGTAAAGTTCCCCATGAATATTAATTATCTCATTATCATTCTCTTCATCAAGATATAATTTTTGGGCAGTATTCGTATAATTAAAATTTAAGAATACTATCTGCGTTGGAATGCAATACTTCTTTTTAAAATGATCGCTCTCTAGTTTATTTTTAAGATGCATCCTATAAGTTTCAGCTGTAGAACAGAAAGGATCTGGTTCTGCCATAACTCTTCCAAAAACTTCCATTTCATTGCCAGATTGATCTATATCTTTTAATATAGAATCTAAATACTGTTGCTGTTTCTTTAATGCAACATCATTTAATTCAATCAGACTATTCACTGATTCAATTATCGATGCATGTTGAGTGACAGAGCTTTTTGATATCCCATACAAATACTTTTCGAGTAGATTTTTTATTGCTTCAAATTCAATATTTAGTTTCTTAACTTTCTGACTCCGTTCTTGAGCATTTTCCTCTAAACTAAGTTTTTTCAATGCATCATAATATTCATTTTCTATATCTACCCAATTTACAAGAGAACATTGATGAGATATACGCTCAAAAAAACGATTTTCAAACTTTAAATGAACTGTTACTGGTGTATTAGGGTCATTATTATACTCATCAATTAGTGTGTACAATTTCTCTAATAGGGTGCCTTTTTTGCATGGAAAGGAGCTTTTATTAATTTCTGTCTTACCATATTTTTTCTCAAAGGCAACAAACTCGTCCTTATAGTTACCAAAATAATCCATTCCTCCCCAGTTTTCTTTCAGCCATTGGTCATATCCCCCAAATACCTTTTCTGTTACATTATTCCAATAGTCATCTATAAAATCCCGATATCCAGTTTTAAGCTTATGTGCCATATCAAATCCGTTACCGATAATTATAATTCTATTCATGTCGAAGATTTATTTAAATTAACTACAAATTTTATAATTCCTATGCAGAGTTGTGTTCGCTTTTCCTCTGCTATAATGTTTCTATTTTGGTGTCTTACTGCTATCTTCAAACCGTATATCATTATATTGATTTAAATAAGATGTTCGATTATTTGTAAGCACTTTCAATTGCCAAATAATGTCATCATATGCATCTTGTCCATAATGGTGAAAAACAAAACTTTTACTACGGCAATCCTTTTTTGTTTGATTTTTAAAAAAATCATCAAAATAGGAATGATCTGTTTCTCCTAATGAATAACCAAAAAATATAATTTTATCTGCATTCTCTAAAATTTGAGGTAATCCTCTTACTTTTTGACATTTATTGTGAGATTTATATAAAAAGACATGTTGCCGTTCTAACTCAAAATTATCTTGTACTCCAAAAACAATATCTTTTTTCAATGAACCATGTATTTGTAGAATTTCATTCTTTGTAGAATAGCCAGACGATTCGAACATAATAGTCTTTTTAACAAAATTCGTGTAGTTGAAATTAACAACATAATATGGCTTTCTTTCTCTTATTATATCTTTGATGAGTTTGTATGCAACAGAGTTAGCTACTTTCTCATTAGGATATTCGATATTCTCAACTTCTTTTAAATAGTTTTTTAATGCCCAACATAGAAAATCAAAGTCCCGTCTAAATGCACTTCGGATTTCACTAGAATTCATGTCTCCTCTTATTTTTTGGGGGATTACATCAATTATTTTAGCTCCATTATTTAGGATTTTAGCATAATTGCCTAATTCTTTTTCTAAATCTATCCAGTTTGTTCCATCGTGTGATTTTTTATAGTCCAAATATTTGGCTAGGACACTATTATCTTTTGTAATTAAATCTTTAAATTCTTCACTTCCCATAAACTCTTTATAAGAAGTAGGCATGCCTATATTCTTATCAAATCCATTTCCTATTACTAAAACTGTCTTATAATCATCTAATTTATCCATCTGACTACTTATTGTGATATTTGAAACAAAAAATTGAATTAATATTATATTGAGAGTAAATATTCTTGAAAATTAAAAAGCCCCGACCATTCAGCCAGGGCAAATCCCGTCGTCACGGGTAGAAATAAATGATTCCCGGGACAAAGGTACTACTTATTTCTACCGATGTACATAAAATGAGAAATTATTTCTATTCTATCGAACTTTTCAGATACCCTTAAAAAAGAACATTATTTCACCACTCAGTGCATCTTTGAGTATTGCTTTTGTTATATCCCTTGCATCGAGAGTTATTAATGTTTGTTTGTGTGTCTTGCTATTAATATATTTGACCGTTTTTATTTTTACTTTTCCCCAATTATGGGTAATAACATAGGCGTTCTTAAAATCAAATACATGTACTGTTTTTTGAGGACGTTCATCTACTAATTTATCAAAAGTCGTAATTACATTACCTTTTTCATCAAGAATCTCATCTCCAGCGGTATCTAAAGGAAGATAATCTTCTCCCCATTCATTACCTCGTTGCGAAAAGCTGGGACTGAAGTTTCTATATGATAACCAATTTATACTATTTGCTTTTGCCCAATCATTATCAAGTGAAAAAACACGTTGGGTAAGAGATATACCTAAACTGAGCCTTGCTTCTGCTACTATGCAATCATCATCTTCACTAGGAGTTCTTAATTCTTTTAGATTAATTCCGCAAGAATCTGCTATTTTTTTTGCTCCTGCCTGGTAGCCTTTTTGAGTTATCATAATACCTTTAACATCAGTAAGGTCAGCCAATACACCGCGAAATGCATTTACTTTATCAACAGAGAGCTTACGGTTATAATTTTTGCATTCGATAGCTACTTTGTGCTGAACACCAGCTATTTTATATTCCCAGTATACATCTATTTGATGTTTTTGTCCTGACTTACCAATGAGCTTGACATTGTGTTCAACATTGGTTGTAATACCACGAGCATTGCTTAACTCCTGATATATTTCTTGTGTAAACTTCTCGTATTCGACATTTTGGTTCATAAAACTATACTTTACAGATTCTAAATTCGTTAAAACATATCTTCTTCATAATCTTTCCAAGACAACAGCCTATATGAATCTTTGGCAACTCCTATATTTTCCATTACAGTTTTTGCACGCTGCCTATCATCGTCAGTATAACAGACTATTATCCAACTCAAGCTATCTGAAATAGAATCTCTAATTTTAGAAATATATGGCATATCAATATCATTAAGGGAATGTCCTAACACAACCACTTTTTCTGTATATTTTAGAGAATCAAAAAAAAATTGATTTCTGTCTATAATATCTTTTACTGGTTTCTGAAATTGATAAAAAAGAGAATGAGAAAAAGCTTCTGCATCAGAACCTGGTGCCCTATTGCTTTCTCCATTTTCATCTAGTTCAGGTATTTCACCTTCTGAAGTTTCCTTTCCATGTCCAAAAACAATACTTTCCTCATTATTATCGCCAATATATCCATGTATATGAAAAACCTTTGGAATATTATAAATTCTTTCAATTGTAGATGTATAGTTAAAGGATAAAAAGAAGGCATCCTTTTCAAAATGCATATTTTTTCGTTCTATCTCTGTTTCAGATATTTCATTAATCCAATCCCAAAATGACTGCCTTATTTCAAAATACGCCTTCTCAGACTCTTCAATAATCTCGTCTTCTACTCCAAAAAAATCGCTCCACTGTGGATGTTCCTGATCCATAAATCCTTCAGAAACGTTATCATGGTCATAAAAAAATGACTTTGCATGAAAACTTGCAAGATCATTCTCGAAATCTGACCACCAATAATTATCACTCTTTTTATCCTTTTTTACTTTAAGAGTGAAATATTGATTTAGGAAATCTTCAACATTTGACCTGTTATTTTTTACATATCTATGGTATTCATCATAAGAAGATTTTAAGTTATGCTGTAGATCAAATCCATTTCCTATTATATATAATGTACTATTATCCATAATTGTATCGTTTAGTTATGTCACAAAGGTAAGTTTTTAAATCTATGATTTCGAGAGGTATCGCATCAAATTTCAAAAGAAAGCCCCGACTACGCTTAGGCGAGGCTAATTATTGGAATTAATAACGTATTATCTTCTCTCGATCTCGAAAACTAGCAACTTTTCCGTAGAGAGATGTACAACAGACATCCACGTCTGTACACAAATGTACTAATTATAAATGAGATAAGCAAAAGAAAATACCCCTACTTTCACAAGCAGAGGCATCCAAAGTTTTTTATTATGAATCTTAGTGTTATTTTTAGTAGTTATTTCTTTCGACGGAGTAGCGCAATTATAATGATCAAACCAATAATTATGCCTATAGCTATTTCTCCGACTTGTACCTTAACAGATTGCCACCAGGAAAGTTCACGTTCAACTGGATAAGGGACCTGTATTTCCTTCTGTTTCTCACTAAAAAGAGAATCATACTTTGCCTGCAACACAGAGTAATCACGTGACAGTTCCTTGTACCAGTCACGGTACCTATATAATTCGGTCCGGATAACGTTTCCGGATTCATCGACTACGATTACGGTAGAGTCCTTTATTACAACTGAGTCTTTCCGAACCGTCTGTTCCTTGATTACAACCGAATCTCTCGTTATTACCGAATCTTTTAGTTGTATTTTGGTCTCTACAGGAACATATTGAGGACTCCGACAGGATGACAACCATATTGCTGACGTCAGCAAAATGATAAATATGTAGATTAATCGTTTCATAAGCCTAAGTATTTCAAGATTCCTTCAATATGAATCCGGGCAACCGTATCTTTGCCCTCCCGAGACAAAAGGTATTCTACATCTTCTTTATTGTCCTGGAAAAAGTTCTCCGTCAGCACTGCCGGGCAATTAGTATCCCGGCAGATGGCTAGGTTCTGCTCCCAATACAGTTGTCCGGGCATTGGCTTACGAACCGGCACAAGAATACATTCTGCTACTTGTGCCAGGAATTTGGCTAACCTTTTGCTATTTAATGACGCATTATTCGATACAAATGCACTCCATCCTTGCGCATTCATCCAGCTTGCACCTGATCCGGCAGCATTACAGTGAATAGACACAAGGATAGCTTTCTTACCTGTATCTCTATAGATGTTATTAACCCGGCGACATCGTTCTGACAAAGGAACGTCTGAATCTTCCTTCACAATCCGCTCGGCGTCAATTCCCTTTTTGCGTAATCCGGCTACTACCAGATTGGCAATCTCTCTAGTGTATGACCATTCTCTTAATCTTCCGTCAGGAGAACGCTTACCTGGCGTGTTTTCTCCATGACCATTGTCAATCAAAACTTTCATTTCTTTTCCTCCTCTTTTTTAGTTCCTATATTAATTTTAATCAGAGGCCCACACTCAGCTATTACAGCTAATAGACATATTGTTCCAAGCCAATGCCAAAAGTCCTGAAAAATAAACTCTAATACTCCGATCATTTCTTTTCCTTCTTATAATTAATAGTCACTTGGCGGCTGCCGGTTAGTGCATCCGTGTACATCACATTTCTTTATTTCAGCTTCTTTCAATCTAAGCTCCAGTTCATGCTTCTTATGGATATCTTCCAAATGAACGGACTGTTCCTGCCGGAGTTCAACATAAATAGCGTCAATCTTGGCATCACGTTGAGCGATACGTTCTTCCAGCCATGCGACTTGCTTGCGTTCATTTTCATCCTCCATACTATCCGCTGTCGCATCTTCCTTCCTTGCATTCGTTCGACGATTCACATAGAAGTTAACTATCCATTTGATTGCTTCAAAACCTCCCAAAGCCCCGATCAGAGCCAGCCATTCATTTAATCCCATATTCCTTTTCTCTATCTAATTATTAATACTACCTTTGTATCGATTTATAAGCGAAGGGGTGGTGCCTTTCGCTATTTGTTTTGTTTGTGTTATCAAGCCGCTAACTCGTGATGAGCAGGCGGTTTTCTTTTTTTATAAGGCAGCTAACCCTTCGTTTACCTCCTGCAAGATACTTTCAAACATGGTAATATGCGGTGCTATTTCAACATCCTCAGGGAAGTTCATCGATTTATTGCCGCTTTCGAATGACATACAACCTGAATAGGATTGATTCTCGGCATTACACTTATAGATGTTACATGACAAGCGGAGCAGATTCTTGCCATCATACACGTAAGAAACGTGATACTCATATTCACCACCTTTTGCAGTAGATTCGACCTGTGTAGTTCTCAAATTCTCTGTTAAATACTTTGTTTTCATAAATTCTGTTTTTAAAGTGATTAATAATATATAGTTCTATAATATGTTTTTGTGCTAAATCATTCTTTCGCAAGCGCTTCATTAACCGCTAATTGTACGACTGCGACAAAGTTAGTTCTCACGTATTCCTTGATGCGTTCCGCTTCGTCTGTTGATAATTCGACTTCACCATTTTTATAGATTCTCTGTGCTAACTCCAATTCGCCCAGATCGGCGGTTTTCTGATAGATAGTATTACCTAACTCCTTACTTATATCGAAAGTACTCTTATTCCCTTCGATGTCTGTTACTTCGATTTTTCTAAAGTCTATTTTCATAATGTTTTGTTATTAACCCATACCAAATAAATTATTTACTCCGCTTTGCATAGCTCCTGTTACAAAGATCTTAAAAGACCAAGGAGAAATTTCAGTTTTAGCTTGACTAGCATAATTGAGACTTATTCTTTTTGTATAACTTGAGTTATTGATTAATACTATCATTTTTTGTGTACTAGCATCGCAGACACAAGCGATATAATTAGTATTTCCGGATAATATGATACAGTCTACAGGTTGTCCATTATCTTTTGGATATACATGTCTGACTCCTGCATTTCCCATACCATATATATGAAAGTATACCTCACCAGTATCGTAACCATAATACTCCATCGTTGTCATTTTACTGTGTCCAAATTCACCCCTACACCATAAATCTGATGTGTAAAAACGAAATGATCGCTTTTCCGTAGAATTATATCCTTGATGATATAAGTCACCCGAAACCCATGTTTTTGAAAAATTAATATTAAACGAAGATGAAACATTGTCCCCAGAGCCGGAAACATTAAAAGCTATTTTTCCCTGTATTTTCCCGTTATTGTCAATCGCTTGTAATTCTTTAAATGTACCTGTAGCTCCGTCCAACTTCTTAACCTTTAAATTATCTACGTCAATAAAATCAGTCACGATTTTACCACTAGTAATAAACGTTTTACCACCAACCAACATCGCACCCGTTGCAGGAAGTGAGAACTTTCCTTCTGCTGTCAGTTCTACTCCCGTAACATTGTGCTTAATCGATCCGCCTTTCATTAACCATCCTTGCGTCTTTGACAGATTACCAACAAACAAGCCGGATGTACCTAGTATGTCAATCGTAGCGTTTTGGGCTATCAGTAATTGCGTAGCGACATTAATAAACTCATTAAATAGAGTCCATTTTGTTGAGTCGAAGGAACTGGAAGATGTATGACTCGTTTTACAGGAATAAGTATTTCCATTATAAATGACCGTATCCCGGTATTGGGAATTATTCACGTATGCCGTACTCGCTTTCCATTCACCACGCGGACGAATAAGAGCACCGGGCAATCCTGTTGCTCCTTGTGTTCCTTGTTCTCCCTTATCGCCTTTGTCCCCTTTGTCGCCCTTGTCACCCTTCACCTTCGTCCAAGTATAAG
>DXOL01000064.1:0-28068 GCA_019412825.1 Bacteroides thetaiotaomicron | reverse complement strand
AACGACCCCGAGATTACAAATCACGTGCTCTGGCCAACTGAGCTAAAGAGGCGTTCTAGCTAAAAAATGCAACCGTCACGTTCTAACGCGAGCGAAACGGCTGCAAATTTAGTTATTTATTTCTTTCCCGCAAAATATTTGGGATTTTTTTATTTGCTACGCTGTTTTTCCTTGTATTTCACCAGTTGTTTTTCGAGCGCTTCCACATCCAAATCAATTGCTTCCTCAAATGTATCGCACACTTTACTTGCATAAAACTCACCATTAGGGATAAGTATCTTTATGCCTGCTTCCTTATTTTCAGCAGCTTCCGGCTTAATTACCTTTAATGACACCTCTACTTTCTTTATATCTTCGTAATATTTTTCCAACTTAGACACTTTCTTCTGAATAAATGCCTGCAATTGCTCTGACGCATCAAAGTGAATTGATTGAATTCTAATATCCATACTTACCTCCTTTTTTTAAGCTCTTGGATGAGCTTGTTTATACACTTTTTTAAGTTCTTCAAATGTGGCATGCGTATAGATCTCGGTAGTTGCAATACTCTCGTGACCCAAAAGTTCTTTTACCGCACCCAGCTCTGCATCATTATTCAGCATTGTGGTAGCAAAAGTATGCCTCAGCACGTGAGGACTTCTTTTTTTCAGCGTCGCCACCTTTGACAGGTTCCGTTTCACTAAATTATAGACCAGATTCTTATAAAGCCGTTCACCATTCTCTTTAATAAAGAAAGCTGCCGACCTTTCCGGAATCGTTTCGTTTCTTACATTAATATATTCAAGCATCAATTCCTTCAGTTCGTCACCGAACGGTATCAGTCGTTGCTTGTTTCTTTTCCCGGTTACTTTCAAAAGAGAAGCGGAAAAATCCACATCCTTATCATCCAAACCTATCAATTCCGAAAGTCGTATGCCAGTGGCATAAAACATTTCAATAATCAACCGGTCACGACAACCTTTAAATCCTTCACCAAAGTCCGTATCATCCAGTAGCTTATTCATTTCGCTCTCTTTCAGAAAAACAGGTAACGGTTTCTTATTCTTTGGTCCTGTTATTTTTCGTAACGGATCCACTGTCACCTCTCCTTGCCTCAAGAGATACTTATAGAACGACCGGAGCGAACTTAGCTTTCGATTTACAGAAGTCGAAGTATAACCCTTATCCATTAATGAAACAATCCATTCACGAATCAGTTCACCTTCCACTTCCAACGGATCAAACTTTCCGTACTCTTCCTGAGCAAACTCCTGCAGCTGCTTTATATCCTCGCCATATGCCAGAACGGTTTTGTCGGAATAGTTCCGCTCATACCGGAGATAATCAAGAAAAGATTTAATTAACATAATATCGCTACATCTAAAATCGTGCAACGAATGTATGAAAAGAATTCAATAATTCAAAGGAAATTACGAATTATTAATCTTCTACTTGCTGAAGTTTTTGTACGTAAACTGCACGTTCTTTCTTAAGTCTTTTAGTTACAGACGGTTTGTCGAACTGTTGTCTGCTTCTCAACTCTTTAACGATGCCAGTTTTTTCAAATTTTCTTTTAAACTTCTTCAGCGCTTTTTCAATGTTTTCGCCTTCTTTTACAGGTACTACAATCATTTTGTTACTATTAATATGTTATGATTAAAAAATTCCGCAGTCAAATTGCGCCGCAAAATTACACATACTTTCTTTATTCACAAAACTTTCGGCAAATATTTCTCAAAAACTATTCATAAACAAATCATTAACCACGAAAAGTTAGTACCTTTGAGACTCTTAAATATGTCTATAAATAATATAATAAGGTATGAAGCAGAGCATAAAAGAGCGTATACACGCACTACGGATGGCATTCCATCCTAATAATATCAAAGCGTTCATCATTCCCAGCACCGATCCTCACCTGAGTGAGTATGTAGCTCCTTATTGGATGTCCCGTGAATGGATTTCCGGTTTCACGGGTTCCGCCGGAACAGTCGTCGTCTTAATGGATAAAGCCGGGCTATGGACAGATTCCCGTTATTTCCTGCAAGCGGAAAAGGAACTGGAAGGCAGTGGCATTACATTATATAAAGAGATGCTGCCGGAAACTCCGAGTATCACAGAGTTTCTCTGTCAGAATCTAAAGCCGGGAGAATCTGTGAGTATTGATGGGAAAATGTTCTCCGTGCAGCAGGTGGAAGAGATGAAAGAAGATCTTGCTCCCTATCAGTTGCAGGTCAATATCTTTGGCGATCCATTGAAAAGTATCTGGAAGGATCGTCCATCCATGCCTGATGCTCCGGCTTTCATCTACGATGTCAAATATGCAGGAAAAAGTTGCGGGGAAAAAGTTGCCGTCATCCGTACCGAACTAAAAAAGAAAGGCATCTATGCTTTATTTTTATCCAGTCTGGACGAAATAGCATGGACTCTCAATCTGCGAGGAAGTGATGTGCATTGTAATCCGGTTATAGTAAGTTATCTGCTGATTACTCAGGATGAAGTGATCTGCTTTATTTCACCAGAGAAGATTACTCAAGAGGTAAATGAGTACTTGAAAGAACAGCAAGTCAGCCTGAGAAAATATGATGAAGCAGAATCTTTCCTGAATTCTTTTGCAGGAGAAAGCATACTTATCGACCCAAAGAAAACGAACTATGCGATTTATTCGGCTATCAACCCTGTATGTAAGATTGTTCGTGGAGAATCTCCCGTGACATTGCTGAAAGCCATTCGCAATGAGCAGGAGATCGTCGGCATCCATCACGCAATGCAGCGGGATGGCGTGGCGCTTGTCAAGTTCCTCAAATGGCTGGAAGAATCAGTGCCTTCGGGCAAAGAGACCGAATTGAGCGTAGATCGGAAGCTGCATGAGTTCAGAGCAGCCCAACCTCTTTATATGGGAGAAAGTTTCGACACAATCGCCGGATATAAAGAGCATGGAGCGATCGTACACTATTCCGCAACGGAGGAGAGTAATGTCACGCTTCAGCCTAAAGGTTTCTTGCTGTTAGATTCGGGAGCACAGTATCTGGACGGAACAACTGATATCACCCGTACCATTGCATTAGGCGAACTGACGGAAGAAGAAAAAACAGACTATACCTTAATATTAAAAGGGCATATTGCATTGGCAATGGCTAAATTCCCTGCCGGAACCCGCGGCGCCCAACTCGATGTATTGGCACGTATGCCTATCTGGAGTCATGGCATGAACTTCCTGCATGGTACCGGGCATGGTGTAGGACATTTTCTGAGTGTACACGAAGGGCCGCAAAGCATCCGTATGAATGAAAATCCTGTTGTGCTGCAACCCGGCATGGTTACGTCCAATGAACCTGGCGTTTATAAGGCAGGCAGTCACGGGATACGCACCGAGAACCTGACACTGGTCTGCAAAGACAAAGAAGGTATGTTCGGAGAATATCTCAAATTTGAAACGATCACTCTATGCCCGATCTGCAAAAAAGGCATCATCAAAGATATGCTGACGGCAGAAGAAGTCAAGTGGTTCAATGACTACCATCAAACCGTTTACGAAAAACTTTCTCCAAGTCTGAACGAAGAAGAAAAGAAGTGGCTGCTAGAAGCAACAAAAGCCATTTAAAACAGCTTTTGTCCGACACCCGGGTGTTGAGCATACCGACACCCGGGTGTCAGGCTGTCTGAGATCCGGGTGTCAGACATCACGAGACCCGGGTGTCGAACAATCCCCAATCATATTCAATAAAAAACATCATTAGAAACAATATAATTTATGGCTTTAATCAAATCAGTGCGGGGCTTTACCCCCGAAATTGGAGAGAACTGTTTTCTCGCAGACAATGCAACCATCATAGGAGATGTAAAAATAGGAAATGACTGTAGCATCTGGTTTTGTACAGTATTGCGCGGTGACGTTAATTCCATACGGATAGGTAATGGAGTCAATATTCAGGATGGAAGCGTGCTACATACTTTATACGAGAAGTCAACCATCGAAATTGGCGATCATGTTTCCGTAGGACATAATGTGACGATTCACGGAGCAACCGTCAAAGACTATGCACTCATCGGAATGGGGTCTACCATACTAGATCATGCCGTAGTAGGCGAAGGAGCCATCGTTGCCGCCGGTTCTTTGGTATTGAGCAATACAGTGATCGAGCCCGGAAGCATTTGGGGAGGGGTACCGGCTAAATTTATTAAGAAGGTAGACCCGGAACAGGCCAAGGAGCTAAACCAAAAAATCGCTCACAATTATCTGATGTATTCCCAATGGTATAAATAATGTGAATCAGTAGTTGATTCACAATGGTACAGACATGAACATAAACTCTATAACATTACCGATAGTACTCTATACATCTAGATCTCAACGACTTATAATTCCCTATAATTTCTTGGAATGGAAACTGTCGTTTCCCGGTGAGGGAACGGGTGTTCCTTTTAATGGAAACGACCGTTCCTTTTAAAGGGAACAGACGTTTCCTCCGAGGAAACTAACACTTGCCCCATATGATACTGATGCTTGATTTATATAGACTAACAATTTAGCGTATAACAGTTCAGAAATGAACAACATTCAACTACTGATTCACATGAATAATATAAATATCAGGTTCCAGATCATTAGTAAGTTCATGTGTTTTCAGGGTACTATATTCAATGCATCAGGTTGATCTTTGAAAAATTAGCAAAGGAGCATATTGGATCAGCTAATATCCATGAAGGAGTTCATGTATTCATTTGTTTTATTTAACTAATTGTCTGCCTCCAGTTTACGAATTATTCGTAGATTTGTAATCAAACAGAATAAAACATCTAACTATAGAAAACATATTACTCCACGATCAATCATGAAAACAAAACTACTGCTTATTACTCTCCTTTTTGCAACAATGCCGGCAGTCAATGCTCAAAACAGAGAGAGAGATTATTTAAAAAAGGTATTTGCCAATCTAGAGAAAATTGAATCCGCAACATATTATGTTGCTAACGAAAGCTGGCAACCCGGGGACTCCACCGCATTATCCATTCTACATGGATTCATCAAAGAATATAATCACCCCATAGATTCAACCATCGGCGCAAGCTATGTTTCACTGGATGCCAAGGATACTACAAAGCTAAACTTTTGTTATGATGGCAACGTAAGAGTAGAAGCCTATCACGATAATAAAAAGTTAGTAATTGATGACTTCACATTCAAACCACTCCCTTTCAGGCTAGTAAGACCTCCATTCTTCAATTTCGCAAAGAACATCATCAAGTATGCGCTTACCACTGATGATAATATCACCATAGAACTGAAAGACGAGGGTAATGATTACTATTTCAAACTAACAATCAATGAGGAACAACAGGTTGAATTCTTTGGAAAAGCCTTCCACATGCCTCTTCCCCCATTCGATATCGGCAATACGACTTCTATTTATGAATTATGGATTAATAAATCGGATAATTTACCTTTTAAGGAGCGAAGGGAAATGTCACATGATATTTCCGTTTCAACTTGTTCCAACCTTCAGATTAACAAGCTCAACATCAGAGACTTTAACATCAATGATTATTTCCCCAAAGATTATGAAACAGTAAAATACAGCGATCTCCACAAGAAAAGCGGAGACTCACCATCCACATCCGGACTCACAGGCAAAAAAGCTCCGGGATGGATATTAGAAAATATAGATGGACAGTCTCTATCACTCGCCAACTGCAAAAGCAAAGTCATACTAATCAATTTCACCGGCATTGGCTGTGGTGCCTGCCAGGCAGCTGTACCTTTTCTGAAAAAGTTAAAAGAGTTATTCAGCAACGAGGAGTTTGATCTCATTGCTATAGAATCCTGGAGCCACAATGCATCCGCCATCCGAAACTACGCCAAGCGGAAAGATTTGAATTATACGATTCTAAATGCCACGAACGAAGTTATCAAACAATACCAGACAGGTGGTGCTGCGCCCTTCTTTTTCATACTGGACCAGAAACGAATCATACGAAAAATAATCAGAGGATATAGCACAGAGAATACAGATAAAGAAATTATAAATACAATCAAAGAACTATTATGAACAGACTGTTTACCTTCCTTTTCTTGTCTCTGCTATTCAACATAGTACAAGCACAATTACGGAGTCCCGAATATCAAAAAGGAAAAGCCATACTAAGCGGCACAATAGCTAATTATAGCCCTAATGATCATCCGGACCTCAAAATCGGAGCTCCTAATATTGTGATGGGGACAGCCGAAACCCTCTTCCCGACTATCGAAGCAGACGGAAGCTTCAAAATCAATATTCCTCTCTATCATAACACACAAGTACGGATGATGATAGGGGAAGCCGATATAGTCATTCTGCTAAGCCCCGATAAAGAAACTAATGTAGCGGTCAATCTAAGCAATCCGCAAGGAAAACAATTTGTATTCAGCGGACAATATGCTACCATCAATAATGAATGGTGCCAGCCAGAATTGATTACAAGAATAGCTCCGGTTTATAGAGATGGCGACATACTGGATTCTATTGCAGGCATCAGCGCCAATGAATTTAAGAAACGCTGCATCGACCAATACAAACAGTGCGTGGCACACAACAACACAAAAACGCAATTTAGTGAAGATACCCGCACACTTGCCAATCTCTCATGTGCGTTCGATTGCATAGAGAATCTGAATGCAACCCGTTATTGTCTGCAAACGGCTTATCAGAAGAAGGAAAACATCACGCGTGAACTAGCCAGTACAGCCTTTGCCAATTTTGATTTTCCTGCCAATTTCTATGATTTCCTAAAGAGTTTCCCTGTCAATCATCCCTTAGCGCTCTATTGCTACAATTATCGCAACGTGATCTCAGGAGAACTCTATGGGCTACATCATGATCCTTTAAAATTTGAGAAGTATTTACTATCAAAAGCGACGCTTACAAAGGAGGAACAAGCGCTTATTCGCCAATACGAGACAGCTCTCAAAACAGGTATCCCCTTCCAACAAGGCAGCGAGCTGATCGCGCTTATCGCAAAATACCCCAAAGAATATAATGAATTCAGTCAGAAACTATTCACCAAAGCGAAGGAGTATCTGAGCCATATCATGCAAGACAGCACTTGTTTAATGGTCGATTATATACGGGCAATCTATATGCGCTCCAGCCTATATAATTTAAAACCACTGACCACTCAACAAGAAGCTATGGCAACGGAAATTACAAACCCGATTTTCTTAGGAATCATTCAAGATATGAACCGACAGATGCAACCACGCGCAAAAGCGACAACAAAGAAATACTCTGTCTGCGAAGCACCTAAAGTATCAGAAGAAGAATTACTGTCTGCTCTCGTCGACCGCCATAAAGGAAAAGTACAATTCATTGACTTTTGGGCTACCTGGTGCGGTGGCTGCCGAAGGACGATTAAAGAATATGAACCTATTAAAAAAGAATTAGGCGAAAACGTAGCTTTTGTCTACCTAACTGGCCCCAGTTCCATCGAAAAGACTTGGAAAATACTCATACAAGACATTGTCGGTGAACATTATTGGTTAAACGAAAAGCAATGGGGTTATCTTTGGAAACATTTTCAGATGAAAGGTTTGCCCATGTATTTGGTGATAGACAAGCAAGGAAATATAGTGAAACGATTCACCCATGTGACACGAAAAGAACTGGAAGAGTTATTAAAACAGGAAATAAACAAATAGAATACCAACATTTTCAAAAGATGTACTGGTAAGTGGGTGTGTCGAAACCCTTATAAATTAAAATTCATCTTCGCTACAGATAGTTGTGGCGAAGATGAATTCGTTAAAAGGGGAGTTCTGACACATCTCCAGATTCTTATCTTATTCTGTCATATTCTGAGTTCATTGACGAATCTCTCTTCTTTAAGAAATACGAGACGACAAGCTCAGAACAGCAGAGCGAAATGATAGGGCTTACCTGTTTTTCAGGCAACGCCCAACCTTATCCATCTCTAAAAGTTAATCATGTGCATGATCTTCTCCGTAGCTCCGGCATTACTGGTCACATAATAACCGGCATTCGCACCGGTCTCACGCATGAAAACGTCATCTGCCTGGAAACGGTCCAACAAGGTTTTCAACTCGCTATAGTCTTTAATGGAGTATGCGCCTTTAGCTTCGAGCAACCGGATTGCTTCCATAAACTTCTGATATTTCGGTCCGAAAATAACAGGAATGCCATATACAGCAGCTTCCAGCGTATTATGAATACCGACGCCAAAACCACCTCCGATATAAGCCACTTCTCCATAACGGTAAATAGAAGATAACAGTCCGAAGCAATCGATAATCAAGCAATCAACTTTCAGCACATTCTTTTCGTCAGCACGAGTATAGCGTACATAAGGACGTTTCAGTTTACTGATAATCTCCACCAGATGATTTTCATCAATCACGTGCGGAGCGATAATCAACTTCATTTCCGGATGGCTGTTGAAGTACTCCAGGAACAAATCTTCATCCGGTCCCCAAGAACTGCCTGCCACAAACGTAAAGGCATTGTCTCCTTTAAACATTTTCACCAACGGAAGGTCTTTGGCCTCTTCCCGAATCTGCAACACACGGTCGAAACGGGTATCTCCCACCACTGTCACACGACTAATGCCAATCTTCGACAAATAGCGTTTGGAAGCCTCATTCTGCACAAACAAATGATCGAAATCCTTCAGCACATTGCGATAAGTCCCACCATACCATTTAAAGAATATCTGATCGCGACGGAAAATGGAAGAAACGCTATACACCGGGATGCGACGCTTATGAAGCTCATCCAGGTAGTTCTTCCAAAATTCGTACTTGATAAAGAATGCCATACACGGGTTTGCGATATCCAGGAACTTCTTCACATTCCGCGGTTTATCAAACGGCAGATAGCAGACAATGTCCGCTCCCCGGTAATGCTTGCGCACTTCGTAACCAGACGGAGAGAAAAATGTAAGCAATATCTTATAATCGGGATATTTTTCCCGGATCATTTCTATTAATGGACGCCCTTGTTCAAACTCACCAAGCGAAGCAGCGTGAAACCAGATATACCGCTCTCCTTTCTCCACTTGCTGACGTAGAAGTTCATACACTACCCAATGCCCCTTCATCATTTTTCGGGGCTTACGGCTGAACGGAGCAGCAAAATGAACCAAAAGGTCATAAATAACTATTGCCAGATTATAAAGCATAATTTTCAATCTTGAATGATGAATCCTGAATGACAGTACTTAAACCTGCCCCGAAATTCACCATTCATAATTTATCATTCCTAATTATTTAAGTACCTCTACGGCGCGCTTCATACGAGCCAATGTCTCTTCCTTGCCCAACACCCAGGAAATATCGAACATATGCGGACCTTTACCTTCGCCCACCAGTGTCAGACGGAAAGCATTCATTATATTACCCGTATGGTAACCTTTTTCAGCAATCCAGTCCATCACTACTTTCTCCTGGCCTTCAATGCTGAAATCCTCGATGCCGGCAATTACTTCCGCCAACTCAGTCATACATTTTGCCGAGTCTTCTTTCCAGCGTTTCTTCACTGTCTTTTCGTCATATTCAGCAGGAGCCACAAAGAAGAAGCTACAAACATCCCACAGTTCCTTGATAAAACTTACACGGTCTTTCATCATGCCGACAACCGTAACGACCTTCTCGAAAGGAGCCTCTACCCCATGCTCTTTCAGCACAGGCAAAAACAGTTCGGCAATTTCTTCATTCGGTTTAAGCTGGATATACTGATGATTGAACCAAATACCTTTTTTATAGTCGAATTTAGCTCCGGACTTGCTGCAACGATGGATGTCGAACAGTTTTATCATTTCGTCCATAGACATCACTTCCTGATCGTTGCCCGGATTCCATCCCAATAAAGCCAAGAAGTTAATCACCGCTTCGGGCAAATAACCCGATTCACGATATCCGGAAGACACTTCTCCCGATTCCGGACGCCATTCCAAGGGGAATACAGGGAATCCCAAACGGTCGCCGTCACGCTTGCTCAACTTACCGTTTCCTTCCGGCTTCAGCAGCAAAGGCAGGTGGGCAAATTCCGGCATCGTGTCTTCCCAGCCGAATGCACGGTACAACAGTACGTGCAGCGGTGCCGAAGGCAACCATTCTTCGCCACGGATTACATGAGACACTTCCATCAAATGGTCATCCACAATGTTCGCGAGATGATAAGTAGGCAGTTCGTCAGCCGACTTATAGAGCACCTTGTCATCCAGAATAGATGAATTAATAACGACTTCGCCACGAATCAAGTCATTCACGTGAACATCCTCGTTCGGCTCAATCTTAAAGCGAACCACATATTGCTTTCCTTCAGCAATCAGTGCATCCACTTCTTCTTTCGACATTGTCAGAGAATTGCGCATCATCCCGCGGGTAGATGCATCATATTGGAAGTTAGCAATTTCCGCACGCTTAGCGTCCAGTTCCTCGGGAGTATCAAAAGCGATGTATGCCTTGTCATTATCCAACAAAATCTGCACATATTTCTTATAGATTTCGCGACGTTCGGACTGACGGTACGGGCCATGTTCTCCACCGAAGCTCACTCCTTCGTCAAAGTGGATACCCAACCACTTGAATGACTCAAGTATATACTCTTCCGCTCCCGGCACGAACCGGTTGGAGTCAGTATCTTCAATACGGAAAATGAGGTCTCCGCCGTGTTGACGCGCAAATAGATAATTATACAAAGCTGTACGCACACCACCGATGTGCAATGCTCCCGTAGGACTCGGAGCAAAACGAACTCTTACTTTTCTTTCTGCCATAATTTGCGTTAGTATAGGTAAATCGTGGCAAAATTAAACCTTTTTTTCCACACTATTGTTTTTTTTTGTACTTTTCGCAAAAATTTCAATGCGTATGGAACATATGAAGAAAAAAAAGGGGTTCTCACGAAGAGATTTATTATATAAAGGTCTGTTATTTGTAGTCACAGTGACACTGATTGTCTATTTCCTGCCGCGTGACGGGAAATTCAACTATCAGTTTGACATAAACAAACCCTGGAAGTACGGGCAGTTGATAGCAACTTTTGACTTTCCGATCTATAAAGACGATGCAGTGGTGAACCGGGAACAGGATAGTCTGCTGGCTTCCTTCCAACCTTATTATCTGCTTGACAAACAAGTAGAGAAAGACGCAATCGCCAAGCTGAAGGAGAATTACCATACCCATCTGAAAGGTATACTTCCTTCCGTTGATTATCTGCGATACATCGAACGGACATTAAAAGAAATATACGGAGCGGGCATCGTATCGACAGAAAACATACAAGAACTCCACAAGGACAGCACTTCGGCGATCATGATTATCGACGACAAGCTCGCCAACTCCAAGCCTACCGATCATATATATACGGTCAAGAAGGCCTATGAGTACTTATTATCCGCAGATACGACCCACTTCAACCGTGAGATTCTAAGACAATGTTCTTTAAACGAATACATCACTCCCAATCTCACATTCGACCAGCAACGGACACAGACCGCCAAAGAGGAAATGCTGAACAACTATTCCTGGGCCAACGGATTAGTCGTCAGCGGGCAGAAAATTATAGACCGTGGAGAAATCATCAGTCCGGAAACGTACAATATTCTGGAATCATTACGCAAAGAGTCTATCAAGCGCAGTGAATCCATTGATCAGAGCCGCTTGATTCTTGGCGGACAAATTTTGTTTGTCGGTATGCTGATGCTTTGCTTCATGCTCTATCTCGACCTGTTCCGAAAAGATTATTATGAGCGTAAAGGTAGTCTGTCGTTACTGTTTACACTGATTGTATTTTATAGTGTGGTAACAGCTTTCATGGTATCACATAATATATTTAATGTATATATGATTCCGTATGCGATGCTGCCCATCATCATACGGGTTTTCCTCGATTCACGGACTGCCTTCCTGACGCATGTCATTACAATATTAATCTGCTCTATATCCCTGCGTTTTCCGCATGAGTTCATCCTGACGCAGTTGGCTGCCGGATTAGTTGCCATTTTCAGTTTAAGGGAGCTTTCACAGAGGTCACAACTCTTCCGCACGGCCTTGTTGGTGATACTGACTTATGCGGCTATTTACTTCGCATTCGAGCTAATGACCGAGAACGGACTTGCCAATGACTTCTCGAAGTTGAATGCACGGATGTATACCTATTTCATTATTAATGGTATTCTGCTGCTGTTTACTTATCCGTTACTGTTCCTGCTGGAAAAGACGTTCGGCTTTACCTCTAATGTGACTTTGGTCGAACTTTCCAATATCAACAGTGATCTTCTCCGGCAGATGTCCGAGACAGTGCCCGGAACTTTCCAGCACTCTATGCAGGTAGCCAATCTGGCGGCAGAAGCAGCGATCCGTATCGGAGCGAAAAGTCAATTAGTACGTACCGGAGCTTTATATCATGATATCGGCAAGATGGAGAATCCCGCTTTCTTTACGGAGAATCAGTCGGGAGGCGTCAATCCTCATAAGAATCTGAGTTACGAGCAAAGTGCCCAGGTCGTGATCAGTCATGTGACAGACGGATTGAAACTGGCAGACAAGCATAATCTGCCGAAAGTAATCAAAGACTTTATCAGCACCCATCATGGACGGGGGAAAACGAAGTTCTTTTATATCTCATGGAAGAACGAGCATCCGGACGAGGAACCGAATGAAGAACTGTTCACCTATCCGGGTCCTAATCCTTTCTCTAAGGAGACAGCTATTCTGATGATGGCGGATGCTGTTGAAGCGGCGTCACGCAGTCTGCCGGAATATACGGAAGAAACTATCAGCAACTTGGTCGACAAGATCATTGACTCCCAAGTTGCAGAAGGTTATTTCAAAGAGTGCCCTATCACTTTCAAGGACATTGCGACCATCAAGACGGTATTCAAAGAAAAGCTGAAGATCGCTTATCACACACGGATCAGTTATCCTGAGTTAAAGAAATAAGCAGACCGGCGCAAGCGTCTTCGAGTACATCCAGCACATATTCAAATCCTTCGGCCCCTCCATAGTAGGGGTCGGGGACATGATCGGCGGGAATGCGGGTACAGTACTCCGTCATGCGATGAATCTTTTTCCACTCTTCCGTAGAAGGAGCTTTTTCTTTCAGATCATCTATGTTACGGTCGTCCATGCCAATAATCAGATCAAAATTATAAAAGTCCTCTGTCCGCACCGGACGGGAACGATGAACCAGTTGATAGCCACGACGGGCAGCGTGTGCACGCATCCTGCTATCCGGCAATTCGCCTTGATGATAAGACAGGATTCCGGCGGAATCAATCACAAATTCTTTTTCCAGTCCGGCTTCTTTGATCAGGTGAAGCATTACTCCTTCTGCCGTAGAGCTACGGCAGATATTTCCAAGACAGACAAATAATATTTTCTTCATAATTTACGTTTAATAATTGGCAGGTTTCATTCATTTCTACTATCAAAACGAATTAAGTATCTGATTTGCCCGGTTCACGGTAACGGCTGCCGGTATTTCCGGCATATCACCCAATTTGAACGGAGCCAGCATTTTCTCTATCTTCTTTAATCCGGCTTTATTTCCCTTCTTCTCAAATTCCTGACGAAGAATCGTTATTTTCTCATGTGCCTGAATACCTTCGATCAAACGTTCGAAGCGGATACAGCTACGGGCTCCCGGATACACGAGATAAGTATCTCCGGCCGCCCACGTGCGGAAACGTGAATCGAGCAACGGCTCCAAAGGCCAGCTATTATATGCCCAACGCAGATAGCCGTCCAGATGCTTCTTCGAAGAATAGAAACTCATCCATGCAGCCTCAGCAGGATCGGAGAAAGTGAATGTATTGGGATGTGCTTCCGTACAACAAGTATAATAGGTAGTACGTTTATTCTCGGCCGCACGGCGGAGACGTACTTCTTCCGGGAAGTTCTGTCCGATAACAATACAATAATCGTACAAGTCCGGCTCTATCTCAGCATGATAATTACCGGCCAGTGAAACTTTAAACTCCGGATCTGCCTTGCGGATTACTTTCAACGTTTTCTGCATGACATCCATCGGACGCTCATCCATCGCAATCGCACAAATATCAAACCATCCCTTTTCTCTCAGATGCCTGGAAAAAGAAGTAAGCATCGCAACCCACATTTCTTCATAAGCTGGTTCTCCCGGTGCTGTCTTTGCAAACTTCAATGAATTTGTTGCCTGATCAAAATACTGGAAAGATAATTCCCATGGAACCATAGAGTAACAGTTAATCTGCTGATCGATACCGACACTCATCATAAACTCTACCCAGCGATCAAAAACCGTATAGTCGAAAGCCCAAGTACCATCGGCACGTTTCATCCATGTTACCATCGTCTCGAAATAATCTTCAGTCTGACCGTTCCAAGGTTTATGTGTCAAAGTGGCTGTGATAATCTTTTGACCGGCATCTGCCAGCATTTTCATCAGCGGGCGCATAGCGTCCAGATGCTCCTGACTCCACAAGGGAACCTGATAATAACGGGCTACGGCAAACGGGCTCTGCCACAAATCCAGATGATAAGCCCATTCGGACGGTGCAGGAAGTTCACGGGAAGAAACAAGGATTTCGAGATTAAGCTGCTGCAACAGACGGGAACCGTCTTTTATCAGCAAGGCCCCCTTGTAGGTTCCGGGAGTAGCCGATTGAGGAACCCAGCATTGCACCCAAATAGGCTGAACGGTACGTGCCGGAACAGACATTGATTTCAAGTTCGTATCAATCGGGTCGGCTACCAACAACGAATCGTAATCCACTGCTTGACGGTGACCGCACGCGCCTCTGCCATCTTTATTCAGTTCATCGGTCATCACATAGCGGATGAAACCGGCTTTAAACGCCTCATCCGAAAGGCTATTCCCCTTTTTATCTTTAAAATCGGTAAAGCTGAAGTTCAGATCTTTCACCTCAGTGCCGGTCCAGACAACAGCCTGCGCATTTACACGTTCGCCACGCCAGCCTTTTAAGACGGTAAGCTGCTGCTTTTTCAGCTGGGGAAGCCGGTGCTTCGCATAGCGGGTGTCAATAGTTCCCCAGGAAATCTGAGGGTTGGTAACTGCTGCCCAGTCTTTATCAGAGGGGGAGGAAGGGTCGGGCAGTTCCTGATAAGTTTCTATTGGAAATTTCGGTTGCCCCGTAGGGGTTCCACACTGAGTCACTCCTTGCTGAGCAAAAAGAGGACTCACACCAATAAGACATGTTAAGCAATAAATCGTAAGTCGTTTCATGGTTAGTTAATTTATAAAGGTTATTATAAGGAAAATATTAGGTCTGTATCGAGTGCTACATCGGGTCTACATCATAATAGACAATCAAGGATTTATAGCGTTCGTCTTCCAGCATCTCTTTCTGGATACGTTGCAGCAATTCCCGCGCACGTCCCATCGGGGCATTCTGTTCGATCTTCAGCACAATCTTTTTGATGAATAATGTCTGGATACGGGCAACGGGAGGTTTGTCCGGTCCCAATACCCGGTTTCCGAACACGGTTCTTAGTTTATCTGCCATGACCGCAGCCATCTGGTCCAGCAATGCTTCATTATGGTTTTTCAGATAGACGTACACCAACCGATAGTAAGGGGGATAATGAAACATTTGCCGTTCGGCGAGCTGACCGTCTACCATTTCTTCATAGTTATTACCGATAACCTGATGGATAATGGGATGATCAATGCTTTTCGTTTGCAGTACCACCCGCCCGCGTTTATTTTTACGTCCGGCTCGTCCCGCTACTTGTGCCATCAGTTGGAAAGCACGTTCGTAAGAACGGAAATCCGGATAATTGAGCATGGTGTCCGCGTTCAAGATGCCCACTATACTTACGTGGTCAAAGTCCAGACCTTTCGATACCATTTGCGTACCGATCAGTATATCCGTCTTTCCCTGCTCAAAGTCAGCAATAATCTTCTCGTAGGCAGCTCGGGTACGGGTAGTGTCCAAATCCATTCGGGCAACAGCCGCTTCCGGAAAAAGGACTTTGATATCATCTTCAATCTTTTCCGTACCAAAACCGCGATTGACCAGTTCTGTTCCTTCACAGGCAGGACAGGACTTCGGCAGTTGATAGGTATAGCCGCAATAATGGCAGGTCAGTTGGTTGATGCCTTTATGATAAGTCAGACTCACATCGCAGTTCTTACATTTCGGCACCCAGCCGCAAGTACGGCATTCTATCATCGGTGCAAATCCGCGACGGTTCTGGAAGAGAATGACTTGTTCTTTCTGTTCCAGCGCTTCTTTCATGTATTGTATCAGTAACGGCGAGAACTGTCCGACCATCCGTCTCTTGCGATGCAGTTCTTTGATATCCACCGGAATAATCTCCGGTAGCTGAATTTCTTTATATCGTTCTTTCAGTTGTACAAATCCATATTTTCCATTCCTTGCGTTCTGCCATGTTTCTATGGAGGGGGTAGCAGTACCGAGAAGCGTTTTTGCTCCATACATGGCAGCCAGTACGATAGCCGCATTCCGTGCATGATAGCGGGGAGCAGGGTCTTGTTGCTTATAGGTGTTCTCATGCTCTTCGTCTACAATCACCAGCCCCAGATCACGGAAAGGAAGAAATACGGAAGAACGGACTCCAAGGATGATATCATATCCTTTTTCTCCCAGTTGCTTCCGCCATATCTCTACCCGTTCGGCATCTGGAAACTTGGAATGATAAATCCCCAAACGAGAACCGAATACCCGTTGCAGGCGCTCTGTGATTTGAGTGGTCAATGCTATTTCAGGCAAGAGATACAATACTTGTTTCCTCTGGCGAATCGTTTCTTCTATCAGATGAATGTATACTTCCGTCTTTCCACTGGATGTAACTCCATGAAGCAGGCAGACATTTTTCTCCTGAAAAGATTGCACAATCTCATCGTGCGCCCGCTGCTGAAACTCGTTCAAGGCATTCAACTCTACGACCTCCTTCACTTCCTGATTCAGCCGGCCGACTTCATGAAAGTAAATCTCAAATATCTTTTTCTCCACCAAGCCATTCAGAATAGAAGGAGACACCCCTGCACGTTGCAACAGCTCTTTTTTCGAAACTTCTTTCGGCGTTTCTCTTCCAAGGATTCCCGAACACTCGACATATTTCATCAGCAACGCCAACTGCTTCGGAGCACGGGACAGGATATCAAATAAGATATGAAGCCGCTTTTCATCAGCAGAACCGGCTAATCGTACTCTCGCCTCTGTTTTCGGCTTGTAAGTACGGCGCAATTCCTCTTTCACAAAGATGGCCTCTTTATCCAGCAGAGATTTGATGACTGTGAGGATATTTTTCATGCCACTCTCCTTCTCCAGTTTCGTGACACATTGCTGAGAATCTACTGAAAGCAAATCAAGAATGCGCTGTTCTCTTTCCGACAATGGTGCATCCGCCTCAAAATCGGGATTATATTCTACAATCGTTTCACTCTCCAACTTCAAGCCGGAAGGAAGTGCCGCTTTATAAACGTCTCCTTGTGTACAGAGGTAGTAATCCGCCAGCCACTCCCAAAACTTAAATTGAGCGGACAATAAAATAGGAGAAGCATCCAGCAATGCAGATATATCCTTCACCTCATACTCCGTCGGAGCACAATAATGAACATTACGAACGATAGCTGTATAAAATTTCTTCCGTCCGAAAGGAACTATCACACGGCATCCGATCTCAACCTCTTCCGCACATTCATCCGGCAGGGAATAGGTAAAGTACTTCGGAAGCGGTAATGGTAATATGACATCTACATACTTTTTCATTGCAAGCACAAAAGTACAATAAAAAAATGGGGATTTAAAAGAGGAAGAGGGAACACTGATAAGAAAAATAGTCTGTACACCGGAATCTGATAAAATAGATTCAGGTTCACAGACCAGTACCTTAAACAAAATACCTTGAATAAAAGAAAGAGCCTCCTTTATCGGAAGCTCTTTCTTTGTATGATTGAATGTAACGAATGGCTTAGAAAATATAAGCAACAGATACTTGCCAAGTCTTGGTTTTGTATGAGCCTTCAATGTTTTCAAAGCTGGCAGTCTTGCCCAACGGAATATTATAATTAGCTCCTACTTGCAGATGATTCAGCAACTTCACACCTGCACCGACATTGATACCGACTTCAGCTTTCTTTTTATCAACTTTCGATGTCTTTTCAAGATCAAAATAGAAATCAGGACCAGCAGCAAAATAAACTCCCAGCAAACTCCCCAAACCAATGTTATACTTTAGGTTAACCGGAACATCAATACCGTTCTGCTTGATTTTCTCACCTTCAATATCAACACCTCTTTGAGCAAAAAGCAAAGACGCATCTATACCCAGTCCTACTACCGGAATATTAAATTCCGCCATCGGACCGATAAAGAAACCTGTAAAATTATCCTTTTTAAAGTTTTCTTTCACATCAGAAAAGCTTGCTTTAGACAAGTTCAAACCACCCTTTACACCAAAATGTAATTGTGCCTGGGCAGGCATCGCCATACCGATACATACGGCAATCATTAAAGCACCAAAAATCTTTTTCATAAATCTACGTGTTTATAATTCGGGACAAAGATATATATTTATAATAAATAAACACAAATTATTGCTCTTTGTTCAAACCCCTCTCCCGATTCGCCAGCAAGGCTTCCTTCGTTCCCGCTGCCATCGAAAGAATGCCGTCATTACACGTAACCATACCGCTCTCCTTGCGTCGTGTCAGCCAATCAGTAACAAAGTCCGAAGCATATCCTCCCGTACTGAACTCACCGTCCAGCGCTATTATCTTTTTATAGGCAGACAGATAATCTTCTTCCGTCGTATCGGGATAAGCGTTGGTGTAAAGCCATAACTGGATGTCGTAAAGCAGATAAGAACGTTCGTCGGCATGAAGCGCAAAGAATCCCTTATCGATTACTATTTCTTCCGATATCTTCCGAATCCATCGTTCCGTATCCACGGGATGATCACACTTTGCGCACAAATCGGACAAGAGTGGTGAGAAAGCTGCGTTCCGAACTTTTTCCAGCTCCATTCTTTCATCTTCTTCCGACGTATCAAAGACTTCTTCGTTGACAAGCCCCCGAATAAATTCTTCAAAGTTATCGGCAAGGAAAGTAACATAATAATCATCTTCCTGATCGACATGAACGACTTTCGGTTCGCCCTGCGGACCACACTCCCGATAATCAAGGAAAATCATATCATGTCCCGCAGAAGGACAGTCGCAGATGGCCACTCCGATGTCCGGATACCCCCATTCTTCAATCATGAAACGGCTGCCGAGCTGTCCGCAAAGAGAATAAATCTTATCCTTATCGACTCCCATAATGCCGGTGATAGCCACATGATCGTCCGCCCAACTGGTAGGTTCGTCGCAAGGAAAACAAACATTGAAAGGTATTCCACCGTTATGCTGCTTCATCAGCCAAATATAAGATTCAGGTAGTTTGTACCCCAGTTCACGTTCTGTTTCTTCTATCATCTCTTCTGTAGGAGGCGCGCCAATATATTCATTCATAGCATATTCATCATCATCCCAGAAGTCTGTAAAGTCAAAATTCTCAAAAGGTTTGTTTTTCATAATCGCTGTTTTTAATTTGTATTCTTTTAGTTTTGCTTTGTATGTATACTACTTTTCACGAATATACTAAAAAACAGACATGATCAATTTGTTTCCTTTATTTATTTTATTTTTTTACGAGTAGATGGAAAAATGCTACTCCGCAAACAAATCATTTAATGCTTCGCTCATACTGGGATGAGTAAAAATGAAGTCGCGAAGGAAGGTATAGTCCTGCCCTGTCTTCATAGCGAGGGCAACAGTATTTATCACCTCGCTTGAATCGGGTGCAAACAGCATACATCCCAAAATCAGTCTTGTCTTTTTGTCGATAATCGCTTTTAACAGGCCGTCTGTTTCTCCCAAAGTCTTAGCTCTCGGTATCGCCATAACGGGCAATTTCTTCACGATAATATCGAGGTCCTGCTTGCGTGCTTCCTCTTCATTCAGACCGATGCGAGCCAAAGGCGGGTCAATAAATACAGAATAGCTGACCGGATTACGGTCGCTTGTCTTCCGTTCCGCGTCTCCGAATAAGTCTTCTCTGATAATCCGATAGTCATCCAATGAGATATACGTAAACTGCAAACCACCTTTCACATCACCTACCGCACGGATAGCGGGATTCGTTGTTTTCAGATATTCATCTACGATGATGGCTCCACGTGCATCCACCTCAACTCCGGCAGCTTCCAGATGAAGACCTTGCGTATTTGGTCTGCGTCCTGTAGCCAACAGCACGGCATCGGCTTCCAATTCAAATGCCTCATCCGTTTGCGAATCCGTGAAAGCAACGATTGCTTTTTCTGATGTATGGTTTACGGACTGCACCTTGGCGTTCATCCGGAAAACAATGCCTTTCTTCTCCAATGTTTCCTTTACGCTGGCAGCAATGTCACGGTCTTCGCGCGCAATTAATTCCGGATAACTTTCAAGTACTGTCACCTGAGAGCCGAAGGAAGCATACATGGATGCAAATTCCAATCCGATATAACCACCACCGACAATCACAAGATGACGCGGAAGATCCGTGAGTTCCATAATGGAAGTGCTGGTATAAACAAAAGGATTGTCTGCTATGCCGTCAATGGATGGAATGACCGTTTCCGCTCCTGTATTAATAATGATTTGCTTAGCTGTCAACAGTAACTCTTCCGCCGCAGTGCGGACAGATACCGTATCCGAAGATACAAAAGAGCCGAATCCGGTGTAAACGGTCACATGAGGGTTATCAGCCAGATTATGATAGTTTTTATTTCGCAGCGCACCCGTAACCGAGTCTTTCACAGAAACAGCATTCCGGTAAAATTCGCTCTTTTCGAGGAATGTAAGTCCTTTCATGCCGGAAGCTATCTTCGCCTGATGTACCAGTGTCTTAGTCGGGATACAGCCGATATTGATACACGTACCTCCGTACATTTTATCAGAACGTTCTACAACAGCCACTTTTTGTCCACGTTTCGCGAACTCTGCCGCAAGGGTCTTCCCGCCTTTGCCGAAACCGATAATAATAACATCAAATGCATTCATATCCATATATCTTTAGTTAGTTAGAAATCATCTTATTAACGTCTTTCATTGACACTGCAAAGGTCGCCCCTTTCAGGCAGACTATCAATAACCATTTTACCGGATGAATTAGCAATAATTCCCGACGAGTCTAAATTACTAAATTTTCGACAAAAACGAGAAGATATAGAGATGTAATCTCTTTGTCATTCGCATTTCACCTCAATCCCTTCTCTTTGCATATCTAATTGAATTAAATAACCCATTAAAAAAAACAGATGAAACAAGTTAGATGTTTATCTTCCTGCCTGCTGATGCTATCCATCTCGATAGCTTGCAGCTATGCAGCCAACATTCCTTCCAAAAAAGGAATGACAGTGAAAGGAATTGTGACCGATACGGAAAAGAATCCCATCGCCGGGGTAGTGGTAAATGACGGAGTCCACTTCACCCAAACAGATGAAAAGGGCTGCTATTATCTCCCTTCGGATTTCAACCAGTCGAAGTTTGTATATTTGTCCGTACCGGCAGATTATAAACCGATAGTCCGGAATGCGCTTCCTACCGGATATTACGCTCCGCTGGACCAATCAAAGAAGACGAATCGGCACGACTTCCAACTAGAGAAAAGAACAGCTGCGGACAACGACTTCACGTTCATTGCCATCTCGGACCCGCAAGTGAAAAACCAGAAACAACTGGAACGCTTCCGCGCAGAAACAGTGCCCGATCTGGAAGCGACTTTACGCACGCTCAACGGAAAAGAGGTCTACGGTATGGTGTTAGGCGATATCGTAGGAGATGCGATGCAACTGTTTGCACCCTACAAAGATGCGATCTCCGGACTGGGACTGACGATGTATCACACCATCGGAAATCACGATTTCGATCTGAAATACGCCGCACTAAGCAACTCGCAAAATCCGGATGAATGGGGCGAATATGCCTTCGGCGATCACTTCGGACCAACAGACTACTCTTTCAATGCAGGGAAAGCACATATCATTTCCATGAAAGACATCGACTACCACGGGCAGAAGAAATACGAAGAGAACTTCACCCCCGCACAACTTGAATGGCTGAAAAAAGACCTTAGCTATGTACAACCCGGTTCGCTGGTATTGCTGAACGTACATGCTCCTGTTGCCAACCGCTCTCACAAGGGTGCAGGCAATGCCCGTAATGCCGCCCAACTTTTTGAGATATTAAAAGGATATAAGGTACATATATTCTCCGGACATACGCATTTCTACGAAAACCGCATGGTCACTCCCGATATTTATGAGCATAACATTGGCGCAGCCTGCGGTGCCTGGTGGGCAGGCGATGTGAATCGTTGCGGAGCTCCTAACGGATACCTGTTGGTGAATGTACAAGGGGATGATATCTCATGGCAATATAAAGCTACGGGGCGTCCGCTCGACTATCAGTTCCGTGTATACAGACCGGGAGAGTTCCAGTCGCAGCCGGAATATCTGGTGGTTAATTTATGGGATTATGACCCTGCCTGGACTATCCAATACGATGAGGACGGAATAGAAAAGAAAGGCGTGCTGGAAGCTTTTGATGACGAAGATCAGGATTTCATCACCATGAAGAAAGGAAAAGGAACAGGCTATCATACGCTGCATCTTTTCCGTGTACGCCCATCATCGGACAAGGTAAAGAAGATTACAATCACAGCGACCAACCGTTTCGGACAGAGTTTCCATCAAACTGTTGATCTATAACTACATTAATGATACAAAACACAGAGGTCAGCCCGTTAATTCAGGCTGACCTCTCATTTTATTCTTATGAATCAATGATTCGGATGAATATCCAGCTTCACCGGTTTAATCATATTCTCCGGTTTCAAGATCGTATCCAGATCTTCTTTGGAAAGAATGTTATGTTCCAGCACCAGTTCATACACTCCTTTGCCCGTTTCCAGAGCTTCTTTAGCTATCTTTGTAGAATGTTTATAACCAATTACGGGATTCAGTGCGGTTACTACTCCGATACTGTTGTGTACATCCCGACGGCATTTTTCTTCATTGGCTGTGATGCCATCAATACATAAGGTACGTAATGTATCAAAACCGTTCATCAACAAGTCCGCAGATTCAAAACAGCATTGTGCCATGACAGGTTCCATCGCATTCAGTTCCATCTGCGCAGCCTCTCCACTCATAGCCACACAAAGGTCGTTTCCTATCACTTTATAAGAAACCTGATTCATGACTTCCGGAATGACAGGATTCACCTTTCCCGGCATAATGGAAGAGCCCGGCTGCATGGCAGGCAGATTGATTTCTCCCAGTCCGCAACGAGGACCGGAAGCCAATAGCCTCAAATCATTACAGATCTTGTTCATCTTGACAGCTACACGCCGCATGGCCGAAGAATATCCTACCATGCAGGAAGTATCCGAAGTAGCGCCTATCAGGTCATCTGCCAGTTTGATATCCAGTCCGGTAATCTTGCGCAGAGCAGCAATGCACTTTTCCGCATATTCCGGTTCGGCGGTAATTCCGGTTCCGATGGCTGTTGCCCCCATGTTGACCGTCAGAAAATCCTGTGCGGCAAAATCGAGATTCTTCAGTTCATGTTCCAGAATACTTGCGAATCCATTAAAGGTTTGTCCGAGTGTCATCGGTACGGCATCTTCCAGTTGGGTACGTCCCATCTTGATGATGTGTGCAAACTCCGCTCCTTTCTTTCGGAAAGCCTCGATCAGTGTTGCAAAGTGTTTCACCAATTTAAGATGGGTATAATACAGACCAATGTGAATGGCTGTAGGATACGCATCATTGGTAGATTGCGAACGGTTGACGTGATCGTTGGGCGAGCAGTATTGATACTCTCCGCGTGCGTGTCCCATCAGTTCCAGTGCACGGTTGGCAATCACTTCATTGGCATTCATGTTGGTGGTGGTTCCGGCCCCTCCCTGAATCATATCTACAGGGAACTGGTCATGATGTTTTCCTTCCAGTATTTCTTTACAAGCCTTCAGTATGGCATCCGTCTGTTCCTCGGTCAGTAAATCCAGTTCACGGTTGGCAACGGCAGCTCCCATTTTAGTGATGGCCAATGCCTGAATAAACAGGGGATACTCATTCAAATGAAACTTGCTGATGCGAAAGTTTTCAATACCACGGAGTGTCTGTACTCCATACAATGCACTTTCCGGCACTTCACGACTACCTATCAAGTCGCTCTCTGTACGAGTTTTTTTTGATAATTTCTGTTCCATATCGGTTGTTTTATAACAATAACACATTCGTTAGTTGATATAATAACCAGCCAGAGATGTTATTGTTTTAATAAATATGCAAAAACTATTCAATAACTTTTTTGTTGTTTATCTTAGAAACAGAGAAAAACGAAGATAAATCCTTTATCTTTGTTAGGAACTCATAAAACAACAACCAATGATATTACAATTAGCATTTGTTCTGACAGCCATTATTATTGGCGCACGCTTGGGAGGCATCGGACTCGGTGTCATGGGAGGAGTAGGATTGGGAATACTCACGTTCGTTTTTGGTTTACAACCCACCGCACCACCTATCGACGTTATGTTGATGATTGCCGCCGTCATTTCCGCTGCCTCCTGTATGCAAGCAGCCGGCGGACTGGACTATATGGTGAAACTGGCAGAACATTTGCTACGCAAAAATCCTTCGCACGTCACACTGCTCAGCCCATTGGTGACTTACCTGTTCACCTTTATTGCCGGAACCGGGCATGTGGCTTATTCCGTATTGCCCGTGATTGCCGAGGTAGCTACCGAAACAAAGATTCGTCCGGAACGTCCGCTGGGTATTGCTGTGATTGCTTCGCAACAGGCTATTACAGCCAGTCCCATCTCTGCCGCTACGGTAGCTTTGCTCGGGTTACTGGCAGGTTTCGACATTACATTATTCGATATTCTTAAAATTACGATTCCCGCCACTATCATCGGAGTATTGGTCGGTGCTTTGTTCTCCATGAAGGTCGGCAAGGAACTGATAGAGGATCCCGAATATCAGAAACGCTTGAAAGAAGGTCTTTTCAATGACAAGAAGATAGAGATTAAAGATGTCAAGAACAAACGTTCCGCCATGCTTTCCGTACTCATCTTTATATTGGCAACTGCTTTTATCGTCCTTTTCGGTTCTTTTGAAGGTATGCGCCCCAGTTTCCTGATCGATGGAGAAATCGTCACGCTCGGTATGTCCTCCATTATCGAGATCGTAATGTTGTCGGCAGCCGCTATCATCCTTATAGTAACCAAGACAGATGGAATCAAAGCAACGCAGGGTTCTGTATTCCCTGCCGGAATGCAGGCTGTTATCGCTATCTTCGGTATTGCATGGATGGGTGATACTTTCCTCCAGGGTAATATGGCACAGCTCACTCTCTCCATCGAAGGAATTGTACGGCAGATGCCATGGCTGTTCGGTATTGCGCTGTTCGTCATGTCTATCCTGTTATATAGCCAGGCAGCCACGGTGCGGGCATTGATGCCGCTAGGCATCGCATTAGGTATTTCTCCGTATATGCTGATTGCCTTATTCCCCGCAGTGAACGGATATTTCTTTATCCCGAATTACCCGACTGTCGTAGCCGCCATTAATTTCGACCGCACCGGAACAACAAAAATCGGTAAATATGTGTTGAATCATTCGTTTATGATGCCCGGACTGGTATCTACCGTAGTCGCTATTGCTTTAGGACTGCTCTTTATTCAAATATTCTAATATATTATTAACCTAAACTCATTTCAGTTATGAAACAAATTAAGAAATTAGGCCTGGTAGTAGTAACACTACTATTATCCGCAACAATGGCATTTGCCGCAAAACCGAATATCCACATCCTTGCTACCGGAGGAACCATTGCCGGAACAGGAAGCTCGGCTACGGGCACCAGCTATACGGCAGGACAAGTTGCTATCGGTGCATTGCTGGATGCAGTCCCCGAAATCAAAGATATCGCCAATGTAACCGGCGAGCAGATTGTGAGAATCGGTTCACAGGACATGAATGACGAAGTCTGGCTGACACTTGCCAAGAAAATTAACGAGTTATTAAAACGACCGGATATCGACGGAATTGTGATCACTCACGGAACGGATACGATGGAAGAGACTGCTTACTTTCTGAATCTGACGGTCAAAAGTGACAAGCCTGTTGTATTGGTAGGTGCCATGCGCCCGTCTACAGCATTAAGTGCCGACGGTCCGCTGAATCTTTATAATGCCGTAGTTACCGCCGCAGCCAAAGAATCAAAAGACAAAGGTGTACTGGTTGCCATGAACGGCCTGATTCTGGGTGCAGAAAGCGTAGTCAAAATGAACACGGTCGATGTACAGACTTTCCAGGCTCCCAACTCCGGTGCATTGGGATATGTACTGAACGGTAAAGTATGCTACAATCAGATCACACTGAAGAAACATACCACCCAATCCGTATTTGATGTCACCAAACTGACTTCATTGCCCAAAGTCGGCATCGTATACAGCTATTCCAATATCGAAGCCGATATGATGACTCCGTTGCTCAACAACGGATACAAAGGAATCATCCATGCAGGAGTCGGAAACGGTAATATTCATAAAAACATATTTCCGTCATTGATAGACGCCCGCAGAAAAGGCATTGTAGTCGTTCGTTCTTCCCGCGTACCGACTGGTCCTACCACCCTCGATGCGGAAGTGGACGACGCCAAGTATCAGTTTGTAGCCTCTCAAGAATTGAATCCGCAAAAGTCACGTGTACTATTGATGCTTGCACTGACCAAAACCACGGACTGGAAACAAATTCAGGAATACTTTAACGAATACTAAAAACCGGACCGACTTATGAAAAAATTAATGTTTATGCTACTCCTTGCGGGTAGCATACAGGCAGTGTATGCTCAAAAGTTCTCCCCCAACACTCCTCTTTTCGAGGAACTGACAGACGTAAAAAAGAAAACGGATAAGTTCAACTTATACCTGAATATGCAGGGGAGTTTTGACGCTCATTTCCAGAATGGATTTCAGGAAGGTGACTTCAATATGCACCAGCTCCGCATCGAAGCGAAAGGAAATATCAACAACTGGCTTTCTTACCGTTACCGCCAGCGTCTCAACCGTTCGAACGACGGAAACAATATGATAGACAACCTCCCGACCTCCATCGACTGGGCAGGCATCGGTATCAAGCTCAACGATAAGTTCAACCTGTTTGCCGGTAAACAAAGTGCCAACTATGGCGGCTTCGAGTTCGACCTCAACCCGATTGATGTCTATCAATACAGTGATATGATCGATTATATGAGTAACTTCCTGACCGGTCTGAACGCAGGTTATAACATTACTCCCGATCAGCAACTTAATCTGCAGATACTGAACAGCCGCAACAGTTCTTTCGACGACACTTACGGAATCACAGAAGATGCGGAAGGTAATCTTCCTGATTTGAAATCCGGAAAAATGCCGCTGGTCTATACCTTAAACTGGATTGGCAACTTCAACAATGTGTTTAAAACCCGTTGGTCGGCCTCTGTGATGAACGAAGCCAAAGATCATAATATGTATTATTATGCCGTAGGAAATGAACTGAATCTCGGAAAGTGGAACGCCTTCGTCGACTTCATGTACTCAAAAGAAGAGATTGACCGTAAAGGGATTATCACAAGCATCGTCGGTCGTCCGGGCGGACACAATGCGTTTGATACAGGTTATTTATCCGTAGTAGCCAAGTGCAACTATCGTTTTCTTCCGAAATGGAATGCCTTTGTGAAAGGAATGTATGAAACGGCTTCTGTGACCAAAGCCTCCGAAGGAATAGAAAAAGGAAATTACCGCACCTCCTGGGGATATCTGGCAGGCATCGAATTTTATCCGATGGAAACTAACCTGCATTTCTTCGTGACCTATGTAGGACGTTCTTATGACTTCACCTCCCGTGCCAAAGTGCTGGGACAAGAGAATTACAGTACCAACCGGATTTCGGTAGGATTCATCTGGCAGATGCCGGTCTTTTAATATTGCATGAGAAATCGAGTAGGAGGAAAACGAAGTAGAAGTTTTCCTCCTACTTTCGTTTTCCGA
>DXOL01000063.1:0-150327 GCA_019412825.1 Bacteroides thetaiotaomicron | reverse complement strand
CGAATTGTTAGAGCATGAGAGCAAAACAGCTATCAAATCACTGTGGAAAAATAAATATAGACGGCTATCATATTAAGCAAAAAATGGTAAAAAAGAGTAGGAAATAAATGATAGTACATAAGATACCTATTCCGATCCCCGTGATTTTTGTTTTAACAGTAATATCAACAGAATCTATTTGCTTGATTTTGAACAACTTTCTTTCTACCACAAAGAATACTGTAGAGTACAAAAGTGGAAGAATATAAAAGACTACTGGATTTAACTCTATAAAAATGGCATAAAACGGAAACATAGCTCTAAAAAAGACCATAAATACCAATGCCTGCGTTAAAATCCAATATATCTTTTTATTTTTCCAATAACTGATTCCTGTCAGTATAACAATTATCCAAAAAAATGCCGGACAAAACACATTCTCTTTATACTTACAAAAATCAGCAAGCCCCCCATACAGTGCATCAGCTTCGGCCATAGAATACAAAGTACGATAGTCATGAATCTCCAAACAGAGAAAAATGACTCCTGCAATAATTTCTATATAAGGAATCAATTTTAGTATATTCTTTTTAACTGGAGACCGCTCTTTCATGTATCAAATTATTTTTCAAACAAATATAGTTTTTATTAATTGAAAAAACAAATACATAATTATCAGATACAGGCAAATAAAGATTGGGCATTCCCGAGCAAAATCCACCTTCAGTTGTTATTCAAAGACAAGGATATTTTATACTCTAAAAAGTCAATGTCATGGAAAAAAACATTTTTAAGTTAGATAATGAACAGCTCAAAGCGATTGTATGCTCATTTCGGGATAAAACAGAAGAAGGGTTAAAAACGGAAAATGCAGAGATACAATGTATTCCTACTTTCATTACTCCAAAAACAACCCATATTAAAGGAAAGTCACTGGTACTTGACCTGGGAGGAACCAATTATCGGGTAGCAATCGTAGATTTCGACAAAGCAACACCAACGGTTCACCCGAACAATGGCTGGAAAAAAGATATGTCAATTATGAAGTCCGCCGGATATACCCGCGAAGAGTTATTCAAAGAACTGGCCGATATGATTATAGGAATCAAACGTGAGGAAGAAATGCCTATCGGTTATTGTTTCTCTTATCCGGCCGAGTCCGTACCGGGTGGAGACGCCAAACTGTTACGCTGGACAAAAGGAGTAGATATTAAAGAAATGGTTGGAGAATTTATCGGAAAACCTTTACTCGACTATCTGAATGAAAGAAACAAAATTAAGTTTACAGACATCAAGGTAGTAAATGATACTATAGCCAGTTTATTCGCCGGTCTCACAGACAATAGTTATGATGCATATATCGGCCTCATCGTAGGGACAGGAACCAATATGGCAACTTTTATCCCTGCCGATAAAATTGAAAAACTAGATCAGTCATGCAATGCACAGGGATTGATTCCTGTCAATCTGGAATCAGGCAATTTCCATCCACCCTTTCTGACCGCGGTAGATGATACCGTTGACGCCATTTCCGGTAATCCGGGAAAGCAACGTTTTGAGAAAGCGGTATCCGGTATGTATCTGGGAGATATACTGAAAACAGCCTTTCCGCTGGAAGAATTCGAAGAGAAATTCGACGCACAGAAACTGACTTCCATTATGAATTACCCGGACATCTACAAGGATGTATATGTACAGGTAGCACAATGGATTTATGGCAGATCCGCACAATTGGTTGCCGCCTCACTTACGGGGCTTATCATGTTACTGAAATCCTATAATAAGGATATACGAAAGGTTTGCCTGGTAGCCGAAGGCAGTCTTTTCTGGAGTGAAAACAGGAAGGATAAAAACTATAACATTCTCGTTATGGAAAAACTGAGAGAACTCCTTCAGTTATTCGGCCTGGAAGATATTGAAGTGGATATAAAAAGTATGAATAATGCAAACCTGATAGGGACAGGCATCGCGGCATTATCATAATATACTCCCGTCACTGCCGGCTTCTGTACAAACATACAGGGCATGAAGCCGATAGTGATGTAACCACACCCGAACTTCATAAAAAGAAAAAGCGCAGATAAATGATTATTTAAGCCGCTCTTTTCGTATTTTTGCATCAATACAAGAATGAGTATGCAGAACAACGACACCATAAAATCCGGAGACATATACTGCGGACAGGAAAGAAAGACCGGCAAATACTTTGCCTATCAGATTATCGACGTTAAGAAAGAGATTATGACTTATCTTCTTTTGGACTATTTCGATGAGAAATTTCCTGATGAAAAGGCAGTCAAGGAAATGAAGCCATTCAAGCGACGTCGTTGGTTCTTCAAAGAAGGCACTACTAATTATAGCCATTCGGAACGAAATAAATTGCCCGAGGGAGCTACATATGCAGGTCACAGAACTCCACTTATTTCGGGTGAGTGCAAAGTTTATGGTTGCTGGCCAAACGGATATGACAATGTCGGCGAAGAAGAATGGGCAAAGATCCCAACAGATGCTCGTCAGAAATTCAAAGCCGCCCTTAATGATACGTCTGAAATTGTAGTATCCGGAATTGAATGCCGCCGCAGTTTCCAATACATTGACGATAAGTTACTGTCGGCAATGGACAACTATTCGGAGCTGGAGAAACTCCCCGTAGCCTATTCTTTCAGTGCAACCAAATTCTATCCACCACTTATTCCATTCCTCGAAACCCGTTGGACAGCCACAAAACTCGATTGGAAAAATCACAGTCAAAACAATCTCGACCTCAGCCGTACACACTTACGGGAAATTACACTGGATGGAGAAGGACTGAAAAGCGTAAGTCTACCGGAGAGTTGCAGAACAATCTCATTTTCAGGCACCTTATCGCCGGAGCTCAAGGTTTATTCACCTGACGGCGGTAGTAACCTGACTCTAAAAATAGAACTTGAGGCAGATCATGTACCCGATGTCGGATTACCGCAATTGGAAATTCTCGTACTGGACCGGGCAGTAAAGCTGGATTTATTACCTGTGACCAATCTATACCCTAATCTCTACTATCTAAGAATTTGCGGCAAACCGGGATACCTCTCCAACATATCTTCGCTACGCAATCTGAAAACGCTGGAAGTGCTTTCGCTCGAAGAAGTTTTCGGATTCACAGCGGAAGAGTTTCCCACACCGGGGACTTGTCCTCTTCTAAACACCCTTTGGATGGAAAGTATCCCCGAAGAGGCCGGAAAACAAATAAAGAAAAAATATAAAGGAAAGATAGCTGAACTGGACATCCGCAAGTTACGCAAGCCGGAATGGCTCGCCGAAAACCTGGATAACCCGTTACGCCACTGGGACGGCAGCGAATTTGTTCCACCGGCCAAGTTTAAAAAGGCAGTGGTAATCTATCGCAATGCGAGACGCGATGCATTGGTCGCCGCCAACCAATATCTGATAGACAGAGATGCTGCCCTTCTGCAAAATCGACTTGAACAAACAGGTAAGGAATTTGTCATCGCTTTCAATAAGCTCGACGGCAAATCGGGATTCATTGAGACAGAAGAACGCGAAGATTTATGCGCTGCCTTCCAGGTCATACTTGATGCAGTGGACTCATCAGTAAACTTTTTGGGGTTCACGATGAATCACGACCGCATTTGGGAGATTATGAACGAGCACAGAGATTGGTAACGCCAAGTCATATAACCGTATCTCTATAACCATGTCTCGTTTAAAGAAATGTCCACCCGATATTATTTATTATAAGGAATCACACTTAAACTATAATTACCATCGGGCAACAAATCCGAATCAAATTCTATTTCAATATCTTTAGACTCTCCTTTCAACAATGTGAAATAATTATCATTCATCAGAGCAGGTAATATACGCTCACCATCAGAAGAGCGAATAGCCTGTACGTGAACAGCAAAAGCGACTGATGATCCCACATTTTCAATCTTTGCTTTAATCACTTTCTTACCATTACTATCCACTAAGCTCGATGTTGTACGCAATTTGGCTTTCGGCAAATTATTCAATGCTTTATAGTCTCCCGGTTTATTGGAACGCCAATAAAAGTTATCAGAAAGCAGTTGCCCGTTTTCATCGTTCAGTTCCAACTTGATGAAATGCACAGGAGTCAAATCCGTTGGCTTCTTTTTTCTACCATATAATTCAAATTCATAAAGTGAATATCCCCACATAGTAGCCTGTTTCAACCCTTGCATTTTCACATAACGAGTACGAACAGGTTTTATCTTAATCTCTTCGACACCGCCTTTAGAGTCCTCATTGATATAAATTTCTTTCCAGTTTATTGCATCATCCGAAATCAACAGCTTATAAGCTTTTGCATGAGCAGCCTCCCAGTTCAATATGACAGAGGCTATTTCAGTTGGTTCACCCAGATCAACATAAATCCATTCTTCATCACGTGGTTCACTCGCCCAACGACTGCCATCACTGGCATCAATCGCGGCACTTGGTTCTCCGGCATCTACCGAAATGGAGGAAGCAACCGCTTTCTTACCGAAAGCAAGGTTGTCTGTTGTAAAATTCAGATGGAAACAATAGGAATCCTTATTAGCGGCGGCATCCAAAACTACAGACTGGCTATAACGTCCCATTTCTTTCCCATCCAGATTATAGACTTTACCTGTAGCCGTAAGTCCTTTCTGTTCTTTCAAAGTGGTATTGATCACTTTTACACTATTATCAGCATAACTCCACTGAATATGAACCGGTTCACACGCCTTTCTGATTCCCCAGTAAGCCCCCGTCAAGTCATAATAATAATCATAAGTTTGCCATACCAATGAAGGATAAGCCGACTGCCCCATCCAAGTCAATATGCCGGAAGCATCTTCCCAAATATGATGCTGAAATCCTTCGTACATCGCTTTATTCACCTCAACATTCACTAATTGAGCTTTCCGGCAAAAATCTTCAATACCTTTCGCTTTACCATAATTGAACTCTACGGTAGAGAAATATTTATCGGGACTGGCGTTCCCCGCCGAATTGCCAAAGAAATGCTTGTCCCACATTTCATTACGTGGCCACCAATCTTTTTCGGGCATAAATTTCTTAAAGCTATCGAAAGTAGTAAAAACAGCTGTACCTATTTCTGTACGGAATCCCCATCCTTTGGTTATATTGGCACCATATCCATAAGGGGCTTTGGTAAAATACCAGTTAGGATGAGAGTTAGTCCAAGGTCCACTTCCGGAAAGGCCGTCACTATGAGAATTGGCATGATAGGCACGATCACCCCCATCGTATGTTCTAACGTCTTCCTCCAGCCACTTATTAAGAGGCGGTAACGGATATCCCTCATTATCACCACACCACACTGCAATACAAGCATGATTACGCAAACGCTTGATCTTTTCTACTGCATTCATATTGAAAGCAAAAACATCATCCGGAAGATTCGAATTTGAATTTAACCAGAAGTCGTCCCACACCATAATGCCGTATTTATCACAAGCTTCATAAAACTCATCATCCGTAACAGAACCGATCCAATTGCGTATCATATTAAAATGCATCTCATTGTGAAGTTTCAATTTAAGATCATATTCTTCACCCTGACAACGCAACATATATTCGCTCATTCCCCAGTTTCCTCCTTTTACATAAACAGGTTCACCATTTATTTTAAGATGAAGCACACCGTCAACCAGCTCGGAACCGTATTCACGAATACCAAATGTAATATTCTGTTTATCAGAAGCCTTACCATTCACCATATAAGTCAGTTCGCAGGTATAAAGATTTGGCTGTCCGTAACCATTAGGCCACCACAAAGCAGGATTCTGAATTATAAATTGACTGAACTTGCTATCATCCAGAAGAAAAGTCCGCTGCTTGCCTGCCTCAATTACCAAATCTTCGGTAAATTCAATGTTGCCCGGCTGAATGATACCTTTCAACACTCCTTTCTGCTCTATATCTGTATGATTCCGTAGTTCCAGCTGCAAGCTTAAAACCGCTTTGTTTTTAGAAGGAACTTTCGAACGTATCCAAGGATCGACGATAGACACTTCGCCAGTTTTTGTCAAATAGACGTCGTCAGTAATACCAGTCAAAAGGCCGGGAACATAAGGCATCCAATCCCAGCCGGCACATGACATATAAGTAGGACTTGCATAATTGGGAACCGGAGTGCCTACCCAATGCACAAGGACGGCAAGCACATTCTTACCATCTTTTGACAGCAAATCGGTTATATCGAAATTCCCCCGATGCATAAATCCATCAAGCAACCCGAGACGCGTCCCATTAAAGAATATTTCTCCTTTACGGTTAACCCCTTCAAAATTTAGCCAAACCCTTTCTCCGTTTTCCACCTCCGGCGAATTAAACTCTGTACGATACCAGAAGTTACGGTCATATTTTGCTTTATCGACTTTATACGCATTATCAGCAAAATTCGGATCAGGCTCCAGTCCTTCTAATACATACGAACCAAATACCGTTCCCGGCACAGTTGCTTTGACCCAATCTCTCGTGTCATATCGGGTAGTCATCATATCAGAAGGATGCTCAACTTCTGCCTGAGCTTTCACTTTCCATATCGTCAGATCTCCATCACTATTCAATGAAACTTTTACTTTTTGTGCATGAACGGTGATACCAGTAAATAATAAAACAAGTAACAGTGTAGTCTTCCCAATATTCATATCTTCTATTTCTTTTTCACATTACAGATCAGTATATGAACGATTAATCGCTCATATACCCCTAAAAAAGAAATCAGATAGTCATATAATTATATTTTGTATTCCTCTATCTTCCTGTACAAAGTGGTAAGACCGATCTTCAGCAAGCGGGCAGTTTCCGTCTTGTTGCCTTTCGTATATTCCAGTACGCGGGCAATATGCCTTCGTTCCATAGCAGCCAGTTCAAAACTACCGATATTATCATCCGAACATTCATAATGAGTATTCTGAATCTCCAGCGGAAGATCGCACACATCCAGGTGCCCGCCTTCGCAGACAATCAGACTCCGCTCTATCACATTCCGCAATTCACGGATATTTCCTTTCCAGGGTTGCTGTTCCAACGCATGAAGAAAAGCAGGGGTCATCTCATTGACCGTATACGAAAGTTTCTCGGAAAAGCTCTTTGCAAAGGCAGTGGCAAGAATTCTGATATCACCGGTACGTTCGCGAAGTGCCGGCAGATGTACCTGAAATACCGAAAGACGATAAAACAGGTCTTCACGGAAACGTCCCGCTTTGATTTCCTCTGTCAGATTGCGGTTGGTAGCAGCAATAATACGAACATTCACGTGCGTCGGTTTCGTATCTCCTATCTTTATATATTCGCCTGTTTCGAGAATACGCAGCAATTTGGCCTGTAGTTCAAAAGCCATTTCTCCGATTTCATCCAAAAAGATCGTACCGTTGTTGGCTTCTTCGAAGAGTCCTTTCTTGTCCTTCAAAGCTCCAGTGAAGGACCCGGCTTTATGCCCGAACATTTCACTCTCCAGCAGTTCCTTACTGAAAGACGAACAGTTCACGGCAACAAAGCTCTGTTTGCTCCGCTTACTATTATAATGTATAGCTTGTGCAAATACTTCTTTTCCGGTCCCCGTTTCTCCGGTCAACAACACCGGAACATCAGTCACCGAAACCTTCTGTGCCAGCATAACAGCTTCTTTCAGCACTTTCGATTCTCCCAAAATGGAATCAAAAGAATATAGCTGACTGACTTTCTTTTCCAGTTTCTCTAACCGGACATTCATCTTAGCCTTCTCAACGGCACGACTGATCAGAGGGATAATCTTATTATTATCATCCCCTTTGGTTATATAATCAAATGCACCGTTCTTGATTGCCTGCACTCCGTCGGGTATATTACCGTGAGCGGTAAGAAGAATGACTTCCACATTCGGAGCTGTCTTTTTAATGTTCAGCACCAGATCGACCCCGTTTCCATCGGGAAGAAAGACATCACACAAAGCCACATCCGGCTGTTGAATTTCCAACTGTCTGATAGCTGCCTTGCAATCACCCGCCTGACACACCTCATAACCCTCCAGTCCGAGCATACGAGCCAACAGGCTACGAATCTGAACCTCATCGTCAATGATAAGAATTTTACTCATAATTAATTTATAAAAAATGAAGAAAGACAAACAGGGTGCGCAAATATAAGTCTTTTTTCTATGATCAGAGAACAATTCTCCCTACTTTATTGTTATTTCCATAGGAAACTATTTACACAATAAACTTATGAAGATCATTATTATTGGAGGCGTTGCCGGAGGAGCTACTACTGCTGCCCGAATCAGACGCACAAACGAAGCTGCTGAAATCATCCTTTTAGAAAAAGGGAAGTATATCTCTTATGCCAATTGCGGACTGCCGTATTACATCGGAGGCGTGATCAAAGAACGGGAAAAACTGTTTGTACAGACGCCCGAAGCATTTTCTACGCGCTTTCGTGTAGACGTACGAACTGAAAATGAAGTAATCTTCATCGACCGGAAGAGAAAAACAGTAACGGTGAGACAAAGTAGCGGAGACACTTATGAGGAAAGCTACGACAAATTACTGATATCGACCGGAGCCTCCCCTGTACGTCCTCCCCTGCCGGGAATCGACCTGAACGGAATCTTCACACTCAGGAATGTAGCCGACACAGACCGAATCAAAGAATATATCAACAGTCATGCTCCCCGAAAGGCTGTTGTCATCGGAGCCGGATTTATCGGACTGGAAATGGCAGAGAACCTGCACGCACAAGGAGCTAAAGTTTCTATTGTGGAAATGGGAAATCAAGTGATGGCACCCATCGACTTCTCCATGGCATCCCTTGTACACCAGCATTTGATGGACAAAGGAGTGAACCTATATCTGGAACAGGCAGTAGCTTCTTTCGAAAGAGACGGAAAAGGATTGAAAGTCATCTTCAAGAACGGACAGTCCATCTCTGCCGACATCGTTATCCTTTCCATCGGCGTACGTCCGGAAACGACACTGGCACGTGCCGCAGAGCTGAAGATCGGTGAAGCCGGAGGAATCGCCGTCAACGACTACCTGCAAACGTCGGACGAATCGATTTACGCCATCGGTGACGCTATCGAATTCCGCCATCCGATCACCGGAAAGCCGTGGCTCAACTACCTTGCCGGTCCCGCCAATCGTCAGGGGCGAATTGTCGCAGACAACATTCAGGGAGCACACATCCCTTATGAAGGAGCCATCGGAACTTCCATTGCAAAAGTATTCGACATGACTGTTGCTTCTACCGGATTACCTGGCAAACGATTGCGGCAGGCAGAAATCAATTATATGTCTTCAACCATCCATCCGTCCTCTCACGCAGGATATTACCCGGATGCCATGCCGATGAGTATTAAAATCACTTTCGACCCGAAGACAGGTAAACTGTACGGCGGACAGATCGTCGGCTATGACGGTGTAGACAAACGAATTGACGAAATCGCGCTTGTTATCAAGCATGAAGGTACGATCTATGATCTGATGAAAGTGGAGCAAGCTTACGCCCCTCCGTTCTCTTCTGCCAAAGATCCGGTAGCCGTTGCAGGATACGTAGCCGAAAACATCATAACAGGGAAAGTACAACCCGTCTATTGGAGACAGTTGAGGGATATCGAAATGGAAAACAATTTCCTGCTGGGTGTACGTACTCCTGACGAATTCTCGCTCAATACACTGCCGGGTGCAGTGAACATTCCGCTGGACGAACTGCGTGACCGACTGGATGAACTGCCGAAAGACAAGATGATCTATACATTCTGTGCCGTCGGCCTCAGAGGATACCTTGCTTATCGCATTCTGGTACAGCATGGATTTGAAAAGGTACGCAACCTTTCCGGAGGATTGAAAACATACCACGCTGCCGCAGCCCCCATCATCCTGAGAGAAGAAAGTGAGAACGAAGTACCTGCACAACCGAACGCAAACATACAACAGCCGGCAGATGCGCAACCTCAAAAGACAGTTTCACCAGTTGAAGCAGTGAAGACAATCCGTGTAGACGCTTGCGGACTGCAATGTCCGGGTCCGATTCTGAAAATGAAAAAGACAATGGATTCGCTGGTTTCCGGCGACCGGGTAGAAATTACCTCAACCGATCCGGGATTCCCGCGTGATGCTGCCGCATGGTGCAACTCGACAGGAAATCAGTTGATTTCCAAAGAGGCGGCAGGAGGAAAATCTGTAGTAGTGATCGAAAAGGGCGAACCTAAATCCTGCAATATTGTTACCTCCTGTGAAGGCAAAGGAAAAACTTTCATCATGTTCAGTGATGATTTAGACAAAGCTTTAGCTACCTTTGTGCTCGCTAATGGCGCAGCTGCCACCGGACAAAAGGTAACGATCTTTTTCACCTTCTGGGGACTGAACGTTATCAAGAAGCTGCATAAGCCGAACGTCGAAAAAGATATCTTTGGAAAAATGTTCGGCATGATGCTCCCCTCCAGCTCCCGAAAGTTGAAACTCTCTAAAATGAGCATGGGAGGAATAGGAGGAAAAATGATGCGGTACATCATGAACCGGAAAGGAATCGACTCTCTGGAGTCCTTACGCCAACAAGCTCTGGAAAACGGTGTGGAATTTATCGCCTGCCAAATGTCTATGGACGTCATGGGAGTGAAACAGGAAGAACTTCTGGACGAAGTGACAATAGGCGGAGTAGCAACATACATGGAACGGGCGGATAATGCAAATATCAACCTGTTTATATAGAAAAAGAACAAACAAAAAAACAAGTAGCATATGAAGACAATATGTGTAATGCGCGATGTATTCAAAGCAATGGCAAGATTTGAAGATGCATTTGAAAAAGTGTATCAGGTATCATTAAATGAAGCGATGATATTATGTGCCCTGCAAGAAGCCTCGCCCAATAATATGACGGCCACGAGCCTGTCCAAACGAACGGAGCTGACACCCTCGCACGCTTCAAAGATGCTCCGGATTCTGGAAGAAAAAGAACTGATTGTCAGAACACTCGGGGAAGAGGACCGGAGACTGATGCAGTTCCATCTCAGTCAGAGCGGTAAAAAACTAGTCCGACAATTAGCACTTGAAAAAGTGGAAATACCGGAAGTACTGAAACCGCTGTTTGAATCGGTAGATTCCTAAATCAAGCAGCCCAATACATGTAATATCGGCTTGCAGAAGAATAAAACGGTGAACCGCCTGTATCATATATTACAGGTTGTTCACCGTTTCTCGTTTCGTCATTCTTCAAGCCACCCTCTAAGAAGAGACATCACTTTCTGCTTCTGATCTTCGGACATTGTACCGATGCGTGCAAGATGACTGCCTCCCGGCTCTACAAAGACATGAATATTCTTTTTATTCTTCAGCCATGTTACTCCGGCAGCTGTCCAGGGATCATTCTGACCATAGATAAAAATCATCTTCGGATCGTTCTTCTTCAAGAACCGCACAATCTTATTGCTCAGTGTCTTATCAAATTTCATCTTCCGCATATCTTCCGGCAACATCAGTCTTCTCAGATAATCCTTGCTGGTCTTTATAGAAAGGTAAGGTTTAAAAGGAGAGATATCGTATCCATAATACCCCAATTCGCGGGCAGCCTGCACGAAGAAAGAAAGAGTCGGGCTGTCTACTATAAAATAAGAAGGTCCGCTGATTGCCAGCAAATGATCCAGCAGTGCATCGTCAGAAGCCGAGGTTTCCGGTATACTATGAATGTCCGTTCCCCATTGCCAGATAGAGAAAGAGTATTCCAGCACACAGAAATCATATATTTCTTCCAGAGGAGCGCGGAATGTATAGTTCTTTTCAGCACACATTTTTTCAAAACGGGGCAACAAACGGGTCTTTCGTTTCAATACTTCCAACTGGAAATCTTCTATTTTTTTCCTATCGGCTTCCGTACCTACCCGGCGGAGGAAAGGTTCGTGCCGGCCATCTTCACGCGCATAACAAAGAGGAGCTACATAAGGCACGGAAACATCCACATCGTCGGGGAAGAAAACACGGTATAATAAGGAGGTCTGCCCTCCCTTGCTGATCCCCGTACTGATCCATTTGCCCGGATATAAAGTCTTGAAAGCAGTTGTCACGGAATGCAAATCCTCGGCAGAATTTTCTGCGGTCAGGTATTGCCAGTCGCATGGTTCGGGAGTAGATTCCAAAAAGTAGCGGTGCTCCACAAAGATCATATTGGCATCGAACAATTCAGAAAGTTCTTCCCGATAAGTGGGGCGCAGAGCATACCCTGCCCCATATCCTTCGGTAACAATCACTGTGGGACGATCATAACCGACGTGTCCCACAATCACCCGCTGGCGGAAACTTCCCTTTTCGGGATGTCGATGATCCAGCGGCTGAGTCAGGTACATTACATACTTTTCCGGGAAGCGGCTGGTGTCGAGCGACTTTATTCCGCTGACGGACTTATTTTTTTCGATCTTCTGAATAAACGATTCCTGCGCCGACAATGAGACGGGCGCAGCTGCGATCAGCAGCACGATTGAGAACCATACGAAAAGAGGTATCCGAATGTGTTTCATAAGCATTTGAGTGTTAATTTTCTCGCAAAGATAATCATTTGCACGAACCTTTTTACACATTTCTTGTTGTTTGTAACAAAAGCCCCAAGGTACCAGGGCGTGATTTTTATATAACCTAAACATTATAAAAGATATGAAGAAATTAATTCCTATTTTATTGGCGGTCTTTGCACTCGCTTCTTGCGAAAAAGACCCGGACATGGGTAAGCTGGATGACAATTATCTGGTATACACTAACTACGACAAGCAAGCCAACTTCAAAGACTTCAGCACATTCTATCTGGCTGACAAAATCTTGGTTATCTCTGACAGCAAAGAACCGGAATATCTCGAAGGAGAAGGCGCTGAGCAAATTCTGGCTGCTTATACAGAAAATATGGAAGCAAAAGGTTATCAACCGGCTGCCGATAAAGAAAGTGCCGATCTTGGTATTCAGGTAAGCTACATCGCAAGTACTTATTATTTCACCAACTATTCTCAACCCGAATGGTGGTGGGGATATCCCGGCTATTGGGGACCTAGCTACTGGGGTAACTGGGGTGGATGGTACTATCCATACGCTGTGACTTACAGCTATAGCACCAACTCATTCATTACAGAAATGGTGAACCTGAAAGCAGATGAAGGTGAAGGCAAAAAACTTCCTGTAATCTGGACAAGCTATCTGACTGGATTTGAAACAGGCTCTAAAGCTATCAACCGCACTCTTGCTATTGAAGCAGTGAACCAGTCATTCACTCAGTCACCTTATCTTACTAACAAATAAACAACTACAACTGTTATGAAAACAAGAAAGAATATATATTTCAAGGTAGTGGCGCTAGCAGCCATTGCCATCGCCTTTGCCATGCCGGCTAAGGCACAGCTATCAGACAATGGATATGCTAATATAGACTGGCAGTTCAATGTTCCATTGAGCAACAATTTTGCAGACAAAGCCAGCGGTTGGGGTATGAACTTTGAAGGTGGTTATTTCGTTACTCCTAACCTGGGTCTGGGTCTTTTCCTGAACTATCACAGCAACCACGAGTATATTCCTCGCGAAACATTCAAGATGGGTGCAGGTGACGTTACAACTGATCAGCAACACACAATGTTCCAGTTGCCTTTCGGTGCTGCCGCCCGCTACCAATGGAATCGCGGTGGAGCCGTACAACCTTATGTCAGTGCAAAATTAGGTGCTGAATATGCTAAGATCCGTTCCAACTTCAATATGTTGGAAGCCAGAGAAAACAGCTGGGGATTCTACGCTTCTCCTGAAGTAGGTGTCAATGTATTCCCTTGGGTTTACGGACCGGGCCTGCACTTTGCTCTGTACTACAGCTATGGTACCAATAAGGCTGATGTACTGCATTACAGTGTAGACGGACTGAACAACTTCGGTTTCCGCGTGGGTGTTTCATTCTAACCCGAGCAACTACTTGATTTTACATTAATAAGCAAGAGCCCCTCTACTTCGGCAGAGGGGCTCTTCATTTTTTATTTGCTTTGAATCGCTTTATAGATTGCATCCTGTATCTGTTCGCGAATTTCCAGACGGCTTAACTTCCGGTTGGTTACGTCCGGATAAATCCGGTTGCTCAGAAATACATAAACCAAGCCATTGTCAGGGTCTACCCAGGCACACGTTCCGGTAAACCCGGTATGACCGTATACTTTTGCCGGTGTATGATTTCCGCAAGGGCTCTTTTCCGGATTACGGGTATCCGGCTTGTCAAATCCAAGTCCGCGACGGCTGATTTTGGAAACTTCCGTTGTAAACAACTGGCAGGTTTCCTTGCTTAAATAACGCTGTCCGTTCAACTCACCACCGTTCAGCAACATCTGATAAACCTGTGCCACTTCACGTGCATTCGAGAACAATCCGGCATTTCCCGAAACGCCGCCCTGAAAGGCAGCAGCCTCATCGTGCACAAATCCCTGAAGGGTAGTCTTACGCAAGAAGCGGTCGACGGAAGAAGGTACGACTTCCGATTTCGGGAAGCGGCGCAAAGGAAGGTATCCTGTACGTTCCAGTCCCATCGGTTCATAAAATTCCCGTTGCAAGTAGGCATCCATCGGCATTCCCGCAAGTTTCTCAACCAGAAGACGCAACAGGATAAAACCGACATCGCTGTATCGGTAAGTTTTAGGTTTCATCGGTGCGTCTGCAATCTTCTTCTCCATTTCCTTGAAGAAAGAAGGATTCAGCCACAGACTATCACAGATTTGCAAGGTGTAATCTCCGGTTTTAACCTTTGAAACATATTCCTTTTTAAATGCAAAATCAGGATTCGCCCATGTGGAAGTTCCCAACTGCAACGGATGCCGTGCATCTTTGCGGGACATAAACAGTCTGCCTTCATAACTATCTTCATCGATGGCTTCCCGATAAAAAGCAATTCCGGGCGGCAAGCCGGATTGATGGTAAAGCAGTTCCTGAATGGTTATGTCTTTCTTGTTAGTATGCTGGAGGAAAGGCAGATAGTCTGCAATTCTGTCCGTCAGATTAAAACGTCCCTTATCGTAAAGTTTCATTAAAGCAAGCATCGTACCAGTAGTCTTGGAGAGTGAAGCCAAGTCATAGATATCGGTCGGCTGCACACGTGCGCTTCCCGTTCCGGTGTGAGTGCCGAATGTCTTGTCTACCATCACATGACCCTCTTTCATCACAATCACCTGACAACCGGGATAAGCTCCCTGACGAACACCTTCCAAAGCGATCGAATCAATTCGTTGCAGGGCGACAGAAGAAAGCCCATGTTCTTCCGGAATAAAATGCAAAGGTGTTTTCGGAGTAATCGTGACACCGTCTCCTGCCTGAAAGAGTTCTCCAAGACTGGCCGATAATCTTCCGTCCGCCGTAGCTTTGGCAAAGAGCACATCCGCCACCTGCCGCTGCACATCTTCATTAGGGCTGTGTCCCAGCACCACTGCCGAGGCACGGGCAACCGCACGCTGTATCTGCAACATCATCTTACCCTGCGTAAAGAAAGCATAGATGACCGGAGCTTCAGTAGTAAATTTACCGAAGAAGGTCTGATAAGGTGACAGCTTCTGTTCACTTACGGCGACAATAATTCGTTTATAGGCAGCCAATGAGTCCCGCAACCGCTGATTCGCCTCTTCCGTCATACCGGGACGAAGGCGGAAACGTGACAAAGAAGTGTATTTCGACAACTGTTCCGCCAACGCATTGGTTTCACCCGCATCACCGACTTCGAGCAATGCCATCGTTTCTTTTTGATTCGTATGCAAAGGGAGAACATGATTTTCATTATTCAGCACAGTAATCGCAGCCAGATTCAACCGGCGGATTAAATCACGTGTCTGAGGAGTATTGATCCGTTGTCCCAAACCGGACAGTTGGACAAATGGTTTCTTTTTTAGTCCGAGCACATATTTATAAGTCAGTACTTTGCGGCATTTCTCTTCAATATCTTCGCGTGTCAAGTCTCCCTTATCAATGGCTTCGAGTACGGCGGCTATCTCCTCCTTCAGATTACGGGGAGCCAGTACCATGTCATTCCCTGCCTTCAATGCCTGCAGACTGACATTTCCATTGCCCGAAACGCCTTTCATGGCAAGTGCATCCGTGAAGATCAGTCCTTTGAAAGCAAATTCTTCTGTCAGCAGATCGTATACGATATTACGGGATAAAGAAGAAGGAAGTCCGCCTATCGGTTCAATAACCGGAACTTGCAGGTGTCCGACCATCATACCGCTCAATCCGGCACGGATCGCTTCTTTAAAAGGATGAAGTTCTACACTGTCCAGACGTTCGCGGGTAAAGGGAAGTACCGGAAGCGCTTTGTGCGAGTCTACATCCGTATCGCCATGCCCGGGGAAGTGCTTGCAGACGGAAAGTACGCCTCCGCCTTCCAGACCGGAAGCATAAGCTACCACCTTATCCGCCACCCGCACGGGGTCTTCACCGAAGGAACGGGTATTGATCACCGGATTCTTGGGGTTGATATTCACATCCGCCACCGGAGCAAAGTTGACTTGTACACCTAATTGTGCACATTGGCGTGCCATCTCGCGACCGTATTCATAGATTAATTTATTATCCTGAATACATCCGAGCACCATATTTCGGGGAAAGACAGGAGTACCACGCAGACGCATTGCCAGCCCCCATTCTCCGTCAAAAGTGATCATTAACGGTAACTTTGCCATGCGCTGGGCCCGATTAGTCAGTTCCGCCTGAGTCTGCATCTTTCCACCGGAAAACAGCAGTCCGCCGACTTTATAAGTATCGACGGCATCCTTCAGCAGTATCTGGTTGCGCTTGGTATCTACCGGAGCAATCGTATATATAAACAGCTGACCGACTTTCTCTTTAAGCGTCAGCTTATTCATAATGGAGTCTACCCATTGTTGACAACGGACATCTTGTTTAGCTTTATAAAGTAGTAAAGGTTCTACGGGGGTATCTGTCGCTTCTCCCCTGGCCTTGACAGGAAGAAGTAGCAGAATAGCCAGTATATATGTTAGTAATCTCATTTTTTATTCAAGGTCAAATCCAGTCGTCCAACATAAATTCCATTCTTTCCGGTGTGCATAATGGGGACATTTTTCCCATCTACATTGAGATAATTCTTGGGACCTTCCATAAAGGTATGAGAATGCCCCCCCAGAATGACATCGATATTACGGGTGTTGGCTACCAGCTTCTCATCCATCTGAATGCCCAGATGTGACAGACATACTATGACATCACATCCTTCTTCTTTCAGTTGTGCGGCAATGTCATTGGATACGGCGATCGGGTCTTTATAGATTACCCCTTCGCATTTATTGGCCTGTATCAGTCCTTCCGGCTTCGCTCCCAACCCGAAAACTCCGATCTTCAAGCCGAAACGATCCAAAATGACATAGGGCTTTACGATATCTTTGAGTATTGTGGCATCAAGATCATAGTTGGCACATACTACCGGAAACTTGGCTAATTTAAATAGACGAGCCATGTTGTCCAAACCGAAATCGAACTCGTGGTTACCGATTGTCATCGCATCGTATCCCATTTCATTCATCAGGGTGACTTCTACTTCACCTTTAAACATATTATAATAAGGAGTGCCTTGCGAGATATCGCCACAGTCGAACAGCAGTACATCCGAATTTTCTTTGCGGAACTGCTGCAGGAAACTTGCCCGACGGACAAATCCACCCTGACCGTAGTTCCGGTCACCTTCCTGAGTCATAGGTTCAATCCGGCTGTGTACATCACTGGTTTGCAGTATGATTAGTTTTTTTGTTTCCTGGGCAGTTACCAATGCAGGTAATAAAAGGAGGAAAAGCATCAGCCACTTTCCGGTTCTTCCTTTGAATATATTCAAGACGGAAGTTATATGATTATGAGTTGTCATAGGATACTGAGATTTCATTGTAAGCCTTGGTTATTTATTCTCTTTTCATTTTTTTTATTTCCGGTCGGATGCCGGAACAACGGTGATACGTCCATCCAGTTTAGAGGTAATCTTTTTGCCTGCCGCTGTCTGTTGCCTTACGTAGTCGAGGAACAGTCCGCGCAATGTCAATCCATCCGGACATTCACGCTTATCCGCGTTGACAAAGGGAGTGAGTCCGTCGTTTCCGTCCGCCAGATAGTCGATGGTAGCTACGGTATAGTCTTTGTCATCTTCGATCTCTTTTCCCTGTACGGTTGCTTTCAGGAGTTTTCCGTCTTTTGTTATTTCCAGATGCGCTCCGCTCAGTCCTTCACCGTGCAAAGAAGCTATGACTTCCATCAGTCTTTTTATTTCCGTACCTTTCATCGTCAGTACGCAGAGAGAATTTTCAAAAGGAAGTATTTCGAAAACAGCATCGACTGTGATATTACCCTGTGGAAGTATGTTGCGCAAACCGCCCATATTCATGATTCCAATATCGGCAGGATGCTTCAGTACGCGCTCTGCAGAGAGTCGCAGCACTTCGGCCACCAGGTTGGAAAGCAAGCTCTCAGGACGTCCTTTGTCCATCGTCATCTCGCTGACACCAATCACCTCATACATCATCTTATCTATTTTTTCTTTGTAGGGTTTAAGCAGGACGGCAGCCTTTTCGTCGGGGTGAGCATCCCAGGTTGAATCCATACAAATCCGGGTTCCTTCTATCTGGGCAACTTCATAATTTGCCTGAACTTCACGGGTAGATTGGCAGGAAGTGAATAGTATTAGTCCTGTCAGAATAGCTCCCGAAGTATACTTTACGTAATTTCGTTTCATCTTCTTTCTTTTGTTTATGCTACAAATGTACATTTTATATTTTATAAAATTATATTCGGAAGAAAACCTTTTGCTTTCTATTTCCCAATATCAACTTAAGAATTCTTTCCCTAATACTGAAGTTATATATTTCTGTGTTGGACTACTTGGCGACTTGGGTTCAGTATAATGTAGGTACCCTTTATCTACAAGAGGTTTAATATATTTTTTATAATTGTCTGAATGATATTTCAAATTTAGATGTTCTAAAATATCACGTCTCGAACGAGCGTTTAAACAATATTCCAAAATCACCAACTCTGTCGTTACTCTGTCGTTACTCTGTCGCTTTACTCTGTCGTTACTCCGTCGTTCACCAATAGAAAGAGTTGTTTCAACGCCTTCACGACAAGGTATGTCTATCATGAAATACGTCCTGTCAGGATCTGTTTCTATAATAGCTTTTGGTGAACCATTCCTACGAAGTTCGTCCTGTATCGTCGGAATTCCAGTACTTCGTCCTTCTGTCAAATCTAATTCTTTCAGAAAATCACCCAATCGACGATTGCGATATCTTCGTGAGCGCAGCAACTCCCCTTTCCGAATGGCTTCAATCGTAACCGAACGATCGGGACCCGAATAACTCAATATTGAGATTTTATCTGGTTCAATGGTTATCTCAACAGGTTCACGTTCTTGATAATCACGATGATACAATGCATTTACAACAGCTTCTTCTAATGCTTGATAAGGATAATTGAAGTAGCGGATTGACTCGGCACGATTTTTGGGCTTCACTACATATTCGCGGATAAAAGTGCGCAGATAATTCAGAGTCTCTTTTATTATCTGTGGCACAGTACCTGTTATAACAGGAGCTTCATAAAAATTATTTGGATTTTGAATCCTTCCTTCAGGAAATACTACGATCTCTACACGGGTAACAGGAAAAAACTTTTGCAACTCCTCGCAAAACATCATTGCTGTGACATTTTTAAGGTACCTACGCTCTGTCGGTCCTTCATAAAGGTTCATTTGTTCCAAAGTCTTATCTAATTCTTGAGCATTAAAACTTTTCATAAGACAGCTACCAACTTTCTTCAAATGATCATACACCAGCACAGGCGAAATATCGTCAAGCTTGATATCGGGATTACCCCGATCATCAAACGGTGTCCGATTAGCCAGTTCACGTAATTGGTCAAGAACCTCACCCTTCGCCTCTATGGAGCTACTACCATTACGAATATAAAATTTCGGTCTACCATGCTTAGATGTTACATCTTCCATCACACTAAACGGACGATTTCCCCCGCTCGGCACCCAAATAACTAATATAGTCTTCCCATCGACTTCCTCCACCGAGGTGCGGGGCATATAATAAGGCTCAATCTTATTATTGAACCCTACCATTTCTTTCAATATTTTATCAATAGAATTTTCAGGAATACCTGCTACTGGACGTTTAGCCATCCCATTCTCTTCATCCACACCTACAAGAATATAACCACCTCCCAAATTATCAAGATCATTGGCAAAGGCACAAATCGAATGATAAATCTTTGAAGGGTTCCATCCTTTCTTAAACTCAATTCGATTGCCCTCTACTTTGTTTTTAGACATTAAGTCGTTTACATTTATCGGTAGTGCCATAATTGTTATCGTTTTGCTTTTATTCAAAAGATAATGCGAAGATAATGCAAAATTCTGACTAAGCGAACAAAAGAGAAATTATCCCTTTCCTAAATAAAAAAACAATAAATATAAAAAAGGACGTTCCCAGGGAAAAAGGGGAAATTAGGAACGTCCCTTGAATAGAGTTAGCGAAAAGCCCGGTCTTTCACAAGTGCAGACCTTTCCTCTCTTCACTAAAAGAAACTAAGGACTATAGTGGGGAAATCCTTAGTGGGAAACACGATTATCAGCTTCTTCACAGGAGCGTATAATCGCAAAGTAGTTGCATTCGATACTTACTGTATCAATGATATTTTTATATCAATAGAAACACTTTTGTATCGATGAAGCAACATATATTTTCTTATTCATAACTTGTTTATATCTCTGTTACTCAGCGATACAGATACTCACACGGTTTTCTTTCGGTGTATTATAAGGCTGAACTGTATCACCTTTGGAATCAACCACAATTCTGTCGGTTGCTATTCCTTTTGCTTTCAGAACATCCGCAACATTGGCTGCGCGTTTTTCAGATAAAGTTTTGTTGATTCCAGGATTACCAGTGTCAACATCAGCATAGCCTGTCACTTTCACCTTTGCTGATGAATTTTTCTGCAAATACTCTACCAATGCATCAATCTTAGTTTTTTGATCATTTTGAATACGTGCAGAGTTCAAAGCGAAGAAAATGTCTTGTTTCATCGGCTGTACCACTACTGCCTCTTCCTTCACAGGTTTCGGCTGTTCTACCACAGGAGCAGGCTTCGGTTGCTCCACTACTACAGGCTCCGCTTCATAGTACACTGGTTTGGTCTTCGTATAGCCTTTACCAAACTTAATATTCAGACCAACCAAAGCATTAAACTGCCAGTCGGCATTTCCCGCTTTCTTGGAGTTGAATTTATCGGATAAGATATTCGCATTACCTTCGATATTGATAGCCAAACAATCGTTCAAGCGTAAGTTACATCCTAAGCCCAAACGGCCTGATACGAAGTTTTTGCTGTCTTTCCATAAATATTCCATTTGATAGCCTCTCGTATCAAGAGCATTAGCTTCATCATTATCAAAAGCATGATTCAAACCAACACCCACAAAGGCATAACCATTGAATACACGCTTTGGATTAAATCCACAAAATAATGTACTTAAGTCAGAGATAATATCTGCACTTCCTTGTAGATATTTGTATTGATAGTCTTGCTGAGGAGATACCCATCTTCCCTTTGCTTGCCATCCACTAGCTCCAACTCGTACACGCCATGCCGGGGCAAACTGATAGCCTACATTTACAGCTGCAGCAGGAGATATAAGATCACTAAACTTGGCTTCTCCAAGTGTGTGAGCAGCTCCCGCCTGCACTTGCATAAACCAATGAGGCTTAAATACCATTTTACCTTCTTCCTTGATTTGTTTCTCTTGCGCAGAAATCACTGTATTACCAATTAATAGTGCAAATACAGTCATCCACAGACTCTTCATGTTCATACTTATTCTTTCTTTTTAAGTGCGATATTGCATTACTTAGTAAAGAAGGGTATCCTTCTTTTGAAAAAGATACCCTTCTTATTTTCAGTCGATATTTCTATCGTAATGCATTATTTAATTCCAGTCGGAATTGTTACAGTAATAATGTTATTATTCTTATAACCCATAATATCACCCCATTGAGAATCAGCAACGATCTTAACGCGAGTTGTATATGACTTAACGAAATTGAAGTTTTTACCTTTATCAGTAAATTTCAGTTTTCCTGTATTGTCAACTTCCAAATATTCGTCTTCAACTGTCTCGCCTTCCGCATTCACGAACTCGAATGTAGGAGCAGTCAGACCATAGATACTGAGTGGGTTTGTAACGTCTTCGCCAAACTTATCACTTTCACTAACTACCGCACCGTTCTCCCACATAGCAGCATCTCTCGAATCCTTCCATGCAAAGCCTTTAGCCAATTCATAAGTTTTAGATTTATCATCTAAATTCGCAGTTAAGCTACCAGCTTTCCAAGAGCCACTAAGATTTTTGATACTAACTACAGCAGAATATTCTTGAAGCGGTGCTTCGCCATCTTGCAGTGTTATCTGAGCTACAACTCTTACAGTAGCAGGTTTTCCTTCTTTCGTCAGACCTGTATATTCTGCCGGAGTAAATGTTAACATTGTAGTTTCCTCAACATAGGCTACACCGACAATATCAGCTACACCAGGTACAGTTATAGTAAGACTAGCACCTTCAACCTTCTTAACTTCTTCTTTTATAGCTGAATAATTACCAAATAAATTAGACAGGGTAAATTCTGCAGTAATTTTAGTCGGTTTAGTATCACTATCCAATGTCGGAGTGATTCCAACCTTACCATCAGCACTAGTACCTTCCCAGAAGAGATCATTTACTTTCAATGCTGTAAATTTCGGATTCTCTACTACGATTGTAGCTTTCACAGTAATAACTCTCGCTTTATCTGTAGATGTAAACACAACTTCAATAGGATATTTTCCTTCAGAAGTCTTAGCTTTTACAGTGGCTGTTAATACATTAGTATTTTGTGCGACATTGAACCAAGCCTCATCATTATTAGCCTCTGTTTGAGTTGGTTTTCCTGTAAGAGCAGCAAACTCACTAGCAGTCAGTTGCACTTTAGGATCGTCATAGATAGTAGCTAATGGGAAAGAAGCAGCTTCAATAGAATTATTTTCCACATTCCAAGTTGCTTTTATTTCACCATAATTAATTTCTGCAGTCTTAGCAGTCTTCATTACACTAACTGTACCAAGAGATTTAGCATCTTCTTTCGTATAGAATCCGGTTGCAGCAACTGTAGCAGTTACATCTCCAGTCTGATCCGTATAGCTAGGAGTATTGTATTTAGTTAATGTAACGATACCATCTTCTATTTTGAAATAAGTTTCATTAGAAACTTCAAATGTAGTCGCAAGTTTGCTAACATCAAATCCTGGATATTCATCTAATGAAACGTTACTAGTTGGAGTCCCAGTTGCATCGTCAGCAACAGACAAAACAACCTCACCGATATTGTAATCAGCCTTGCCTTCATCTTTGCCTTCTTGGTCATAGAAAATGGTCTTATTAGTAGAAGCTGCTTCATAGTAAGCATCTACCAAGTACTTATCTCCCAAAATTGCTGCGAAATAATCAGATGTAATGTCTGTTTTACCTAAAGTTTCAACTTTATCATCTTTAGTAGTCACATGCATACATACTGAATAACTTTGGTCGGCATTTGACTGAATAGTATAAGTAATGAAACCATCTTTCACTACCGGCTCACCGACAATCTTAAACATTTCAGTAGGAAGTGTAGCCCTTGTAATAGCCTGATCTGCACTGAATACTACATTATAGTTTGTAGCAAATTCTGCGGCAGCAGTAGCCGGAGCAATACGGAACTTAACATCCTGCGTAGAAGCACCAGCAAGAGTTACTGCAAATTTAGCATCATTCTTATCTTTCTTCGCATGCAAAGTAACAAAATTTACTTTTCTATCAGAACTTGTAGGAATATAGGTTACACTCTGAATCATATTCTTCATGGCACCCATTTCTTTCTCTAATTTAGCTACACGTTCTGACAATTTTGCGAATTCCGAATCATTATCCTTCAAAGCAGCCTGCAAAGCAGCATTTACTTTTTCGTTCACATTCTCGGTAGTAACGCAGTTAGCATAATTCGTTTTCAATGTATTCACTTGCGTTACTAAGGCAGCAAAGTCAGCATATTCACCCTTCTCAAGTGCCAAACTTATCGCAGCATCAAATTGTCCTAATGTAGTAAGCTTATCTTCAACATCCTTCAATGTCTTTATGCTAGATCCCTCTACAAAAGCATTCCATGCATTAATATGTTCAGTTAAAGTATTATTATATTCAGTCAGATCATCACTGAGATTTTTCAATTCAGTTTCCTTTAGCGTTTGAATAGCATTACTTACATACGTTGCAATCTCTGTGTCCGTCATATAAGAAGCCAGTTCACTGTTAAGAAGTTCTTTCATCTCCTCAGTTGTAGAATATGCAGCCAAATCACCTGTTTTCACAAATTCTTTGTCAGCGTCCTGCAATGCTTTGATAGCAATCTGAATATCGTCCAACTTAGCAATCTGAGAAGTTAATGTTGCAATTGTAGCTGCATTATCTTTCGTTGCTTGTTCTACAGCAGTCAGTTTTGTCTGCAGTTCCGCAAGTTGTGAAGTTAATGCATCAACTTCCTCTTTGCCTGCTGCATTTTCCAATTGCTTCTTCAGATCAGAGATCTCCTTCTCTAAATTAGTTTTGGTTTCATCCAAACTTCCTTTTACAGAATTTACTTCTTTAGACAAAGATTCAATGTCCTTCATTAATTCTTCAACCTTAGAAGCATCAACTTTTCCCTTCAAAGCTTCTGTCAGTTCAGTAACTTTAGTCTGCAAAGCGACTACAGCCTGATTGTCAGCTTTACCTGCGATAGCTGTTTCCAATTGGCTTTGCAAAGAGGTTATTGCGCTCGAAATAGCCGATTGCATATCTTCCTTGCTTACAGGATTGTTCGACGTGATCTTATCAATCTGCTCTTGCAGATTTTTAACGTCATCGTCGTAGTCCTTACAGCTAGTAACAGCTGTACTAACCGCAAGTGTCAATGCCCCTAAGAACATCACCCTAACAAATTTTTTCTTCATAACTACTTAAAAATTACATTAATAATATATTATTAAACACTAAGTTCAAATAATACTCGCCCGTTACTTCTTAGGTAACGGGATAATGCATTTTCCCACTCCGACAGAGGCGTCTGCGGGCCATTTTCAATAAATAAGTTATGATATTTTTAACCCCTGCTTTGGAGAGACGGCAGAGGGGAGGGAAATCTTTTGCAAAAATTAGAGAGCAAGGTGTGTTCTTCACAAAAAATCCGCAGTTTTGTTCGATGTGTTTCCTTTTTTTAGTAGTTTATTAGAAATAATATCTTTTTTGTTTGCATGTTTTCCAAAATATGTCCATATTTGCAGCGTGTTTTCTTGCCGTTACCTAAGAAGTAACACTGTATTAATCAGCAGCTTATCTTTAAAAACGTTTTTCTAAAGGGAGAGAAAACCGTTGCATTAGCTTCATCAATTTTCTTATTCTTAAAAGGTTTAAGATAAGTCTCTGTTACTGTGATAGATGAATGTCCCATAGCTTCTGAAATGATACCAGGATGCACTTCACTATAATACGCCATCGTAGCCCATGTATGACGGGCAGTATATGAACTTAAGTCAGCAGTCAGTCCTAACACTCCTTTCAGAATCACCAGTTGGCTATTGAAATAACGAAGGGCCAGCTGATATTCACGATACGCTTCTTCTGTTCCTTCCTTGCTGGCGATCAGCGAAAAAAGATAAGGAGAGGCAGGATCAGTATTCATGTATTGCCTGATCAGTTTCATTGCTTCGGGCAGAAGAGTTACGGTCAGCATTCTGCCAGTCTTTCTTCGGCGGTAAGTCAGGACATTCCCTTCTATATCACGCTTCTTCAAGTAAGCAAGGTCTACGAATGGAATGCCGCGAAGCATGAACATTAATAGAAAGAAGGCACGTGTACGTTGTAAATCTCTGATTCCGGAATGAAGCTGATTCGGTAGTTTTGCCATCAATCGTTCCATATCCTCTTTGTCCAGTGCACGTTTTCTGTCAGCCCTCGTCCCTGTATAGACATAACGAAAATGATGAGGTACGTAAGGCGCAAGATGTCGGTCAACCGCCCGGTTATACACTGCACGCAATGTGCGCATATAGGTGGAAACCGTATTCCAGCTACAATCTTTTCCACGCAAATACGTTTCGAAATTTTTAAGAAACTCCTGACTCACTTTCCGAAAAGGAAGATTCCCACTTCCATGGAATGAAATGACGGCTCTCATGCTACTCCTGTAAATATGGGCGGTCCCATAATTCCCACTTTCCCGCAGCCCATCGGCTACGTCTTTCATGAATGAAATTAAATTCCCCATTATTATACGAATTTAAATGATACTTAAAAGGCTGTTTTAAGAGGAAGAAGATTCCCTTTCCCATGCTTCTTCCATAACACCTTTTCTTTCTATTTCCCTAAATCTTAAAAGACAAAGATAGGGATATATTTGTTCAAAATCCCAAAGTGCTATTAGGCGTGTGACATTTTTGTATATATCTTAAGTTTTATATGGGGAAGAATTATCATCAATGATATGCAATAAAAAGGGACGTTCCCAGGGAAAAAGGGGAAATTAGGAACGTCCCTTGAATAGAGTTAGCGAAAAGTCCGGTCTTTCGCAAGTGCAGACCTTTCCTCTCTTCACTAAAATAAACTAAGGACTATAGTGGGGAAATCCTTAGTGGGGAAAAACGACTATCAATCGCTTCACAGAGACAGATAACCGCAAAGTAGTCGCATCCGTTACTTACGTATCGGTTGAGCAACATGATTTATTCAGCGATACAGATACTCACCCGGTTTTCTTCCGGTGTTTTGTAAGGCTGAACAGTATCACCTTTGGAATCGGCAATGATTCTATCAGGAGTTATTCCTTTTGTTTTCAGAACTTCTGCAACATTAGCTGCACGTTTTTCGGACAGTGTTTTATTGATCTTAGAATTTCCTGTATTAGCATCCGCATAGCCGGTTACTTTTACTTTGGCAGACGAATTTTTCTGCAAATATTCTACCAACATATCAATTTTAGACTTTTGGTCGTCTTGAATACGTGCTGAATTCAATGCAAAAAAGATATCTTGTTTCATTGGCTGCACTACTGCTACCTCTTCCTTAGGTTGAGGTTGCTCTACAACAGGAGCAGGTTTCGGTTGTTCCACCACGACCGGTTCCGGTTCGTAATACACAGGCGGGGTTTCTTTATAACCTTTGCCGAATTTAATAGTCAAACCCACCAAAGCATTGAACTGCCAGTCGGCATTTCCCGCTTTCTTCGAATTAAACTTGTCGGAAAGAACATTGGCATTACCTTCTATATTGATAGCCAAACGGTCATTCAAGCGCAAGTTGCATCCCAGACCTAAGCGCCCGGCAACAAGAAACTTTCCTTCTGTCCAAAGATAGCCCATTGGGTAACCGGCTGCATCAATTGCAACAGCCTCGTCATTATCAAAACCACGGTTAAGACCTGCTCCGGCAAAAACATAACCATTGAATACACGCTTGGGATTGAAACCACAAAACAGCGTACTCAAATCAGATACTATATCCACATTACCTTGAAGATATTTATATTTATAATCCTGCCGTGGAGCAACCCAACTACCTTTAGCCTGCCATCCGCTAACGCCTACACGAGCACTCCATGCGGGAGCAAACTGATAACCGACATTCAATGCAGCTGCAGGAGATATAAGATCAGTGAATTTGGCCTCACCAACGGTATGTGCAGCACCAGCTTGTACCTGCATAAACCAATGGGATTTGAATTCTGTCTTACCTTCTTCTTTAATTCTCTGTTCTTGTGCAGAGACGGCTATACTGCCAAATAGCAAAGCAAACGCTGCTATCCACAATTTCTTTTTATTCATGCTCATCTCTTTTCTTTAAATAAGATATTTATTAAAGAAGGGTATCCTCTCTTATGAAGATACCCTTCTAAAACTATTTACAAGTTAATGTTAGTTCAAATCAGCGTATGAGCCTAATCCTTCAGGAGCAGCCAAAGTTCCAAGGAATCCTGTAGCCGGTACAGTATACTTAGTATCCGCTTTCTTAACGTATACAGTGATTTCTTGGGTTTGTTCAGTTGTCTGTTCCGGTTGACCCATCCATGAATTCTTTATCGTTACATCGATAATAATCGGCTGATCAACATCACCAACCAATACACCTTCATCGTTGTTCCATTTCAGCAAGCCAACTTCTTTACCATCTGTCGATTTAAGTATTGAAGCATGTCTCTGTACAATAGCATCATTCTTATCCGAAAGTTTATAAGAAACTTCTACTTTATGCATCTTGAACAGGCCTTTACCAATCTCAACCTCATTTCTTTCGAACCAAGGCTCTTCTTGACTTCCATCAAACATCATACCATTCGTTTCACCTCTCTTTATATCATACAATTTGACGAAGCGGTAGATAGGCAGATAAGCACCTTCCTTCAGAACGGTAGTATTAGCTTTGTCAACCAAATACCAAGCTGCAGCTGCATTTACCTGAGCATAAACTACAGGATTAACGAACATGATATCAAATTCACTAGTCTTAGTTGCTGATACAATGTTATTGATCTTACGATTAGCTTTCGCTGCGTCTTTCGTTTCAATATACTCAACGGCACGGACACGAATCTTTTTGCCCATCCATTTCTTATCAAAGATATTCAGTACGTGCTTATTAGTAGCAATATCTGTTGTAAGAGTCATCTCGCTTGCAGGAGCTGTAGTTACTAACTCGAAGTCCCATTGACCACAACCATCCCATGAATCCATGAATCCATCTTCGATAGTAGCTTTCATCAAGAACGGTGCGCCATAGTCTCCTGAAGTCGGTTGACCATAACCAAGCATATACTCTGTTCCTTCCCACATTGACGGGTTATAAGTCCATGTATGTACAGGATCTTTCACTACCAATGTAGCAGTAATAGTGAATGCTTTATATGTAGGTGCAGTATTCGTTGTAGAATAAGTAAACTTAATTACATAAGTACCGGCACGCAACTGGTTCTTCAATCCGAAGTATACATTGTTATTGTCAGTAATAGCAGATCCTTCGATGTTAGAATAATCGATTGTCAAATTCTTACCTGCTTCTTCAGAATCAAAGCTCCAGCCATCAAATTTAACGCCATCCTTCGTTACTTCTACAGTCGGATTACCTCCACCATAATATTCTACGAATTTAGCCTTGCTTACTTGTAATGCATTAAAGTATTGGTCGAAGTCTATCTTAAGACCTTCCACAACAGTAGCAGTCTGATATGCAGTAGCTGCTGCCAACTTCGCACCGCCACCATACAAAGCTGTACAAGCCAACGTCTGTTCTTTCAAATCTGTATTAACAAAGTCTTTAGTCTGTTGCTCTTGTTCTACAAACTCAATCTTCATCAACTTACTCATAACAAATTTGCCATCTACATACATCTTTACTTTCAAAACAGCCTGGCGCCCGATAGAAGCAGATTGTTTGTCGATTACAGAAATTTTGCTACCATCCAATTTCAGATAACGTTTTGTCTGATCAACTTCAGCATCCATATAACTCACTGCCTCATATTGGAATGTTACGTTTTCAAAACCAAGATCAGTCAATACATATTGACTTTCATCTGCGTCAAAGCCTGTGTTAGTATGGAATTCTGTTGCCAAACCTGTGAGCAATGGTTCCAAATCCAAAGGATCAGCAGTATACAAAAATTTCAAATTAACAGGAAGACTTGCCAAATAATCGTTTACCTTAGTTTCTGCCTTCTTGTACATATCAGACAACAAAGGAAGAGCCGGAGCTTTTACTGTAGGATCAGCATATTTATCTGCATCAACAGCAAAGCCAATAGTAGTTTCCTCTTGTTCAACTACCATACGTTTTGTAGCAACATAATCAGATACTACATTGATATTTGCAGTCTCACCAAGTTGTTCATTCGTATTCTTAACCATGTAGGCAAGCATATTCACTTTACCAGCCTCACCGTATTTAGTAGATTCTTTCATCGGTTTGCCATCTGGATTATCATAAGCAGTACCTTGTTCAGAATCATCTTTATACATTTTGAACGCATTTGGGTTATTGGCGTTATCACCAGCAGAGGCCTTTACAATCAATTTGCCACGGTCTGTAGTAGTTACTACTTTAGCCAAAGGTAACCCAACTTCAGTAGCTCTGGTAGTTGTTGTAGCTGTTTGTTCAACAAACGATATTCCAGTATAATATTGAGGATTTACATTAGCAGGATTCAATTTATATTCATATTCTGCCCATCCATTAACCAAAGTACGATACAATGGTTGATTACTACTATTATACTCATACACAGCCGTATTCTTCGAGTTGTTATCATAAGCAATAACTGGCAAGAATACAACATCTCCTAAATCCTTATTGATATTTGAAGGTACATGTACTAAAGAAGAAACAAAAGTAGCAGAGTATTTATAAACTGTAGCAGAAGTCGCTTCACCAGCTTCATTCTTCAGATTACTGAAAATATAGTAGTCACCCATATCAGCAACAGAAACAACTCCTGGGACAATCCAAGTCTTATCAGTCTTGTTTTCCGGCTTCACTTCATTCTTGTACCAGAATCCGTCTTCACCCGGAATATAGGTATCACCGTCTTTACCTGGAGTACCCGGCTGTCCTGGTTCTCCCGGTTCACCCGGAGTACCTGGAGTTCCCGGCTCGCCCGGAGTGCCCGGTTCTCCTTGATCACCTTTATCACCTTTAGCCTTGAACTCTGTTTTCTTACCGTCTTGATACCAGTATCCGTCTTCACCAATCGTCCACTGAGTACCATCTTTTCCGGCATCACCATTTTTAATGGTAAAGCTCTTACCGTTGCTCAATGTTACTTCCACACCACCGGTAATGTTCTCAACTTTTGTGATCACAGATCCCCCTTCGATCAGCTTGTTGATTTCCGCAATAGCGTTGGCATTTTCGGTTATCTTCTGCTCTAACCGATCGATATCGTCATCGTAGTCCTTACAACCTACATATGAAAATGTGGTTAGCGCCAATGCTCCGAAAAACATCACTCTAATAAATTTTTTCTTCATAACTACTTAAAAATTACATTAATAATATATTATTAAACACTAAGTTCAAATAATATCCACCCGTTACTTTGTAGGTAACGGGAAACAGTCTGTAGCTACTTCTGAAGAAGCGTCTGAAGGGTAGATTAAAACATGAGTATCAAAATATATTTAACCCCTGCTTTAGAATAGCAGCAGAGGGGAGGGAAATCTTTTGCAATAATAAGAGAGCATGGTGTGTTCTTCACAAAAAATCCGCAGTTTTGTTTGGTGTATTTCCTTTTTTTAGTAGTTTATCAGAAAAAATATCTTTTTTGTTTGCATGTTTTCCAAAATATGTTCATCTTTGCAGCGTATTATCTCCCCGTTACCTACAAAGTAACAGGCTTTAATTCAAATGATTACCTACCGAGAAAGACTTCCTAAAGGAAGAGAAGACCATTACATTCGCTTCATCAATTTTCTTATTCTTGAAAGGTTTCAGATAAGTCTCTGTGACAGTGATAGATGAATGTCCCATCGCTTCTGAAATGACACCGGGATGCACCTCACAATAATAAGCCATCGTAGCCCATGTGTGACGCGCTGTATATGAACTCAAATCCGTGGTCAGTCCCAGCACTTGTTTCAGAATCATCAGCTGATAATTAAAGTTACGCAATGCCAACTGGTATTCCTTATATGCCTCTTCCGTTCCTTCCTTGCTGGAAATCAACGAAAAGAGATAAGGAGAAGCAGGATCGGTATTCATATGCTGTTTGATCAATTTTACCGCTTCCGGCAAAAGAGTCACAGTCAGCATTCTGCCCGTTTTCCTCCGACGATAAGTAAGCACATTTCCATCTATATCATGCTTTTTCAGATAAGCAAGATCGACGAAAGGCATACCACGAAGTAAAAACATTAATAAGAAAAATCCACGGGCACGCTGCAATTCCCTGTTTCCCGAATGCAACTGTTTCGGAAGTTCTTTCATAAGACGTTCCAAATCCTCTTTTTCCAATGCACGTTTCTTATCAGCGCGTGTCCCCGTATAGACATACCGGAAATGATGCGGTACATAAGGTGCAATGCGTCGGTCTACTGCCCGATTGTACACAGCTCTCAGCGTACGCATATAGGTAGAAACCGTATTCCAGCTACAATTTCTTCCACGCAGATACGCTTCAAAACTTTTCAAAAACTCCGGAGTCACTTTTCGGAAAGGCAGATTCCCGCTTTCATTGAATGCAAGGATTGCACTCATGCTACTCCTGTAAATATGGGCGGTCCCATAATTCCCACTTTCCCGTAGCCCGTCGGCTACCTTTTTCATAAATGAAATTAAATTCCCCATTTTTTACTGTTTAAAATGATCAATAAAGACTGCTGCAAAAGAGAAGTGGACCCTTCTCCACATTCCCCGGCAGCGCCTTTTTTCCTATTCCCAATCATAAAGATACAAATCTATTGCCACATTTGTTTGATGTAACCCTAAAAACATTCGATACCAGTTCCCAGCCGATCATTTTCTCCAAAACATTTGGCTATCTGATAAATAATTCGTTACTTTGCACCGCTTTCGCGCAATCGCTGTCAAGAGAAGAGATACTTGGTATGTTGCGTTGTAACGATAAAACAATTTAATAATAGCAACAATGGATTTAATTAAAATTGCAGAAGAAGCATTTGCTACCGGTAAACAGCACCCGAGCTTCAAAGCAGGAGACACTGTAACAGTAGCATATCGTATCATCGAGGGTAACAAAGAACGTGTACAGTTGTACCGTGGTGTTGTTATCAAAATCGCCGGTCACGGAGACAAGAAACGTTTTACTGTACGTAAAATGTCAGGTACTGTAGGTGTAGAAAGAATTTTCCCAATCGAATCACCGGCTATCGATAGCATCGAAGTGAACAAGGTAGGTAAAGTTCGTCGCGCTAAATTGTATTACCTGCGCGCTCTTACTGGTAAGAAAGCTAGAATCAAAGAAAAAAGAGTTAACAACTAAGCTGAACTCTGAGATTCGAAATAAAAAAGAGGAAGTTCCGGTAACGGGATTTCCTCTTTTTTATTTCAAGTCTTTCTCTTCCATACTTTTGTCATAGCGAGCGTTTGAACATAGTGACACCAACCTGCTGGTATAGTGTCACCATTCTGCCGGTATAGTGTTACCATACCTACCGGATACTGACAGTATGTGATCAGGATAGTGTCATCATCGCAAAAGTCTATATTGTTCGATTGGCAACAATAGAGAAAGCGGAATTCAATGTCCCATTTTTAAGATTTACATTATTAATAAACAGAGAAAAATCTGTGTTTCAGACAAATTATTGCATAAAATCACTTATAAATATGCAATATACAACTATTTTTCTGCATAAAACCAAAGCAATATGCAAGTTTTCAAAGGATTAAAAAGTGGTTTTGGTTTTAAAGGAACGAGGCGTTGGTTTTAAAGGAACGGAATCTTTCTTTAAAACCAAGTTCATCTTACTTGCTATACATTGCAATTTTATCTATTTCCAAGGGATTTTATTTCTATTTCATCTCATATCCCCAACAGTCTACAAATATCATATCATCCAACAAACAATTACACCACCGAACAAAAAGACAAAACACCATCAACAAAACGAACAAAACAATAGTTAAACAGAACATTCACAAACACATCAAGAATCTTAAAAACAAAATCTATCGCATATTCATAGAGTTATTGGAGTTGAAGAAGTTTTATTGAAATCCTAAATGCATAAAATGTCCTGATAATAATTTTCCAACCTTTGCTTTCTGAAATGATCACTCTTTCATAATTTCATCTATCTCCTGCTGAATTTCATCCAATTTGCGCTGCATCATGTGATACTGTTTATATCCCTCCCTAAATGAAAAAATAAGACCAACACAAAAAATTATAATATTGCTATTTCCTGCCAATTGCAGTTCAATAAAGAGCCAACACAAAAGTATAATAATAAATGGAATACTAAATTTACGCCAAATGGAATAACGGGATTTTATTTCCATCAACTTTCGAGCTACCACCAGTAAATCCTCACTCATTAAATCATTTGTTCGTAATCGTTTATGCGTAAAATAGCCGTGCATAACTGCTATAAACAGGAACAAACAAAACACACTACAAAACCACCATGATATTCCCAAATAAGGACATGACCAAACAAAAAACGGAATAAGTAATAATGCCAATGAATTCATAATCCCTACATACCGATTCATTCCCGACACCTTATTTTTAATAACCTTACGTAACAACTTCTCATTAACAACGACCTCCGCATCCAACTTGCTGTTAAGAATAGCTATCTGTTCTTTCATTTGTTTAAGTTCAATCGTATCTATATATTCTTCCATACCCATATATTTTCTAGTTGTTAGACATTTTTTTTAGTTCTTCTTTAATTCTAAATAAGCGAACGGAAACATTCTTCACAGAAATTCCTACAATAGCCGCAATTTCCTCATAACTGAAATTCTCAAGCCATAATAGCACTATCGCCCTATCGAAATGTTTCAAGCGACTAATTCTGTTATACAACATCTTTATCTGTGTTGTATCTTCGTCCCTATCTTCAAACAGATCAATCCCCATAATCAGAGGTACAGAAACAATCTTCTTTTTCCTGTCTGATGAAATGCAAGTATTGAGACTTACACGCCATATCCATGTTCCCATATTACTTTCTCCTTTGAATGTATCGAAACCTTTCCAAAGATTAACTAACACGTCCTGAAAAAGATCGTTCACTTCCCGGGAGTCTTTAGAGAACATAAAACATACAGTGTAAATTGTGTTTTTATATTGCTTCACAACTTGCTCAAACTCTATTTCCAATTTTTTCATCTTATTTTGATTAATCGTCTATACATTAGACGCAATACAACGCCAAAAACTACAGAATATCCAGTTTTATTTCCTGCAGATACAACTTTTGAGAAACAACACATACAAAAAATCCCCGGAAACTCAACGCCCCCGGGGATCCAATTACCTTTATTATAAAAAAATGATATTATTCTTTCAAATCTTTCAATTCCCAAGCCAAAGCACTGGCACCCAGTACAGCAGCATCAGAATCTTTCAGTTCGGAAACAAGCAATTTAGTCTTGCCTTTATAGATATTCAGTATATTGTCATCGATTGCTTTCTGAATCGGTTTCATGATATAATCACCCGACTTAGCCAAACCACCGAACAATACAATTGCTTCAGGACTGGAGAATGCAATAGCGTCTGCCAAAGCCTCACCTAAAATATTACCTGTAAATTCGAAGATTTCCTGTGCCAGTTTATCACCTTGTACAGCTGCATCATATACATCTTTTGAAGTGATGTTTTCAGCAGGAATATTACGAAGCAAGCTTGCATCAGTACGAGCAGCCAGGAATTCACGAGCTGTACGAGCTACACCGGTAGCCGAACAGTAAGTTTCCAGACAGCCTTTACGACCGCAACCACAAACACGACCGTCACGACGTGCAATTACGTGGCCCAATTCTCCGGCAAAACCGTCATGGCCATAAACCATCTGACCGTTGATAACGATACCGCTACCTACACCTGTACCCAAAGTGATCATGATAAAGTCTTTCATACCACGGGCAGCACCGTAAGTCATCTCACCGATAGCAGCAGCATTAGCATCATTGGTCAAAGCAGTAGGAATACCCAGTCTTTCTTCAAACATAGCAGCCAACGGAAGAATTCCTTTCCAAGGCAAGTTCGGAGCAAATTCAATAGTTCCGGTATAATAGTTACCATTAGGAGCACCGACACCGATACCTCTGATCTTATCTACACCACCATTAGCGATAATCAACGGAAGCAAGTTTTTGCATACTTCGTCAGCATATTCTGCAGCAGTCGGATAGCCGGCTGTTTTAATCGAGCTACTGGCAATAATAGTTCCGCGTGCGTCTACAATCCCAAAGACGGTGTTTGTTCCGCCTATGTCAATACCTACTACGTAGGGTTTCTCCATGTTTGAATTCATGATACTTTATTTAAAAGGGTTAGTTAATTATAAAGTTTACTGCACACAAATTACGTAAAGAAGATTGAGTCTACAAAATGTTTTTTCAAAAAAGTTCACTCTGTTTGCAACTTTTCGTATCTTTCGTGCGTCTAATAGTGAAAAATTAAAAGAAAAAAGAAACTTAATAAGGGAAATTGTGATAAAACTAACAGACATTAACAAGACCTACAACAACGGAGCACCTCTCCATGTACTCAAGGGCATCAATCTCGACATTCAGCGAGGTGAGTTTGTTTCCATCATGGGAGCTTCGGGTTCGGGCAAATCTACTTTACTAAACATATTAGGAATACTCGATAACTACGATACGGGGGATTATTATCTGAACAACGTACTTATCAAGGACTTGAGCGAGACGAAAGCCGCCGAGTATCGGAACCGTATGATCGGATTTATCTTTCAGTCATTCAACCTGATATCATTCAAGGACGCTGTAGAAAATGTGGCACTGCCCCTGTTCTATCAAGGTGTGAGCCGCAAAAAGCGGAATGCACTCGCTCTGGAATATCTCGACCGACTAGGACTGAAAGACTGGGCACACCATATGCCAAATGAGATGAGTGGCGGTCAGAAACAACGTGTAGCCATCGCCCGCGCATTAATCACCCAGCCGCAAATCATCCTTGCCGACGAACCGACAGGTGCTCTGGACAGCAAAACTTCCGTAGAAGTAATGCAGATATTGAAAGACTTGCATCGAATGGGAATGACCATCGTCGTCGTAACCCACGAAAGCGGTGTTGCCAACCAAACGGACAAAATCATCCATATCAAAGATGGTATTATCGAACGGATTGAAGAGAACCTCGACCACGACGCCTCTCCATTCGGCCAAAACGGAATTATGAAATAAGTAATAGGTAATAAGTATTAGGTATTAATTCTATGCAGTCACAGCGCAGCCTAATACTTAATACTTAATACCTAATACTTATTACCTATTACTTATAACTTATTACTTAAAATATGATTGATATTTGGCAAGAAATATATAGTACCATCAAACGCAATAAGTTGAGAACTTTTCTCACCGGATTTGCCGTCGCATGGGGAATATTTATGCTCATCGTCCTGCTGGGAGCCGGCAACGGGCTGATTCACGCGTTCGAACAGTCGGCTTCGGAACGGGCCATGAACTCCATCAAGATTTTTCCGGGATGGACCAGTAAATCATACGACGGTCTGAAGGAAGGAAGGCGGATACGACTGGATAACAAGGACTTGAACACGACCAATAAGAATTTTCCGGATCATGTCATCAAGGCCGGAGCAACCGTATATCAGGGAGGTGTGAACCTTAGCTTCGGACCGGAATATGTCAACCTGAATCTTTCCGGAGTATATCCCAACCATACGGAAGTGGAAGTAGTAAAACTTTTCAAGGGACGTTTCATTAACGAAATCGATATTAAAGAACGACGGAAAGTAATTGTACTCCACAAAAAGACTGCCGAAATCCTGTTCGACAAAACACATACCGATCCCATCGGACAATTCGTGAATGCGGGCAATGTTGTCTATCAGGTAGTAGGACTGTACAATGACAAAGGTGACAGCGGAGACAGCGACGCTTATCTTCCATTCACAACCCTGCAAACGATTTATAATAAAGGAGACAAGCTGAATAACCTCATCATGACCACCAAGAATTTGGAAACAATAGAGTCTAACGAGGAATTCGAAGCCCACTACCGTAAAGTGATCGGCGCCAACCAGCGTTTTGACCCGACCGACCATAGCGCCATCTGGATATGGAATCGCTTCACCAACTATCTGCAGCAACAGCAAGGATCGGCAATGCTTCGTATTGCCATTTGGGTGATTGGTATTTTCACCTTATTAAGCGGAATTGTCGGAGTTTCGAACATTATGCTGATTACCGTTAAAGAGCGTACCCGAGAATTTGGCATCCGCAAAGCGCTCGGAGCCAAACCGCTTTCTATCCTTTGGCTGATTATCGTAGAGAGCGTCACGATTACCACCATATTCGGATATATAGGTATGGTTGCAGGTATCGGAGCCACCGAATGGATGAACAATGCTTTCGGAAACCAGACTATGGATAACGGTATATGGTCCGAAACGGTATTCCTGAATCCAACGGTTGACATAGGAATTGCCATCCAAGCTACACTCACATTAGTAATAGCCGGAACATTAGCCGGATTGTTCCCTGCCCGCAAGGCAGTCAGCATCCGGCCGATCGAAGCACTTAGAGCCGATTAAAGATTATGAGAATAGACATAGATACTTGTGAGGAAATCCTCATCACCATCACAAGAAATAAAACGAGAAGCCTGCTGACGGCATTCGGTGTATTCTGGGGAATCTTCATGCTCGTGGCGCTTATCGGCGGCGGACAGGGATTGCAGGATATGATGCAAAAGAACTTTGAGGGATTCGCCACCAACTCCGGCTTCCTTGCCGCCCAAAAAACGGGAGAAGCCTATAAAGGATTTCGTAAAGGACGCTGGTGGGATCTGGAAGCCATCGACATCGAACGCCTCCGCTCGCAGGTAAAGGATGTGGAAGTCATCACCCCTTCCGTTGCCCGTTGGGGATCCAACGCTATTTATGGAGACAAGAAATACGATTGTAGTGTGAAAGGATTATATCCCGACTATCTCCATATCGAATCACAGGAAATGGCATACGGGCGTTTTATCAACGACGTAGATATCCGTGAAGCGCGTAAGGTCTGCGTTATTGGCAAGCGTGTTTACGAAAGCCTGTTCAAACCGGGAGAAGACCCGTGTGGCAAATATGTACGGGTAGACGGCATCTATTATCAAGTCATCGGTATGTCTTCTTCCGAAGGAGATATGAACATACAGGGCCGTGCCTCGGAAGCTGTCACCCTCCCATTCACCACTATGCAGCAGACTTACAACTTGGGCGGACAAATTGATGTAATCTGCTTCACCGTCAAACGAGGAGTAAAGGTATCCGATGTACAACCCCAGATGGAAGGAATCATCAAGGCAGCACACTACATTGCCCCTAATGACAAGCAGGCGCTTATGTATCTGAACGCTGAAGCAATGTTTTCCATGGTGGACAACTTATTCACCGGTATCCATATTCTGATCTGGATGGTAGGTTTGGGTACCTTACTGGCAGGCGCCATCGGTGTATCGAATATCATGATGGTGACAGTGAAAGAACGCACTACAGAAATCGGCATACGCCGTGCCATCGGTGCACGCCCCAAAGACATCCTGCAGCAAATCTTATCTGAAAGCATGGTTTTGACAACCATCGCCGGTATGTTCGGAATTTCTTTTGCCGTCATGGTGCTGCAACTAGTTGAGATGGGAGCGAACTCCGATGGAGGAGATGCCCATTTCCAGGTCAGCTTCGGACTAGCAGTCGGAACCTGCGCCCTGCTGATCGCATTAGGTATGTTGGCAGGACTGGCACCTGCTTACCGTGCGATGACTATCAAACCGATTGAAGCGATCAGAGACGAGTAGAAGTGGAGAGTTGAGAAGGGAGAGTTGAGAGTTAAATGAAGAATTAAAAATTAAACATATATATTCAAGATGAAAAAGTATCTGAAAATCACATTATTGGTAATTATTGCCATAATCCTTGTCGGAACGTTCGTATTTCTTTATCAGAAATCCAAGCCTAAAGTGATCGTATATGAAACACTGGCAGCAGAAGTCACAGACCTTGAAAAGACTACAGTAGCCACCGGAAAGGTAGAACCAAGAGATGAAATTTTAATCAAGCCTCAGATCTCCGGTATTGTAGACGAGGTATTCAAAGAAGCGGGACAGAGCGTAAAAAAGGGGGAAGTAATCGCCAAAGTCAAAGTAATTCCCGAACTCGGACAACTGAACTCCGCAGAAAGTCGTGTCCGCCTGGCAGAGATCAATGCAAAGCAGGCCGAAACAGACTTTACCCGCATCAAGAAGTTATATGAAGACCAGCTTATCAGTCGTGAAGATTACGAAAAAGGAGAAGTAGCGGTAAAGCAGGCACGGGAAGAGAATCAGACTGCCAAAGATAATCTGGAAATTATAAAAGAAGGAATCACTAAAAACAGTGCTTCATTCAGTAGCACCATGATCCGTTCTACCATTGACGGACTAATTCTGGATGTACCAGTGAAAGCCGGTAACTCCGTAATCATGAGTAATACATTCAACGACGGTACTACCATTGCTACGGTGGCAAACATGAACGATCTGATTTTCAGGGGTAATATTGACGAAACTGAAGTGGGCCGTATTCATGAGGGAATGCCGATAAAACTGACGATCGGAGCTTTGCAAAATCTGACTTTCGATGCTATTCTTGAATATATTTCACCGAAAGGAGTAGAAACCAACGGAGCCAATCAATTTGAAATCAAGGCTGCCATCACTGTTCCGGATACCGTGCAGATTCGTTCCGGCTATTCCGCCAATGCAGAGATTGTACTGCAACGTGCCAGCAAAGTGCTGGCAGTACCCGAAAGCACGATTGAGTTCAGCGGTGACTCTACGTTTGTGTATATCATGACGGACTCTGTACCACAACAGAAGTTCGAACGTACACAGGTGACTACCGGAATGAGTGACGGTATCAAGATTGAGATAAAAAAAGGTGTAACCGCTCAGACCAAGTTACGCGGTGCTGAGAAAAAAGATAAATAACTGACATCCAATGAAAGTAATCAATAAAATGATGGCAATCATCCTGTTGAGCGGAACCAGTATCGGTTCTGTTCAAGCACAGGATACCACTCCGCAGACATGGACTTTACGGCAATGTATCGACTATGCCATCGAGCATAACATCGACATCCGCCAGACAGCCAATGAAGCCGAACAAAATAAGATTAGTGTAAACACCGCCAAATGGGCACGTCTGCCGAACTTAAACGGTGGTGTCAGCCAGGGGTGGAGCTGGGGACGTACAGCTTCTCCGAAAGATAACTCATATAGTGATACCAACAGTTCCAGTACGGGAGTGAACTTGAGTACCAATGTACCTCTTTTCACTGGCCTGCAATTATCCAATCAATATTCGCTTGCCAAGCTCAATTTACAGGCTGCTATCGAGGACCTGAATAAAGCCAAAGAGGATATTGCAATCAATGTTACCTCTGCCTATCTGCAAGTGCTTTTCAATCTGGAATTGAACAAGGTAGCACAAAATCAGGTTGAGTTAAGCAAAGATCAGCTGAAACGTATTAAGGGACTGTATGATGTCGGTAAAGCTTCACCGGCGGAAGTAGCTGAGGCACAAGCACGTGTGGCACAGGATGATATGACAGCCGTACAGGCGGACAATACATATAAATTGTCACTATTAAGTCTCAGCCAGTTATTGGAGCTGCCTACACCGGAAGGATTCGTCCTTGAGAATCCAAAAGAAGAACTGAAATTCGAACCACTAACGGCTCCGGACGACATTTATACCCAAGCTATTAGCTACAAGCCCGGCATTAAGGCAGCAGAATATCGCCTACAGGGTAGTTTAAGAAGTATTCGTATCGCTCAAAGTGAATTCTATCCCCAGCTTTCTTTCAGTGCAGGATTGGGAAGCAGCTACTATACACTAAACGGTGAATCGGAATCCGGTTTCGCCCGTCAATTAAAGAACAACCTGAGCAAATCCGTTTCCTTCAACCTGAGTGTTCCCATTTTCAACCGTTTTAGTACCCGCAACCGGGTACGCACTGCCCGCTTGCAACAGTCCAACCTGGCTTTACAACTAGATAACACCAAGAAGGTTCTTTACAAAGAGATCCAACAGGCCTGGTATAATGCAGTAGCTGCAGAAAGTAAATATAATTCCAGCGAAGTTGCAGTGAAAGCCAACGAAGAGTCTTTCCGGTTGATGAGCGAAAAGTTCAATAACGGTAAAGCTACCTTTGTGGAATACAATGAAGCGAAACTAAACCTGACCAAAGCACTTTCGGATAAACTGCAAGCCAAATACGATTATCTGTTCCGTACTAAAATACTGGATTTCTATAAAGGAGAAATTATAGAATAAGACATATTTCCGGCTGTAATCTTAAGCCTTAAAGATAGAATACATCAAGAAAGTATTCTATTTTTAAGGCTTTATCCATTTTTTCGACTTTCTTAACCGATAATAAAATAATAAGTCTTATCTTTCGAAAATTTAAATAACAAACAAACATTCAAAACAAGTATTATGATACTATCGAGGTCTTATAAGACATATATATTCGCGGCCTTTACACTAGCTATATTTCATACATTTTGCTATGCCAATCAGCCACAACACACCTTCTCACATAACAGTATTTTAATCATCAATTCCTATACAGAAACCTCTTTGTGGAGTAATGACTTTATTGACCCGATATACAAAGAGTATAGCACACAAAAAAATCATCTGGATATACATACAGAGCATATGAATATGCTTACTATCAATGACAGAGATGCGCTGGAACAATACAAAAAGGATTTATTCCAAAGATATGGAAATGCTTCTCCAAAATTAATCATCCTGTTAGGTAATTCTGCATGGGCATTGCTAAATAAGGAATTTGAAAAATATTGGAAAAATGTGCCGGTTATTCTGTGTGCCGAGAAAAGGTATACGGGTCCCGATAGTATATATTTGAAAAAGATACTTATCCCTGAAAATTTAAGAAAACCACTTACCGGTTATCAAGGCAACATACCGCTGACCATTCTATACGCTCCTTTTCACATTGAAGAAACTATAGAGCTAATGAAAACGCTTATGCCTCAAATGAACAGACTTATTTTTTTGTCGGATAAACGCTGTATCAGTGCACAATGCCGTCAAAACGTAGATGAGATAATACAAACAAAATATTCCGCTATTAAACTAGAGCATTTAATTGCGGGAGAGATAACCAACGACGCTCTGATTGACTCTCTAAGAACATTCGATTCTCAAACTGGTATCTTATTTTTCTCCTGGTTCAAGAAAGAGCAACAGCAAGGCAACACAATACTTACATCCAATATATCCAGATTATTGAGCAACTATTCAAAAGCACCTATTTTCACACTACATAATAATGCTTTAGAAACAAATGGATTGATCGGTGGACGTTTTTGGCCAAACGATATTATTAAAACTACAATCTTAAAGACAATGAAGGAAAAATTGGAAAACCCTTCTTCCAGAGGAATCAGTCTGGTGGAAATGGGCATACCCGGACCATTCATTAATTATATAGATTTTAAAGATGCCGGACTAGACATAAAGCTATGTCCATCGGATACCACCTTCAGCATGAAGCCCCCTACTTTTTTCCAACAAAATTGGTATTATATTCTGATTGTTTGCTTCATTATGTTTTTGTGCATCTTATATCTGATATGGATAAAGAAGATTGCCGCAGAGCGAGGCAGACGCCTGAATGCAATGATGAATTATAGCAGTCTGATAGAGAATATGCCTATTTTATATGCGAAAGAAGAATTGGTTTATGATGAAGAAGGGCATATCATTGATTTCATATATCGGGAAATTAATCCATTTTTTGAGAAGTACATCGCTACCAAAGAGCAGCTGATAGGAAAAAAACAAAGTGAGCTTAGTGAGTCTGACAACCTACAACTCATCAATCTATATAATTCGCTAAGTAATAAGAAAGAACTTAGTTTTCAATATTACATTGAAGAAACTCAAACCTATCTGACTGTTATCGTAACGCATTCCAAACAAAAAGGCTTTATTGATGTCTTTTGCGTAGACAATACCGAACTAGTATTAACTCAGCAAATGTTACATTCTGTCAACCATAAATTATCTGCTGCACTTGATGTAGCAGATATTACTCCTTGGAAATGGGATCTGGAGAAAAACATGATTCTGTGCGATGTCAACCGTCCTGCCGAAATCATTCAGGAGCAAGGGTTAGTCAATGAACAACAGTTATCCGTCCCTGACTCCTCTTATTTCTCCAACATTTGCAAAGAAGATAAAGAACGGGTAGAAATCTCCTATCGGAGACTGATCAATGGCGAAATTTCCAAAATTAAAGAAGAATTCCGCATTGTCTCCAAAAAAAACAACTCAATGCATTATGAATGGGTTGAAGTTCAGGCTACGGTAGATGACAGAGATGAAAACGGCAAACCTAAAACTTTGGTAGGGTCCTCTCTGGTCATCACCCAAAGAAAAGAAATGGAGGAAGCTTTGTTAAAAGCTAAAGAAAAAGCAGAGGAGTCCAACAAATTAAAATCCGCATTCCTTGCCAATATGAGCCATGAAATTCGTACTCCGCTCAATGCCATCGTCGGTTTTTCCGGTATCCTCGCCTCAACAAACGAAGAAGATGAAGAAGAAAAACAAGAATATGTACATATCATCGAAGACAATAACAATTTACTTCTTCAACTCATTAATGATATCCTGGATCTCTCCAAAATTGAAGCAGGTACATTGGAGTTCATCTATAGCGATGTAGATGTCAATGAATTATTCATCAACTTAGAGGACTCTGCCAAATTACGCAATAAGAATAACAACGTTCAGATAATATACAACCAAAGTATGCCTGAATGTTGCATCAGTACAGACAAGAATCGTCTGACGCAGGTAGTCAGCAATATGATTAATAACTCGATGAAATTCACAGAGAAAGGGAGTATCGAATTCGGATATTATCTACAGGATGATGACTTTCTGCATTTTTACGTGACAGATACAGGACATGGAATATCAGAGGATCAGATAAGCAATATATTCGGACGTTTTGTCAAGCTCAACAACTTCGCACAAGGTACAGGACTGGGCTTATCTATCTGCCAGACTATTGTAGAGAATCTGGGTGGGAAAATCGGTGTAACCTCCAAAGTGGAAGAAGGCACTACATTCTGGTTCACACTACCCTATACCCCTACCAGTAAAGTATCTCAAAACACTAAAGCATACGAAAGCTATCGATATGTAGACCGCAAAGAAAAGCTTATCGTACTGATCGCAGAGGACAATGAAAGTAATTACAAATTATTTGAATCCGTACTTAAGAAAGAATATCAATTGATTCATGCCTGGGATGGAGAAGAAACCGTACAATTATTTAAGGAATACAATCCGCACATTGTATTAATGGACATTAATATGCCTAAAATGAACGGTTATGAGGCTACTCAAAAGATACGGGAGATATCTCCCGACACTCCAGTCATAGCAATTACCGCATTCGCCTATGCAGAAGATGAACAACGTATCCTCAATAGTGGGTTCGACGCATATACTTCCAAACCGATTCAACCAAGTAAACTACGCACTCAAATTGTTGAACTGATAAAAAAGCGCTTGTTATTTATGTAAGAGATTTCTAAAACATATCCGCCGTTTCATCCGTTACTATAGAAAGAACCAACAGTTATGAAACATTTAATCATCGCAGTGATTCTAACAATTAGTAATGCATTTTTAGGAATTGCCAAACCAATGAAAAGTCAAGCGGAAATTTATTTTGCAGGAGGATGTTTTTGGGGAACCGAACACTTCCTGAAACAAATCAGAGGAGTAGAAAGTACTCAGGTGGGATATGCCAACAGCACCGTTGCCAATCCCAGTTATGAACAGGTGTGTTCGGGCAAGACAAATGCTGCCGAAACAGTGAAGGTTGTTTATGATCCGGAAGAAGTAAATCTGAGTTTATTGCTCAGCCTCTATTTTCAGACAGTCGATCCGACCAGCCTCAACCGACAGGGGAACGATCGGGGTACACAGTACAGGACCGGTATATATTATATCAATAAAGCCGATCTCCCCGCCATCAATCAGGCGATTCAGGCATTAGCCACTCAATACAACAAACCGATTGCCGTTGAAGTGGAGCCGTTGACAAACTTTTATCCGGCAGAAGTCTATCACCAGGATTATCTGGATAAGAATCCGGGCGGATATTGCCATATCAATCCGGCTTTATTTGAAATGGCACGAAAAGCGAATGCTCCCAAGGCTCCAACTTATCAAAAACCGGATGATGCCACTCTCCGTAAGAAATTATCTGCCGAACAGTATGCAGTGACTCAGAAAAATGCCACAGAGCCGGCTTTCCATAATGAGTTCTGGAATGAACACCGCCCCGGCATTTATGTAGATATCACTACCGGAGAACCGTTGTTTGTTTCCACAGACAAATTTGATTCCGGTTGTGGATGGCCCAGTTTCTCCAAACCGATTCAGAAGGAGCTGATCGAAGAGAAGAAAGATACTACTCACGGAATGATACGGACAGAAGTACGCAGCAAGACAGGAGATGCGCATTTAGGACATATATTTACAGACGGACCAAAGGACAAAGGCGGATTGCGGTATTGTATCAATAGTGCTTCGCTGCGTTTTATCCCGAAAGAAAAAATGAAAGAAGAAGGATATGGAGAATATCTGCCGCTCATTAAATAGAATAACCTAGTAAACAGCATCGCTTTCAGACAGATACAATAAAAAACGGCGGATTTCCTCGTTTGGGTAATCCACCGTTTTCGTTTGTTAAAACCTTAAGAGAGAAAGAGAATTTCACAATCCCCGGTATTGTTATCTTCCGGCAAGCAGCAAGTCTGCTTCATCTGTTGCCGGAGTCTGTATATTCATAGCCCAGTTGCCGGCTGATTCTTCAATCCATTTATAGTCATTCCACTTGTAGTTCATATATGCGATCGGCATATTAGCATCATTCAGTTCATAAACACTCTTTTCTACAGAATCATCATACGCTCTGTGAGAATTATTCCAACGTGCATATACCAATGTGATTTCATTAGAAGAATAAGTATAATCGATCTTGAAATACGGAATCCATTTTTCAGTGGATGAATCCCACTTGAAAGCTTCTTTAGCTGCTACTCTCTTTTGGTCATCATAAGTAAAATCATATTTCATGTGACGATAGAGAGAACCATCCAGTCTGTAAATCACCTTCGAAACAACAAGATCATCTACTTTCTCTTCATTAGTAATGAAATTATTGTCCTGTGCTTTCAACTCTGTATTAGCGATACCGGCAACTACCATTGCCACTAAAACCATCATTCTGAATAATACTGTAGTTTTCATAATTGTATATTTTTTATTAGTTCAACTTTCTTTTTTGTTCTTCTGTTTATTAGACGGAACGTCTATATGGAATGGTTGCAACTATCCGAACTTTTTTTTCATCTTTTTTGTTGCCCGCCTTCGACTCTATAAATGCAAGGGGTATGCCAAAACGATAAACATCTAATAATCAACACAAAGAATAAAAAATGAGATGTACGGAAATGAACAGTTGTACGCTCATAAGCGGACACACTAATAAAAAAAGACTGCTTATATCTTGTTGAACAGAATATTATCTACCTTTGCAGCCAATAAATTATTAAAGGCAAAAGATGAAAAAGAACAGCAAAAAAAGTATTCTTCTTCTATCAATCGGAGGAGGCTTGTTTATCTGCCTTATCAGTATCTATTTGAGCCGCAATATGCTTCTGCAAAGCATAACTAACAAGCGTACGACTCATATCGAACAAACATACGGACTGCAAATTCATTATCAGAATCTACAGATGAAGGGATGTAACGAAGTTACCCTACAGGGACTTTCCATCGTTCCCAACCAACGGGATACCCTTCTTACACTACAATCTGTCAATGTCAGACTGAATTTTTGGAAACTACTGAAAGGAAATATTGAAGTCCGCAACGTCCACATGAATGGACTGGCAATCGCTTTTATCAAACGGGATAGTGTGGCAAACTATGATTTTCTATTCTCCGGACACCACCCGGAAGCAACCACAGAGGCAGTCATAGAAACCAATTACGCCCATCGCATCAACCGGATATTAAACCTGATATATGGTTTCCTCCCCGAAAACGGTCAACTGACTCAACTTAATATAACCGAACGGAAAGACAGCTATTTCGTAACAGTCAATATCCCTACCTTTACAATCGAAAACAACCGCTTTCAGTCCACCATCAAGATAAAAGAAGATACGCTGACTCAACAATGGAAAGCTGCAGGAGAGTTGAACAGAAAGGTACATACCCTGCAGGCGGAACTTTTTGCCGCAGAGAAAAAGAAAGTTTCACTACCGTATATCAACCGCCGTTTTGGAGCAGAAGTAACTTTCGATACCTTATATTATAGTATGACTAAAGAAAATCGTGCCGAGAACCAACTGCAACTTGACGGTAAGGCGAAAGTAAGCGGACTTGATGTATTTCACAAAGCACTTTCTCCCGAAGTGATCCACCTGGATCGCGGACAACTCACGTATCAGATGAATATCGGCAAGCAAGCGTTAGAACTGGACAGTACGACGACGGTATTATTCAACCAAATACAATTTCATCCCTATCTGCGAGCAGAAAAAAATGAAAATCAATGGCACTTCACTGCTGCCACAGATAAATCATGGTTTCCGGCCGACGAACTATTCAGTTCTTTGCCCAAAGGCTTATTCAGTAATCTGGAAGGTATAAAAACAAGCGGTGAGCTGGCATATCATTTTCTGTTAGATATTGACTTTGCCCAACTAGACAGCCTTAAGTTTGAGTCCGAATTGAAAGAAAAAGATTTTCGGATAATAGAATATGGTGCAACATCTCTTTCAAAAATGAGTGAAGAGTTTGTCTATACCGCCTATGAAAACGGAGTACCGGTCAGAACATTTCCTGTCGGACCTTCATGGGAACATTTTACTCCTTTGGACAGCATTTCTCCATTGCTGCGGATGTCTGTCATGCAAAGTGAGGACGGAGCTTTTTTCTACCACAAGGGCTTTTTGCCTGATGCGATGCGTGAAGCTTTGATTTACGACCTGCAAGTCGAACGTTTCGCCAGAGGAGGCAGCACAATTACCATGCAGCTGGTAAAAAACGTATTTCTCAACCGGAACAAGAACTTTGCCCGCAAATTGGAAGAAGCGCTCATTGTATGGCTGATAGAGACAGAAAGGCTGACTTCTAAAGAACGTATGTATGAAGTTTATCTGAACATAGCCGAATGGGGGCCGTTGGTTTACGGTATTCAGGAAGCCTCTGCCTATTATTTCAACAAACGCCCTTCGCAACTTACGACCGAAGAAAGTATTTTTCTGGCTTCTATTATCCCGAAGCCTAAACACTTCCGCAGTTCCTTTGCGGAAAACGGACGGTTGAAAGAGAATATGGAAGGCTATTATAAATTGATTGCCGGACGCCTCGCCAAGAAAGGGTTAATAAGTGAAATCGAGGCGGATAGTATCCGCCCCGATATCCAAGTTACGGGCGACGCCCTGAATAGTCTAGTCGGCGAAACGCCGGAGTCCAGTTCTCCTACCGCTGAGGAGCAATAATTTATTAATAAAGGAATAGGTTTTATCTTCTTGAGCTGCTTCCTCTTTCTGAAGAACGGGAAGAAGAGCCTCGGTTGCTGCTGCTTCTCGAACTTTCTGAAGATGAGCTTCTTTCTGTTGATCTGCTGGATACGTTCCCTCTACTGGAACTGCTGCTACGGTTTGTGCTCGTACCACTACTTGTCGGACGGCGACTGGAATTCGAAGACCCTGAATTCGTTTCAGGACGACGATTTGAGTTCGGAGTACTTGTGCTCGTTCCCGGACGACTTCCCGAATGACGATCTCCTTCACCTCTGTTGTGATCTCTGCCCGGAGTAACTTCCTTATTCGGTTTATCATCTCTGGACGGAGTAGATGGTCTGCTTGGAGTGGACGGTCTGCCTGGAGTAGACGGTCGTTCATTGACCGAAGGTCTTTCAGAGTTGGAAGGTCTTCCGGAAGTGGACGGCCTGCCCGATGTAGATGGTCTGCCTGAAGTGGACGGTCTATGGTCCGTTTCAGGACGAGGACGGGAAGTATTTCCCGGACGTCCCGATGTATTAGGTCGTGACGTTGTTCCCGGACGTCCCGAAGTACCTGGTCGGGTAGGTGCATTATGCGGACGAACAGAAGTGTTCGGACGAAAACGTACAGAACCGAAATCTGAACGACGATAAGAATGGAACACCCGCTGGTCTCTTACCCGATATGGCGTAGGATAGTGCACAAAATTATTATATCTTCCCCGATAGAAACTTACATGATGGATATGAGGACGATAGTGTGCGCCACTGTAAGTCCGGTAATGATAAGGTACACCAAAATAGAATAAACTACGATTCGGATAATTGATATAAATCCGGAAATTCCATCTTCCTCCGGTGACATAAATCGGACGATAAAAATACTCAGCTCCCAGGAATCTGCGGTATTGCGCATCGCTCAACACCCAACGAAGATCATCGTTACGAATATCCAGCGCTTCATAGTAATCATCCAATGCCCACTCATCACCCCGTACTACATAATCCATAATATTACGAAGCGAATAAATGAAATCATAGTTAATCTCATACACATCATTATATTGGGGATTATTCAGGTCCAGTTCGTATGCCATCTTATCAGTAAGGAAACGTGTCTCCTTACGTACCTTGCTGGTACTCATTCTCGCCATTACAGTAGTACTGGCAGTCACGACTAACAATATAAATAGAATTCTTTTCATGGTTTCATTCTTTTTTAGTTACGTCCGCTATCGTAAGATTCCGCAAACTCCCTCATCTCTCTCTTGTCCATCTCAAAAGTGAAAACATCTGTCAGTATGGAGAAGTTCTTCTTATCTGCGATTTTCGGATAAAGTTTCTTTATCATATTCTTTTTATCTGTCTGAAAAGTACACATATCCACCAATTTACGGCATTGGGCACAAGTGAATCCCGAAGGGGGTACAACTTCATCCAGCATCCTGGTACGGTCAGACTCAAAAGATTTACCTCTATATTCATTGAAGAAACGGTCAAAATCGGCTGAACTCATAGCTCTGGGGCGTACATATCCTACGTCTCCCGGTCGTTGGTCACCGTGGTAAGCCTGGATATATTCCTTCATCTTGTCACGGTCAAAAGACGAAAAGAGCTTATTGACCACCGGAGCAAAATATTCTTTATCCACTATCTGCGGATACATACGTTTCATCACAGTCATCTGAGCATCCGAACCACTTATCTGATCAATGATCTTTCCGCACTGGGCAGAAGTAAAATTGCAATCCAACAAAACATCATCTATATATTTAATCTGATCATCAGACATAATCACCATCCGGAAATCACTAAGAAAACGATCAAATTCATCATGCATCATAAGTGTTCTGCGACGGGGACTTTCTTCATAGTGTGGCGGACGAACCGGAGCCGTATTGGTTACAACGACGGAAGGAGGCATCACAACCGGAGCCGGAAGAAGTATCTCATCACCATTAAAAGTATCCATACTCGTAACTCTTCCATCTGCAAAATATACAATAATCTTGATCGAGTTGCCGTAAAGCACTGAAGAAATCCGGTGAAATTCCCATTCCTCGCCATCTCCGTCAAAACGTCTGTAATCCGGTTTGCCCAAGATTTTTTCTACATTCTGCCGGGACATTCCCTGCTGAACTTCCATCACTTGCTTGTTGGATACGTAATAAGTAGAACAGCTACCGAGTATTACCCACAACGTGAAAAACAGGATTATATGTATATTTTTCATAACCGTATCGTTTTTAGTGAACTAATGTATGATCAGCGTCCTTCGTATTCCTTGATAAAATCGTTCATTTTGGTCTTGTTACTGGAGAATGTAAGAGTATTGATCACTGTAAAGAAAGCCTCTTTATCTACAATATTAGGATACATCATTTTCATAATCTTCAGCCGTTCATTATCAAAGGTATAGAACTTCACCAGTTGGAGACACTGCTCCGATGTAAAATCAGAGTTCGCCAATGCAGTCGTAATCAATCCCATACGATCTTTTTCAAAAGGCTCATTCTTCACACTATCAAAGAACTTCTTAAAAAGCTGGTCATTCATCACTCTGTCGTAACGGTCATAGTCCGGACGGTGTCCACCCTGACCGTTTCCCGGTCTTCCGGGTCTGCCCGGACGGATATCTCCACGTTCTTCTACAATAATATCTTTTACTTCGTTTCCGTTAAAGTAAACGCGGTCATTATATAACCGTTCTCCTTTCCATACACGTTCTCCCGGGCGAGTCGGGCGGGAAGCGTACACTTCAATGGTATAATTTCCCGGTTTCAGATTGGCAACGAAACAAGTAGTAGTAGGATAACACATCTGCCTTCCGCCAAAATAAACAAGAATCGGAGTATCTCCGCCATCAATCCGGATTCCGCTGACAGGCTGCGCTTTTAAAGAAAGGGCAGCGAGCAAAATACAGAAACTTATTATTATCTTACGCATAGCTTATCTGTTTTTAAAATTATTATCTTTAACTGATATCACAAAAATAGGGTGAGAAAACTCCCCACCCCAATGATTCTCTCTATTCCTGCATAGGGATTTCCCTATTCTGTTTAGGATTCTGCCAAAGTGATGCCGTTCTCATGCAAAGAAATCAATCGTTTCTTATACAAGTCACCTACACCTTTCTTAAAAGTTTTCTTGCTGACACCAAAGGTATCGTAAATATCTTCCGCAGGACTTTTATCGTTCAGATTGATCCGTCCGCCATGTTCCCGAATATACTCCAACAGTGTCTTCGAGAAATCATCGACTTTCTCAAATCCCGGTTTCTGAAGTATCAGGTCCACCTTACCATCTTCGCGTACCTGTTTCACAAACGCCTTCATCTGCATACCGGTCTCCAATGCACGGAATATTTCATTTTCATACAGCAACCCGCTATACTTATTGTCTATAATCGCTTTGAAACCCAAGTCCGTCTTCTGCCAGATCAGGATATCCACTTCCGCACCCGGAGCATAATCGGGCATATCTTTCGACAGGTAGCGTTCTACCTTCGCCGAAGCTACAATACGATAACTTTCCTCATCCACATGAGCATGGACCACGTAGGATCTTCCCACCTGCATTTTCATCTTCTGCTCACTGAAGGGTACAAATAAGTCTTTCATCAATCCCCAGTTGAGGAATGCCCCGAACTGGTTCACCCAAGAGACTTCGAGACAGGCGAACTGCCCTACCTGCACCAACGGAGTCAGTGTAGTGGCAATCAGTCTTTCGTCAATATCCAGATAAAGAAATACATTCAACATATCCCCTACCTTACAGTCTTCGGGCACATAACGGGTAGGCAACAGGATTTCACCTTCATCCCCTCCGTCGAGATATAAACCGAAATCGACTTCCTTTACCACTTCGAGCTGGTTGAATTTTCCTAATTCGATACTCATACTTTTTTTAATTATTGTTTTTATGAAAGACAAAGATAATGAAAAGCAACAGATTTCACCCAAACATTGTTGAACGGATTATTAAAAATCGGCACATAAAAATCAGCATTAAGAGGCTACATTGAAAATAAACATTATTTTTGTAGAATAAAATGATTAATACGTATGAAAAAACACCTGATACGCAATCTGTTTCTCTTATTTTCCTTTTTACCTTTTATTGAAACCTTCGCCAATTGGAACAGTTTCATTATCAACTTCGATAAGAACCTCTATGGCAAAGGCGCTCAGACATGGGAGATAGCACCTTACGATGATAAATGGGTATTTTTTGCCAATAAAAACGGTATGTTGCAATTCGACGGCAATATGTGGAACGTTTTCCCGCTGAACAATACTTCAGATGTGCGCTCTGTTTTGGTATCCACCGCTCATAACCGGATTTATGCAGGAGGAATCAATGAGTTCGGCTATTATGAACCGGGCAGGGACGGCAGTTTAAAATATTACTGTATGTCGGATACGCTGAAAGATGATTGCCGCTATCTTGGCAATGTATGGAACATTCACGAAGCAGATAATATCATGTACTTTCAGGGAGACAGCCGTATAGTGAAATATCTGAATGGTAAGTATACCGCCATCGAGATGGATGCCAAAATTGACTGTTCGAGCATGATAAAGGGTATCTTGTATATCGGAACCGACCGGGGAGTATGGGTACTGGTCGGCAATACCCCTTTCCCGTTACAGGGTGCGGAAGACCTGGCATCAAAACGCATTCGCGGCATTATACCTTATAAAAGCGGCGTACTTGTGGTAACTGCCTATAATGGATTGTTTTATTGTGACGGACGCACAATGGAACCATTCGTTACCGGCGCCGAAAACTTCATGCGCGAAAATGAAGTATTCTGCGTGGCGGCAAAAAATGACCAGATTGCATTGGGTACTATTCATAAAGGCCTGATGCTGATTGACTGCAAAACCATGAAGCTCAAATATTTCAATGAGAATAACGGACTTCACAATAACACAGTTCTTTCCGTTGCTTTTGATACTTTCGGCAATCTTTGGGCAGGACTGGATAGCGGCATTGACTATGTCTGCCTCACTTCTCCCTTTACGAATCTATATTCATACCCCTACTCTTATGGAGCGGGATATACGGCAGCAGTAAAAGACGGTTCTCTTTATTTAGGTACTAACCGTGGTTTATACTACACTTCCTATCCGGTGCAATCGGACGGTAACCTGCCCGATATCCGTCCCGTTCCGCAGTCAAGCGGCCAGGTCTGGAACCTCTGCCATATAGAAGACGAACTTTTCTGCCTGCACGACCGGGGAATTTTCCTGATTCAGGACAACAGTATGAAACGAGTGACGGACATCACCGGCGCATGGTGCTGTCAGCAGGTCATGGATCGTAAAGGCCTGATGTACGTTGGTGTATATAACGGCATTTATCTGGTAGAAAAAACAGATGGAGAGTGGCGTGTCGTCTGCAAAATCGAAGGATTGAACGATTCCAGCCGTCTCTTCGAACAAGAGGATGCAAGAACTATCTGGATGTATAACGCAGACCATATCACCCGTATCAAGTTATCCGAAAATCTGACGAAGGTCACCAGCGTGAAAGATTATGATACCAAAGACGGTTTTCCTTCAAAAAATCATATATACCCCGCAAAAATTAAAGGTCGTATCTACTTTGCCACACCGTCCGGTATCTATAAACACAACATCCATAAAGATATCATGGAACTCTACCCGGATATGAACAATCTTCTGAACGGTACGGCAACCTATTCACGTCTGTTGGAATATAATGACCATCTCATCAGCTTAAGCCCTTATGAAATATGTATCGCCAATCTGGGAACTTATAAGAAAGGGGCTAATACCAGCATCAATCCTATCCGACAACCCAAGATAGAGTCGGTGCTCAACTTCGAGGCCATCATTCCCCTGTCCGATTCATTGCTGGTTATTCCTAACGAAGACGGTTTCGCCCTTTTCAGCATTCCTGCTGTCAGAGAGCAACAAGACCGCAGTCACTCCTTATATATAAAGAATATGTATCTGTCTTATCCCAAAGACTCACTGGTGTATACGGCCAATTTCCTGAAGCGAAAACCTGCACTGTCTATCGACTATGCACTGAATTCCATCCGTTTCGAATATAAGCTTTCTTCTTTAATTCTGAGTGACGACACCCATTTCCGTTATCGTCTGAACAAAGGAGAATGGTCGGACTTCACCGTTGCACGCACCAAGGAATACAGTAATCTGCCCGAAGGCGAATATATATTTGAAATCAAAGCCCTTTTCCCCGATGGTACTTCCTCTTCCGATGAAATATCATTCCGCATACTCCCGCCATGGTATCGCAGCGTAATGGCTTACATCTGCTACATCGTTCTGGCTCTCTTCGGTATGTGGGGTGTTTATCGATGGGACGATATGCGTGTGAAGCGTAAAAAGCAACAGGCCATTGTAGAAAAAGACAAAGAACTGTTTGAGATGGAAAAGGAATACGAAGAAGAAAAAGCCCGGAACGAAAAACAGATCATGCAACTGGAAAAAGAAAAGCTGGAGCATGACCTGCAACACAAAAGTCAGGAAATGGCCAACCTGATGATAAACTTCGTACGCAAGAACGAGATGCTGACCGAGATTAAGTCAGAAATAGCCAAAGTATCCGCCATGTTGAAAGGCGAAGGCTCCCGTGAAAGCAAACAGCAGCTCATACTGATCAACAGTAAAATTGATTCCAACATCCAGAGTGACGAGGTATTAAAGCGAATCGAAGACCAGTTCGACCTGATCCATAATAATTTCATGAAGAGGCTTCATGCCAAACACCCCGATCTCTCCAACAACGAACGCATGATGTGCGCCTATCTGAAAATGAACCTTTCTACCAAAGAGATAGCACCGCTTCTGAATATCTCCGTCCGGGGAGTAGAGACGATCCGATATCGTCTGCGCAAGAAGTTCGGTCTGGAACGGGAAGACAGTTTGACAGATTATTTAAGCAACTACCTCTGACACAAATAGTCGCCCCGACATATTCGAAAACTGATTATTTTTCTGAATCTGTCGTTGTGACGTATCAAACAAGCGTACCTCTTTAAATTTGATTATCAACACGTTACCACAAATTGACGTATTGATAGCGTATTTTTTTTCCCGGTTTGACGTATTTATGAATAACATAATTTATCAAGCCATATACCATTTAGCCTTATGTTTGCACCGTTCAGTTGCGAACAGAAAAACGAGTATAGTTAATCTTAATTTAGTAAAACTCATGAAAAAGTTATTATCAGTTTTATTTCTATTAAGCTTCACCTTAGCTGCTGTATATGCACAGAATATACAGATAAAAGGTACGGTGGTAAGTGGTACGGACAACGAACCTCTGCCCGGAGTAAATGTGGTTGTGAAAGGAAACACCTCCACAGGTACAATCACCGATTTCAACGGTACTTTCACATTATCGGCACCCGCCGACGCAATTCTTTCCATCTCTTATATAGGATTCAAGTCGCAGGAAATTGCGGTAAAAGGGCATAAAGATATTAAAATTGTCCTTCAGGAAGACTCCGAGACATTGGACGAAGTGGTAGTAGTGGGTTATGGCGTCCAGAAGAAAAGCGTTGTGACAGCCTCTATCGCCAAAGTATCCGCTGATGATCTGGCTTCCACAGCTCCGGTACGTATGGACAACGCTCTGAAAGGTTTAGCTTCCGGGGTTACCGTTACGTCCTCTTCCGGCCAGCCGGGTGCCGCCGCACAAATCCGCGTACGTGGTGTAGGTACCATTCGTACCGAGAACGGGGCCGCCGATCCTCTTTACATTGTAGACGGTATGCCGCTTGAAGGTGGGCTGGACTATCTGAATCCGAATGATATCGCTTCTATCGAAGTATTGAAAGACGCCGCTTCCGGAGCTGTCTACGGTGCACGTGCCGCCAACGGTGTTATCCTTGTTACCACCAAAACCGGCAAGATCGGCAAAACGAAGGTGACTTACGACTTTTCGTACGGCTGGCAGAGTGCCTGGAAAAAACGGGACGTACTGAATGCTTCGGAATATGCACTCATGATCAATGAAGGAGCGATCAATGCAGGCATCGCCCCCAAATTCAGCGACCCATACTCTTACGGTCAAGGAACTAACTGGCAAGACGAAGTATTCAACAACAATGCTCCGATGATGAATCACCAGGTGAGCGTGAGCGGTGCGAGCGAAAAAGTAAACTACCTCTTTTCTCTGGGCTTCTACACACAAGACGGTATCGTGGGAGGTAACTTCGACCGTTCCAACTACGAACGTCTGACACTGCGCAGCAATACACAGTACACCCTTTTCGACGAATCGAAAGAACGTAACTGGCTAAACAGCCTGAAGGTGACTTCCAACCTCTCTTATGCCCGCATTAAAAGTACGAGTTTTGATGATAACTCCACCTGGGGTACACCACTGGGATCGGCACTCGCCCTGTCTCCCATACTGAACGTGTACGACGAAACTGAAGAAGCGATAAAAGCCCAGTTCGACAAATACGGCACAACGGCAGAGTACACGCCTGTATATGACCCACGCAACGGAAAACTTTTCAGCATCCCGGGCGAATTCGGTGAAATGTCCAACCCGATTGCCAAACTTTCTTTGCCGGGCGACAAACACTGGAGCCATAAATTCGTAGCTAACTTCTCTGCAGAATTGCAATTATGGGACAACCTGAAATTCAAGACTTCCTATGGTGCCGACCTCTCTTTCTGGGGATACGATGGTTACAGACCTCTTTATTATCTGCGAAGCGGTGAATCTTCTACCCAGTCTTCCGCCTATTCAAGAAAAGAAGACGGAACTGTATGGCAGTTGGAAAACGTGTTGATGTATGACAAGAGCATCGACAAGCACTCTTTCTCCGTATTGCTGGGTCAATCCGCCAAAAAGAGTTCAGGCTCCTATCTGTACGGCTCACGCAATAACATCACCAATTACAGCCGTCCTTATATCGACGCAAGTACCGGACTGGCAGCCAATGCAGACCGTGACGCCGCAGGTGCTCCTTCGGTAGACGCCACACTGGCTTCAATCTTCGCACGTGCAAGCTACAATTATGACGAACGCTATATGTTGCAGGTGACTGTACGTCGTGACGGTTCTTCCCGCTTCGGCCCCAACAATCACTATGCCGTATTCCCCTCCTTCTCTTTGGGATGGAACCTCACCAACGAAAAGTTCATGAACAAACGACCGAACTGGCTGACTACCACTAAAATCCGCCTTTCATGGGGTAAGAATGGTAACGAAAATATCGGTAACTTCAAGTATACCGTATTGACTTCTCCCGGCAATAATGCTATCTTCGGTTCATCCGAAAACGTAATCAACGGCGTGAAAGCCAGCGGACTTGCCAATCCCGACCTGAAATGGGAAGAGTCCGAACAGCTCGACTTCGGTTTGGACTTTGGTTTCTTCAACAATGCCCTGACCTTTACGGCAGACTATTACAAGAAGAAAACCAACGGTATGCTGATGGAAATGAACATCCCTTTCTATGTAGGTGAAGCTAAACCTATCGGTAATGTGGGCAAAATGGAAAACAGCGGTATCGAACTGGAAGCAGCCTATAAGTTCCGCGTCAGCGACTGGAACTTCCGCGTCAGCGCCAACGCCAGTTATCTGAAAAACAAACTGATAGAATATGGTAACGAATCCGGTTGGGAAAACCTGGACTCCTTCCAGGGAACGGGTGATATCAGCCGTGCCGAAAACGGCAAACCTTTCCCTTTCTTCTACGGATATAAGACAGCCGGTATCTTCCAGAACACAGACGAAGTGAATGCTTACAAAAACGACAAGGGAGAATTACTGCAACCGACAGCTGTACCGGGCGATGTCCGCTTCGTAGATGTAGACGGCAACGGAATCATTGACGCAAACGACCGTACGGATATAGGTAAAGGTATGCCCGACTGGACATTCGGCTTCAATCTGGGTGTGAGCTGGAAAAACTTCGACCTGAATATGATGTGGCAAGGCACTGCCGGAAACGATATCTACGACGCAACCCGCCGCACGGATATCGCCACCAGCAACCTGCCTTCATGGATGCTGAACCGCTGGACAGGTGAAGGTACCTCCAACCGTATCCCCCGCTTCGTACAAGGTGACAACGTAAACTGGCAGTCATCCGACCTTTACGTCTACGATGGCAGCTATCTGCGCCTGAAGAATATCCAGTTGGGATATACTCTGCCTGCCGCACTGACTCAGAAAGTATTCATCTCTTCACTACGCTTCTACGTGGCAGCCGAGAACCTGTTTACTTTCACCAAATATCACGGCTTCGACCCCGAAATCTCTTCCGGCGGAACTTCACTTGGTATTGACTACGGTGTATATCCGCAAGCCAGAGTATGGACAATCGGCGCAAGTCTTTCTTTCTGATCCTTTCATTCTAAAAACATAAAACGTTATGAAAAAATATAAATACATAGCAGTAAGCCTGATGGCATCCGTTCTTCTGACCACCGGATGCGCTGACTCCTTTCTGGAAGTTTCATCTCCTACGGACGAAACAATAGACACTTACTTCACCACTGACGAACACATTCAAGAAGCCGTAGTAGCTGCTTATGACCCTTTGCACTGGCCGGACTGGGCATTCGACGAATATAATCCCGTCAATCTGATGAGCGATATCATGGCAGACGACCTTTGGGTGGGTGGGGACAGTAAAACCGACAACCAGCCGTGGCACTTGATGATGAACTTTGAAGCCATTCCCACCAATATGATCTACGGTCTGTGGAAATGTGCATATAGCGGTGTGAAGCGTTGCAACGACGTAATAACCTATCTGGACTGGGCAACCGATGTCACCGATGCCAATCGCGCTTATTACGAAGCTCAGGTCATCGCCCTGCGCGTATTCTACTACAACTGGGTGTGGAAATTCTGGGGCAATGTTCCTTATTTCGACAAGAACCTGACCGCTCCGTATGTTGCAGAGCAACTGACCGCCGACCAGCTATATGAGAAGATGGTCACCAGCCTTGAAGAAGTAATTCAGCTCAACGTACTCCCGATGAGAGAAGATTCCGAAAACTACGGTCGTGTAACCTTAGCAATGGTATATATGCTTTATGCCGAAATCGTGATGTATCAGAATGACGATTCACGCTATTCCACCGCTTTAAAATACATGGAAGAAATCATCAGCAGCCCTCAATATGACCTGATGACAGACTACACCGATATTTTCAAGGAAACCGGTGAATGGAGTATCGAATCCATTTTCGAGATCAATTACAAAGACGATAATGCCGTACGCGACTGGGGAAGTCCGCTCGTAGCCGGAGGAACTGCCCTGCCGACACTCATCAGTCCATATATCTGGCCCAATGGAACAGACAATCACGACCGTGGCTGGGGATTCTGCCCGGTACGCAAAGAAACCTATGAGCGCTATTCCAATAATGACGACCGCCGCAACGCCACTTGCTGGAATGCACAAGCCGTGCTCGACGCTCACAATGCGGAACACCCGGACGATAAACTATCATACACCACACGCTATCAGGACACCGGCTTCTTCCTTGAAAAATATGCTGCCATTACCGGCAACAACAAAGACCAGAAGTCAAGTTCGGAGCTGAACTGGAACAATAATCTACGCATTTACCGTTACTCGGAAACACTGCTCAATGCTGCCGAACTGATCACACGCGGCGCCGGTCAGGGTGATGCCAAGAAGTATCTGAACCTCGTGCACAAACGTGCCGGACTGGTGACCGAAATAGAACCTACACTCGACAACATCATCGAGGAACGCCACCTTGAATTCGTGGGCGAAGGCAAACGTTACTGGGATTTGATCCGTACAGGCAAAGCTGCCAGTGTACTGGTTCCCGATGCGTATGGTTATCGTACAAACACCTGGTCGTCAAGCAAGAAATATCTGCCTATCCCACAGAAAGAAATCGACGCAGCCAAAGGTACCTTAGTTCAGAACAATTATTAATGTACTTAAAAAGAGGAATTATGAAAAAGATATATAAACAAATCAGCGGAGCATTGCTGATGCTCACCCTTATTCTTAACATCACGGCCTGCTCGCCCGAAAGCTTCACATCACCCAACGAAGCCGGCATTCCGGTGGTATCGGACTACGAAGACTGTATCCGTATCGACGTGAATCAGGAAACCAATTATGTGACTTTCTCTTTTCAGGGACAAAAGGGAGTGATGCCGGTATGGATTATTGACGGCAAAAACTATTCATCTTCATTCAACATGACGAAATTTTACCGTAAGGCCGGTGATTATAGTGTAGAAGTGAAAATAGCCAACTCGAATGGAGTAAGCGACAGAGCAATCACCAGAAACTTCCATATCGACAAAACCATCATGACGGGCTTCGGAGGTTTCGACCCGGAAAGCAATTTCAATATATGGCGGACTGCCACAATCAGTGAGCCGACATTCTGGTATGCACCAGGATGGAGTCAGATTGCGGACCCGGCCTATTCACTGGTTAACGGTACATACACAGTAACACTGCCCGAAGCAACCAGCGAGACCTGGCAGGCACAAATGCCGATAAAGACGAACATCGCAACCGATGCCGGAAAGAATTACGATTTCTCCGTCATCCTGACTTCTACAATCGACCATCCGAATGTGACGGTGAAGCTGGTTGATGCCACAGAAGATAAAATCTACTATTTCGAAGGCAAAACACCATTGGTTGCCAACGAACCGGTCTGTTTCTGGAAAAGCAATATGCCGGGGCTTGACATCGCCAACCTGAACCTCGTCTTCGACTTTGGAGGTAATGCAGCAGGAACGGTGATGACAATAGAAAGCATCGTACTGAAAGATCACGCCAACGATGACGGAACCGTAGTACCCGAGCAAGAAGAGACTCCGGAACCGACATGGAGCGCGGTAGACAGCGAAGACAACCTGTGGCACAGCGTTACATTCACCAATGAATTTTATTATGCTCCCGGCTGGAATCCGATTGCCAACCCGGCACTCAATATCGACGGGGCAACGTACACACTCAACTTCCCCACGGCAACCAATGAAAAGTGGCAGAACCAGGTTACTTTCATCAGTGACGCACTTACCGCCTCGGCAGAAGAGAACTATGACTTCCGTGTGATACTGAACGCATCCAACGACATCAGTTCCGCCACCATCAAACTCGTTCAGGTGGGAGGCGGAGATAATGACAATATCTTTGTTTTCCTGTTGGAAGATGTAAAACTCACTGCGGGAGAAGATGTAACCGCCAAAGTTATCAATGCCAAGGGAGTAGACATCACCCAGGCGAAACTGGTGTTTGACTTCGGAGGCAATCCTGCCAATACGGAAGTAGTAATCAAAGACATCATTTTGCAGAAGCATAAAGATTAATCAAACAAAAGCATGAAACCAATGACAATACTCTCAATCTTCGTCTGTTTATTAAGCGTCCTGTCCTGCGGCAGTGACAATGAAGAAGCAGAAGTTGCCGCAATCGACGTATCGCCCGCCCAGCTTTCAGCCACTCACGAAGGTCTCGTCACCAGCGTCACAGTAAACTCGGGGCTGGAGTGGACCGCTTTCAGCGACGACGCCTGCAAAGATTGGATCAGCTGCAAGACAACTGATAACGGCACCCGGGGAACAGTTGAAGTCACGGTTAAAGCAAACACCACCTACCAGTCCCGCGAGGGAAAGGTAGTGGTGAAAGCCGGAGCCGCACGCACTTCCATCCCTGTGACACAGGCAGCCCGACCGGAACCGTCGGTCGATCCGGACATAACCGTGCCCGAAGGATACAGACTGGTCTGGAACGAAGAGTTCAATAAAGGAACTCAACCCGATCTTGACCAATGGTACTATGAAACGGGAGGCAACGGATGGGGAAATAATGAATTGCAGCATTATGTAGCCGGCAATCAAGGCAACGAACAACTCGCTGCCGTAAAAGACGGTATCCTCAGCATTATCGCCAAGAAGATAGGCGAAACGGTCTATTCCATCCGTATGAACACCAAAGAGAGCTGGAAATACGGTTATTTTGAAGCCCGCTTGAAACTGCCCAAAGGAAAAGGAACATGGCCCGCCTTCTGGATGATGCCGAAGAACTATACGGCCTGGCCGGACGACGGAGAAATTGATATCATGGAGGAAGTAGGTTATAATGCGAACTACGTGTCCTCAGCTATCCATTGCAAAGCCTACCACCACTCCATCGGTACGCAAAAGACCGGCGAGACATTCCTGCCTACTGCACAGACCGAGTTTCATGTCTATGCTTTGGAGTGGACAGAAGACTTCATCCGCACCTTCGTGGACGGAAAGCAACTTTTCCGCTTCGACAATGACAAGGCAAACAACAGGAACACCTGGCCGTTCAACGCCCCCTTCTACCTGAAGCTGAATCTCGCATGGGGCGGAGACTGGGGTGGTGCACAAGGAGTGGATGAGTCGGCCCTTCCCGCAACTTACGAGATCGACTATGTACGTGTATTTCAAAAAAAATAATATTTAATAGGTATGAAAGTAATAAAGATTTTCTCCGCGTGCCTTTTCCTCCTGCCATTCGTTTCCTGCACGCAAGTGGCGAATGACAAAGGCGACACAGCGATAGAGAAGAAAGTAGAAGCTCTGTTGTCCAAGATGACACTGGAAGAGAAACTGGGACAGATGAACCAAATCACCTCTTACGGCAATATTGAAGACATGAGCGGATTGATAAAACAAGGTGGTGCCGGCTCTATATTGAATGAAACAGACCCGGTACGCATCAATGCGCTGCAACGCGTTGCCATCGAGGAGTCCCGCCTCAGCATCCCTTTGCTGATGGCACGTGACGTTATTCATGGTTTCAAGACCATCTTCCCCATCCCGTTGGGGCAGGCGGCATCGTTCAACCCGCAAGTGGCTGAAGACGGCGCACGCGTAGCGGCCATCGAAGCCTCATCCGTAGGTATCCGCTGGACATTCGCTCCCATGATCGACATCGCCCGTGATCCTCGTTGGGGACGTATGGCGGAAGGATGCGGTGAAGACACCTATCTGACTACCGTTATGGGAGTAGCCATGGTGAAAGGTTTTCAAGGCGACTCTCTGAACAGTCCCACCTCGATTGCTTCCTGCCCGAAACACTTTGTAGGCTACGGTGCGGCGGAAGGCGGAAGGGATTACAACTCGACCTTCATTCCGGAACGTCGTTTGCGCAACGTCTACCTTCCACCGTTCGAAGCCGCTTCCAAAGCAGGGGCAGCAACATTCATGACCTCCTTCAACGATAATGACGGAGTACCCTCCACGGGCAATTCGTTCATTCTGAAAGACGTACTCCGTTCCGAATGGGGATTTGACGGACTGGTGGTTACCGACTGGGCTTCTTCTACAGAAATGCTCGCTCACGGCTTCGCCGCCGACTCTAAAGAGGTAGCGATGAAAGCGGTGAACGCCGGAGTAGATATGGAAATGGTGGGCAACACATTTGTCAAGGAGCTACCGGGGCTGATAAAAGAAGGCAAGGTCAAAGAAGCGGAGATAGACAACGCCGTGCGCAATATTCTTCGAATCAAATACCGTTTAGGACTGTTTGACAATCCTTACGTGGATGAGAAAGCCAATGTCCTTTACGCTCCTTCTCACCTGGAAGCCGCCAAACAGGCAGCCACAGAATCTGCTATCTTATTGAAAAACGATCATGAAACGCTTCCGCTACAATCTTCTGTAAAGACAGTCGCCATAGTAGGTCCGATGGCAAACGCACCATACGACCAACTGGGTACCTGGGTATTTGATGGCGAAAAAGCCCATACAGTGACTCCGTTGACCGCAATCAAAGAACTGGCAGGCGACAAAGTACAAGTGATTTATGAACCGGGGCTGACATACAGCCGTGACAAAAACATAGCAGGTGTGGCTAAAGCCGCTGCTGCCGCTGCACGCGCCGACGTCATACTCGCTTTTGTAGGTGAAGAAGCCATCCTTTCCGGTGAGGCGCACTGCCTGGCAGACCTGAACCTGCAAGGCGCACAAAGCGAACTGATCGCTGCCCTTGCCAAAACCGGTAAACCAGTGGTAACAATTGTCATGGCAGGACGTCCGCTGACTATCGGAAAGGAAACGGAACTTTCTTCAGCCCTGCTTTATTCATTCCATCCGGGCACCATGGGTGGTCCTGCTTTGGCAGACCTGCTTTTTGGAAAGGCTGTTCCGAGCGGGAAGACACCTGTCACGTTCCCCAAAATGGTCGGTCAGATTCCTGTTTATTATGCTCACAATAATACGGGACGTCCCGCTACGAGAAGCGAAGTACTGATAGACGACATTGCCCTCGAAGCAGGTCAGACTTCACTAGGCTGTACCTCATTCTATATGGATGCAGGTTTCGATCCTTTGTTTCCGTTCGGTTACGGTCTGTCTTACACTACCTTCCAGTACGGTAATGTGAAATTGTCTTCCGACAACCTGAAGAAAGACGACATACTGACAGTCACCTTCGATCTGGAAAATACAGGCAAGTACGAAGGAACGGAAATCGCCCAACTGTATGTACAAGACATGATAGGCTCCGTCACCCGTCCGGTAAAAGAACTCAAACGCTTCACCCGTGTCACTTTAAAACCGGGTGAGAAGAAAACTGTATCTTTCGAACTTCCCGTCAGCGAACTCGCTTTCTGGAATATCGATATGGTAAAGACGGTAGAACCGGGAGATTTCGCCCTCTGGGTAGCACCGGACAGCCAGTCAGGAGAAAAGAATCTTTTTAAAGTGGTAGACTAATTGTTTACACGAGGGGTAAAAAGAGGAAGAGGGGGGTCAGTTCACGTAACTGGCCCCTTTGTTCTTTGAATAAATATAACTTTTTGTTATCAAACAAAACTTTTTTCGATGAACAATCAGACGATTAAGTCGTTATCTTTGTATCGGCAATAAGGAAGAAAAGATTATTCACCTTTAAACATATATAATTATGGAATTTTTAACCAACGAGAAACTTACGATTGTAGGAGCAGCCGGAATGATCGGCTCCAATATGGCTCAAACAGCTATGATGATGAAACTCACTCCGAATATTTGTCTATATGATCCTTTCGCTCCCGCTCTGGAAGGCGTGGCAGAAGAATTATATCACTGCGGTTTTGAAGGCGTGAATCTGACTTATACTTCCGATATCAAAGAAGCATTGACAGGAGCCTCTTATATCGTATCTTCTGGTGGTGCAGCCCGCAAAGCAGGCATGACCCGTGAAGACTTGTTGAAAGGAAATGCTGAAATTGCCGCTCAGTTCGGTAAAGATGTCCGCCAATACTGTCCGAATGTAAAACATATCGTTGTCATCTTTAACCCTGCTGATATCACAGGATTAATCACACTGCTTTATTCCGGTCTGAAACCGTCTCAGGTTTCTACACTGGCAGCACTGGACAGCACCCGTCTGCAGAATGAACTGGTGAAATATTTCCATATTCCCGCTTCCGACATTCAAAACTGCCGTACGTATGGCGGACATGGAGAACAGATGGCCGTATTCGCCTCAACAACCAAAGTAAAAGGCGAACCGTTGACTGATTTCATCGGAACTACCCGTCTTCCGCTGGCAGAATGGGAAGCATTAAAAGTACGTGTCATACAGGGTGGCAAGCATATCATCGATCTTCGTGGCCGTTCTTCTTTCCAAAGCCCGGCTTATCTTTCTATCGAAATGATTGCTGCCGCAATGGGCGGACAACCATTCCGCTGGCCTGCCGGTACTTATGTTTCCAATGGTAAGTTCGACCACATCATGATGGCTATGGAAACTTCCATTACGAAAGATGGCGTTACTTACAAAGAAGTGGCCGGTTCTCCTTCCGAACAGGAAGAACTGGAAAAGAGCTACGAACATCTGTGCAAACTTCGCGATGAAGTGATTGAAATGGGTATCATCCCGGCAATCAAAGACTGGCATTCTTTGAATCCCAATATTGACTAACCAGTATCATTAATATAATAAACACCGGAACTCAACGATATTTTTCCGTTCGAGTTCCGGTGTTTTTCTTTTACCATTACTGCTTGTCTGCAATTAATCCTACACTTTTGAGCACTCCGCACACACTCCCTTTACTACATAATTCACACTATGCAAAGTGAATCCTTTCGGTAAGTCGATAACCGGAATATGAATCTTTTCCAAACAAAATGTCCGATGGCATTTCTCGCAATAAAAATGTGAATGCAGGTCTTTCAGGACACAGTTGCAGGAATCATCGCAAACGGCATACTTCCACGAACCGCTTCCGTCGTCTATGCTATGTATCAGGTGATGAGACAAAAAAAGCGTGATTGTACGGGATATAGTCGATTTATCAACCGTATCCAGCAACGTTTCAAGATCAAGCTGAGACACGGCACGCCCCGCTTCCATCATATTTTTTAATATGAGAAGTCTGATGGCCGTCGGCTTGATGTCTCTTTTTGCCAACTTATCCAGATAAACTTTTTCTTCCATATTCTTTTATTTTATCATTTTCTGTATCCTTACGGCATTCATGATAGCAATCAGTGCTACACCAACATCGGCGAAAACAGCTTCCCAAAGTGTAGCCAGTCCACCAGCTCCCAAAATCAATACCAGCAGTTTCACACCAAATGCCAGTGAAATATTCTGCCATACAATCCTTCGCGTCAGTTTTCCTACCTTTATCGCTTCAGCCACTTTGGAAGGCTGGTCGGTCTGTATCACCACATCAGCCGTTTCAATAGCCGCATCACTGCCCAGTCCGCCCATGGCAATACCCACGTTACTTAAAGCCAGTACCGGAGCATCATTCATACCGTCGCCCACAAAGGCCACCTGGTTCTCCGTATGTTGGCGTAATTCTTCCAAATGCTTCACTTTCCCGTCGGGGAGCAGATCACCATAGGCTTCCGAAATTCCCAGCTTCTCTGCAAAGTTACTAACAATACTTTGTTTATCGCCGGATAATATCTGAATGTTTTGAATTCCCAATGCTTTCAGGTTCTGAATGGCGATCCTTGCATCCTCTTTCAGACTGTCGGATAATAGCAGATAACCGGAATACTTGTTTCCTATCGCACAGACAACGATAGTATCTGTGATGGAAAGAAGTTCGGGCGGATACTCTATCTGAAATTTTGAAAGCAAACGCCCATTACCTGCCAAAACCTGAATTCCATTTACGGTAGCTTCCAGACCGAGACCTGCATACTCCTTGCTGTCGGTTACAGAAGAAAGTTCGATATTCCGTCGTCCGGCATAATTCACCACAGCCTTAGCAATGGGGTGTGTACTGCTGCTTTCTACCGAGGCTATCATCCGGATTAATTCTTCTTCGGATACTCTGGATTCACAGTTACAAGACTGCACTTCAAACGTACCTTTGGTAAGGGTTCCCGTCTTATCAAATACGACTGTATTAATCTTCGTAATAGCATCCAGATAATTTCCACCTTTAAATAAAATTCCCAACCGGGAAGCTGCCCCAATGCCACCGAAGTATCCTAACGGAATACTTACCACCAAAGCGCACGGGCATGAAATCACAAGAAAGACCAAAGCTCTGTACAGCCAGTCATTAAAAGTAAATAAGAACTGGGGAGTGATCAAGGAATAAATAAACGGAAGTAAAACAATCAGAACCGCCAGTCCTATCACAATCGGAGTATAAACACGGGCAAATTTACGGATAAACAGTTCTGCCGGTGCTTTACGTTCGGAGGCATTCTGAACAAGTTCCAAAATACGGGCAAGAGCACTTTTATCAAAAGGCCTGATCACCTTGATACGGATTACTTTATCGGTAACAATCATTCCCGCAAGTACTTCCTCACCCATCCGGATACTTCGGGGGACACTCTCGCCTGTCAATGCCGCCGTATTGAAAGCAGCTACCTCATTGAGCATCATTCCATCCAAAGGCACTCTTCCTCCTGTCTTTATTTCAATTGTTTCTCCTACTTTTACGTTTTGAGGATTCTCAATAACGACACGTCCACCTCTGACTACTGCCGCTTCTTCCGGGCGGACATCCAGCAAAGCTCCGATATTACGCTTCGCCTTATCAACAGCCTTTTCCTGAAACAGTTCTCCGACGGAGTAAAACAACATCACCGCTACTCCCTCCGGATATTCACCGATATAAAACGCTCCAAGCGTAGCTACAAACATCAGCGTAAACTCACTGAAATAGTCCTTGTCCTTCATACTCTCCCAAGCCTCTTTCATAACGGGCAGACCGACCGGAAGATAAGCCACGATATACCATATCAGAGAGAAATATCCTTCACGGAAGAAAGGTAACTCCAAAGCGTTCATGATGATTCCACTTATCAACAGGATAAATGAAAGTCCCACTTTCCAATATTCAGCGAATATTGATTCTTTCTTTTCAATATGTTTTTCGGGTGCACATTCGTTTGTATGTGCGCAACAGCTACAATGTCCCATAATCATTCTTTCTTTTTTATCTGATGCAAAGGTAGCGAATGATTCGTGCAACAAAGTTGCAAAGAGCAACACACGTATTCCTAAAATATAATCAGATTACCATAGTATCGCTCTGGCATCTTCTAGTCTGACAGGTCTGATCATAACAATATAGCCTCCTTCTGTTTAGTTCACTCCCCATGCCTTATTAGGAGTATCTCCCAGTTCAATAACCAATCGTCCTCCTTTGACCAGTTCTTCGTGCGGCAATTGGAAAGAAGAATGTTCCACCCCATTCCAGGTTACTTTCTGAATATAAACATTCTTCGGAGAGTTATTAACAGTTTCGATGACAACCTCTTTGCCCGGATAGTATCTGTTATCAAGCTGAATGGTTACTTTATCGAATATCGGAGATGTTATCTCATATTGCGGCGTGGTGGAAGCACCTCCCTGCACATCAAATAGTCCGATAGCCATTAATACGCCCAATGCTCCCATCTGTCCCTGATCTTCGTCTCCATTGTATCCCCCGAATGGAGTAATGTTACCGAAAACTTCCTTTTTGATACGTCTTACCCAGTATTGCGTAAGCCAAGGCGCACCGGCATGGCTGAATAAATGTGCCATATGAAGGGAAGGCTGATTCTCGTAATCAATCCAGTTGTGGGCGTGTTCTCCGTGTTTGCTGATAAAATTATCCTGCGAAGCCAGTTCGAACTGCTGATTAAGTTTGGCAATGAAGGCTTCATTCCCTCCTATTAAATGAATCAGGTCTTTGATGTTATGAGGTACATAGTAAGTGAAAATGGCAGCATTACTTTCTACAAATCCCGGCATATTGAATCCTTTCCCAATCGGTGAAAAGTCTTTCAGCCAAGAACCATCCGTTGTACGCGGACGCATCCAACCGGTTTGCGCATCATACACATAACGGTAGTTGAATGAACGTTGCAAGTATTTGCGGTACACATCCTCCTTCTTCAAGCCCTTGGCAAATTGTGCCATACACCAATCTTCATAGGCGAAATAAAGAGTCATCGCGCATCCTTCGGCATGGGGACTTTTTTTCGTAGGTTCGGGCACGAAGCCTTTATCGACATATAGCTGCATGAAATTACCCGGCTCCGTTTTATATCCCACGTAATCACGGATACCTCCCGGCTCGGAATTCTTCAGACAACCCTGAAAAGCAGCTTCCGTATCAAAATCGCGGATACCTTTATTATAAGCGGCAGCAATAAGCGGGGTAGCCTGATCACCTACCATCACATAGGTATAGTTACCTCCGCTGGGACCACGGGCTATAAGTCCGCCGTTTGTATAATAATCCACCAGGGTAGAGACAAACTCGCTCATCACCTTCGGGTAAGCTATCGACCACAGTATATTCAAATTAAACTCACTCCCCCAAAAAGCATCCGAGTTATAGGTATTTCTTGTCGGCACTCCGTCGGCAAGAGGTACCTGCCGCACTACAGGTTTTTCGCCTGTGTTATCGATATATTTCCCGTTACTATCCGAAAACGTATGACGTCCCAAAAGAGAATGCCAAAGATCGGTATAGAATTTAATTTTCTCTTCTTCACTGCCGCCCTCCACTCTGATTTTACCAAGTTCCCGGTTCCATTCGGCAAAAGCATCTTTCTTCACTCTGTCGAAATCCCAGTGAGGCAGTTCATGATTCAAATTGATACGGGCTTGCTCTTCACTTACATAAGATATGCCTACCTTCATCAGCAACGACTGTTTTTTCAGTTTATCGAATGATGCATATCCACCGATATCCGTTCCTTCAATCGAGTTCTTGCGTACCAACTTCTTGTCCTTCCCTTCCTTTTCCCAGCCACCGAACTCTGTCATATTCTGATTGAATCGTGCTACGAAATACACAGTCACCGGCTTCTTGCGGCGTGATGTCGGGGCCAATACGGAATAGCCTCCTATTTCCTTGGAAGAAATCCGATGGATAGCTGCCTTCTCCGTCTTACCATGTGCCAGAAGAGCACCGACATCAAAGAGAACATTGGCTTTTTCTCCGGCAGGATACGTATAGCGATGCATACCCACTCTGGCTGTAGAGGTCAGTTCCACTCCGACCTTATATTTATCCAGTTCAACTTTGTGGTATCCCGGTTTCACAATTTCCGAATCGTGAGAGTAGGCTGACTTATAAGCATCCATTCCTTTATGCCCTGTGATTTCTCCGGTAGTTGGCATCACCGGAACACCTGCAAGTTGCCAACAATGCACATGACTAAAGCAGCGTATCTCTTTCGAATTATACAGATAACCGGAATTCCAACTTCCCTCCGTCTGCGTATCCGGGCTCAGACTGACCATCCCAAACGGACGGGAAGCCGAAGAGAAAAAGAACCATCTTGATTTGTGAGTATCAATCTGGGGACGTACATAGTCGACAGGAGTCACTTGTTGCTGCACCGCAAACAAACTTAACACAATGAACTGTAAACTAAAAAAAGCAGAGATATGTTTCTTCATGTTTTATTTTATCAAAGATTTCATTGCAAAAGTAATGATTTATTTGATATAATATATCTTTGAAAAGAAAGACATCTGTGTGGACTATAGACGATCGTATGTGAAGAAATCCCCGCTTTTCGTTGAGGTTTCAGAATAAACACTTATCTTTGCATACACCTTTCTCCCCGTCAGCGTGACGTGAATGTAGGGGAAAGGTGTTTTTTATAAATATTGGAATATAAACGTATTACTTCTTCGCACTGAAAGTTGGCTACTTGAATTTAGTGAGAAGTGATGCAACAGATATTCCATGCTGATTGTTATATAGCATCCCTATATATAAAATTGGCATGGATGTCTGTTGTTAATCACTATCACTAAAGGGTCTAGCCAACACCTCAGTCGAATAGTGAAACGACAACAGCGTCCGTGCCTTTCCTTTTTTTACCCCAACCCCACATCCTTTTTTTAGGGAGAGTGCATGGACGCCCAGTCGTTTTTAGAAGACAATCAAAACAACGAAAGCGATATGGATTTAGAAGAAACACTGGCACTTAAAAGAACCAATCACGAAAAGCTCATCCGGAATATGGATAAAGCTATCAGGAACGAGATGCTCAAATATGAAGAAGCAGAATTCTACATCCGCTTGCAGAGCGAATGTTTCAACCTCTACCCGATAGTCGTTAAAGCATTGGCGCTGCAAATTATAGATAACAAAAGGCGCAGCATCTTCTGCTCCATCGTAAAAGGACACAAGCTAAAACGTCTGGCTGACTTTTACAAGCAAACACCGGAAGAAATAGCAATAGAATTCCGTTCTATCGTATGCGAATTGCGACGCAAGATTAATAACGGAGCGTTTACAGCTAAAGAGTCTGTCAATCTCCGGCTAAAAATGGAACGGGATATATTAGAATATAGAATACGGGATTATGATGAATTATGCCAAAGGTTGCAGTTGAAAAACAAAATATTGCACGACCAACTTGACATGCTTCGGGATAATCAGAAAAGGCATTCGAAGGACGAACAAGAAATAACACATGAAAAAGAACAGGAAATAATACGGAAAACAAGAAAAGCATTGCTGGAAGAATTGCAGCGAAAGATGGAAATACAGATAGAAGAACAAACCCAAAACCTGCATCACGAATCTTTCGTCATGCGCTGTATGCAATGGTTGAAAAATGCCCTTAGGCTTCCAACCGTCTCTCACTAGAGTTAATAAAACACTTTGTTATTGTCACTTGTCACTTTTAAAGGATAAGTTCCTTATTATTAAGGCAGTAATGGTGATAATAGGTGGTGATAATAAGGTGATAATAGATTTTTTTCTGGTTTCTATTATCACCTGCTTTTAATAAGAAACAGGATTAACACGCTGATTAACAACTATAAAACAGACTATTCAGAAGCATTATCTGCATGTGTTAAAAACTCCATTTTCAGCGTGAATGTGCATTGTTTATGCCATATATAGCTTCATCTATGCCGCCTGCATTAAGCCATAGCATAGTAACCTTAACAAGCTAACAAGGTTTGACTAATATATTTAGTACGTTTCATGTATTCGTTTCACGTGCGTGGACCGTTCGGTTCACGTACATGACCCCAATAGATCACGTACGTGGACTGATGGACCCATGTACGTGAAATGACTTCTTCTTACTGACGGAATACATTAATCTAACCTACATAATAGCCTAATGAACGGTTCTCCTACTATTAATCCCGGGTGATTATCTTCCCCTTGTACGGATAAATGTTTGTGTATACTATAATAAAAGACAGGAGTTGCCTTAAACGAACTTAAGGCAACTCCTGTCTTAACTATTTAAAAGTATACTGATTAGAGTTCCAGTTCTTTCCGGTCATTGCGGATAAATTCCAGCAACCGTTCCACCGCCTCTTCTTCGGGTATGTTTTTCTCTACACAAACTTTACCTTTATAAAGGCTGATTTTTCCGCGTCCGGCACCTACATAGCCGTAGTCAGCATCCGCCATCTCACCGGGACCGTTGACGATACATCCCATGATGCCGATTTTCAAGCCTTTCAGATGTGAGGTAGCCGCCTTGATACGCGCAATTGTCTTTTCCAGATCATAAAGCGTACGACCGCAGCCCGGACAAGAAATATATTCCGTTTTAGAAGTACGGGTGCGTCCTGCCTGCAAGATACCGAAGGCAGTAGCATCTACTACCGCATGACTCAGACTTCCTTGATTGAACAGGAAAATTCCGTCACATAAACCGTCAAAAATCAATGCTCCCATATCAATGGCGGACTTAATCTGTAAATCTTCCGCCTCGTCCTCCGCATAATGCTGGAAGAAAACAACCGGATTCTCCAGACCTTCCGTCATGAGTTGATGCACCAATGCACGGTGCTCGCCCAAGCGGTTCGGATGATTGCTCTGAGAAATAACCACAACTTCGGGATGCACCTTAAGACAGGCAATCACTTCATCCGTCTGCGCCATGTAAGGCATAAACAGGAATTTCAGTTCTGCACTGTACTCGCCCATCAACGGCAACTGCGCATGATTGAAAGCAGGCCAGGTTCCGGCCTCCCCTTCCCATACATCGGCATCAAGGATATATTCCACTCCTTCTTCCCGCTGTTCGGGCAACGTTCTTCCGGCATAGATATAATCCGGAGTAAACTGCGGATTGACTTCCGTCTTCCCATCCATGCGGTCGGCAATAACGACAGGGAGATGTTCGCCGCCAATATTGCGCACTGCCCGCGTCTTGCGGCGCGAAGGTGAAAGATAATTAAATTCCGGTGCCTCCATACCTGGGATATAGGGATGATCCTGCCTCAACAGAACATAATCCACCAGCTTGCGCGCTACGGGAATTTCCGCTTCGGGAGCCTCACTAAGCGACACACGAATCGTATCTCCCAATCCGTCACAAAGCAGCGCACCGATGCCCAAAGCCGATTTTATACGTCCGTCTTCTCCGTCTCCGGCCTCCGTCACTCCAAGATGCAGGGGAAATGACATTCCCTCCTGCTCCATCACGGCAACAAGCAAGCGGACGGTCTTCACCATCACCACCGTATTGGAAGCCTTGATCGAAATCACCACATCCGTGAAATGTTCCGCCACACAGATACGCAGGAATTCCATGCAGGATTCCACCATCCCTTCGGGAGTGTCCCCGTAGCAGGACATGATACGGTCGGACAGGGAACCGTGATTGACTCCGATGCGAATAGCCGTATGATTCTCCTTACAGATATTCAGAAACGGCACAAAACGGTCGTGAATCTTCTGTATCTCCTGCGCATACTCCTCGTCGGTATATTCCAGTTTCTTAAAAGTACGCGCTGCATCTACATAGTTACCCGGATTGATCCGTACCTTTTCTGCATATTGAGCTGCTACATCGGCCACTTTCGGATTAAAATGCACATCGGCCACCAACGGAACCATATATCCCTGACTTCGTAGCCCGATATTGATATTCATCAGATTTTCCGCTTCCTTGACACCCTGCGTGGTCAGTCGTACATACTCGCCGCCGGCATCGACGATGCGTTTGGCTTGTTCCACACAAGCTTCTGTATCCATAGTAGACGTGTTCGTCATCGACTGGATACGAATAGGATTGGGGCCGCCCAAAGGTACAGCCCCAATATTTACTTCGGATGTTTCTCTTCGAAAGTAATTGAATAAATCCATTTAATTGGTTTTATATTCGAACTTCACTTCTTTCAGTTCTTCGTTTGCCTTTACGATTTTCTTTTTCAGTCCTTCTTTGTAAGCAGCAAAAGCCTCAGCCAATGCCGCATCGCTCAATGCAAGCATCTGAATGGCAAGGATAGCCGCATTCATCGCTCCATTGATAGCAACCGTAGCCACAGGAATGCCCGGAGGCATCTGGATGATGGAGTACAGAGCGTCTACACCGTCGAGCACAGAGCCTTTTACAGGTACTCCGATCACCGGAAGCGTTGTGTTGGCTGCGATGACACCCGGAAGGGCGGCAGCCATTCCGGCAGCAGCGATGATTACTTTAATGCCACGGCTACGGGCATTCTTGGCAAACTCTTCCACAGCCTCCGGCGTGCGGTGAGCAGAAAGGGCGTTCATTTCGAACGGTACATGCATATCATTCAGCAGTTGCGCAGCCTTCTCCATAACAGGAAGGTCGGACGTGCTACCCATGATGATACTTACAATTGGAGTCATTTTCATCTAATCTAAAAGTTATTACATACATTCATTTACCTGCTACCTCCCCCTACGGGGAGAGGCAGAAGTACTGCTTATTCAGTTTCAGCCGTTGACCACTGCCTTGTATGCTTCGGCATCGAGCAGGTCTTCCGCATCCTTGACATCGGCAGGCTTCATCTTGATCAGCCAGCCTTCGCCGTAAGGGTCTTTGTTTACCAGCTCCGGATTTTCTTCCAAAGCCTCGTTCTGTTCGAGTATCTCGCCTGCCAGCGGTAAGAAAAGATCGGAAATGGTCTTTACCACTTCAATCGTTCCGAAAGTTTCTCCGGCTTCCAACGTTTCTCCTACGGTAGGAATATCAACGAATACAATATCGCCCAATTGTTCCTGTGCGTAATCTGTGATACCTACGTAAGCGATGTCTCCTTCTACGCGAATCCACTCGTGTTCATTCGTGTACTTCAAGTTCTGTGGAAAGTTCATAATAATTAGTTTTTAGGATTTATATTGTTTTTAAAATAAAAATACTCTGAATATAAGGTTGTACGCCGGATGGAGTATCAAAAAGGAGCAGACCAGCCCGACTACAAAACCGGAAAGGACCTCGCCCAAGGTGTGATGCCCCAGCACAATCCGCGCCGAGCCCAATATGCCTGCAATCAGAATAAACAGGCACAACCACACTACCGGATTATAGCTGAACAGCGCACTGAACGAAACCAGTCCGCCGATAATACCGCCCATCCCCGCCATATGTTCGCTCAGTTTCCATTTCAGATTGACCAGGATGCAGATGATCGATATCACCAGGGAAACAAAAATGATTCCGGTCATATACCAGGGAATATTCAGTTTCCGCATCATCAGCAGGCAGAACACATACGAAATGATAGTCAGCAGAATAGGTACGTAACGTTTCTTACGCTCACTCAGTTCCTGACGGGCAAACCCGTTGATCTTCCGGAACAGGAAAATGGTAATGGTGGGCGTCAGTATGGTGAAGCAGTAAACGATTCCCAACACAATTCCCTTATAAAGTATCGGCATGATACGGAGATAAGAAAACAGGAATAACACCAGAAACGCCAGAAACGGTATAGAAAATGGAGTAAACACGATGGAGGTGATCCGTGCCACCCGCAACATTGTTTTATCCGCTATGATATGCTCTTTTTCTTTATCCATCAGCACCTAATACTTAATACTTTATAGTTAATACTTAAAACTCACTTTCTCAGTCTTGCCACCGGTATATTCAGTTGCTGACGGTATTTTGCCACCGTACGCCGGGCGATTGGATAACCTTTTTCCTTCAGGATATCCGCCAGTTCGTCATCGGTCAGCGGTTTCTTTTTATCTTCTCCGTCAATGCATTCTTTCAGAATCTTACGTATCTCGCGTACGGACATTTCCTCTCCGTCTTCCGTCGTATAGCCATCGCTGAAGAAGAATTTAAGCGGATAGATGCCGAAGTTGGTCTGTACGTATTTGCTGTTGCTGACACGGGAAATCGTAGAGATGTCCAGTCCGGTACGTTCTGCCACATCTTTGAGAATCATCGGTTTCAGCAATGACTCGTCGCCTTCGAGGAAGAAAGGACGCTGCAAGTCGATAATCGCCTGCATGGTAGTCATCAATGTGTTCTGTCGCTGCTTCACCGCATCGATAAATCCTTGTGCCGCATCCATCTTCTGTTTCAGGAACATCATGGCTTCTTTAGACTCTTTGGACTGATTCGCCTTATTTTTGGTATGCTCCTCCACCATCTCGGTAAAGTCGCGGCTCATCCGGAGTTCGGGAACATTGCGGTTATTCAGGCTTATGTTAATCGTTCCGTCATCGTAGGTATCCACCAGAAAATCGGGAACAATCTGCTGAAGGTTTCTACCGATCGTCTCTCCGAGCGAAGCGCCCGGACGGGGATTCAACTTGGTTATTTCGGCAATCGCCTCATTAAAAGTCTCTTCTCTGACATCCAGCTTCTTAATGATTTTCTCCCAGTGCTTCCGGGTAAATTCTTCATAACAGTCACTGATGATGCGCTCTTCCAGGTTCAATATCGGTGACGGCTTCTTCTCTTCGCTCTTCTTGCGCAGAATCTGTATCATCAGACATTCCTGAAGGTTGCGTGCTCCGATACCTGCCGGGTCAAAGTCCTGCAGGATGCACAGAGCCTCTTCCAGTTCTTCTTCCGTAGATTCGATACCGGCGTAGATAGCCAGTTCGTCACAGATACTTTCCAGCGATTTACGGAGCAGTCCGTCATCGTCCAGCGAACCGATCAGATATTCCACCAGTTCGCACTGGTGTTCGGTCAGGTTACGTTCACGGAGTTGTTCTTTCAGGATTTCATAAAAAGAGGTGGCGTCGGAGAAAGGAATATCTTCCGCCTGCTCGTCCCGCGAGCGGTTGTTCTCCTGCAATTTATAGTCGGGGATATCGTCTTCGGTGAGATAATCACTTAAAGAATCATAATCATTGGCATCGTTATCCATGCCTTCTTCCGGACTGACGCCATCGGCATATTCATCTGTAGCAGCGTCTTCTTTGCCTTCTTCAAGCGCCGGATTTTCCAATAGTTCAGCATGGATACGGTCTTCCAGCTCGACTGCGGGAAGCTCCAACAACTTCACGACCAGAATCTGCTGTGGCGAGAGCGTTTGTATCTGCTGTTGCGCCTGCGATTGTATTTGACGGGAACCTTGTGCCATATTCGTTTTTGCTTTCTACTGTTTCTCGCTACAAAAGTAACTTTTTAACGAGAGATTACACAGATTAGTGGGATTATTTTTAATCCTATAACACAAAATTCTTTATCTTTGTTGCACGAACTTAAAAATTAGGACAGTATGTTTGCCAAAGAGACGTATATGCAGCGCAGAGCCCTGCTGAAAAAGAATTTAGGCTCCGGAGTTTTGTTATTTCTGGGAAATGACGAGTGCGGGCTGAATTATGAGGATAACACGTTCCGTTATCGTCAGGACTCCACTTTTCTTTATTATTTCGGTCTTTCGTGTGCCGGACTTTCGGCCATCATCGATATTGACGAAGACAAAGAAATTATTTTCGGTGACGAATTGTCTATCGATGCCATCGTATGGATGGGTTCACAGCCTACACTACGCGAAAAATGCGAACGTGTCGGCATCAGGGAAATGATGGCTTCCGCCGATATCGTCGGCTATCTGCACAAATGCGTCCAGAGTGGAAAAGCAATTCATTATCTTCCTCCCTACCGCCCCGAACATAAACTGAAACTGATGGACTGGCTCGGCATACCGCCTGCACGTCAGGAAGGCTCCGTACCTTTCATCCGTGCCGTCATAGCTCAGCGCAACTACAAGTCGGCGGAAGAAATCGTAGAAATAGAAAAAGCCTGTGACGTGACTGCCGATATGCACATCACCGCCATGAAGGTGCTCCAACCGGGAATGTACGAATATGAAGTAGTAGCGGAAATGAACCGTGTGGCAGAGTCCAACAACTGCGAACTGTCGTTTGCAACGATCGCCACCATCAACGGGCAGACGCTACACAACCATTATCACGGGAATAAAGTGAAACCGGGCGATCTGTTCCTGATTGACGCAGGCGCGGAAGTCGAGTCGGGTTATGCCGGTGATATGTCGTCCACGATTCCTGCGGATAAGAAATTTACAACCCGCCAGCGCGAAGTTTACGAAATTCAGAATGCGATGCATCTGGAATCTGTCAAGGCGCTTCGTCCGGGCATTCCTTATATGGATGTATACGAACTGTCCGCCCGTGTCATGGTAGACGGTATGAAAGTTCTCGGACTGATGAAAGGAAATACGGAAGATGCCGTCCGTGAAGGTGCGCACGCCCTGTTCTATCCGCACGGATTAGGACACATGATGGGACTGGATGTTCACGACATGGAAAATCTGGGTGAGATATGGGTAGGATACAACGGTCAGCCCAAGAGCACGCAGTTCGGACGTAAGTCACAACGCCTCGCCATTCCACTGGAACCGGGATTCGTACATACCGTAGAACCGGGTATTTACTTCATCCCCGAACTGATTGATATGTGGAGAGCAGAAAAGAAGTTCACCGATTTTATCAATTACGACAAAGTGGAAACTTACAAAGACTTCGGCGGTATCCGCAACGAAGAAGATTATCTCATCACGGAGACAGGTGCCCGCCGACTCGGCAAGAAAATTCCGCTGACACCGGAAGAAGTGGAAGCTTTAAGATAACCCCTGCTTTAAAGGATAAGGCACCGGGATTCACATAAAACGATAAATGCCTGTACTACAACAAGTATAGGCATTTATTATTTCAAGGGGACGGTCATATTTTTAAGTATTAGTGTCAGAATTCTTATGCCTATGCAGGACAATAAGCACTATATTTGCCAGTATCCCCCATCATAACAAACTATTAATACTTTAAACTAATGGCACGAACTACTTTGTTACTTTTGTCTATTCTTTTTCTGCTGCCTGCAAATGCAGCAATCAAAAAACTACAGGTCGAATATCTGACCAATCCTATCGGGCTGGACATAACAGTTCCCCGATTCAGCTGGCAGCTAGAGTCAGCGGAAAGAGGAGTCAGACAAACAGCCTATCAAATCACGGTAGCGACCGACGCAGCCTGTCAAAATCCGGTATGGACTTCCGGAAAAGTGGCATCCGACGAATCATTGCACATCTGTTATGCAGGACCGGCTCTCACCCCTTCCACCCGCTATTATTGGAAAGTAACCGTGTGGAACAACCAGACCGGTGAGGAGACTTCAACGGAAAAGGCTTTCTTCGAAACAGGACTGCTATCCGACGGATGGTCGGGAGCGCAATGGATCAAGGCGACTCAAATAAACAAGAATTCCAAAATCAATCCGGAAGACAAGAAGCAGACTAAAGCACGAATGCTGCTGGAAATGGATGTCACTCTGACTTCCGGCAACGCATCCGTTCTTTTCGGCGCACGCGATGCTTCCAACGTATTCATGTGGTCTGTCAATACGCTGGACAATGAAAAAGAACCTTTGATCAGAAGACATATTTATGACGGGGGACGCCTGCAAAGTTCAGATACTCCGATCGGCAAGTTCTTCACCAAATCCGACTTACTGAATAAAGAACACCACCTGGCAATCGAAGCAAAGGATGGAGTGGTCAGGACTTATATTGACAAGGTACTGGTAGATACCTACACTGATACCGATTCCAAACTATCGAACGGATATATCGGCTTCCGGGCATTCAGAGGGAATAACACCAACGAAACAGCCATGTTTGACAATATCGTACTGACAGAGTACGAACAGAAAGGCGACAAGGAAGAAGCCAAAGTCGTTCTGAAAGAGGATTTCGAAAAGCCTCAGTCCACGTTTGAAGGAGGAGAAATCGTATCTGTGGAAGGTAATCGTAAACTGAATATGGTTTCCGGTTCCGGCGATTATCGGGTATTGCAGGTTGCCATGAGCGGTGTCCCCATGTTCCGTAAAGAATTCAAGGTAAAAAAGAAGATAGCATCCGCCCGTATCTACAGTTCGGCTCTGGGCGTCTATGATTTGTTTATCAACGGACAACGGGTGGGAAACAAGATGGAAGACGGCAGCATACGCTATGACGAATTGAAACCGGAATGGACGGATTTCAGCAAAACAGCCCATTATCAGACGTATGACATCACCGATTTGCTCCGAAAAGGAGAAAACGCAGTCGGCGCCCAAGTATCCTCCGGCTGGTGGAACAGCGACGTCTGCCACGGAGAGTATGGCGGCCACGAAGTAGGATTCATCGCAAAGATATTACTGAAATATACGGACGGTACTTCGGAAACGGTAGTAACGGACCTTTCCTGGCTGTCATCCATGGACGGTGCCATACGAATGGGAGACATCTACCACGGAGAAACTTATGACGCCCGAAAAGAAAGTGCATGGACGAAGCCCGGATATAATACCGCCAACTGGAACAAGACGGCTGTCAACCCTCACTTCAAAGGAGAGTTAATCGCCTTTGCCGGCCCCACCGTTCAGGTACGCCCGCATCTGAGTCGTATCCCTTTGTCCACTACCGTTTACCAAGGTGAAAAAGACGGCAAGATCAATGTACTGAGTGTTACGGACAAACCGGCTCCTATCCGGTTAAAGAAAGGTGAAACGGCCGTCTACAACTTAGGTCAGAACATGGTCGGCTGGGTTCGGTTCAAAGTAAAAGGCGCATCGGGGACGGAGATGAAACTCCGTTTCGGCGAGATGCTGAACGACACGGGAGATAAATCACGCGGAGACGACGGCCCTGCCGGAAGTATATATACCGCCAACCTCAGAAGTGCAAAGGCAACATTGAAGTATATCCTGAAAGGCAGCAAGGAGGGCGAATCATTCCATCCGTCCATGACCTTCTTCGGCTTTCAGTATTGTGAGATAACTGCAAGTGAAGACATCGAGGTACTTTCCCTGATAGGGGAAGTGGTCGGTTCCGCTACCGAAGAGGGAGCTTCGTTTGTTACCAGCAGCCGATCAATCAATCAGTTATACAGCAATGTCATGTGGGGACAAAGAGGCAACTATCTGAGCATCCCTACCGACTGCCCGCAAAGAGACGAACGTCTGGGCTGGACCGGAGACACGCAAGTGTTCTGCCGTGCCGCTTCTTATAATGCGAATGTATCCGCCTTCTTCGAAAAATGGATGAGAGATATGCGTGACGGTCAGCGAAGTGACGGCGCCTATCCGGATGTAGCTCCTCACTCATGGGTAGGCTACGGACAGGCAGCCTGGGCTGATGCCGGTATCATCGTTCCCTGGACTATCTATCTGATGTACGACAACAAAAAGATATTACAGGACAATTATGCATCTATGGAGAAATACATGGAGTTCCTGTCCCATCAAAAAGGAGACGGTTATAACTATAACGGTGCCGGAACAAATTATGGCGACTGGCTATCGTACGAAGATACCGAACGCCGCTATGTCAGCGTATGCTACTACGCATATACGGCACAATTGATGGCCAAAATTTCGGAAGCACTGAAAACGGACGACTGTGATGCCTACGCATCCAAAGCAAGGGTTTACAGAAAGCTGGCACAGGAAATCAAGAAAGAATTCCAGACACGCTACGTCGATGCAGACGGAGACTTGAAGCAAAAGAGCCAGACGGCCTACCTGCTTGCCTTGAAACTGGATTTGTTCCCGACAGAAGAAGCACGGAAGAAAGGAGTGGAAACACTGGTCCGCAAGATTGCCGGCAACGGCAACCGTCTGAGCACAGGATTCGTGGGTACAGCCATCCTGAATCAGACATTAAGCCAGTTCGGAGAATCAAATACGGCTTACGATCTATTGCTGCAACGGAATAACCCTTCCTGGCTATATAGCATAGACCAGGGAGCGACCACCATCTGGGAACGTTGGGATTCGTATACCAAAGAGAAAGGTTTTGGCCCCGTATCGATGAACTCGTTCAATCATTACTCCTACGGAGCAGTCTCCGAATGGATGTATCGCACAATGGGTGGTATAGATATCGACGAAACACGTCCGGGATTCAAACACATCGTATTACAGCCGGTTCCGGACAACCGTCCGGAAGTTGCCGCCGGTCAGGAACGGATTGACTGGGTGAATGCTTCGTTCCCTTCCTGTTATGGAGATATCAAGAGCAGCTGGAAAAAAGAAAATGACGGAACGGTTTCTTACCAAGTGACGATACCTGCCAACACCACTGCCACCCTTCACTTACTATTGCCTACTCTCGACTATGTGGTAGAAGAAAGCGGAAAAGCTGCCGTAAAAGCGGAAGGAGTTTCTTCGGTTACTTTCATGAACGGAAAGGCAGTATTGGAGTTACAGTCCGGTACGTATCAGTTTGTTGTTAAAAAAGAAAGCAAATAGACAGAATGAAAAAAATATATTTAGTGACTGCACTTGCATGTTGTGCACTGCAACCCACCCTTGCACAAAAGCAAGAGGTATGCAAACCCGTGAACCTTCATTGCGACCACCTGATCAATCCGCTGGGTATCGACAATGCCAACCCCAGATTATCGTGGATGCTGGACGATGCCCGACAAGGAGCCCGGCAGACTGCTTATCAGATAGTAGTCAGCACAGACTCACTGAAAGCAAACAACGAAAACGGGGAAATCTGGAACTCGGGAAAAAAAGAATCGGATCAAATCCTTGTCACCTATCCGGAAAAGAATCTTCAACCCTTTACCAAATATTACTGGAAAGTGAATGTATGGGATAAAGACGGCAAAAAGGTTTCTTCGGACATCAACAGCTTCGAAACCGGAATGATGGGAATGGAGAACTGGCAGGGCGCATGGATTGGCGACAACAGAGACATCAACTATAAACCCGCCCCTTATTTCAGAAAAACATTCGACACCCAAAAGAAAGTCAAATCCGCCAGAGCCTACATCGCCGTCGCCGGTTTATATGAATTATACATCAACGGAGAGAAAATTGGGAACCACCGGTTAGACCCGCTGTATACCCGCTTTGACAGACGGAATTTCTATGTGACTTACGACGTGACCAGCCAACTTCAAAAAGGCAAAAACGCGATTGGCGTGCTGTTGGGAAATGGCTGGTACAACCACCAGTCAAAAGCCGTCTGGGACTTTGACCGTGCACCGTGGCGCAACCGCCCCACTTTTTGTATGGACCTGAGAATTACCTACGAAGACGGCACTACAGAAGTAATCCGCTCCGAAAGAGACTGGAAGACTTCATCGGGCGCCTTGATCTTCAACAGCATCTATACAGCGGAACATTATGACGCCCGCCTGGAACAGAAAGGCTGGAATACGGCAGATTTTGACGATTCGAAATGGAAGGAAGCTGGTTACAGAGCCGTACCTTCTCAAAACGTCGTATCCCAACAGGTACAGCCGATTCGCATCGTAGAAACGATACCGGCAAAAGCGCTTAAGAAAGTGAACGACACGACGTATGTATTCGACTTTGCCAGAAATATGTCCGGAGTAACCCGCATCAAGGTATCCGGAGAAGAAGGAACGGTAGTAAGGCTCAAACACGGCGAACGCATCTATGACAACGGATGGGTGAATCTGTCAAACATTGACGTATACCATCGTCCGGTAGATGACAAAGACCCATTTCAGACGGATATTCTCATTCTGAGCGGAAAGGGAGAAGACGAGTTTATGGCACGGTTCAACTACAAAGGTTTCAGATACGTAGAAGTGACAAGCAGCAAGCCTGTCGCACTCGATCAAAACAGTCTGACTGCTTACTTCGTTCACAGCGACGTTCCGCAAAAAGGAGAGATCAACACGTCAAACCCACTCGTGAACCGATTGTGGTGGGCTACCAACAACGCTTACCTGTCCAATCTGATGGGGTATCCCACCGATTGCCCCCAACGGGAGAAGAACGGATGGACGGGAGACGGACATTTTGCGATTGAAACAGCGCTATATAATTATGACGGTATCACAGTCTACGAAAAATGGCTCGCCGACCACCGTGACGAACAGCAACCCAACGGAGTATTACCCGACATCATTCCGACCGGAGGCTGGGGATACGGCACGGACAACGGTCTGGACTGGACAAGTACAATCGCCATTATTCCCTGGAATATTTATCTGTTCTACGGAGACAGCAAATTATTAGCGGATTGCTACGAAAACATCAAACGGTACGTAGACTATGTAGACCGTACCAGCCCAAGCGGACTGACTTCATGGGGAAGGGGAGACTGGGTTCCCGTGAAATCGCATTCGTCCAAAGAACTGACCTCATCGGTATACTTCTATGTAGACACCCAAATACTGGCCAATGCCGCAAAGCTGTTCAACAAACAGGAAGATTACGAACATTATCAGGCGCTGGCGGAAAAGATCAGACAAGCAATCAATGACAAATATCTGAACAGGGAAACTGGTATATACGCCAGCGGCGTTCAGACGGAACTGAGCGTACCGCTGATGTGGGGTATTGTCCCCAAGGATATGAAAGCAAAAGTAGCCCGCAACCTGGCGAAGAAGGTGGAAGAAGCCGGCTTCCATCTGGATGTAGGTGTATTGGGAGCCAAAGCCATACTGAACGCCCTGAGTGAAAATGGAGAAGCCGAAACCGCTTATAAAGTAGCCGCACAAGACACCTACCCGTCATGGGGCTGCTGGATTGCCAACGGAGCCACCACCCTGCTCGAAAACTGGGATTTGAATGCCACACGTGACATTTCGGACAATCACATGATGTTCGGAGAAATCGGAGGATGGTTCTATAAAGGCTTGGGTGGTATCTTCCCCGACCCGCAGCAACCGGGCTTTAAACATATCCTCCTGCGTCCCAACTTCCCCAGTGATTTAAAGCAGTTTGAAGCCAGACACCGTTCTCCGTACGGAGAAATTCATTCCCAATGGGAACGTAAGAAAAAGAGTGTTGTGTACAGCGTGACAATCCCTGCCAACAGCAGCGCCACTTTATATGTGCCCGATACTGTGAAAGGAGAACGTGTCATAGAGTTAGAAGCCGGAAAACATACATTCGAGTGGAAGTTGCTCTAAATTTACACTTAATAGAACATTTTATCGACCTCTGTCTTTCTAATCTTTCCTAATATTGCGGCGTAATTAACAAACCGATCAGATGGAAAATAGAATGAGAAGACGAATGACAGTTATTTTGAACAGTAAAATGAATATGAGAAGATTTTGTGTATCAGCAGCGTTGTTACTGACAACGCTGCTTGCAGCTGCCGAAAACAATCCTTACCGGAGTGACGTGTTTTGGGTAACCGTACCCGATCATGCCGACTGGCTTTACAAAACCGGAGAACAGGCAAATGTAGAAGTGCAGTTTTACAAATACGGCATTCCGGGAGATAGCATAACGATTAATTTCGAAATAGGCGGAGAAATGATGCCTGCCGATACCAAAGGAACAATCATCATGAGAAAAGGAAAGGCAACAATCCCCGTAGGCACCATGAAGAAACCGGGTTTCCGCGACTGCCGCCTGACCACCACCGTAGACGGGAAGAAATACTCTCATCACGTCAAGGTAGGCTTCTCGCCGGAAAAGCTCCGACCGTACACCACCATGCCTGCCGACTTTCAGCAATTTTGGGAGAACGAAAAGGCGGAACTGGCCAAATACCCGCTGACATACACCAAAGAGCACGTAAAGAAATACTCGACCAACCAAATAGACTGCTATCTTATCAAGTTGCAGGTGAACCAACGCGGACAAAGTATCTACGGCTACCTGTTCTATCCGAAGAAAGAAGGCAAATACCCTGTCGTACTATGTCCTCCGGGCGCAGGAATCAAGACAATCAAGGAACCTTTGCGACATAAGTACTACGCCGAACAAGGCTGCATCCGCTTTGAAATCGAGATTCACGGGCTGAACCCGGAAATGAGTGAAGAAGAATTCAAAGAAATCAGTGCCGCTTTCAACGGCAGAGAAAACGGATACCTGTCCAACGGCCTGGACAGCCGCGACAACTATTACATGAAACGGGTATATCTGGCCTGTGTCCGCAGCATCGACCTGCTGACCTCACTGCCGGAATGGGACGGAAAGAATGTAGTCGTTCAAGGCGGCAGTCAGGGAGGAGCATTAGCACTCGTCACCGCCGGACTGGATCAACGGGTAACGGCCTGCGTAGCCAACCATCCGGCTCTAAGCGATATGGCAGGTTACAAAGCCGGTCGTGCCGGAGGTTACCCCCATTTCTTCCGAAATACCGTAGACATGGATACTCCCGAAAAAATCAGAACAATGGCTTATTATGATGTGGTGAACTTTGCCAAATTAATCAAGGCGGACACTTATATGACATGGGGATTCAATGATGACGTTTGCCCACCGACTACCAGCTACATTATATATAATGTATTGAATTGTCCGAAAGAGGCATTAATCACTCCCATTAATGAACATTGGACTTCCAGTGATACAGAGTACGGACACCTGCTTTGGATAAAGAAACATCTGAAATAAAAGCAATAGAAAAGGAAAAACCGCCGAAAGCGGAAGTAACTGTTATCATATCATTATTCAGGCACGGCTTACAGAGTTTTTACGGTTCTGTTTTAATCGAAACCATATTAATCTGTGTAAACCGTGCCTGAATAAATTCGCAAGAGAGTTTTAGCGTCTCTCTATTCTTTTAGTCTTCCCATTCCGATTTCGGAAAGGTTTTCTTCCCATACCATTTCATCCAGGCATAGGATTTTCTTTTTCTCATATAAACGGCATCACCACAATAGGTCAATGCCTCCCAGTTAAAAACCGAATGAGAACTAATTGCTTTTTCAAACCAGTAAAGCAAGTGATATGTCATGAACGGAAGCACCATCCACCACCATGAGAACCATAGTGATAAGCCCAATGCTGGGATTAAAGTCAATAAAAAACACTCCCAGAATTGCCGTGCATGTATTCTTAACTCCATTTCCTCCCAAACTTCCAAATACTTATACCGAGTGAAGAATAACCCTCCTATCATAAAATAATGCTTCTTTTTCCCTAGAAAGCATTTCGCTAGTAAATTGTTATAAAATATCATATACCCTTTTTTTGTTGTGTAATAACATAAACGGAAAGAACGTACAAATGTTCATTATTGAAGCCTAATCTTACAGTTATTTCCTTTCCCTGGAATACAACAACATATTGCCACGCTTGTTTTTTGCGGCGCGAAGTTACGAACTTATATTTATACAATAACTATAAATTCCAAAATAATTCTCTTAAATAAATTTATTATCTAATATTTGAAGCTACTTCCTCCCAAAAACTCCCTGAGTAAAGACGTCGGGGGAATTTCCTTATCCTGCACCGGAACGAAATATTTAATGAATTTCAGCAACCGGTATGCCTCACAATATTCCGGACAATTGCGCGGAACACCCATCAAAATAGGTTCAGCGTGCAGGCGAAGGACTGCAAATTCAAACAACAGTGCCGAATTGAACATCACATCCGCATTCTCCTGATAAGGGAATATCCATTTATCTTCGCCGGCACGCACACTAGGCCAGCGGGAGATAGTCTCGCGGGCCGAATATCCCCGATAATTAAAGTCGCGGATAATGCGGCGAAGCAAACGATTGTCTGTCGTAGGAATCCAGTTATGGTCGTCCAAAGAAATAGTGGTCAATGCCGAGACATAAATTTTGAACTTCTTTTCATCCGGGATATGCGGTGTCAGTTCCGGATTCAACGCATGAATACCTTCCAGAATGAGAATCGTATTATCCTCAATTTTCAGTTTATCACCTTTATATTCCTTCTTCCCCAGAGAAAAGTTAAAGCGCGGAAGCTCCACTTCCTCACCGCGCAGCAAAGCCTGCAACTGCTGGTTAAACAATTCCAGATCGAGCGCATACAGAGACTCATAATCATAGTTACCGTTTTCATCCAGAGGTGTCTCTTCACGGTCTACGAAATAATTGTCCAAGGAGATCGGGAAGGGTTTGAGCCCGTTCGTCATCAACTGGATGGAAAGACGTTTGCTGAAAGTGGTCTTACCCGAAGAGGACGGACCGGAAATCAAAATCAGTTTCACCCGGTCGCCGTTTTCCCCACGATGGAAGATCGTATCGGCAATCTGGGCTATTTTCTTTTCCTGCAACGCTTCCGCTACATTGATTAAATCCGTAGCGTGCCCTTCTTCGCAGGCGAGGTTAAAGTCGCCGGCGTTATTAAGTCCCATGATATAGCTCCAGTTGAGATACTCCTTAAATACATCCAGCATCTTCTCCTGCTTCACCACTTCCTCCAGCACATCCGGATTCTCTTTATTGGGAATGCGCAGCAAGAGGCCATCATAGTATTTCACGATGTCGAACAACTTGATATATCCGGTACTGGGGAGCAGATTGCCATAATAATAATCGACCGTATCGCCCAGCGTATAATAATAGGTATATAGTGAACCGGAAGTTTCGAGCAGCCTCACCTTATCATTCATCCCGCGTTCGCTGAACACACGCACAGCCTCAGCCGTATGGCATTCGATGCGGTGATAAGAGATATTTTCTGCGATAATCTCCTGCATACGCTGTTTGATACGCGTCACATCTTCCAATGTAATGGGGCGGCCGATCCTCAGATTACAAAAATAACCTTTGGATACCGGATGTTCCACAAACAGCTTCCCTTCCGGAAAAAGTTCACTGACAGCCTTGAACAAGACAAAGCAGAGTGACCGCACATACGTACGCATACCGGATGAATCGCGCACATCCAGAAACTCTATATCCTTGTTATTATATACTTTGAAATTGAGACCTTCGGAACGGTTATTCACCTTGGCACTGACTACCTGATAAGGAAAATTAAGATTAAAACCGTAATAAATATCCAAAAGTGAGCTTCCGATAGGGAATTCTTTATAAATATTATTATTTTTGCAACATATTTGTAACATCTGTTTCATCGTAGTCTTTTTAATAAGGTGAATAACATGGGACTAAATATACTTAGTAATCAGATAGAGAACAAACAACCACTAAAATTATTATAGATGGAATATTCTTTTTATGATTTTTTAAAGCTCATAGGCTCGTTAGGGCTCTTCCTTTATGGCATGAAGATAATGAGCGAGGGCTTACAAAAAGTCGCAGGTGACAGGCTACGAAGTATCCTGACAGCTATGACCACCAATCGGGTAACGGGGGTATTAACAGGAGTGTTAATCACAGCCCTTATCCAGTCCTCCTCGGCGACAACAGTAATGGTCGTCAGTTTCGTCAACGCCGGTTTGCTTACACTGGCCGAGTCCATCAGCGTCATCATGGGTGCCAATATCGGTACGACGGTTACGGCATGGATTATTTCAATTTTCGGATTTAAGGTTGACATGGCCGCTTTCGCTCTTCCACTTCTGGCCATCGCCCTTCCGCTCATCTTCTCCGGCAAGAGTAACCGCAAGTCCATCGGTGAATTCATTTTCGGTTTTTCCTTCCTTTTCATGGGACTTTCATACCTGAAAGCAAATGCTCCCGACCTGAACGCCAATCCGGAAATGCTCGCCTTCGTACAGAACTACACGGATATGGGATTCTTCTCCATCCTCCTGTTCTTATTCATCGGTACCATACTGACTATGATCGTACAGGCCTCAGCCGCCACGATGGCAATCACATTAATTATGTGCGCCAACGGCTGGATCAGTCTGGAACTGGGAGCAGCGCTCGTACTGGGCGAAAACATCGGAACTACCATCACGGCCAATCTTGCCGCATTAACAGCCAACACACAGGCTAAGCGGGCAGCATTGGCCCATTTTGTTTTTAATGTGTTCGGTGTGATCTGGGTATTGATCATCTTCCATCCTTTCATGGAACTGGTCAACTGGGTAGTGGATACCTTCTTCCAGAGCAATAATCCGGAAGTAGCCATTTCTTATAAACTGTCCGCTTTCCACTCTATCTTTAATATCTGTAACGTATGTATCCTGATATGGGGAGTGAAACTGATCGAACGCACCGTATGCGCATTAATCCACCCGAAGGAGGAAGACGAGGAACCTCGCCTTCGGTTTATCACCGGCGGTATGCTTTCCACAGCGGAACTTTCTATCCTGCAGGCACGCAAGGAAATCCACTTGTTTGCAGAACGTACCCACCGTATGTTCGGAATGGTGCAGGACTTGATGCATACCGAAAAGGACGATGACTTTAACAAGTTGTTCAGCCGTGTAGAAAAGTACGAGAACATCAGCGACAACATGGAACTTGAAATAGCCAATTATCTGAATCAGGTATCCGAAGGCCGCTTAAGTTCTGAAAGTAAGTTGCAGATACGTGCCATGCTGCGCGAAGTAACTGAAATCGAAAGTATCGGCGACAGCTGTTACAACCTGGCACGCACCATCAACCGGAAACGCCAGACGAATCAGGACTTTACCGAAAAGCAATACGAGCACATCCACTTCATGATGAAGCTGACCGACGATGCCCTCGCGCAAATGATTGTAGTGGTAGAGAAACCGGAACACCAAAGCATTGATATCAACAAGTCTTTCAACATCGAAAACGAAATCAATAACTACCGTAACCAACTGAAAAATCAAAATATTCTGGATGTCAACAACAAGGAATATGATTATCAGATGGGAGTCTATTACATGGATATTATCGCCGAATGTGAGAAACTGGGCGACTATGTAGTGAATGTGGTAGAAGCCAGCAGTGATGTAAAAGAGAAGAAAGCCTCTTAATACAGATAAATCTACTCTCCCAAGAAGAGAACCCATGTATGTTGTGACGCATACATGGGTTCTCTTTTTTTTATGACTTCCATCTCGTTTCAGTTCTTTTCAAATATGCGTTTGTATCCCCATAGTTTACAAAGGCATTACGTTCTTTTTACAGACACTGACTATTATATTTCTTTTCCGTGAAGTTCCCATTAAGCCTTTATTCTGCCTGTTGCCAGTCTTGTTTTTGCATATACATTTGCATCAAAATTTCCAACGGACTATATACGGACAATCATTTAATTTTAAATTATTACTTTATGAATCGTTACTTATCACTAACCTGCTTACTGGGAGCTTTCTTCTATCTATCAAGTTGCGAAAGCTACAGTGATCCCACCGAGAAAACCCACCAATCCGATAAACCGATTGTACTGACCTCCTTCTACCCCAAAGAAGGCGGGGCACGTGATAAAATTCTTCTGGATGGAGAAAACTTCGGAACCGACGTGAGTAAAATCAAGGTATATTTCAACAATGCCAGAGCCTCCGTCGTTTCATCAAGCGGAAGCCGTATTTATGCCATTGTGCCGCGCCTTCCGGGCGATAATCCCCGTATCTCCGTAGTGGTTGACACCGATTCCGTCGCTTACGAAGAAACATACGCTTATCATACACAGGCATTGGTCAGCACGGTCACCGGAAACGGTGAAACGAGCTTCCTTGCCGGAACACTCTCCACCGCTCAGGTGTATGGCAAATATCTTGATCTGGATGCCGAAGGCAATCTTTTCATGTCATGGCGTGACGGCGGTACATTTGGAATCGCCAGGATAAATGAGCAGCAGAACATTGTGACTCCGCTCATTGAAGCAGATGCCGCCAACCGCATCTTATATGCCAACGGCCTGACAGTGGACCGTGCCACCGGAATGCTGACCGCCGCACACGAATCGGTCAAAGAAGTGACATTTACTTTCGACCCGCGTGAAGCCTGGTACCCCCGCCAGCGTAACATAAAATACTCACAGTCGGATCTGAACTCAATCGTAGATGCCGACAAATACAAGAATTTCGTCACCTTCTGCCCTTACGACGGCTATCTATATACACGATACCGTGATGGAAAGATCGCTAAAATAGATCCCGACACATTCGAAGGACACATTATCCATCAAGGCCCCAGCGGATCACAATATGGACAGGCGATTAATCCTGCGAAGCCCTGGCTTCTGTATATAACGCTTCACTCCAACGCCCCTACCGCATACAGACAAGGGATTTCGGTGCTCGACCTCCGCGATCCGGATGGAACAGGCGGATTTAAGCGTCTCAATGCTCCCGGCGGCAGCGCTTTCCGTGACGGTCCGATTGAAGATGCCCTCTTCAATTATCCCAAGGATATCAAGTTTGACAACGATGGCAATATGTTCGTAGCCGACTATGGCAACCATTGCATCCGCATGGTATCTGCCGACAATATCGTCACAACAGTTGCCGGACAGCCCGGCGTCGCCGGATACAAGGACGGAGGACCGGTAGAGTCCTTATTCAAAAATCCCTGGGGAGTGGCTGTCAATGAACAGGGAGACATTTACATTGCAGACTGGGGTAATGCACGCATTCGCAAATTAGTTATCGAATAACAAAGTAAACTCACAATGAAAATCAAACAGATTTTATACTTAATGTCGTTCTGCTTATTGCTTTCGGCAACAACCTTCGCGCAGCAAGTTCAGGAATTTACCATTTCCGGAACAGTCGTGGATAAGGACAAGTTATCCATGCCCGGCGTATCGGTGTACATCAAAGACAAACCCGCCAAAGGTACCACAACCGACAATGACGGTAACTTCAAGCTGAAAGTGGTTTATGGAGACAAAATGATATTTTCTTTTATCGGTTTCAAGCCGTCGGAGCACGTGGCCATCGAGCCCAAAACCGATTTAACGGTCACATTGCTTGAAGACAACAATTCCCTTGATGAAGTAGTTGTCGTCGCACTGGGAAACGTTCAGCGGAAAATCAGTTCGGTAGGTGCCATTACAACGGTCAGCACTAAAGATATCCAGTCTCCGTCCCCTTCCATCAGCAACTTACTGGGAGGCAGGGCAGCCGGTGTCATTTCCTTGCAGAGCAGTGGCGAACCCGGTCAGAATATCGCCGATTTTTGGGTACGTGGTATCGGTACGTTCGGAGCCAACAGCAGTGCCCTTGTACTGATTGACGGTCTGGAAGGCGACCTCAACACCATCGACCCAGCCGATGTCGAAAGTTTCTCCATTCTGAAAGACGCGTCGGCAACTGCCGTGTACGGGGTAAGGGGAGCCAACGGAGTCGTATTGGTCAACACCAAGAAAGGTCTTTCGGGCAAAATTCAGATTACCGGACGTTTCAACACCACGCTGTCCGTCCTCAATCGCCTGCCGAAATATCTGGGAGCTTATGAGTATGCGCAGTTAGCAAACGAAGCCAGAGCGGTGCGGAACGAAACACCTTTGTATGACGATACGGAAATGGGAATTATACGCGACGGTCTCGACCCCGACCTCTATCCCAACGTAAACTGGCAGGATGAGATACTCAACAAAACATTCTGGCGTCATACTTATTATGTAAGCGGACGTGGCGGCAGCGATGTGGCACGTTATTTTCTGAGTTTGGGCGGTAAAAACGAAAGTGCGGCCTATAAGGTAGACAAGAACAGTATATACAGTTCGAACGTCAGCTACAACACCTATAATTATCGTATCAATCTAGACGTGAACCTGACCAAATCAACGAAAGTTTATTTGGGTTCGGACGGATTCCTCTCTCAGTTGAATCAACCCGGCGTAGCCAATACCGAATATATATGGGGAGCACAGTCGCGGCTTACTCCATTGTCCATCCCCACCCAATACTCCAATGGTATGCTGCCCGGACGCGGTGCCGGAGAGCTGTCATCGCCTTATGTCATGATCAACCATACGGGAAAGGCTGCCAACGAAGTGTACAAAGGCAAATCAACTTTGGCGATCAATCAGGACTTTTCCGAATTGATCAACGGGCTTAAACTACGTGTACAGGGAGCGTACGATATCCACAGCTACTTCAATGAACGGAGAAGCGTGCAGCCGGCCCTCTACAATGCGCTGGGCAGAGCAAGCGACGGATCACTCATCATGCAGGAGACCGTACAGGAGAAAAAAGCCTCGTACAGCAAGTCCACCCGCCAGTACCGCAAATACCACTTTGAGGCTACGCTCAATTATGACCGGCTTTTCGGTACAGATCACCGGACATCCGCGCTGGTCTATTATTACATCAGCGATTCTAAAGACACGGACGACGCTACAAGTAATTTATCGGCCATTCCCTTGCGCTATCAGGGAGTATCCAGCCGGTTTACATACGGCTACAAGGATACTTACCTGCTGGACGTCAACTTCGGATATACCGGTTCCGAAAACTTCCAGCCCGGCAGACAATACGGTTTCTTCCCGTCCGTCGCATTGGGCTGGGTACCTACCGGCTACAAGTTTATACAAGAGGCGCTCCCCTGGCTCGACTATCTTAAAATAAGAGCTTCGTATGGTTCGGTAGGTAACGACCGGATTACCGACGTCCGCTTCCCTTACCTTACTAAAGTGAACGAGGGCACCGGATCGGCTTGGGGCGTTCCCGACATCGAGATTATTGGCGAGACACGTATCGGAGCCGATAACCTGGCGTGGGAAAAGGCTATCAAGTCCAATGTGGGTATTGAAGGAAAGCTGTTTAATAACAAGATAGATTTCGTTGTCGATATTTTCCATGATCAGCGTAACGGTATTTTCCAGCAACGGGTACAGGTGCCCGAGTTCGTAGGAGTAGTCTCCAATCCATACGCGAATGTGGGTAAAATGAAAAGTTACGGTGCCGACGGAAACATCAGCTTCACGCAGGACTTCACTCCCGATTTCGGCTTCACCTTACGGGGCAATTTCACGTACTCCAAAAATAAAGTACAGAACTGGGAGCAGGCTTATCTGGAGTACCCTTACTTGGAATACAATAATTTCCCGTACAATTCCATCCGCGGATATCAGGCAGTCGGACTGTTTAAGGACGAAGATGACATCAAATACAGTCCCAAGCAGACTTTCGGGGAGGTAATGCCCGGTGACATCAAATATAAGGATATCAATGGAGACGGTATGGTGGACAAGCTGGACATGGTGCCGTTGACACACAGCACTTATCCGCTGCTGATGTACGGCCTGGGGGCAGAAATCCGCTACAAGAATCTGACTCTGGGTGTATTGTTCAAGGGAACCGGCAAGACCTCTTTTTTCTATGTAGGTCAAAAAACGACGGTGAACGACGAAACCCGCCTCAACGGAATGGGATATATGCCTTTCTTCGAAGGTAATACCGGAAATGTACTCACCCTGGCAGCCAATCCGGCCAACCGATGGATTCCCAGAGATTATGCCATCGCACACGGGATCGACCCATCCCTTGCCGAAAACAAGGACGCACGTTTCCCGCGCCTACAATATGGAAATAACAGCAACAACAGTCAGTTGTCCACCTTTTGGCAGGGCGATTCACGCTACATACGCCTGCAGGAAATCACCCTGAGCTACCATCTTGCAGCAGCATTTCTGAGACGCATTGGTGTTTCTTCACTGGATATCCAATTCGTAGGTAACAATCTCTATGTATGGGATAAAGTGAAACTCTTCGATCCGGAACAGGCACGCTGGAACGGCCGTGTATATCCCATCCCTTCCACCTATTCCCTGCAATTATATGTCAATCTCTAATAAATACATCACCCGATAGAATGAAAACATCCCTAATAAAAAAAACAGCAAGAACGTTCTTCTTGGTTCAGGCAGTCATGTTGGTAACGTCCTGCAGCAACTTCTTAAACATAGACAATTACTTTGATGATGAATTCAACATCGACTCGGTTTTCACCAATGCCCGATATATGGAAGCGTATATGTGGGGAGCGGCAGCCATGTTCCCGGATGAGGCACAGACCATCCGTAACGGGTACACACCGGGACCGATGGCGACCGACGAAGGATTTAACGGACTGACCGGAAGCGGAACAGCCAATATCTATCACGGCATGGATTTCGCCAACGGAAAGATCACACAGGATTTCCTCGGAGACGGCTCCCCCAACCTGAACCAATGGGGCAAATACTACAAAATCATCCGTAAGTGCAACAGCATCCTGCAAAACCTCGACCGCCCGAAAGACCTGACAAACTCGGAACGGCTCAGACTGGAAGGATACACACGTTTTATCCGTGCCTTCGCCTACTACAATCTTTTGGTCGATTACGGTCCGGCAATTTTGCTGGGAGACGAAGTAGTGAACACCAACGAACCTATCGAATACTACGACCGCCCCAGGGCCACCTATGACGAAACAATGAACTATACTTGTGAGGAGTTCGAAAAAGCGGCACGGCTGCTGCCCTCGCCTCAGGATGTTTCTACGCTGGACTTCGGACGCCCCACCAAAGGAGCCGCACTCGGCCTGGTAGCCCGCCTGCGACTGATACACGCCAGCCCGCTGTTCAACGGGGGCCCTGTTGCCAGCTCCTATTTCGGCAACTGGAAACGCAAGACCGACGGTGTGCATTATGTCTCCCAGCAATATGACGAAAGCCGGTGGGCAGTAGCTGCCGCCGCCGCAAAACGGGTGATGGATATGGGAGCGTACAAGCTCTATACGTATGCAAAAGACGACAACACGCCGGAGCTTCCCGCCGGAGTCACTTCCGACCCCAATTTCTATGACGCCTACCCGAACGGAGCCGACGGAATAGACCCTTTCAAATCTTATTCGGACATCTTTACCGGCGAAGCCGTAGCATCTATCAATCCAGAATTGATCTGGGGAAGAAACACGACATACCTCAACGAAACCATCAGCAAAGGTTCTTTCCCTCCCTCGATGGGTGGATGGGGACGTTTCTGCGTCACTCAGAAAGTGGTAGACGCCTATCTGATGGACGACGGCCGTACGAAAGAAGAAGCCGCCGCCGACGGATATTACTCGGAGACAGGCTTCACTTCCGAACCGCGCAACTTTTCCGGCTATCCCCTCAACGCCGGTGTATATAAGATGTACGCCAATCGTGAAATGCGGTTCTACGCGTCTGTAGGATTCAATGAGGCAGTATGGCAGGCATTATCCAGTTCGACTCTCAACAACCACACAGCCAAGTACTACTATCAGGATGAAGACGGTCGTGGCGGTGTTACAGCTACCTCGCCCAACTATCCCATCACCGGATACGTAATCAAAAAGTACAATAATCCGATGGATGCCTGGACCGGCACCGGAGCCCGCCATATCCAGAAAGCCTATCCCATCATCCGCTACGCGGAAATCCTGCTATCGTATGCGGAGGCACTCAACAACCTGACCGGCCCCCACACCGTGGAACTGGACGGACAGCCTTATACCATGAGCAGGGACAAAGAGGAAATTAAAAAAGCATTCAATCAAGTCCGCTACAGAGCCGGACTGCCGGGGCTGACAGCCAATCAACTCAACAGTACGCCGGAAGTACAGAAACAGATAGAACGCGAACGTATGGTAGAGTTTTTATGGGAAAACAGACGTTTCTATGATGTCCGCCGCTGGGGTATTTATGAAGAAACAGAGCAGGAACCTATCCGTGGAATGAATCCCGACGGCGCAACCAAAGAGACTTACTACCAGCGTGTCATCCCAAGTTCTTCCTCATTCCTGACGAGGGTGGTTGACAAAAGGTCTGTCTGGGTGCCCATACCACGCAACGAAATGAGGAGACTGCCTTCTCTCGACCAAAATCCGGGTTATTAATCTAAATAACAAAAAAGAAGATGAAACGAGATTTTATAACGATACTCGCACTTATGATAGCACTTTCGTCATGCAATGACGATGCGCTGTTTGAAAAGGAAATGTACAAGAATGTAGTGGCCCTGATCAGCAGTGACTACTATAACACGTTTGAAGAAGTAGTCACTTTGTCCCCTACCGGAGAAGAGGCGACAGGATATATCGCAGCCTGCACCGGAGGTACCCATGCCCCGAAACAAGACATGGTGATCGGGCTGGAAGAAGACCTGACTTCACTGGAATTCTACAACCGGTCTCTTTACGACGTCGATGAAGCCTGCTATGCCAAATTCCTGTCCAGTGACAAATACGAGATCGTAGATTACAAAATTCAGATCAACGCGGGCGAACGGACAGGCAGAACCATGATCAGGATACGTCCCGAAGGACTGTCGCCGGATTCTACCTACTTCGTAGGATTAAAAGCTACGGATATCTCGGGCGTCGAGATTAATGAAAGCAAAAACACCATTCTATATCAGATACTCATCAAGAACGATTATGCAACGCAGGGCGAAAACGTTTACTATTCAATGACCGGTCTGGCAGACGGGATGGCAACCGCAGGTAACAAGAAGATGTTTCCACTCACCCACAACAGCGTACGTGTGATAGCCGGAACGGAGTCTTTTGAAAGCAATGTGGATCACATCAACAAAACCGCCATCATACTGCAAGTGGAGGAAAACAATCATGTCACGATAAAGCCGTACAAGGATATTGAGGTAACTCAGATAGACGGTGACTCCAAATACCCCAATACATTCAAGGTAGAGGAATCTTTCGGTCATACTTATAATGTATTTCTGCTGTCGTACCGATATACAAAGGATGGGAAAAGCAAGGTGATGCAAGAGGAATTGCGGCTGGAAATAAATAATTAAGAGAAAAAAACTTGTACCTTACTAAATAGAATAAGAAAGAAGGTGTCCGAAAAGGGATTTTATGTTTTTCGGATACCTTCTTTCACTGATTATACCTTAATTTCAATTTTATTTCTTGGATGTTTCTGATATAAGATCTTCTTCTGCTTATTAGAATTGACATGTGTATAAATTTGCGTAGTCACAATACTACTATGCCCCAATAAACTTTGGATATATTTGATATCTACATCTTCTTCCAATAACAATGTAGCGAATGTATGCCGAAAAGTGTGCGGAGTGATATGTTTTGATAACTTAAGCTCTTTTACGCACCTTTTCACAAGCAATCTGATGGATTGGGCGGATATTTCATGTCCGAACCTATTTATAAAAAAGGATGTAGTAGGTTGAATTAGTTCTTTATATTCATTCAAAATAGCAATAACGTCTTCGGAACAAATCTGAATAATTCGTTCTCTGCTCCCTTTTCCATATACTTTAATGACGGCATGTATTAAATCAACGTCTTTGCATTGGAGCTGGCTTAGCTCGGAAACCCGAACGCCTGTAGCGAAGAGCAACTCAATTATGGCAATATTCCGAATTTGTGCTTTGTACGTGTAACCGTTATGCCGATTGTTTTGGATTCGTTGCCGATACAAAAACTCCAGTATCTGTTTTATTTCACTATCACACATTACCGTCGGAAGAATATACGGTTCTTTTAAATGAATCTTCATTTTTCTAAACGGATTGATAAAAGCTTCATTTTCAAACTCATAGAAAGAGAAGAATGCTTTCATTGAAGCAATTTTTCTCTTTATGGTTTTGGGTTTATAGTCCGAAATCTTTTGCAAATATGCTTTTATCATTTCTTTAGAAACCGACTTAATCAGCTCTACAGAATAAAAAGTATAAAGATATTCTTTTAGCTGCTTTAAATCAATCTGATAGGCATCTATGGTTTTTCCACTCAATCCTTTTTCATATTGACAATGAAAGATGAAATCTTTTAAGACGTCATTTAGCGTTTTAGACTCATTAGAGTCGATTGTTTTTATTTCCATGTTTATTCTAAATTAAAAGTTCTTGCGAAGTAATTTGGTATATCCATATTATACTAATAATCAGGCAGAAATCTTTGTTACGAATAACTGATAACTTAATATTATGGAACATCAATTACCTCTTTCAATATCTATAATCATACTTTATTATAATGGAAAGCATTATTTGGAAGCATGCCTCAATAGTATTATGAATACAGTTAGAGATACAGACGAAATAATTGTATTTGCAAATAATCAGGACAAAGACATCCATAATATTGAATTTTACAAGAATAGAGTAAAGTATGTACATATATATGAATCCTTAGGGTACGGTAAAGCTGCTAACAAAGCCATAGAATATGCTAAAAATGATTATGTCATATTCTGTGATCAGGATATTGTTTTTTACGATAATTGGTTAACAAATTTATGGAAATCCTATTCGTCTGAAGAAAATATTGGTATTGCAGGAATTAAACTAATCAATCATTTAGATAACACAATATTGGATTTTGGTATTGCTTCATCTGAATACAACTTTATTCATCCTAACCTGGGACTCAACATAGACCATCCTTTGGTGCAAAGCGATAGAGAAGTACAAATGGTTTGTTCGGCTGTATTATTGGTGAACAGAAAAGATTTCTATAAAATTGGAGGCTTTTATGAACCGTTTGGGACGCTATATACTGATTTGGATTTTTGTTTGAGGGCCAAAGACATCGGATTAAAAGTTATCACATCAGCCAAAGCTATAGCTTATCATTTTAGTGGAGAATATTTTCAAGGTATACGTAATTATAAAAATAATAAAGGGGACGTCAAGGGGGTATTCATGAGAAAAAATGCACTTAGAATTCAAGATGACGCCGATTTGTTTTTACGAAGGTCATTTGGCTATCTAACAAATACAGATATATTTATTCTACCGAAATATATGTTTTGCAATTTGATGTCCATAACGAATTATCAATATTATGAAGATATTATTTTTTCTTTTGGAATTCAGAGTTATGGAGTCTATCATAAAAATATTGAGTGCAGAGATTTACCCCATTTGGATATATTTTCAATGTTGGGAAATAACATTATGGAATTAGGAGTTGACATTATCTATTTTGTAGATAGATTTTCGTCGCTTCGAAATAATAAATTCTGGTGGATCCACCGAAAAAGTTTTAATGATTTAATAGTTGACCGTCATGCAAATATTTGTCATATAAATGAGCTTTTTTGATTACGGCATGCTTAAATATTTACCGCCTACGCTGAACAAGCAATTTTCTTTTATTGGATAAATAGTAATGTCAGAATATATCTGTTCAAGCAACTTTATATGGGATGTAGCAAGCGGAAAATCCTGCAAACAACAATTCTCAATAAAGAATCTTTGTGAATCTTTGTATAGCAGATAAATATCAAGAGATTTTATATTAAGTCCAAGTTTAGTATCTAATATTTTAGGTAAAATTTTGAGATAGCATTTTTTTGCCAATTCAGGCTTTGATATGTCTTCATAATAGATAGCAAGCATATGGTATGCGAATACATGAAACTTAGGTATATTATATTTTGCACTTACTATAATGAGATCATTAATTTGCTCCTCTAATAAACTATTTTTTTTCCCTGCGAGATATTCGAAAAAAATCTTAGCTCTTCTGGCTTGTAGTTCATAATATGCAGAGTATTCTTTTAGTGCAATATCCAATAACTCGGAGGCCAAAAATATCGCTGCTGCATATTCTCCTTTTATTCCCAATATAAGCCCATGTATATGCTTACATGCTTTAGCTGTATCACTATCTGTCTCATGTAATTCGTCATAGTAGTTCTCTGAAAAGTTTTTTACTTTCTCCCAATATTTAATGACTAAATCGTTTTTATCAGCAACTCCCATGTAAATATACCCTAAGTCAATCAATGAAAGGCACTCCATGACTTTACTATTAGAGGCAATGGCTAAATTATAGCCACTAATAGTATAATCTGTAGCATCTTTAAGGCGACGTTCTTGCTTAAATGCCACACCTATCCGGTTAATCAATCTGGATTTTAACTTTGTTTTTACCGAATTACTGATTTGCAATTCATTCAAGCGTTTTATCCCAATATTGAGCTGCTGAATACTTTCTTCAAAATTATTGAAAACAGAAGAGTAACTCCCTATTTCTCTTACTATTTCAATTAAATATTCTGCTTCATTATCGTTTGTTGGTTTGTAATAAGCTAAGTGATTCCATAATTGCTTTAGTATATTTAAAAAAGACCTTTGATTGTTTTGTGATGCTATATGTGCTACTTTTATGATGGACTTTATATATTTTGATGGTTCAATTACGTTATGGTGGTATATATAAGTTAATATAGCTTGCGCATATTTTTTATTTCTAAGAGTTATTTGAGAAAAATAATTGATTTGGGTTAATGCCATTTCAAATAACTCTTCATTATATGATATATAAAAAAGAGCTAATGGATAATTCTGTTTAAGTGATTTTTTCGACAATAATAGATTCTTGATTTCATTTTTACATTCTTTTGAAAGAATTGAATCGTTTTGAGTTACAAAGTTGTCGGTTATAGAATGATAAAATACTAAAATTCCATTATCATTTTCTAAAAATTTACGTTCTATGAGATTATTGATAACCTCCTTTTCTATCAAGTCTAAAGACTCAAAAAGAAGAAAATCCATGTTACCGAAAATCCCCATTATATATAAAGCAACTTTCTCTTGCTTGGTTAGATTATATATTCGTTCTTTTAGTATGTCTATCTGTTTGTCAGGCGGGCAAGTTAATAGTTCATGAAGTCGTGAAATATTGTCTACAAAGAAACTACCATTTTTGAGAGAGATACATTTCCTTTCTTTTGCCAGTTCGATGAATTGTGATAAATAAAAAGGTCTCTGCGGAATATGCTTAATTATTAACTCATATATGTAGGCATGCACATAACTAAATTTTAGTTTATCATCAATTTGTAAAGTTGAATCAATAAATAGTCGTGTCTCTTCTTGAGAAAAGTCTTTCAACTCTATACATTTACAAATTTTTCTACATGTTATATTGTGATAGAATGAAAAATGTTTAGAATGGATATTGAGCAGTTCCGTATTAAAAATATATGTAATCAGATGACGGCCGGGATTATTATTCAATTCGAATAAGTCCATTAAGAATGACAAAGAATCGTCATTCAGGAATTGCACATCATCCACTATGAGTGCTGACTTTCGTTTAAGAAACATAGAATATACATACTCTAAAATTTGAGTTTTATATTCATTGTATTTTAAATCTTTATTATTAACACAAATTTCAATAAGTGTTTTTTCCTCACTGAAATATCCATCTTCATAGCTTTCATTGTAACAGAAGTCACTTTTCGAAGATAATAAGTGAGGATTGGGAATCTTGTAAAGTTGAGTTAAAATCTCAACAATAAATTCTGAAAAAGTTTTGTTTATAAAATATTTGCCCTCAATAATATACACATCGAAATTGCGTTCAAGTAGTTTACGAGTAATCTCTTTTGAAAATCGGGATTTTCCTACTCCGCTATCTCCACTTATGACACTAGTTATTATCCTAGTGCGTAAATCTGCTTCATTTGTTATACTCTCAATTAAATTTAAAGCTCCAATATATGGTGGTGTATCAACTTCTTCTACTTTTATTTTTATTTTTTTTAATTCTGTATATTTATGTTGTCTGTAATAAACTTTTATAGGGGGAATCTCCACTTCTCCTGCAATTGTAGGCACAATATATAGTTTTATATTGAACACTTCTCCACAAGCCAATCGTTTAGTATATAGATAAGGCGAATTGGAGTTGTTATTTGTAGAAAGTAAATTAATAAGATTTATAACTCCTATATGATGAATACTATTATTCTCATTAAAAAAACAAGAAAAATCTATTTGAACATCAATATCGTTTTCAATTTCGTTTGATACAATGATTAATTCAAATACATTTAACGACTTTCTGTTAGTTACAATGTTCGTATTTTCAAAATTTTTGATTTCTGAAAATTGCGATAGAGATGTTGTTATATCATTATAAAATGAGCTATAGATTTCAATAGGTTTTACTGCCCGGATTCGGTATTCAGGTAGCTTGGGAAATGCCTCCTTTAGTTCTTTGAAAGTGAGATGTCTAAAAATTAGTTGTTCTAATTTGAGATCATCAAATACTTGGATTTTCTTGCCTGCTTTCTCTGCAAAACTACCTAAATGGATAAACGCATTTTTTACAAGAGGACTATATGAAAATATATAAATGATATCAATATCTTTATTTACAGCTAAAACTAATGTTTTTGCAAATACATGGGTACTTAAGCTATCACGATACATTTTACATTCTGCCCACCTTTTCTGCCTGTCACTTAGACTGGATTCATAAAAGTCATGAGCGTCATCCCATGATGCTTTTGTGTGTTCCCATTTTCCATTAAACCCTCTATTCAGAATAATCTTAATTAACTGTTCAAACTTTACTCCATTAAATTTCTTTGTATCAGAAATAATGAAATTTTCCCATAGTTCTTCAGTTAAAATATCCATAATATTAAGTTATCAGTTATTCGTAACAAAGGTACAATATCATTATTATATTTGAAAGGAAATAGTTTTAAATTATTATTCAGCTTTTCAGAAAAATATAACTAAAAACATTGCAGATGGTTTTAATTACATAAAGTAGCGTTACCAATATAGTGATATCTTATCAAATACTTAATTTCGGCTATATAAAAACTTCAAAATCACTATTCCGACTGCATTCAATGTATTTAATAAAAGATATCGGATAATTTAGTTATTATTCTCGTAATATTAATAACTTTGTATGCAAATCTTCTTTCGTACCACTATAGTGGCACGAAAGAAGAACTATAGTTCCCCTTGTGTCCCACTATAGTGGTCCGCACAGGGAACTGTAGTAGAACGAATTAATATTTAAGCCGGATTCCTTAGTTTATAGGAACGGAAACATTAATAACACAACAAAATAACTTAAGTTATGAGCGCACAGTATGACCTTTACGAGACTCCCGATATCAAGCAGACAGGAGAAAAACAACCCCTTCATCCCCGCATTGTTCCCAAAGGGACTATCGGTCAGGACGAATTTCTGGACCGCGTGCACAAATTTACGGGAATCAGCCGTAGTTTGCTGGCAGGAGCAATGCAGTCTTTTCAAAATGAATTAAAAGATTTACTGGCTAACGGCTGGATCGTAGAATTAGGCGAGATCGGCTATTTCTCCGTATCGCTGCAAGGACCGCCCGTAATGCACAAGAAAGATGTACGTGCACAATCAATCAAACTAAAAAACATCAACTATCTACCGACCAAACAATTCAAGCGGGAAGTAGGATATGACATGAGATTAGAACGTACCGAATCTCTCACCCGCCCCAAGGGTAACGGACGTAGCGAAGCGGAATGTCTGGCACTAATAACCGCCCATCTTGAAAAATATCCTTGCATGACTCGTACTGATTATTGCCATATGACCGGTCACGACAAAAAGCGTGCACTAAAAGAGCTGAACACTTTTATCGAAAAAGAGATACTGATGCGCTACGGAGCAGGAAACAGGTGGTTTATGCGAAGAAAATGATTTGAAGCATATAGCGTATATCCCTAATTGAACTCATTAAATGAATAAGGAGAATAAGCTTTATAGATAACCAATATTTATAAAAGTATATTGGATGATATTGGGGAAAAAGACTTAAAGCAGGATACTTAGAGAAAATAACAGCGGAACATTAAATGACTGCTGTTAGCATAATGTTACCGATTAAACAATAAAAGAATAAAGAATATGAACGATGTAGAATTTGTCAATTCATTAAAGAAAGAAGTAATGGATGACTTAAGTCGCTATTTCAACACTATAAATACTCCATCAATAGAAGGTGGTTATGAACCTTGGAATGATAGTAAAGAGTTATATAGCCAGCTGAATGAAAAACAGCGAAAAGAGCTAAAAACTTTCGTGCGTTTAGTTATAACAGATACCTTATCTAATGTTTTTGCCAAACTGGATAATATATCATCCTTTGCCGAACAAGAAGGATTATTTGAATTAACCCTAAACGGTAAAACAATAAGTGGGGATTTGCAAGAAATATTTCTTATGCAAATAGAAGAGGAGAATAATAAAGCACATAACAATAACCTAAACAGCTAAACGCAGTTAGCTGAAACACAGTGGTAAACTACATCCCATTATTGACAATGAAAAGGAACTGTACAATTTTTTTTGGAGATAAAGATAAATTTGCAATAGAAGCTGAACTATGGCAACATGATGAAAGCTACATATTCATAAACTACTGTTTATGGATAAAGAACAATATGGTTGGAGATAAAGAACAAACTGTGGTTTTATCAGCAGAGTTAGACCGCATATCCAAAATAGCAGAATTAAAAGGACAACGCTGTATTACTCCGAATAGATTATCCGCAAAGCAAATAACAGATAATCTAATAAACTGTATTTGGTTTGATAATCGCAATAACAACGACATAATCCCAACAGGGCATACCGAACTTAAAAATCTTGATATATTATCACAATATGGGGAATGTTTTCAAGGCTTCTATGTGTTTCTGTTAGAAGGAGATGGATATGAATGGTTATTATCTAAAGAAGATAGAAATAATAAGTACCTTCACATCAAGTTGCCGCATGGTTTTATATACTCTTATTTTAATGAATTCGTTCTATGGATTAAAGATTCAACAGTCTTAGTTCTGCGAACAGATAAAGTGTCAATATGAATAAAACATGAAAGATGAAATAAAAAAATATATAGACGACTGCATTGTTGAGAATCCTGATATTGACTTAAAAAGTTTGTCAGTATTAACACAACCTGACGAACTGCACTATCTTGCAAATGTGATGAATTGGGATATTCACATACCAATATTAGATTGGATTGTGAAGCAAGCTATATGTAGCGAAGCCACTGCTTTAATGATTTTTTGGCAGGCACAACCGCAAGACTTCACTATTTACAAGTGGAATGCAACCCGAATAAATGAAGATATAGCCATATTCCAGCTTATAAAGGTAATCATCACCAATTATACTAATGGATTTTATCTCAAAACTGAGATACATTATAATCCGGTAAATAACAGATACAATGTTTCTACTACTCCCAATTTCATGTATAAAGACATTAAAGGAGAAGAGCCATATAGTATTTATGACGAAACGGAAGTGAGGTCTTGGTTTGGCGAATATCTGAACAAACAGATAGATTCTTGTTCTTCAACTATGGACTTATATGGTATAGCTTGCTATCTTCCCACTCTTGGCAATATAGATACAGTCTTTCATATTTTAAGGCATCCATCATGTGATAAAGGTATAGCCTTTATGCTATTTTGGCGATTTGAGTCTATTGTTAGTGATAGTATTCGTAAAGAGTTCATTTCTGAAATCTGCCAAAAGAATTATCCCGAAATAATTGAATATAAACATGAACGAAATAATTCAAAAACTGAGTGGGAAATTCCTGAAATAATGATGAAACCTGTATAACAATGAACAAAAGAATCATTTCATTTATCTGCGCAGGACTGATTGCTATAAGCTGCGTGTCCTCACTCTGTTTCTATGATTACTTTTCCACCGACGGTATTACCCCCAATGCAATATATTGGATATTCTATTTTTTCCAGATTTCTATATTGCTGGGACAAGCAGGGATGGGAATTTACACCATAAATGCACTCTTACGGCAGAAAAAAGAAGCTGTTTCCTTTTTGAGCTATTTTGCAGCCCATCTCCTTCTGCAAAACATGACTCCTCTGCTCCAAACATGGGCTGTACCTTCCATTACGGAATATCCCGTATGGCTACTGATGTGTCAGGTCATTTTTAGCATACTCCTCCTTCTCTCCTTATTAATCAACGAACCTTCGTCCCTGTTCAGAAAGTCAGAATATATTCCCCGAATATTGATGGCAACATTCTATATTAACTATACATACTTGGCACTTACCATCATAGGGATAATTGTCGCCCTGTGATGGTATCGAAACGACACTCAAAACCATACTTTAGCAATAAATACCGGACAAAGCCTGTTTCCAACCTTCTTTGGGCAGAGGCAACAGGCATCTATATACAGATACTTTAAAATATCTTCTTTCGGAGACAATACACCCAAAAGTCGATCATTTTTCCGACAATGATGCCGAAGGAACTAAGTGCCAAAGCGATGTAAACAGCGATAATCAACGGCTGTTCGTCTATCCATTTATTGACAAGTCCGGACATCCGTGCAAAAACACCGCCCGCAATAGTCAGGACAATGGTCGAGATAATATGTATTTGTATAAACTTGTCTTTCTCGTCCGAGTCCAGCCCCCTGTCTTTTAAATACCGGACAAGCCACAGGCACGGAACAAAGATGAATATCGCAATAAGCGCAACCGTCATCACTTCTTCCACAGGAACCTCATGCAAGCCTCCGTCGAAAAAGCGTAAACTGTGTATTCTTAATAAACAGGAAATCATCATTTATACTACACCCGTTAATTCTTTATTCATACTCTTCATTCCCTTTCCATCGCCTAGCCGGTCGTTCTCCGGACATCCCGGCTCCTGAATCACCGGAGCCACGTTGGATTCTTGAATCTACAAAGATATGGATATGATATGAAAAGGACAATCTTCAATCGGAAAAAGATGAAAGGAGAACAACAAAAAAACATCTGACCATTTCTTTAGTTGAAGAAACTGATTAACGCACTTTGAGTTTTTTGCTTGGCTGTTAATTTGGAAACACATACATTTGCATCGTGATCACAAAACAAAAGAAACAGATTTACTAACTATTAAAAAACAAAAAAGATTATGGCACTTAGGTATGTCGTTAAAAAAAGAATGATTGGTTTCGGTAAAGAGAAAACCGAAAAGTATGTAGCACAGAATTTTATTACCAATACGGTTAATTTCAAGGATTTGTGTGATGAAATCTCAAAAGTGGGAATGGTTCCCAGCGGAGCAGTCAAGTTTGTACTCGATGCACTGATCGATACGCTGAATATAAACTTAAACAAAGGCATTTCCGTACAACTGGGTGATTTCGGTCAATTTCGTCCCGGCATCAGCAGCGAAAGTCAGGAGACGGAAGCGGCAGTGGATTCCGACACGATTCGTCGGGTGAAAATCGTATTTACTCCGGGATACAAGTTTAAGGATATGCTGAAAAAGGCAAGTATTCAAAAACTGGTAACCGCCAGCGAGATCATTGACAACGGAAACACTCCTACTCCTCCTAACCCCGACGGCGGCGGTGACGGCGGCGATGAGGAAGCACCTGACCCGACAGTATAAAAACAGGAACAAAAAAGCTCAGCATGAGCTGAAACGCAAAAATGACCGGAAGCATTGCTTTCCGGTCATTTTTTTAATAATTTCTTCTCTCTCTTAGTTTTTTTATCCTTCGTACGGTTCAAAGTCATCTTTTCCGACTCCGCAGAGTGGACAAGTCCAATCATCCGGAATGTCTTCAAAAGCCGTTCCTGGTTCAATTCCGCTATCCGGATCTCCTTCAGCGGGGTCGTAAATGTATTCACAGACTGTGCAAATGTACTTTTTCATAACGTTCGTTTTTTTATTGGTTTACTAAATAATATAACGCAAATAAAACGCAAATTGTTCGAACTTCTTTCTTATCCCAAGTAAAAAAGTTATCTTTGCATCATATTTGTAGAACAAAACCAACAAATTACATCATGCTAATGGCATTGTTTTCTATTCTGCTAATTTTATGCGCAGTTCTCCTCCTCAGTTACTTATGGGAACGGAGAAAATGTCTTCGGATGCAAAAACGACTATTCCGGGAATCCAGAAAACTGGAACATACCAGCCACATCGCCAGCGCCATTCTGAAAAATGTCCATGCCTATATCTTATTAATAGATAATGACTTCAAAGTATTAAAAACAAACTACTATCAACTCACCGGAACTCAAAAAGGTCTGGAAGAGAAGAGAGTGGGCGACTTATTGCAATGCCGCAACGCATTATCGGCAGAAGGAGGTTGCGGTACGCATGCTTACTGCGGTTCCTGTCCCATACGCTGCGCCATCCGTCAGGCTTTCGAACAAAGAAGAGGCTTCACAGACCTTAATGCAACTCTGAACGTGCTTACTTCCGAAAAGAAATCCGTAGAATGTGACGCCGTGATATCCGGTTCCTATTTTCTCCTTAACGAAGAAGAGAATATGGTACTCACCGTGCACGACATCACCCAACTTAAACAAGCAGAAAAGGAACTGATACTTGCCAAAGAGAAAGCAGAAAATGCCGACCTTTCGAAGTCTGCCTTCCTTGCCAATATGAGCCACGAAATCCGCACGCCTCTCAACGCCATCACGGGATTTGCAGAAATACTTGCCAGTGCCAATACGGAAGAGGAAAAGGCGCAATATCAGGAAATCATAAAGATGAATGCCGATCTGCTGCTGCAACTGGTGAACGATATTCTGGATATGTCGAAAATAGAAGCTGGTACACTGGAATTTGTATATACAAAGGTAGATATCAACCTGTTACTGTCCGACCTTCGGCAGCTTTTCCAAATGAGAGTCAACGATGCAGGAGGAAATATTCAAATAATTGCAGAGCCGGGCCTTCCCGCCTGTACCATAGAGACCGACCGGAACCGTATCGCACAGGTACTCTCCAATTTTACCACCAATGCCATTAAATTCACGCAAAAAGGAACGATCAGCATCGGCTATGAGGCAAGAGATACCGAACTTTATTTTTATGTCACCGACACCGGAGCCGGAATCCCTGCCGACAAACTGCCGGAAGTTTTCGGCCGCTTTGTGAAGCTGAACAAAGACAAGAAAGGAACGGGGCTGGGACTTTCCATCTCTAAAACCATCGTAAACAAATTGGAGGGGCAAATCGGCGCAGACTCCGTAGAAGGCAAGGGATCAACGTTCTGGTTTACGATTCCTTATCGCACCTGCGGACGTCCCGAATAAAGTAACTTCATAAAAAGTTTTAATTAAACATTCTATCACAATTTTATGTTGTATTTTTGCGGTCCTAATCAAACGCATGTATTTGCATGAGTACTACAAAAAAAGACGATTATTATCATGTAGGCCTTACGGATGACGAAGTCCTACAAAGCAGAGAAAAGAACGGTGTCAATCTGTTAACACCCCCCAAGCGTCCTTCCTTATGGAAGCTCTATCTCGAAAAGTTTGAAGATCCGGTTGTGCGGGTATTATTGGTAGCCGCCGTATTTTCACTGATCATTTCCATTATCGAAAATGAATATGCCGAAACTATCGGAATCATAGCAGCCATCTTGTTGGCCACAGGTATCGGCTTCTTTTTCGAATATGATGCCAATAAAAAATTCGACTTACTGAACGCCGTCAATGAAGAAACACTCGTAAAAGTGATTCGCAACGGACACGTACAGGAAATCCCACGTAAAGACGTCGTTGTAGGCGATATTATCATACTGGAAACAGGCGAAGAGATTCCTGCCGACGGCCAGCTGCTGGAAGCGATCTCCCTGCAAGTGAACGAATCCAACCTGACCGGAGAACCGGTAATTAACAAAACTGTGATCGAAGCGGACTTTGACGAAGAAGCAACCTATGCCTCCAACTTAGTGATGCGCGGAACGACAGTGGTGGACGGACACGGCACCATGCGCGTACTGCACGTGGGGGATGCCACAGAAATCGGCAAGGTAGCACGCCAAAGCACCGAAGAAAATCTGGAACCGACTCCTCTGAATATACAGTTGACCAAGCTCGCGAACCTGATCGGTAAAATCGGTTTTACCGTTGCCGGACTTGCCTTCCTCATTTTCTTTGTAAAAGATGTACTGCTGTTCTATGATTTCGGTTCGCTGAACGGCTGGCACGAGTGGCTTCCGGTTTTCGAACGGACCCTCAAATATTTCATGATGGCTGTTACTTTGATTGTAGTAGCCGTCCCCGAAGGATTGCCTATGAGCGTAACGCTCAGCCTGGCCCTGAATATGCGCCGTATGCTTTCGACCAACAATTTGGTACGGAAGATGCACGCCTGCGAGACGATGGGAGCTATCACCGTGATCTGTACGGACAAAACGGGTACACTGACTCAAAACCTGATGCAGGTACACGAACCCAATTTCTACGGAATCAAAAATGGCGGTAACCTGGGCGATGATGACATCAGCGCTCTCGTCGCAGAAGGGATCAGCGCCAACTCAACCGCTTTCCTCGAAGAAGCGGCAACAGGCGAAAAACCGAAAGGTGTTGGTAACCCTACGGAAGTCGCCCTGTTATTATGGCTCAACAGTCAGGGAAGAAATTATCTCGAACTCCGTGAACACGCCCGTATCCTCGACCAGCTCACCTTCTCGACCGAACGCAAATTTATGGCGACTCTCGTCGAGTCTCCGATTATCGGAAAGAAAGTACTTTATATAAAAGGAGCACCCGAAATCGTGCTCGGCAAATGTAAGGAAGTCGTGCTGGACGGCCGACGGGTAGATGCCGTCGAATATCGTTCGACAGTAGAAGCTCAGTTACTGAATTATCAGAATATGGCAATGCGTACACTCGGCTTTGCCTTCAAAATAGTAGGAGAAAACGAACCGAATGACTGCACGGAACTGGTGTCTGCCAACGACCTTAATTTCTTAGGAGTCGTAGCCATCTCAGACCCGATTCGTCCGGATGTGCCCGCCGCCGTTGCCAAATGCCAGTCGGCTGGTATCGGCATCAAGATCGTTACCGGTGACACTCCGGGAACTGCGACGGAAATTGCCCGTCAGATCGGACTGTGGCAACCGGAAACGGATACCGACCGGAACCGTATCACCGGTGTTGCCTTTGCCGAACTGAGTGACGAAGAGGCGCTGGACCGTGTGATGGACCTCAAAATCATGTCCCGTGCCCGCCCGACGGACAAGCAGCGTCTCGTACAGCTGCTCCAACAAAAAGGAGCCGTAGTCGCCGTAACCGGAGACGGTACGAACGATGCACCCGCCCTGAATCATGCGCAAGTTGGTTTGTCAATGGGTACAGGTACATCCGTAGCCAAAGAAGCCAGTGACATCACGCTGCTCGACGACTCGTTCAACAGTATTGGCACCGCTGTCATGTGGGGGCGTTCTCTTTACAAGAATATCCAGCGTTTCATCGTATTCCAGCTGACAATCAACTTTGTAGCCTTGCTAATCGTGTTATTGGGATCGATGATCGGAACGGAACTTCCGCTGACAGTGACACAAATGCTGTGGGTGAACCTGATCATGGATACTTTTGCCGCTCTGGCCCTCGCTTCCATCCCTCCCAGCGAAACCGTCATGCAGGAAAAACCGCGCCGTAGCACTGACTTTATCATCAGCAAAGCGATGCGTAACAATATATTAGGTGTAGGTACGATCTTCCTCGCCGTATTGCTCGGAATGATTTATTATTTCGACCACAGCGCGAAAGGCATGGATGTACATAACCTCACCATTTTCTTCACTTTCTTTGTCATGCTGCAATTCTGGAACCTGTTCAATGCCCGCGTATTCGGTACTACCGACTCGGCATTCAAGGGACTTTCCAAATCGTATGGCATGGAGTTGATCGTTCTGGCCATTCTGGTCGGACAATTTCTGATTGTACAGTTCGGTGGAGCTGTATTCCGCACGGAGCCGCTCGACTGGCAGACGTGGCTTCTGATTATAGGCGTTTCGTCCATGGTGTTATGGGTTGGAGAACTTATTCGCCTTGTTCAACGTAGTATTCACAAAAGAGAAAATAATGAAAAGTAAAGGAATTAAAAACTTACTTATTGATTTAGGCGGTGTACTGATAAATCTCGACCGCGAACGTTGTATTGAGAACTTTAAAAAGATCGGGTTCCAGAACATAGAAGAAAAGTTCTGCACCCACCAGCTGGACGGAATCTTCTTGCAGCAGGAGAAAGGACTGATCACTCCTGCCGAATTCCGTGACGGCATTCGGGAGATGATGGGAAAGATGGTAAGCGACAAGCAGATCGACGCAGCCTGGAACAGCTTTCTGGTAGACATCCCGACCTACAAGCTCGACTTGCTGCTCAAACTACGCGAGAAATACGTAGTCTATCTGCTCAGCAACACGAATGACATCCACTGGAAATGGGTATGCAAGAATGCCTTCCCCTACCGTACGTTCAAAGTAGAGGACTATTTTGAGAAGACGTATCTCTCTTATGAAATGAAAATGGCCAAGCCCGAACCGGAAATATTCAAGGCGGTGACCGAAGATGCGGGTATTGACCCGAAAGAGACTTTTTTTATTGACGATTCCGAAATTAACTGTAAAGTAGCTCAGGAACTGGGTATCTCGACCTACACACCGAAAGCCGGTGAAGACTGGAGCCATCTTTTCAGAAAAAAATGAGAGTGTAAGTATGCAGATTATAAATGACACATCGGCTATGATTCCCGAACCATGCGTAGCTACCATCGGTTTCTTCGACGGAGTACACATGGGACATCGCTATCTGATTCGACAGGTGAAGGAGATAGCGGCAGCCAAAGGTCTACGTTCTGCATTAGTCACATTCCCCGTTCATCCGCGCAAAGTGATGAACGCCGCTTACCATCCGGAACTTTTGACTACTCCCGAAGAGAAAACAAACCTGCTCGCAGGCACGGGAGTAGATTATTGCCTGATGCTTGATTTTACACCCGATATCTCCCGTCTGACCGCCAAAGAATTTATGACTCAGGTACTGAAAGAACGTTATCAGGTGAAGTATCTGGTGATAGGATACGATCATCGTTTCGGTCACAACCGTAGCGAAGGATTTGACGATTATGTACGCTACGGACAGGCAATCGGTATCGAAGTCATCCGTGCACAGGCTTACACAAATGATATACAGATAGATGCCACCCAAAGTGCCCCGGTCAGCTCTTCTTTAATCCGCAAGTTGCTGCATCAGGGAGATGTAGACGTAGCTGCCCGCTGTCTGGGATACGAATATTTTCTGGACGGAACGGTAGTAGGCGGTTATCAGGTAGGCCGGAAGATCGGTTTTCCGACTGCCAATTTAAGCGTGGATGATCCGGACAAGCTGATTCCCGCAGACGGAGTCTATGCCGTATGGGTCACATTCGACGGAAAGACCTATATGGGAATGCTGAACATTGGTGTCCGCCCCACCATCGACAACGGTCCCAACCGCACAATCGAAGTGAATATCCTTCACTTCCACTCCGACATTTACGACAAATTTATCCGGCTTACTTTCGTGAAGCGGACACGCCCCGAACTGAAATACGATAGTATCGACGAACTAATCGCACAGCTTCACAAGGATGCGGAAGAAACTGAAGCCATTCTCCTCGCCGCCAAACAGGAGAAATGATCCCCCTTTTTCTCTAAATTAACTACATTAATAAGCCTCTTTTCAGTTGAAACGAGTCCGATAATATCGAAAAACATATCTTTTTTATTGTTTTTCGATAAATAATTTCTCTTTTTCCTTTGCCAACTCAAAACTTACCTCTACATTTGCATATCGATAAACGATAAATAATCATCGATAAACAAACATTTCCTATTTAATCATCTATTAAAAAATAACACTTTATGAAAAAGTCATTAATGAGTATATCGATGCTGGTAGTATCCATCTCAATGATAGCCATGTTTCTGTGCAGCTTCATTGCCAGTAAATAACAAACGATTATCTTTGTATCCCATCCAAGAATACTAAGAATAAAACGAATATGAGAACTGCTATTAAACTGATATTACTGAATCTGCTCATCGCACAGATCATTGCTCCCATTTTAGTCATGATCCCCTGTGTGATTTATCTGGTAGCCACTACCGGAAACTTAGACAAAGACACGCTCATCACCATGCTTATGATTCCGGCGCAACTGGCCGGTCAGCTGATGATGGGTATCTATTTATGGAAAGCCGGATACATCAGCACAAAGAAAATAACCTGGTCGCCCGTTTCGTCCTCGTATCTGTTCTTCAGCGCATTGGCTGTCCTCACCTGTGGCTTCGTCGTATCTGCACTGGCGGAACTGATGAAGTGGATTCCCAACATCATGGAACAATCCTTCGATATTCTCCAGTCCGGCTGGGGAGGCATTCTTGCCATAGCCGTCATAGGTCCCGTACTCGAAGAACTGCTATTTCGCGGAGCCATCACCAAAGCATTGCTACAGCAGTACAACCCGACAAAGGCGATTCTGCTTTCAGCACTTTTATTCGGTGTTTTCCATATCAATCCTGCCCAGATACTTCCGGCATTCCTGATCGGTATCCTGTTTGCATGGACATATTATAAAACTGCCAGCCTCATCCCCTGCATACTGATGCATATACTGAATAATTCTTTATCCGTATTTCTCAGTACAAAATATCCGGAAGCAGAAAATATGAGCGATCTGATGGACACTACCTCCTATCTAATTACTATTTTTGTAGCAGTTTTGATACTGGCAGGAGTTATTTGGGCGATGCGTCGTACGACCGTCCGCTATCCCTGGAAAGAAGAAACAAATATCACGGACTAAAAAATAACAGCGATGAAAAGACGTTTGAACATTCTCAGCATATTGGTATTCATTGTTCTGGGACTTTCTCTGTATACCACAGGATACCAGTTCGGAACAGGTATGAAAGCCGGCATGAGTCTTGCCAAAGAACAGCACAAGGAATCGAAAGCATGTGACAGACCTATGCTTGCAGGCGATTTCCGCTTTGTGGATGTCGTACCTACGATTGCCATGATCCAACCGGATACGATCATCAATGCCCGTAACAATGAGAAAGTGCCCGTCATGTATACGCAAATGGCGGTGCGCACCGGGAAAGAGGTGAATTACAGTTACCTGATTATCAGCAGTTCCTGCTCGCTGATGAATGCGTTGCTCACCATCTCCGCACTTATTATCTTTGTCATGCTGATTCTGAGCATCAACAAATCGCAGATATTCGAATGGAAGAATGTCCGCCGCCTGCGCTGGCTGGGCAGTCTGCTGATTATGTCCTTCGTGTTTTACCTGATTCCGCAGGTCGTCAACTACTGGGGACTGAAAGAAGTATTCGCGCTTGAACATTATATCATCGCTCCCCTGGCACTACAGACAACTGATTTATTATTGGGACTCGGCTGCCTGATTGTAGCCGAAACATTCGCTATCGGACTGAAAATGAAAGAAGAACAGGAGCTCACCATTTAACTCAAACCGAGAAATAAAATTATGCCAATTATAGTAAACCTTGACATCATGATGGCGCGCAGAAAAATATCTCTGGGCGAACTGGCGGAGAAAATAGATATCACCCCCGCCAACCTTTCTATATTAAAAACCGGAAAAGCTAAGGCAATCCGTTTCTCTACGCTGGAGGCTATCTGCAAAGTGCTGGACTGCCAGCCGGCAGATATACTGGAATATCAGGAGGAGGAAAAAGAAAATGAACGGTAGATACCTGGTCCGCAGGATATCCACCGTTCATTCTATATTACCTTTTTATCTTTATTTCCCTTCTTTTGCCTTAAATGCCAGCGCATACATACGTATCTGCTTTACCATTGACAGCAACCCATTGCTACGGGTAGGAGACAGATGATCTCTCAAACCTATCTTATCGATAAAATAAAGATCAGCATTCAGTATTTCATCGGGCGTATGTCCCGAAAGGACTTTGATCAATAAAGCAATGATTCCTTTCACAATCAAAGCGTCACTTTCCGCATTAAACACGATTTTTCCATCCACATCGTCCGCCTGAAGCCATACACGGCTCTGACAGCCTTCGATCAGATTCTGTTCGGTCTTATATTTTTCGTCGAGCGGTTCCTGTTCATTACCTAAGTCAATGAGCAGCTGGTAGCGGTCCATCCAGTCATCGAAGTCGCTGAATTCAGCAATCACTTCGTCTTGTAATTCATTAATTGACATGAAGATATTTACGGTTTACTAATTAACTATTTACTTTTCATTATAAATCACTTCCAGCACTGTCTGTCCGACGGCTTTCAGCGTATTCTTGTCGATATGATCCATATTATCATGAATGGTATGCCAAGTTGAGGGGAAGCCTGTTTCCGGATCATTGGGAATGATATCGATTGTCTTGATACGGGCCAGACGGTTAATAAACAGATGGTCGTCGGTGATGGTATCGCCTCTCTCATCAATGAAGGTTTTCCCATAACCTGCTTTTTTAGCCGCTTTCCATACTTTCTTGTTGATATCCGGAGCAAACTCTTCGGAATATCCTTCTTTCAGAAATACGCTGTTCTCACCACCCACCATATCGAGCAAGATACCAAAACGGGCATTATACCCTTGCACGTGAGGATTGCGCGACCAATACTGCGAGCCGAGACACCAAGCCTCTTCCTTGTGCTTTCCCTCGTAGAATTGAGGAGTTCCGTAGTCTTCCGCATCCAAAAAGATGATATCAATGCCCAGTTCCGGCTGTTGCTGGTTGACCAACCGGGCGATTTCCAGCAAAGCTCCCACTCCGCTTGCTCCGTCGTTGGCTCCCAAAATAGGGGTATGGTGATTCTTTTCGTCAGCATCATTATCCGCCCACGGACGGGTATCCCAATGTGCAAACAACGCTATTCTCTTCTTACTTTCCGGCTTGTAAGAGCCGATGATGTTCCGCGCCTTCAACAGTGTGCCGTCATAGGCAATCAGATCGGCATACTGATTCGTTACCTTCGCACCGAAAGCCTCCAGCTTTCCGGCCAGATAATTGCCACAAGCTACGTGCTCCTTCGTATTGGGGACACGGGGACCAAAATCTACCTGATTCTTTACATACAAATAGGCACTGTCCGCATCAAACTGAGGTACATTTACCACCACTTTTTCACTTTGTTCATTCGTACCAGTTGCCTTGCTGCCTCCTCCACAAGAAAAAGCAGATAATAATACAAAGGCACTCGTCAATACTATCATAGATTTCTTTTTCATCGTCCTTTTATCTATATGAAGCCTCAAAATTAGTCATTTTCACCACAGTATCGTTCAGATAGAATGGATTATTAACAAATAAACTTTAACTCCACATTTTTCTTTCCAACGGTCAATTCCACTTTCGCGCCATTGATAAGCGGCAAATTATGCGTCACATGACCTACTGGAAAATTAAAACAAACCGGATAGTCATATTCTTTCACCAAATCGGCCAGAGCGGGATACAACTCCTTACCCAACGAACAATCTTCTTCATACTCGGTAAATTGCCCGATAATGAGTCCGGACAGTTTTTCAAGCACACCGCCCAGTTTCAGATTGTACATCATGCGCTCAATCGCATGGGGACGTTCACTGACATCTTCGAGAAACAGGATGGTTCCTTCGGCAGGAATATCATAAGGAGTGCCGCGCAGCCCGTAAGCTACCGCCATATTTCCGCCACGCAGGATACCTTCGGCCGTACCTTGCCTGTTCAGCTTATGCTTTTCGCAAGTATAAACAGGCAGATTGCCGAAGAGAATATCTTTCAGATAGGCCACGCAAGGGTCTTCTTCCGGCTCCACGCTCAGATGACGCGCCATCAGCGAATGCAGGGAGGCATATCCATTCTTCTGAAATAAATTATGCAAGGCAGTGATGTCGCTGAATCCCAGCAACCACTTCGGATGTTCACGAAAGGCGGTGAAGTCAATCTTGTCCACCAGATGCACGGCCCCATATCCTCCTCTGCTACAAAGAATAGCTTTCACTTTCGGATCATCCATCGCACTCTGCAAGTCTTGCAGACGCTGCCGGATCGTTCCGGCATAACGTCCGGAAGAACCGCCGGCATATTTCCCCATAGAGACTTTCAATCCCCATGATTCAAGCCGTTTCTTCGCACGTTTCAGAAACTCTTTGTCTATCTTGCTGGAAGGTGACACAATCACTACTTTGTCACCTTTCTGTAAAAAAGAAGGAAGTTGAATATTCATATTTAATGTTTTATTTGAGTGACTTTCGCTGATAAAAACGCACCCAGTCCACTTCCATTTCTACCGGAAGGTCTTTGGGATCGACTGCTCCGACCCACGAACCGCCCAACTGCATATCGATCAGCAGATAAAACGGCTGGTCGAACGGGAATTGTCCTTCCTTCTGCGTCTGTATGCGGGGATAAGTAAACGTATGTATGTCGTTGACATAAAACGAAAGACTGTCCGGATACATTTCTACAGCGAAAACGTTATAGCGATCGGGATGGATAACTCCTGTGGAGTGTGACTTGGGATGATCCTTGATGCCCAAAGTGTACGTATAATGAGAATGAACTGTCTGATAAGCGATAGAGTCATCATTCAGACGCTCCATCACATCTATTTCGCCTCCCGACGGCCATTTGGCATTTTCGGGCAGCAGCCAGATAGCCGGCCATGCTCCTTTTGCGGCATTCAGTTTGGCGCATATTTCGATACGTCCGTCAAGGAATGCCTTTTTACCTTTGGTATAAACGCCTCCTGTCAGATAAGGTGCCGTATCATTGGGCAGCGTCTGATTGGCAATGCCTCTTAACACCAGCTTGCCTTTGCGCATGGCAAAGCAGGAATCAAAGTCTGTCATATAATTATTCCAGTCGGATTTCCCTCGCGGAATCTTGCTCCAGACCTGCGGGTCAAAGCCTTTCTTCTGATTAAAATTCTCTTCCCATACGAGCGACCAGCCGGAGGAAGAAACTCTTGTCGTTTTGCAGGAAACGAGTACCCAACAAAGGAGTAATGTGCTAATAAATAATAGATTTCTGAACTGTTTCATTTTGTTTTAAAGTTTAAGGGGGATTCATTTGCAAAAATACAGGAAAAAACGGTTCGGTGTATACCTACACATTAAAACAACTGAAATATAACAAAATGTTACATAACAGGCGCAAGTTTTCGGGTTTCAAGCATTAATTTCTCAATGATTTTTCTGATATTTGCTAAAAATCTAACGTTATGGAACCTATTCAGAACTTTGCCCAGCTAACAGCCCATCTTAAACAACAGAATCGTAGGAAACGAATTGCCGTAGTCTGCGCCAACGACCCTAATACGGAATATGCTATTACCCGTGCTTTGGAAGAAGGAATTGCAGAGTTTCTCATGATCGGGGATTCGGCTATTCTGGAAAAATATCCTGCTTTGAAGCAATATCCCGACTATGTGAAGACCATTCACATAGAAGATTCGGACGAAGCGGCACGCGAAGCTGTCCGCATCGTGCGTGAAGGGGGAGCGGATATTTTAATGAAAGGTATCATCAACACGGACAATCTGCTGCACGCCATCCTCGACAAAGAGAAAGGACTGCTCCCCAAAGGAAAAATCCTCACTCACTTGGCGGTGATGGAGATTCCGACTTACCATAAACTGCTGTTTTTCTCCGATGCCGCAGTGATTCCACGCCCCACGCTGCAACAACGGATTGAAATGATCTGGTATGCCATCTGCACTTGCCGCCATTTCGGTATCGAGCAGCCTCGCGTCGCACTGATACACTGCACCGAGAAAGTAAGCGCCAAGTTCCCGCATTCGCTGGATTATGTAAATATCGTGGAGCTTGCCGAAGCGGGAGAGTTCGGAAATGTAATCATCGACGGTCCGCTGGATGTACGCACTGCCTGTGAGCAGGCAAGCGGGGACATCAAAGGAATTGTTTCGCCTATCAACGGACAGGCGGATGTGCTGATTTTCCCCAACATAGAATCGGGAAATGCGTTCTACAAGTCCGTCTCCCTGTTTGCCAACGCGGATATGGCGGGATTGTTGCAAGGACCTATCTGTCCGGTGGTGCTCCCTTCCCGCAGTGATTCCGGCTTATCGAAGTATTATAGCATCGCAATGGCCTGCCTGCAAGTGGCCGGCTGCGAATGCAGAGAGAAGCTCGACCTGAACCGTCAATCATAATTCAAACCTTATAACTCCAAAGACATGAAGATACTGGTCATCAACCCCGGCTCCACTTCTACGAAAATAGCAGTCTACGAGAACGAAACTCCGTTGCTCGTCCGTAACATCAAGCATACGGTAGAAGAATTATCCGTTTATCCGCAGGTGATAGACCAGTTTGAATTTCGGAAGAATCTGGTTCTTGAAGAGTTGGAAACCAACGGGATACCTTTCGAATTTGATGCCGTCATCGGACGCGGGGGACTGGTGAAGCCGATTTCGGGAGGGGTATATGAGGTTAACGAAGCGATGAAAAGAGATACATTGCACGCCATGCGTACGCATGCCTGCAACTTAGGCGGACTGATTGCCGAAGAACTGGCCTCCGCCCTTCCACATTGCCGCGCTTTTATTGCCGATCCCGGTGTAGTGGACGAACGGGAAGAGATAGCTCATATCTCCGGTTCACCGCTATTGCCCAAAATTACGATCTGGCACGCATTGAATCAGAAAGCGATTGCCCGTCGCTTTGCCAAGGAACAAGGTAGCAGATATGAAGATTTAGACTTGATAATCTGTCATTTGGGAGGTGGCATTTCCGTGGCTGTCCATCATCATGGCAGAGCCATCGACTCAAACAATGCACTGGACGGCGAAGGTCCTTTCTCGCCGGAACGTGCCGGAACTCTGCCTGCCGGTCAACTGATAGACCTTTGTTTCAGCGGTCAGCTTACCAAGGATGAATTGAAGAAACGTATCTCCGGTCGTGCCGGACTGACGGCTCATCTGGGCACTACCGATGTTCCGGCTATCATCCAGTCTATCGAAAAAGGGGATAAAAAGGCGGAATTGATATTGGATGCAATGATTTATAATGTGGCGAAAGCTATCGGTGCTTCCGCCACCGTGCTATACGGAAAAGTAGACGCTATCCTGCTGACAGGAGGCATTGCCTACTCCGACTATATCATTTCAAGATTGAAAAAAAGAATCTCGTTTTTAGCTCCGATATATGTCTATCCCGGAGAAGGAGAAATGGAGTCACTGGCTTATAATGCCTTAGGGGCGTTAAAAGGCGAACTTCCGGTACAAATCTATAAGTAATAAGTATCCCCAGTCGTACATATGGGTAATACTTGGATGTACGACTGGGGATGCCCCACATATACGACTCGGTATTACCGGGATGTATATGTAGAGATCACTGTTTATTATAGAAAAGGAACTTCTTCCAACAATACAAGTTCCCAGCTACACCATACTATCGTGATGAGTTTTAGTCCACCTTTTGAATTCGGGCAAAGTCCGTCAATCCATAGGGTATTTGTTTCATCATATCACGATTCCTTTCATTATATTTGTTCTTTATTTCTGCAAGCTCTGTTCAATATTTTGCAAGCGACGTTCCAGTGCTGCATACTTTTCATCCTTCTCTTTCAGCAGACGTTCGTAGAGTTCAGTGATTTTTTCGATAGGATTGAAGTTGTTGACTCTATTATCAGTACTATTGTCGCTATCTTCCGTATAGGATTTAACTGTACCCAAACAAATCTTTGCTCCACCTGTATATTGTTCCGAATCGTTCACCGTATTATTTTCAAACACCACCGTCTGCGCATCCTCTTCCAAGCTCTTCAGATACTCGAAAGGGACTCCCAATGCCCGTGAAAAGCGGTGTAACATTTCATCATCAATCACTCTCATCTGCTCATATTTAGATACTGCTGATTGTGATAAATGTACTAATTGGCTTAAAACCTCTTGATTCATATTCTTTTCTATACGAAAACGACGTATGTTATGTCCATGATGAACTCTCCCAACAGTTAATTCTTCTGCTTCCATGATTCTTTTTTCTTTTTAAAATCCAACAAATATACAAATGAAAAGTTTCGTTCGAAGCAAATATACGAAAAAAACGAATAGATGTGGTAATATGATTAAAAGGAATATTACTACATAGCAAATGGAATAAAAAGCATATTACTTTCATACCAAAGTTCAAAAAGAAATTCGAACTTTGCAAAGTAGAAAATATAACACCAAACGAACAAAGATGATAAAAGTACTAACTGAAACAGAGTACAAATTCTTAAAAGAATTCATTGCCCTGATAGAAAAATACAACTTACTTTTCACTACAGATGAAAAGGGAAAAATTGAAGTCACAGTTCATAGACAACAAGTAGCAACAGAAACCAATCAGAATTCAGAATTACTGCATACCCCCATACACTTAGGAGATTGTTTCGACGAAACAGAACTAAATTACATATTAGATCAAACTGATGAAAGAATAAAACAGATAGCAGCAGAGTATCAAACAGAAATATTCACCCAACATATAAGCAAAAAACAATAAATCCTAATCTCTATATAAATACCCCACCAGTCTTTTTTTATCCCCACGGCCTCTTTCTTTTTATAAGGAAGGGGTCGTCCCTTTTAAAATAAAAGCATCAATTCCAAACTGCGGAAAGCTTCATATCCGAATCAGTTATACGCTAAATTGTTAGTCCATATAAATCAAGCATCAGGATCATATGGGGCAAGCGTTAGTTTCCTCGGAGGATACGCCAGTTCCCTTTAAAAGGAACGGTCGTTTCCATTAAAAGGAACGCCCGTTCCCTCACCGGGAAACGACAGTTTCCATTACAAGAAATGATAGGAAACTATAAGACATTGAGGTCTAGCGACATAGAGTACTATCGGTAATGTTATAGAGTTTATGTTCATGTCCGTACGGTTTTGAGCTAAATGATAGTCAATGCCTCACAACAAGTTGACCGAACAAGTACCGAACAAGCTAACCAACCAACTCAGTGCTCCACTTACAGCAATTATAAAAACAAACAGGAAATACTTTTTCTATAGCTCCTATAAAAGCTTATTTAAAGAAAAGGGGAGTGAAGCCCCCCCGACTTCACTCCCCTACAATCTTTCTCCTCTACTTTTTGCCTAATACACGGAAAAAACAAGTTTGAATTAAAAAAAGTTACACCTAATATTTATAAACCTCTAGAAATTTCTACCAGTATCCCACCAAAGGCGAGTTCCACCGTTATCTTCACCTCCCAAAGCTTTCTTCAAAGCAGAATATTGAGTAGGATTGTTTTTTTGAATGTCTGACGGATATGGCAAGCGACGAATACGTATGTTGGTATCGATAGCTCCACCACTATTGTTCACAAAGACTTTGAATAACTGCGGATAACCCGTACGACGTTGTTCTGTCCAAGCCTCATAGCCTTCAGGATAACAAGCGATCCACTTCTGTGTGAGGATTCTTTCCAGTTGTTCTTCCGGAGAAGCACCTCCATCCCACTTCGGAGTCACTTTAATCAGCGCTTTCACATCATATTTTGCTTCGAAGGCATCGACATAATCGGAAGGAGTAGCATCACTTGTGAGATAATCGCCTACATTCACTCCCCATTGCTGACAGGAAACCGTAATACCTTTCTCGTAGCAGTCTTTCACGTTTTCGGAAGTAAATCCACGCAAGGCAGCCTCAGCACGAAGGAACCATACTTCGGCAGCAGTCATCAAGATAGCATCGGTCTGTTTGGTTATCGTACTCTTGGAGTGCAGACGGTAACGGTTCTCATCTTTTACTGTAACTCCTGTTCCTTGGGGAACACCTTTATAAGTACCGGCAATCTTATTTCTTTCGGCAATAATCAAATTACCCTTTTCGTCTTTTATATCACCACCTACCGCTTTCGAGTAATACTTAATCAGTCGCGGATCATTATATCCCACCAGGACAGATTCCATCGTAGCACCCATGAATACTTCTCCCCAGCCTTCATTGACTGTTCCCAGCGGATTCTTATAACCGCTTTCGGTAGAGACGGCAACTGTTTCGTCCGCACTCTCCAATACGCCACCGGCAGTTGCATCCATCGCTTTGGCAACTTCTGCTCTCGCTAGATCAGGAGCACTCATCGATACACGGACAGCGAGCCGCAAGCGGAGAGAGTTTGCAAACTTCACCCACTGTGACAGCGTACGTTTGCCTGCCGGCATCAGAATATCGGCAGCAGCAAAAGGTTCGAGAGCCGCATTGGCTTTCTTATATTCATTGATCAGTTTGACTCCTTCGTCCAAATCTTTGAAGAACTGACGGTAAGCGGCTTCCTGACTATCGACATTATCACCCTCTTCCTGTCCGAATTTAGTGTAGACAACAGGACCATAAGTATCAGCTATACGGTGCATCAACTCGACTTTCAGGATTTTGGTAACTCCCAGCAAACCTTTCTGTTCCTGATTGATCTTCTCCGATTTCTGAGCGGCAGTCATTATATATCCATAAGTATATGTCCATGCCGAACCTGTCCAGCCGTCATTCAAAGCATACACAGAGTTCTTGTCATTGAAACTGTTGTTCATATCGTGAAAATATCCGGCAAACATATCATGACCCAAATTCTGTATGGTCTGGAAAGTCCAGTCAGTACCTTTTCCCCAATCGTAGTTGAAGTAGATACCCTGTTGCATGACGCCGAGGTTCAGCACATATTTCTGAAGATCATATTCCTGAAGTTCAGGCGTATATCCGGCTTTATTGGCATTATCAGATTCAAAACCATCCGTACATCCGGTAAATGTCATCAGTCCGGCTACTAACAGATTCGCTATATATAGATTTTTTTTCATAATTCGCTTGCTTTAAAGTTAGAATGTAAATTTAACGTTGAAACCAATGTTACGGGTTGTCGGCATACCGAATACATCAACTCCCTGATTAGTGTTACCTACAGACAAGATAGCATCCGGATCGAAAGGAGCATCTTTGTAGAAGAAGAACAGGTTACGTCCCACCAATGATACATCGATACCGGTGAATACCTTAGTCTTGGCCAGCAAAGTAGACGGGAACGAATAGCTCAGAGATAATTCGCGTAAACGTATATTGGTCGCACTGTACATATAACGCTCGGAGATACCGTTACGGTCACCTACTACTGAATAGAAACCTTCTACATTCTCAAATCTTGTTCCGTCAACTTCCACATAACCTCTGTCACGTGCTTCAGCTGTAGCCTTCGTTACCCCTCTGCCGTCCAATGTAGCTTGTGTCAGAGACATAACATCACCGCCTTTGCGCATATCGATCAGGAAATACAGAGAGAAACCTTTATAAGTGAAAGTATTAGCCCAACTCAACAGGAAGTCCGGATTGCAATTTCCCAAATAAGTATTATTGCCCGATTCTGAAATAGGTTTGCCTTCATCGGATACTTTAATCTTACCTTGTTCGTCACGTGCGAACGTATTTCCATAGATGTCTCCCAAAGAGCCGCCTTCTTTAATCTGCATCATATATGCCATAGAGAAACCCGGATCACCATATACGAAGGAAGTATAATTCGGAGCCAGTTCGACTACCTTATTACGGTTTTGTGAATAATTGAAAGTCGTTTTCCAACGGAAATCTTCGGTCAGCACCGGAGTAGCTCCCAATGTGATTTCAAATCCCTTGTTGCGAATCTTACCTGCATTGATATAACGGTACGCATAATCTTCACCCGCACTGGTCGGTACTTTCAGCAACTGATTCTTAGTATCTGTCTTGTAGTAAGTAAAATCAAAATCAACACGGCTGTTGAACAGTCTCCATTCCAGACCAAATTCAATAGAGTTACTGATTTCCGGTTTCAGGTCACCCCTGTTATATACGTCTACTGCCTGCAATTTTCCTCCGGCTCCGATGATATCGGACAAATCGGTAATGCCAATCGGTAAATCGTTACCTACCTGCGCCCATGATCCGCGAATCTTTCCGAAAGAAATCCACTGCGGTAATTTAAAGCTTTCATTGATCACCCAGGAGAGCCCTACAGAAGGATAGAAGAATCCTTTATCCATACTATTGGTATGTGACAACGTGGACGACCAGTCATTACGTGCTGTCAAGTCGAGGAACAATGCGTCTTTCCATCCTACCTGCGCTGTTGCGAATACGGATTGAATCGTACGTCTGCGGTCAATCACCTGCTCGGCAGAAGCACTGGTGTTCATTACAATATTGGGAACAGTGAATAAGTTGGGTTTGTACAAAGAAGCTGTCTTGGAATCCAATGTCAATGAATTCTCGGTCTGCACATTAATACTACCACCCAAAGCGGCATTCACGGAGAAATCACCGAAATGCTTGTTGAACATAGCCATCACGTCACCATAAATCAGGAAGTTCTGTGTGTCGGCATATACATAGCGGCCGTTATTTCCTACAATGGCAGGAGAAGTGCTCGCATACATTTTCTGGTCAAACTTATCGCTGACGTAATCCACATTTCCACGAGCTTGCAGGTTGAGCCAGTCGGTTGCTTTCAGATTAGCAGTCAGGGAGGCCAATGCACGGTAGCGCTTATTGTTGTTCAAGATACGGTTCTTTACCCAGTATGGGTTTTGTGTCCATTCGCTCGGAGTGGTAAACCAGCTCTGTACGGGCATATTACGATTCTCGTCGAACTTTTCGAAATTAGTGGCATATTCGCTCAAGTCCTGTCCGCGCGGGAAACCATAAACGTCCACCAACGGATTGAGATAGATACCTCCGGAAGTAGGAGAGTTTTTAATAGTCTGCACCATCAGGTTAGCATTGGCATCCAGTTTCAGACGGTCATTGAAAAGAGAAGCACTCTCACGCAAAGTCAGATTGTGCTTGCGCAATTTATTGGAGTCGACAATACCTTTGGCGGTTGTGTTGGCATAAGAGAAGTAAGTCTGCAATTTCTCATTACCGGTCATCACAGAAACCGAGTTGATAGCGGTCACTCCATTGCTGAACCAGTTTCCGGCATTATCATAGTCCTTCACATTTTCCTTTTCGCCCCAGCTTGAACCGGCTTTCGCTCCATAACTATTTTGAAATTCCGGCAAACTGATCGCATGATCAACCGTCAGACCGGATGAGTAAGTAATTCTCTGAACTCCCGCTTTACCTTTTTTAGTCGTAATAAGAATCACACCGTTGGCTGCCTGCGAACCATACAATGCAGCAGCAGAGGCACCTTTCAGAATACTCATGCTTTCAATATCATCCGGATTCAGATTGGAGATACCGTCACCTGCGTCACGGTTTACACCGTCATTCTTACCACCCATAACAGTAGATACGGATTCTGTAGTGCTATTGAGCATAGGCACACCGTCAATCACATACAACGGCTGGTTGTTTCCGTCTTCGTTGGCCGAGCGGGTACCACGGATAGATACTTTGGCCGAACCTCCCAGACCAGCAGCACTCTTGTTGATCTGCACACCTGCCGATTTTCCGGCAAGGGCGGCAATCATGTTAGGGTCTTTGGCACGGGTCAGTTCGTCGCCTCCGAGCTGTTGGGTAGAATAAGTCAGCGAGGCGGCTTTTTTCTTGATACCCATAGCAGTTACCACTACCTGCTCCAATGCCATCGATTCTTCTTCCATCTTGATCTTGAAAGTTGTTTGTCCGCTGACAGAGAGGCTCTGCGGTTGGTAACCTACATAGGTGATATTAATGATAGCGTCGCTTGGCACTTTCAAAGTAAAGTTGCCGTCCAAATCGGTGATTGTACCATTCGTCGTACCTTTTTCCACGACACTGGCGCCAATGATAGGCTCGCCTCTCATGTCGGTCACGATACCTTTCACCGTAATTTGTTTCTGTTGCTGTGTGGATGCATGGTCCGTTACGTTCTTGGTCAGCACGATATTATTGCCTTCCACCACATAATGGATACCTGTTCCTTCAAAAGCCTTATCGAGTATTTCGGATACCGGCTGATTGGTAGCATCTACATTAACTACCCGCTTGGTATCGACACTTTTTTTATTGTAGACAAACAAATAGTCGGTCTGAGACTCAATCTGAGTAAGCAACTCACTTACTTTCAGAGTCGAACGCGGAATGCTTATTTTAGCACTCTGAGAGTATCCATTCTCACAATAAGCCTGGAATGTTACGAACAGAAGAAGGAATAATGTGATCTTCATAGTCAGTATTATTTGCTTAGATTCTAAACTTTTTGGGCAAAAAAGCCCTTTCAAAGAAATTTTTCTCATATCTTTGCAACGTGTTAAGTTAATAAATTGATTAAGGTCGATTTTTGACTGTTTCGAATCGGGAAGTATGGGGGTACTTTCCGATTCTTTTTCGGTAAGGGGTATACTTATTGACTGTTATTCATAATCATTATGCTTTTAAAGGGTTAGTACTAATTTAAGGTGTATATCATTGAGCTCAGTTATTCATCTTAATTTTATTCCGGCTTTATTCTATCCGGATGCTGTCTCCTTCCTCACTGATCGAATAAGTAAACGGATGATCTTTCTGGATAACCTTGAGAATGTGTTCAACGCCGTCCTGTTCCTTGAACTTGCCCGTACAGCGATAATTCAGCACTTTCGGATTCTCTACGGTGATCTTCACATTATAATATTTCTCCAGCTTAGTGAGGATACAACTGAAAGGAGAATCGTCGAAGCAATACAGCCCTTCCCGCCAGCGCAGATAATCATAAGAAGGCAGAACGGCTTTTTTATATTTTCCCTGATAGGAGCCGAAGAACTCATTCTTAGTCAGGCGGGTCAGCGGACGTTCATTGTCATAAGCGTAGATATCAACGATGCCCTCTACCAAGGTAGTTTCAAATTCATTGCTTCCTTTATAAGCGCAGACGTTGAAATGAGTGCCTACCACTCTGACCTGATTGGTCTCCGTATTTACGTAGAAAGGTATCTCCTTATTCTTCGCTACTTCGAAATAAGCCTCTCCGTCCAGTTCCACATCTCTGTCGCGGCGCCCGAAGTCAGATCTGTAGCTCAGCGTCGATTCAGAATTCAGCCAGACTTTGGTTCCGTCCGCCAGCGTAATCTGTGCCCGCTGACCGGCAGGAACAGTGACCATCTGCAACTGCGCCAATTTATCATACCGATATTCATTAATCAGAAATCCGCAACTGACAGCTACAATTACAGCAGCAGCGATACGGGCACTCCACCTTAACATGGGAATGATGCGAGCGCCCGCGCCTGCTTTCTCTCTCATTTTTCTCTTAGAGTCAGTAAAAAGAGCGATGTCAAACAGCATACGTTCTTTCTGCAATGTCTTCCGGTTTTCCTCCGATTCGTCCACCCAGTTAAGAATGCGTTTTTCTTCGTCGACAGAAGTCTCGCCCTTAAAATATTTATGTAGTAAATCCTGGTTCATAGATGTTGTCTTTTCCTATTTATATTTATAGAAAGGCTTTTTCTCCCCCTTCTATATATAAAACAGGTCAGCCCTGAACAACCCTAACGAAAAATGCGATTATTTTTAAAAAAGAATAGAAACCAGGTAATCTTTCAGTTCGGTACGCAGAATTTTCAATGCTTTGGTGATGTGGAACTCCACACTTTTGACGGAAATGCCGAGTTGTTCCGCTATCTTCTTGTTCGGAGTATTTTGGTAACGGCTCAATATAAATATCTGCCGGCTTTGGTTCGGCATACGTTTCAATGCTTTCTGTACGATATGCTGTATTTCCGAATCAAAGATCGCATCCGGTTCGCAGGCTTCCAGTGTAGAGATTCTCAGGTCCAGTTCCCGCTGGCTATGGCTATTTATCTCTTCTTCGGCCCGAAGACGCACCTGCAGATGTGCCAGATAGTTGAGCGCTTTGTTTTTGATGATCGTCAGCAGCAGACCGTGCAGATTGGAATCTTCTTCCCACTTATCCCTGTTTTCCCACAGAGTAATCATTGACTCCATCAATATATCTTCCGCCTCCTGCCTGTCTCTTATATAAGAATAGGCAAACGACAAAAACTTCTCTTGATTCTCATGAAAGAATTCAGAAAAAAGTTGAATAGAAGATATGTTGTTCGTTTGGTGCATCACGCATAAGATTTACAGGCTATTTTCATTAGTTCGTACAAAAGAACACATATTTTCGCAGAAAAGCAAAATAATAGACAAAAAAATAGCCCGAATACTGAGTAATCGGGCTATCACATTATCTAAAAGCTATCTACTTTTTTACTTCTTTTCCGGTCTTGGCATCAATACTTTTCTTGAAAGTTTGAATTTTCCTGTCTTCGGATCGATGTCGATCAGTTTCACTTCGATCTCATCACCTTCCTTGATTCCGGCTTCTTCCACTGTTTCCAGACGTTTCCAGTCGATCTCGGAAATGTGCAGCAAACCGTCTTTACCCGGCAGGAATTCGATGAATGCACCGTAAGGCATGATAGAGCGAACTTTACCTTTGTATACTTCGCCTACCTCAGGAACAGCAACGATTGCTTTGATCATGCGCATTGCATCATCAATACATTTCTTGTTGGTTCCGGAAACTTCAATGCGTCCCATACCGTCTGTTTCTTCGATAGTGATAACAGCACCGGTTTCTTCCTGCATACCTTGAATGATTTTTCCACCAGGGCCGATTACAGCTCCGATAAATTCTTTAGGAATAGTCATTGTTTCAATGCGAGGAGCATGATCTTTCAGGTCAGCACGCGGTTCAGCGATTGTCTCGGTGATCTTGTCGAGGATGTGCATACGTCCTTCTTTAGCCTGGTTCAAAGCACGTTCCAAAATTTCGTAAGACAGACCGTCTACCTTGATATCCATCTGAGTAGCAGTGATACCGTCTCTTGTTCCGGTTACCTTGAAGTCCATATCTCCGAGGTGGTCTTCGTCACCGAGGATGTCAGACAATACAGCATATTTTTCTTCGCCCGGATTCTTGATCAGTCCCATAGCAATACCCGATACCGGCTTCTTGATCTTCACACCGGCATCCATCAATGCCAATGTTCCGGCACATACGGTAGCCATAGAAGAAGAACCGTTAGATTCGAGGATTTCCGAAACAACACGTACTACGTACGGATAGTCAGCAGGAATCTGTCCTTTCAAGGCACGCCAAGCCAAGTGACCGTGACCGATTTCACGACGGCCTACACCACGTTGAGCTTTTGCTTCGCCTGTAGAGAAAGGAGGGAAATTATAGTGCAGCAGGAAACGTTCTTTTCCGTGTTCCAATACATTGTCGATAATCTTTTCGTCAAGCTTCGTACCCAAAGTGACAGAAGTCAGAGACTGAGTTTCACCACGAGTGAAAATAGCAGATCCGTGAGGACCAGGCAGAGGACCAACCTCACACCAGATCGGGCGGATTTCAGTAGTCTTACGACCATCCAGGCGCTTGCCTTCGTCAAGAATTGAACGACGCATCGCTTCTTTTTCTACATCATGATAGTAACGGTCGATCAGCGGAGCTTTTTCTTCGAGTTCTTCTTCAGAGAACTGAGCCTTGAACTCTTCGCGGATAGCGTCAAAAGCATCGAAACGTTCGTGCTTGTTGTTATTTCCGGAAGCAGCTACTGCATAAGCCTTGTCATAACAAGCCTCACGAACTGCCTTACGCAATTCTTCATCGTTTACTTCATGGTTATATTCACGTTTCACTGTCTTGCCTACTTCTTCAGTCAGCTCCATCTGAGCCTTGCAATGCACTTTGATAGCTTCGTGAGCTACCTTCATTGCTTCCAGCAGTTCAGCTTCGGATACTTCGTGCATTTCACCTTCTACCATCATGATGTTATCATAAGTAGCGGCAACCATCAGGTCCATATCAGCTTTTTCCAGTTGGTCAAAAGTCGGATTGATTACAAACTGACCGTCGATACGTGCTACACGTACTTCTGAAATCGGTCCGTTGAAAGGAATATCTGAAACAGCGAGTGCTGCAGAAGCTGCCAATCCGGCCAGTGCGTCCGGCATATCTACACCGTCAGCAGAGAAAAGGATGATATTTACATATACTTCTGCGTGATAATTATCAGGGAATAATGGACGGAGAGCGCGGTCAACGAGACGACAAGTCAAAATCTCATAATCGGAAGCTCTACCTTCTCTCTTGGTGAAGCCACCAGGAAAACGGCCGAATGCCGCAAATTTTTCTTTGTACTCTACCTGCAAAGGCATGAAATCTGTTCCGGGAACTGCATCTTTAGCGGCACAAACAGTAGCTAATAACATGGTGTTTCCCATGCGTAGCATTACAGAACCGTCTGCCTGTTTTGCCAACTTTCCCGTCTCGAGTGTGATGGTTCTTCCATCAGGTAACTCGATCGTCTTAACAATTGGGTTAATCATAAAAATTGTTTTATCTATACTTTTCTTTCAAAATTCCTGCAAAGATATACATTTCTCATTGTAATCAGGTGGAAATGAGCTAAAAAGTTAGAGGCTATATGTTTTTTTTGCAAAATAGAGGTGAAGAAGCAGGCAAAAAGCTTTGAGTAATCTCGAAAAGACGTATATTTGCAACTCTTAAAAAACACACGAGATATGAAAAAGATAACTTTTGTAGCGCTTGCCGCACTTACCATTACAGCTTGTAGTTCCGGTCCTGAGTTTGAAGTGAACGGAGACATATCAGGGGCCGACGGGAAAATGCTTTATCTCGAAGCTTCCGGTCTGGAAGGTATTGTTCCGCTTGATTCGGTTAAATTGAAAGGAGAAGGTACATTCAAGTTTAAACAACCCCGCCCTGAATCACCCGAGTTTTATCGCTTGCGGGTAGACAACAAAGTCATCAACTTTTCTGTGGATTCTATCGAAACGTTACAGATCAATGCTCCATACGTTGATTTCTCCACTGCCTACACGGTAGAAGGATCTGAAAACAGCAGCAAGATAAAGGAACTGACGCTGAAACAAATCAATCTTCAAAAGAATGTGGACGAGCAACTGAATGCGCTGCGTGCCAACAAACTGGGACACGATACGTTTGAAGAGAACCTCGCAACACTGCTGAAGAATTATAAGGAGGATGTCAAAGTGAATTATATATTCGCCGCTCCCAACACGGCAGCCGCTTACTTCGCCCTGTTCCAAAAGCTGAATGACTATCTGATCTTCGATCCGCTGAACAACAAGGACGATGTGAAATGCTTTGCAGCCGTCGCTACCAGCCTCAACAATACATATCCGGATGCCGTACGTTCAAAAAATCTATATAATATCGTAATCAAAGGGATGAAGAATACCCGTCAGCCACAAAACAAGTCTCTGGAAATTCCACAGGACAAGATCATCGAGACCGGTATTATCGACATCGCCCTGCGTGACGTGAAAGGAAATACCCGCAAACTGACCGACTTGAAAGGGAAAGTAGTGCTGCTGGATTTCTCCGTGTTCCAGTCACCGGCAGGAGCGCCTCACAATATGATGCTTCGCGAACTATATAATAAATACGCAAAGGATGGACTGGAAATTTACCAGGTATCTCTCGACGCAGACGAGCACTACTGGAAAACCGCAGCAGGCAACCTGCCCTGGGTTTGCGTACGCGACGGCAACGGTGTCTACTCGACCAATGTAGCTGTATATAATGTTCGCCAGGTTCCATCCATCTTCCTGATCAACCGGAACAACGAACTGAAGCTCCGCGGCGAAGACATCAAAGACCTCGAAGCATCCGTCAAGTCATTACTCTAAGTTGTTATAATTTAGCATATTTCATTTAAATATGTTACATAGCATCATTTTTCACTTGACAGATATCACTTAAAAGTCTATCTTTGCAGAGAAATAATTGAAGAGAGGGTTCCAACATGTGCCATGTTGGAATTCTTTTTTGTTTATATGACCATTTTAAATAAAAGGAGGAAAAACATCATGGCTTATATGTCAGAAGAAGGTTACAAAAAGTTAATGGCAGAATTAAAGGAACTGGAAACAGTGGAACGCCCCAAAATCTCTGCGGCTATAGCCGAAGCAAGGGATAAAGGCGACTTGTCAGAAAATGCAGAATATGATGCAGCCAAAGAAGCACAGGGGATGCTTGAAATGCGCATCAACAAATTGAAAACAGTCATTGCAGATGCCAAGATCATCGACGAGTCCAAATTAAAGACAGACTCTGTACAGATTCTGAACAAAGTGGAGCTGAAGAACGTCAAGAATGGCATGAAGATGACTTATACCATCGTTTCCGAAAGCGAAGCTAACCTGAAAGAAGGCAAGATTTCCGTAAACACCCCGATTGCACAAGGTCTGCTTGGCAAAAAAGTAGGTGATATTGCAGAAATTACCGTGCCACAGGGTAAAATTGCATTAGAAGTAGTAAACATATCAATTTAACAGAAAGGCAGGTCTCCGTGTGAGGCTTGCCTTCTTTTATCTATCAAAGGTTATGGCAACAATATTCAGTAGAATCATCGCAGGCGAAATTCCTTGCTACAAGATAGCGGAGAACGACCAGTTTTTTGCTTTTCTTGATATCAATCCATTGGTAAAGGGACATACGCTGGTAGTACCCAAACAGGAAGTAGACTACATCTTCGATTTAAGTGACGAAGACCTCGCAGCAATGCACGTATTCGCAAAGAAGATAGCCCGTGCCATCGAAAAAGCATTCCCTTGCAAAAAGGTAGGCGAAGCGGTTATCGGTCTGGAAGTACCGCATGCTCATATCCACTTAATTCCTATTCAGAAGGAATCGGATATGTTGTTCTCCAATCCGAAGCTGAAATTATCGGATGAAGAATTTAAATCCATTGCGCAAGCAATCAACTCCTCTCTATAAAACATGATGACGACATAAGCGAGCGGGCACCCTGAGAAGGGCGCCCGCTTTTTTCATATCATACGGTAAAGCACGACGTTATCTATCTATTTCTTCAAGGGATCCGGTGACTTGTCTTTGCTTTCGGCTACCTCAACCAGATAAACGCCGATACAAATAAAAATGATGGCACACGTCTGCGTCCAGCTAAAACGGTCCTGTCCGAGAGCCAGAGAAGCAATGGTCGCAACAATCAGAATCAGATAACCGTAGATCGCGACGACTGTTGTTTTCAGATACTTCAGACCGACCGGAAGCAACATATAGCTGATCGTCGTCGGAAATATAAGTACAAACATCAGTATCAGGAAAGGGGTCCAATGGAACGGCATAGAGAACACCGGCGCATCAAATCCCGTAATAAATGTCACGATAATAGCGGAGACCGCCGCACCGGAAAATGTATATCTCAACATAGTCATCGCTCCGATAGAAGAAAGGATGCGCTGACTCAAAATCAGATAGACAGCATAAACGACAGAACTGATCAGACAAAGCATATTTCCCATGAAAGCATCGGAGGCCAAATCATCGCTCTGTTGGGTCAGGATGCAGACCAGTGCACCGACCAGTCCGATGGAGATTCCGAGAATCTTCTTCCATGTCGCCTTCTCCTTATAAAAGAAAATCATAATCAGAAACACCCATATAGGCTGCAGACTGGTAAAAATGGAACTGGATACAGGAGTCGTTTTACTCAGCCCCGCCAGATAAAGAAACATAAAGCCGTACAGTCCGAATGCCCCTAACAGGAAAAGCAGCCATTTGTCTTTGGCGGATGACTTTTCCGGCGGCATGAACCACCCGATCACCCAGAATGCAGCGGCGGCAAAGGTACAACGAAGCGTCGCACCTGTCAACGGGCTCATCCATAGGGGAAGCAGATACTTCAGGGCATTCATATTCAAACCGCTGAATATTTTTGATACAGCCATACTCAGATTGGCTTCCAGTTTCTTATTCTTCATCTTTTTTTATTTCAGTTGATCGTTAAACAAAAAGGTATCGCGTCGCAGGTAAGCCCAGAAGAAAGTAGCAATAGTTATCAACAAATTGAAGATAAAAGGAAACTCCTGCGACTGAGTGTGAAACAGATTTTGGAGAAAATCTATAATAAAAGGATAGAGCAAAATGGCGAGATAATTCATCATCATCACAAAGGCCAGTGCCATTGTCGCCTTTTGAGGCAGTGCCGTATGCGTCGTTTTATCATACAGCATAGGCTGAATAACGCCATATCCTAAACCGACCAGAATACACCCCGGAATAATCAGCCATTCGATCGGGGCAATCCAGATCAGTGCCAGCCCCACAGCCATAGACAGGAGGCTGTATGCTTTGGTACGTTCTTTCAGTTCATCCACTATCTTGTCCAGACAGAAGCCCGGAGCCATAATCGCTAAAAAGAAAAGCGAGATCATCAGTCCCGAATTGCCACTGGAGAAGTGATGTTTCTCCATCAGGAAAGAGAGGTTGAATATGACTGCCAGCACAATGAAAGTCGTCACTCCGTAGAAAAGCATGATCTGAAGCAGATGTCTGATATGGATTCCATATTTACTTCCTCCGGTATCTGCGGCAACCGTTTGTTCGGATGGCGTGGTACTTTGAGAAGAAGGTTCGACGGTAGCGTCAGACCGACTCTCTTTTAAGTGACCGACCAGCAAAATAGAAATCAGAGGAAGCAGATAGACCAAAAACGGTAAATGCCAGCTGACCTCCGCCAGATAACCTGTCACGGCAGTAGCTATCACCAGTGTAAAATTAGTGATGGCGGAACTCAAACCGAACTGTTTCACCCGGTAAGTACCCACAAAGTATTTTGAGATTAACCCCGTAGACAGAGGGATGATCAATCCGGAGCCGATGCCCAGCAGGGCACTTACGACGATCAGTTGCCACATTTTGTTGGAGATCAGATATAAGATACCGCTTGCAGCAAAGAGCCAGAGTCCGATTTTCAGGATACGGACAAAATCTACTTTTTCCGTGAGCTTACCGCCCAAAAGGATAAAAGGGATAATCAGCAACGATGGCAGTGAAGTCAACATCTGAATATCCAGGTCGGTCGCTTTCGGAAATATTTTAGTAAGGTCGCCCAATATAGGCGAAACAGCCAGTCCCGGCAAAGAGGTCAATGCCGAGATAGACCAGATAGCTATTAAAGTGATGAGAGGAATGGTCCCCCTTCCCGTTTGTATTTTCATATACCGGTTCGTTAAAAGTTTAGGTCTGATGAAAACAAAGATTACCTTATAAAGTTCAAATGAAGCAACTGCGAACATTCAAAAACCGGGTGAAAAACACCCATAAACTATCAGTTTATGACCTAAAAACTATCCGTAGACAGTTTTTAGGCTAAATTCCGTCAGTTTCACCCCTGCCGGACTTAAAAAAATCCCGTAAACTTGCATCATCGAAATTTAACAACGAATATTCACAATTTAAAAAGCAACGTATATGAAAAGTGTAAGCTTCAGAAAAGATTTAGTAGGAGTGCAGGACGAATTACTCCGTTTCGCTTATAAGCTGACAACCGACCGCGAAGAAGCAAACGATTTGTTGCAGGAAACATCATTAAAAGCATTAGACAATGAAGATAAATATATGCCTGACACAAATTTTAAAGGATGGATGTATACCATCATGCGCAATATCTTTATCAACAACTACCGCAAAGTAGTTCGTGACCAGACATTCATTGACCGTACGGACAACCTTTACCACCTGAATTTACCGCAGGGCACAGGGTTTGAAAGTACCGAAAAAGCCTATGACCTGAAAGAGATGCACCGTGTAGTCAACTCATTACCCAAAGAATACAGAGTACCGTTTGCCATGCACGTTTCCGGCTTCAAGTATCGCGAAATCGCGGAAAAGCTGAACCTGCCGCTAGGTACGATAAAGAGCCGCATTTTCTTCACCCGTCAGAAATTGCAGGAAGAACTGAAAGACTTCCGCTAAACCTTAACAACACAATTCAATAGGTATCAGATAACTATAAGCTGCCAGTTGTCAGCGAATAGCCAAAGGCAAGAGGGAAACAACCCCTTCTTGCCTTTTTTATTTCCGTTCCACCCGCCTTCTGCCTGCCCCAAAGCCGCCCCTTAATAAACGCCAAATAATGTAAAAGCCGAAAACTTTCAAAACCATCTGCTGTTGTTGAGGGAAATTCGACGGGGAAAATCCCCATCGCCCTAAACCTTTAAAAAAACAATTTAGTATGGAAGATTTAAATTTCAGAAAAGGTGATGCAAAAACCGACGTATTCGGTTCAGACAGAATGTTACAACCCTCTCCAGTAGAAAAAATTCCTGATGGACCAACTACCCCTGAAGTCGCTTACCAGATGGTTAAAGATGAAACATTTGCCCAAACTCAGCCACGCTTGAACTTAGCTACTTTCGTAACCACCTATATGGACGATTACGCTACCAAGCTGATGAATGAGGCAATCAACATCAACTATATTGATGAAACCGAATATCCTCGTATCGCCGTGATGAATGGTAAATGTATCAACATCGTTGCCAACTTGTGGAACTCTCCGGAAAAAGATACATGGAAAACCGGTGCATTGGCAATCGGTTCTTCCGAAGCTTGTATGTTGGGCGGTGTAGCTGCATGGTTGCGCTGGCGTAAGAAAAGACAAGCACAAGGCAAACCATTTGACAAACCAAACTTCGTTATTTCAACAGGTTTCCAGGTTGTATGGGAAAAGTTCGCGCAACTGTGGCAGATCGAAATGCGTGAAGTGCCTTTGACTCTTGACAAGACCACTCTCGACCCCGAAGAAGCGCTGAAGATGTGTGATGAAAACACGATCTGTGTTGTACCTATCCAAGGTGTTACATGGACAGGACTGAACGATGACGTTGAAGCACTGGACAAAGCTCTCGATGCTTACAACGCCAAAACTGGTTATGACATTCCTATCCACGTAGATGCCGCCAGTGGTGGTTTCATTCTTCCGTTCCTCTATCCGGACACGAAGTGGGATTTCCGTCTGAAATGGGTACTTTCTATCAGTGTATCCGGTCATAAATTCGGTCTGGTATATCCGGGACTCGGCTGGGTTTGCTGGAAAGGCAAAGAATATCTGCCCGAAGAAATGTCATTCAGCGTCAACTATCTGGGTGCCAACATTACTCAGGTCGGCTTGAACTTCTCTCGTCCTGCCGCTCAAATTCTGGGACAATATTATCAATTCATCCGTTTGGGATTCCAAGGTTACAAGGAAGTACAATATAATTCTTTGCAGATCGCTAAATACATCCACGGTGAAATCGCCAAGATGGCTCCGTTCGTCAACTACTCCGAAAATGTAGTGAACCCATTGTTCATCTGGTATCTGAAACCGGAATATGCAAAAACAGCTAAATGGACATTGTACGATCTGCAGGACAAACTGTCTCAGCACGGCTGGATGGTTCCGGCTTATACATTGCCTTCCAAACTGGAAGATTATGTAGTAATGCGTGTAGTTGTTCGCCAGGGATTCAGCCGCGACATGGCAGATATGTTGCTGGGTGACATCAAGAATGCAATCACCGAACTGGAAAAACTTGACTTCCCGACTCCTACCCGCATGGCTCAGGAAAAGAATCTTCCGGTAGAAGCCAAGATGTTCAATCACGGTGGTCGTCGTCATAAAACCGTTAAAAAATAAATTGATCTATGGACAAAAAAGTAACACTCGCTCAATTGAAAGAAGTGGTACAGGAGGCATACGATCAGGTGAAAACGAATACAGGCGGTAAGAATGCCGACTATATCCCTTATCTGGCCAATGTCAACAAAGATCTCTTTGGAATCAGTGTCTGCCTGCTCAACGGGCAGACCATCCATGTGGGAGATACTGACTACCGCTTCGGCATCGAATCCGTATCCAAAGTACATACGGCTATCCTTGCACTGCGCCAATATGGTGCCAAAGAAATATTAGACAAGATCGGAACTGACGCAACGGGCCTGCCTTTTAATTCAATCATCGCTATTCTGCTGGAAAATGACCATCCGTCTACCCCGTTGGTAAACGCCGGTGCCATCTCCGCCTGCAGTATGGTACAACCTATCGGCGACTCTGCCAAGAAGTGGGATGCCATCGTAGAGAACGTGACCGATTTATGCGGCAGCGCTCCCCAACTGATTGATGAATTGTACAAATCCGAATCGGATACGAACTTTAACAACCGCTCCATTGCGTGGTTGCTGAAGAACTACAACCGTATTTATGATGATCCGGATATGGCGTTAGACCTGTATACCCGCCAATGCTCATTGGGAGTAACGGCCTTGCAGCTTTCTGTGGCAGCCGGAACAATCGCCAACGGTGGTGTGAATCCGGTGACAAAGAAAGAAGTATTCGATGCCAGCCTCGCTCCCAAGATCACCGCAATGATCGCTGCCGTAGGCTTCTACGAGCACACGGGAGACTGGATGTATACCTCCGGTATTCCGGCTAAAACCGGTGTAGGCGGTGGTGTAATGGGTGTATTGCCCGGACAGTTCGGTATTGCCGCATTCGCTCCTCCTTTGGATGGGGCAGGCAATTCGGTAAAAGCACAATTGGCTATCCAATATGTCATGAATAAACTGGGACTGAATGTATTCAGTGACAATCACTTGATCGTAGTCGACTAGTTTATCCGCTCTATGAGAAAAACAAAAGGTTACTATCCTCCGGGTAGTAACCTTTTCTATTTTTATAAAAATGCTTTTGCAGGCTTCTCGTTCCTTAGCGAGCTAATCATTCCCCCTTCTTTACTTAAGTTTAATTCTGTGTATGCAAAGAACTAATCCTCGATGCACTTAAATTTATTCGTCTGACTATAGTTGAACTTTCGTCTGACTACTGTTAAACTTTCGTCTGACAGTTGTTAGACGAAAGAATAACAGTTGTCAGACGAATAGTTTTATATACTTCAGGCGATAGATTTATTAAAAACGAGGAGTAAATATGCGCATATCTGAAATTAGTTTATAACGCATTCTAATGAGCTAAATCGATACGGAAATAAACTAAACCCATGAATAATGAATGATCGATATGAAAAAGGGATTATGTCCCCTGTGCAGGCGCCTTCTTTTCTTCCTCTTCCGCATAATACTGCTTTTTCTTTTGATTAGACTGCTGAATCAGATTCGTAATATAGACTGTAAAAATCGGGAACATCATCATTCCCAAAGCTGCCAGCAATACGGAGAGTACCCTTCCGGTGGTCGTCATCGCGATTATATTCGATCCGACGGTAGTCACATCCATAAATGCCCACCACAAAGCGTCTCCATAATCCGTGACCAGCGGATTCACTTTATGTTCAAGAACAAAGAAGGCAAGGCTGGCGAAATAGACCGTTGCCAGCAACATCGTCAGATAGGAGACGAACAGGCTGGAAGCCCGGTTGTAGGTAAGCCAGCCCACTACGATGGCCAATGCGTATCCCCCTCTCAGCAAAGGAATAAAGCGGAGCAGGTAAGTGACTTCGGGAGAAAAGGTCCATCCGTAATACGCAATGATGTTCTGATAAGGGATCGCCACCAGCAAAAAGATAAAGTGCGTCCGTATATAACGCCACTTATGCTTTGCCAGAAAAAACTCCAGTACAAAATCGAACAGGAACCAGATGCAAATCCACAACTGGATCTTCATGTACGAGGACTGTGTATAAAAAGGAATCCCCTTAAACGTATCAATCGAAATACTAATAACCAGAAAAAGGGACATTAACAATATAATAATGTGGAGAATGCCATAAATCCCCTTTTTCCCCAGAATAAAATCGGAAAGCGCTGATTTCATAACTACTTAATTTATAATAAAATGATTCTTATGTAACTTATAATGCTTAGAAACAATCTGAGAAAGCGATTGTTTCGGAACAGGCGTCCGGAGGTTTACAATTGAGCCATCCGGCGATGTTAATTAACGAACTTTGAAAGAGATTGCGGAAACATCTCACGCAAAATGTTGTTATAACACTGACTTTAAAATATTTTTCACTTAAAACCTTAACTTATGGCAAATATTAAAAATGCAGTGAAGCTGGGCGTGTTTACCCTGGCTATCATGAACGTTACGGCAGTAGTATCATTGCGTGGGCTACCAGCCGAGGCCGTATACGGAATGAGTTCGGCCTTCTACTATCTTTTCGCAGCGATTGTCTTCCTTATCCCGACATCGCTCGTAGCAGCCGAACTGGCAGCTATGTTTCAGGATAAGCAAGGTGGTGTGTTCCGGTGGGTAGGCGAAGCCTACGGCAAGAAACTGGGATTCCTCGCCATCTGGGTACAATGGATCGAAAGTACGATCTGGTATCCTACCGTATTGACATTCGGTGCCGTATCCATTGCCTTCATCGGAATGAACGACGTACATGATATGTCGCTGGCAAACAACAAGTATTATACACTCGCCGTAGTACTTATCATCTACTGGCTGGCTACTTTCATTTCACTGAAAGGTATGAGCTGGGTTGGTAAAGTAGCCAAAGTTGGTGGTATGGTCGGTACAATTATTCCGGCTGCCCTGCTGATTATCCTGGGAATCATTTATCTGGCAACCGGCGGACAATCCAATATGGATTTCCACAGCAGCTTCATTCCTGATTTTACTAATTTCGACAATGTCGTTCTTGCTGCCAGTATCTTCTTGTTTTATGCCGGTATGGAAATGGGTGGTATCCACGTGAAAGACGTAGAAAACCCATCCAAGAATTATCCGAAAGCCGTATTTATCGGTGCGCTTATCACTGTTCTTATCTTCGTTTTGGGCACATTCGCATTGGGCGTTATCATCCCTGCCAAGGATATTAACTTAACTCAGAGTTTGCTCGTCGGTTTTGATAACTACTTCAAGTACATTCACGCTTCCTGGTTATCACCGATTATCGCCATCGCTCTTGCGTTTGGAGTTTTGGCCGGTGTGTTGACATGGGTTGCAGGTCCGTCAAAAGGTATCTTTGCCGTAGGTAAAGCTGGTTATATGCCTCCGTTCTTCCAGAAAACAAACAAACTGGGTGTACAGAAGAATATCTTGTTCGTACAGGGTATCGCTGTGACTGTATTGAGTTTGTTGTTCGTTGTTATGCCTTCCGTACAGAGTTTCTATCAGATTTTGTCGCAGTTGACAGTGATTCTTTATCTGATCATGTATCTGTTAATGTTCTCCGGAGCTATCGCACTGCGTTATAAGATGAAGAAACTGGATCGTCCGTTCCGTATCGGTAAGTCCGGTAATGGTTTGATGTGGTTCATCGGTGGTCTTGGGTTCTGTGGTTCACTGCTCGCTTTCATTTTGAGCTTCATCCCGCCCAGCCAGATTTCTACCGGTAGCAACACCGTTTGGTTCTCTGTATTGATTATCGGTGCAATCATTGTAGTTGTTGCTCCGTTCATCATCTACGCTGCCAAGAAACCGTCTTGGAAAGATCCGGATACTGACTTCGAACCGTTCCACTGGGAAGTTCAGCCTCAGACTGTTACTGCCGGCGTTACTGCCAACAGTGCAAATGCCGCTCGTCCGGTTTCTGCTTCAACATCGTCTGCAAGTCCGGCCAGTTCCGCTACTGCCAAACCAGCAAGCACCCCAACTTCCGGTCCGGCAAGTGCAGGCTCTACCACCTCTGGTTCTGCTCCGGCAAGCAATCCGGCTTCTTCCGGTGGAAGTACCACTGCAAGCAACGGATCGCCTGATTCCGGAAATAAAGATGCGGGTGCACCCAAATCTTAAAAGCTAAACATATCGTTTACATAAATAATCCCACCTTGAACCAGTGAATGTTCAAGGTGGGATTATTCATATCTTATCAGTTGTTATTTCTCTCTTCGTGACCAAGGGCAATATAAACCAGAAAGTACTACCCTTGCCGACTTCCGATTCTACTCCGAATCTTCCCCCCAGATTATGAACGATTGTCTGCGAAAGCGTCAGCCCGAGTCCTGTTCCCTGCATCTCCCGGTCAAGTTTCGTAAAACGGGAGAATATCTTCTCCTGCTCCTCCTCCGGAATGCCGATACCGGTATCAGATACGTAAAAACAGACTTCATCCGTACCTTCCATATGACAGCCAAAACGGATTTCACCTGTCTTCGTAAATTTCATCGCATTATGGAGCAGATTAGTCAATACCTGAATAATACGCTGTTTCTCCGAATGCATCATAATCGGTTCCAGATGTGCCTCACAGACCAATGTCACCAAAGGGTTCTCGTTCAGCCTCATTCCGAAAAGCCCTTCCAGTTCCCTCAGCAAATCATTGGCATCAAACTCCGAATATACAAAGTTCAACACGCCGGCATCTATCTGCGAAAGATCAAAGATGTCATTTACCAGTCGCAATAACCGCTCATTATTTTCAGAGATTATATCGGTATACATCTTCTTTTCCTCCTCGCTGGTAGCCGTAGCCATCAGCCCAGAGAATCCGACAATGGCATTTAACGGAGTACGGACTTCGTGACTCATATTGGCGATAAAAGCAGACTTAAGCTTATCGGCAGAAATCGCATTTTCTCTTTCTACATCCAGCAGGCGCTGCATATTTCGAAGTTCCGTCACATCATAGACTGTCAGCACCATACGTTCTTCACCGTTTATTTTCAGATAAGCGCCCGAAACAGAAACATCACAGGAAATAACCGTCTTTTCATCCGCACTTAAAAGTTTCATAGAGGCATCCAGTTTCTTAAAGTCCTGCTTTTCATAAAAAGCCTTGCTTATGGATGTACGTATACAGCACAATTTGCATTGTTCATGTTTTCCGCATTCGCCGGCTGCTATCGCATTTCTGCAATGCAATAAATCTCCGACTCTTTTTTTCTCTCCCTGCGCAGGAGTCAAATGATTCAGTGTATAATAATTGGTATTGTGAACGATAAAGTCTCTGTCAATCAACAGATAGTAAACGTTTATATTCTGTAGTATGGAAGTCAACTCATTAGATTCACGCAACATTACAGATGCTTCCAAATTCATATTCTTCTTAACCGACTGATACTTAATCAGTACATAAATGAATGCAGTTAACAAAATAACCGTAATAAACTGTAATGCCATAATAATATATTCTATTGTTTGTAGTGTCCTGATCGTTTTGACTCGTAAAAGTATAAAATATACTGAATAAATGATGCCACATTTGGATATTTATTCTCCCCCAAAAGAAAAGTTTTTTTTCTTTCCTCATAAGTAGACGAAAAATTCCCTCTAAGTTATTGCAGTATTAAAAAATATACTTATCTTTGCACCCGCAAACGAGAAAGGTGCCATAGCTCAGTTGGTAGAGCAAAGGACTGAAAATCCTTGTGTCCCCGGTTCGATTCCTGGTGGCACCACTTTGCAGATAGCGGAATGTAGCGCAGTTGGTAGCGCACTACGTTCGGGACGTAGGGGTCGGGCGTTCGAGTCGCCTCATTCCGACAAGACAAGGGTTAGCTTACTGAGATTCAGAAAGTTAACCCTTATCTTTTTAAACAGCCGGGACGAAATCGGGACGGCGGGTATAACGTACTGATCATCCATCAGATAATTCAATAATCAATTTCTTTTTCGTTCGATTCCTCCCTATTTTCAGTTTAATTTATTTGCACGCCAATAGATTCATTTATATCTTTGTTACCAATATTTCATTTAATCCCATTAATTCATCAACCTATTACATCATGAAAAACAGATTCCACCTTTTAGCCACAGCGGTAGTTTCCTTGTTATGTGTTAGTTGTGCAGAAACTCAGGTTTCTCAGTCTGGAAGTGAAAAAGCAGTCAATCCCCCTATTATGGGCTGGAGTTCATGGAACGCCTTCCGGGTAGATATCAGTGAAGATATTATTAAAAATCAGGCAGACCTGATGGTAAAAAAAGGTCTGAAAGACGCAGGATACCGCTATATCAACGTTGATGACGGCTATTTCGGCGAACGGGACGGCAATGGAAAAATGCAGACCAACAAAAACCGTTTCCCGAATGGAATGAAACCGGTTGCCGACCATATACATAGTCTTGGCATGAAAGCCGGTATTTATACAGATGCGGGCAACAACACTTGCGGTTCTATCTGGGACAACGATCATGCAGGAGTAGGTGCCGGTATTTACGGACATGAGCAACAGGATGCCCAACTCTATTTCGGCGACTGGGGATTCGACTTTATCAAGATAGACTATTGCGGCGGAGATGTACTGGGACTGAATGAACAAGAACGCTATACTTCCATCCGGAACAGCATCGACAAAGTAAACAAGGATGTCTCTGTCAACATCTGCCGCTGGGCTTTCCCCGGTACATGGGCAAAGGATGTGGCTACTTCATGGCGCATCAGCGGTGACATCAATGCACATTGGGGGTCATTGAGATATGTGGTCGGCAAAAACCTATACCTGTCTGCCTACGCCAAAGACGGACACTACAATGACATGGATATGATGGTCATCGGTTTCCGCGACAACAGCAAAGTGGGCGGTCAAGGACTGACCCCGACAGAAGAAGAAGCTCACTTCGGCTTATGGTGTATCATGAGCTCGCCTCTGCTGATCGGATGTAATCTGGAAAGTCTGCCGGAATCTTCTCTTGAACTGTTAAAAAACAAAGAATTAATCGCTCTGAACCAAGACCCGCTAGGCTTGCAGGCATACGTAGCACAACATGAGAACGAAGGCTATGTACTGGTAAAAGACATCGAACAAAAACGTGGTAATGTACGTGCCGTTGCTCTTTACAATCCATCGGACACCGTTTGCAGCTTCTCCGTACCTTTCTCGGCACTGGAATTTGGCGGGAACGTAAAAGTACGTGACTTGGCAAAACGCAGTGATTTGGGAAACTTCTCTGATGTCTTTGAGCAAACGCTTCCTGCACACAGCGCTATGTTCCTCCGCATGGAAGGCGAAACACGTCTGGAACCGACATTGTATGAAGCAGAATGGGCATACCTGCCAATGTTCAATGATCTCGGCAAAAATCCGAAAGGCATCATATATGCTGCCGATCAGGAAGCTTCCGGAAAAATGAAAGTAGGTTTCTTGGGCGGACAACCGGAGAATTACGCAGAATGGTCGGAAGTATACAGTGCAGACGGTGGACGTTACCAAATGACAGTTCATTATTCATTCGGCAAAGGAAGACAACTGGAGATAGATGTCAACGGCATCGTAACCAAAATCGATTCGCTGGGAGAGGATGACAAGCACAATCAAGTAACAATCCCCATTGATCTGAAAGCCGGTTACAATCACATCCGTATGGGCAACAGCTACAACTGGGCACCGGACATCGACTGCTTTACACTTACCAAAGGAATGTAACAGACTGAAAAACAGCTAAACGTGACAAATCGAGTAGGAGGAAAACGAAGTAGAAGTTTTCCTCCTACTTTCGTTTTCCG
>DXOL01000062.1:0-90861 GCA_019412825.1 Bacteroides thetaiotaomicron | reverse complement strand
TAGAGTAGCTGACTACGGATCAGCCGGTTACAGGTTTGAATCCTGTCGCGATCACTTTTTCGGAAAAACAGAATGGCCGCGTAGCTCAACTGAATAGAGTAGCTGACTACGGATCAGCCGGTTACAGGTTTGAATCCTGTCGCGGTCACTCTAAACATAACAAACGGTCGCGTAGCTCAACTGAATAGAGTAGCTGACTACGGATCAGCCGGTTACAGGTTTGAATCCTGTCGCGATCACCAAAGTCCTCTGCATTTTTTGTGGAGGATTTTGTTTTTTACCCCATTCCATCGAAAAAATCCGGTATCACGAGAAAATAATTAAGCGGTCGTTTTACCACAAATGACTGCTCCTTTTGCATAAATCAAGCGGTTGTTTTATCTAAATCGAGCGGTCATTTCACATCAAACGACCGCTTGATTATGTGCAATCAATAGGATGTTTTATAAAAACACTTTAATAGTTATTTTCAAACATCAGAAAGTTTGTTTTCAAACATTGGGAAGTTTAAAAAGTACATGGTAACGTATGTTCAAACTATTTTGCTATTAGCTAAGCAAATTGGAACCAGAAAAATTCCCCCTTCACCTTGCATCTACCTGTTCATGGGAGAGATGACAAAAGGTGAAGGGGGAATACCTATTTATAAAATGTATGGAGAATCGATACTTTTTCAGTATCAGATCAGCATTTAATATTCAGTTCGTTCAAGACTTTACGTATTGCCTCAAACGTCGTAATTCGAGTCGGAACCAACGGCAATCGAAGTTTATTTTCAATCATCCCCATTGCATTCAGCATAGATTTTACTCCTGCCGGATTTCCATCCACAAACAAAAGATCAAATAGCTCAGTAAATCGATGATGAATAGTGAGTGCATTAGCAAAATCACCTTGAAGCGCCAAACGTGTCATACGGCTGAATTCACGCGGGAAAGCATTACCGATTACAGAGATCACTCCAACAGCTCCCAAAGTTATTAACGGGAAAGTAATACCGTCATCACCGGAAATAACATTGAAATTATCCGGTTTATTCTTGATAATGTCATCCATTTGGGTAATATTACCGGAAGCTTCTTTAATAGCGATTACATTACTAAAATTACGGGCAATGCGCAAGGTCGTCTCAGCAGTCATATTTACTCCTGTACGTCCCGGCACATTATACAGCACGATAGGAAGTTCCGTAGCCTCTGATATGGCTTTATAATGCTGATAAATTCCCTCTTGCGATGGTTTATTATAATATGGCACTACAGACAATATAGCGTCAACTCCTGTAAAATCGTCATTTTTCAATGTTTCTACTATTGCACGTGTATTGTTACCGCCTACACCCAGCAAAATAGGAATTCTTCCATTAACGCGATCAATCACCATCTTTTTGATGGTTTTCTTCTCTTCTTCGGTAAGAGTCGGCGTTTCGGCTGTAGTTCCCAGCACACACAAGAAATCCGCATTATTCTGCAATAGATAGTCTACCAAACGCATCAACGCATCATAATCAACGCTTTCATCCTCTTTGAAAGGAGTAATCAGTGCTACCCCCATTCCTTTCAATTTAGTCTGTATCATGAGTTTTAATTATAATCTCTAATTTTATTAGGCGCAAAAGTACGAATATTTTTCATATCTTACGATATAAGTTTCAGAAATTCGTCCTCGCTTAGTATGGTTACTCCAAGTTTTTTTGCTTTTTCCAGTTTGGCTGGCCCCATATTGTCACCGGCAAGGATAAAACTGGTCTTTGCAGAGATACTTCCTACATTCTTACCGCCATTTTTTTCTATAAGATCTTTATATTCGTCCCGTGAATGGTGCGTAAATACACCGCTGATCACAATAGACTGACCGGCCAATTTATCCGTATATCCACTCATATCTTCTTCTGTACGATAGAGTTGTAACCCAGCCTCTTTTAACCTGCCAACTAAGTCTCGGTTAGACTCATTTGAGAAGTACAGAAGAATGCTTCGCGCTATTTTTTCCCCGATTTCATCGATACTTATCAGCTTTTCAAGGTCAGCCTGTTGCAGCTCGTCAATGTCTCCGAACGACTTGGCTATTTTCTTTGCTACCGTCTCGCCAACAAACCGAATTCCCAAAGCAAAGATGACACGTTCAAAAGGAACTGTCTTGCTCTGCTCAATCCCTGTAATAATATTCTCTGCAGATTTTTCTCCCATACGATCCAACCCTTTGATATCATCGGCTTTCAATTCATACAAATCCGCCGTATTATGAATCAGCCCCAAACGATAGAACATATCCACCGTTTCAGGACCCAATCCATCAATATTCATAGCTTTCCGACTAATAAAATGCTCTATTTTACCTTTAATCTGAGGGGGACATGCAGTTTCATTAGGACAATAATGGGCAGCTTCGCCTTCATATCTAATTAATTTGCTGCCACATTCGGGGCAATTGGTAATAAACCTGACCTTTTCACCAAGCATAAAACTACGGGCATCTTTATCCACTCCTGTAATTTTAGGAATGATCTCACCACCTTTTTCTACATAAACCATATCTCCGATATGCAGATCAAGCCCTTCGATAATGTCCGCATTATGCAATGAAGCACGTTTGACAATCGTTCCGGATAACTGAACAGCATCTAAGTTGGCAACAGGAGTGACAGCACCTGTTCTGCCAACCTGATAAGTTACCATATTCAACCGTGTCAATGCACGTTCTGCCTGAAATTTATAGGCAATCGCCCATCTGGGAGATTTCGCCGTAAAACCGAGATTCTTTTGCTGTCTCAGACTATTTACCTTCAAGACGATTCCATCAGTAGCTACAGGCAGATTCTTTCGTTCTACATCCCAATAATTGATAAATTCAAAAACCTCTTCCAATGTCTGGCATTTACGCATCAAATCTGAGATTTTAAATCCCCATTTTGCGGCTTCCTGAAGATTTTCATAATGTCCGTCACAAGGCAGATTATCTCCCAAAAGATAATATAAATACGCATCCAGCTTGCGAGAAGCCACAATAGAAGAATTCTGAAGCTTCAATGTTCCGGAGGCTGCATTTCTCGGATTAGCGAAAAGCGGTTCCTCACGCGCTTCTTTTTCGCGGTTCAACTCCTCAAATACTTCCCAGGGCATGAGAATTTCCCCACGAATCTCAAAAGAAGAAGGATAATTGTCACCGTGGAGCACAAGTGGAATAGAGCGGATTGTCTTTACGTTATCTGTCACATCATCGCCCTTTTCTCCGTCTCCGCGTGTGACGGCACGAACCAGTTTTCCAGCTTCGTAGGTCAGAGAAATGGAAGTACCATCATATTTCATCTCACAACAAATCTCAAAATCCTCATTCAACGCTTTTCGTACGCGCTCATAAAAATCCGTAACTTCGCCTTCAGAGTACGTATTTGCCAAAGACAACATGGGGTATTTATGTACAACCTGTGTGAAATTCTTGTTAATGTCACTGCCGACACGCATGGTGGGCGAATTTTCGTCTTTATATTCCGGATGTGCCAGTTCTAGATCCTGAAGTTCACGCATCTTATCATCAAACTCCTTATCTGAGATTTCGGGAGCATTCAAAACGTAATAATTATAGTTGTGCCGATGGAGTTCAGCACGCAATTCCTCTATTTTTTCCTTTATATCCATATTTCTTCGATTGTTTAAGGCAAAAATACAGGTTTATCTTTGAATATTTGTACTTTTGCGAAAAATTATAAAGATTATGCGTATTGATATTATAACAGTTTTGCCCGAGATGATTGAAGGCTTTTTCAATTGTTCCATAATGAAACGAGCTCAGGATAAGGGACTTGCAGAAATACATATCCACAATCTGCGCGATTATACCGAAGATAAATATCGTCGTGTCGATGATTATCCTTTTGGCGGATTTGCCGGCATGGTAATGAAAATAGAGCCTATCGAACGCTGCATTAATGCCTTGAAGGCTGAACGCGACTATGATGAAGTGATTTTTACGACCCCCGACGGAGAACAATTCAATCAGCCGATGGCCAACAGTCTTTCTTTGGCTCAGAACCTAATTATCCTTTGCGGACATTTCAAAGGTATTGATTATCGTATCCGCGAACACCTGATCACCAAAGAAATCAGTATCGGAGATTATGTGCTGACAGGAGGCGAACTGGCAGCAGCAGTCATGGCGGACGCAATTGTCCGTATCATCCCCGGAGTGATTTCAGATGAACAGTCGGCACTTTCTGATTCTTTTCAGGATAATCTGTTGGCGGCACCTGTATATACTCGTCCTGCCGACTATAAAGGCTGGAAAGTACCCGATATTTTGTTATCCGGCCATGAAGCAAAAATAAAAGAATGGGAGCTACAGCAATCTTTAGAACGAACCAAAAAGCTTCGTCCTGACTTACTGGAAGACTAAAAATATATGTAAATAAAAACGACGGTGAAAAATATGAGAATTTTCACCGTCGTTTTTATTTATGTTCTATAAGAAAGACAAATCTGTTATTTTACTCTTCGCATTGGGAATCTCTTTTCATCTATCATTCCGGTACTAATTTTATTCAGTATACTTAAAAAGTAAAATAGCATTTTTCTTTCGTATTATATGCGAAGGGTTATTGTATGTTTTCAATTATACCTCAAGCGCACCAATAATTTCTTTTACTGACTTACATCCGTGTCTTTCCAAGTAATTATTTATACCATCTTCAACTTTGATTGTAACAGCCGGATCTATAAAATTTGCCGTACCAATCTGGATCGCAGAAGCACCGGCAAGCATAAACTCAACAGCATCTTTCCAGTTCATAATACCTCCCAATCCTATGACAGGAATATTTACCGCCTTTGCAACTTGCCAAACCATACGCAAGGCAATCGGTTTCACAGCAGCACCGGACATTCCTCCTGTCACAGTTGACAGAATAGGACGTTTACGTTCCGCATCGATAGCCATTCCCAGCAATGTATTGATTAATGATACACTATCCGCACCACTTTCCTCTGCAGCACAGGCAATTTCTGTGATATCAGTAACGTTCGGGGAGAGTTTAACGATAAGTGTCTTTTTGTAAGCTGCACGTACTGCTTTTACCACTTCGGAAGCACCTTTTGCTGACACACCAAAAGCCATACCTCCTTGCTTTACATTGGGGCATGAGATATTTAGTTCTATAGCAGGAATTTTGTCAAGTTCATTAATGATCTCTGCAGTTTTTACATAATCCTCGATAGCAGACCCTGATACGTTTACAATCATATTCGTTTGAATGTCCTTTATACGGGGATATATCTGTTCCACAAAGTAGTCAACCCCCTTATTTTGCAGTCCTACAGCGTTTAGCATACCGGAAGGTGTCTCTGCCATGCGAGGATATGGGTTACCTTCACGTTTGTGAAGAGTAGTGCCTTTTACAATAATACCGCCTATTCGCGCTATATCTATGAAATCCGAGAACTCTTCACCATATCCAAATGTACCAGATGCTGTCATCACGGGATTCTTCATCTGCAATTCACCAATATTTACACTTAAATCTGCCATAGTAGTTTATTTATATTAAAAACAGGACCTTCTTTACATACACACAAATGTCCTTCTGTCGTATTTTCCACACAACAGAGACATGCTCCGATTCCACAAGCCATTGTATTTTCCAAAGAAACTTCACATTCTATCTGATTACTTTTGGCATATTTTGCCACAGCCATCATCATTGGTTTAGGACCACAGGTATAAATCTGCTCAAAATGTACCTGATTTAATATAGAATGCTGAGTGACGTATCCTTTTTCTCCGTGACTTCCGTCTTCTGTAGTAGTATATACCTCTCCATATTTAGCAAATTCTTCCAGCTGCAACAAGTCTTTATTGCTACGAGCCCCTAAAAGGAAGGTAGGTTTATGACCATTTTTTGCCAATTGTTCACCTAAATATAGCATAGGAGCTGTTCCGACACCTCCGCCCACTAGCAAAAGCTTATCAGAAGGCTTTTGAGGCATTGTATAGCCATTTCCCAAAGGAAGTACTACGTTGATCACATCGCCCGAATTTACTTCTGCTAAACGTCTTGTTCCGTCTCCGATCAACTGGATAAGGAACCACACTTCGTTTTGTCGCTTGTCTACAAAATTAATAGAAATAGGACGGCGTAAAAATGTAGTAGATGAACCGTCCACCCGAAGTTCGGCAAACTGCCCCGGCAACATTTCGGGCAGCAATGACTGAGAAGTCAATTTCAGCAATACATAGTTTGCATTCAATCTGATATTCTCAGTAACTGTCAGATCTAAAATAAATTTCTTCATGTATGGATATAAAAGTATAAATTCGTATTCCGGTGCAAAGATACAGGAATTTGCTCAAACCACCGATTTTACCTCTCATTTTTCAGGTCGAAAGGTTTCATAAGTATTATCATCAAAGAATATTCTTATTTCAGTGATTTTTCTGGCAGGCTTTTCTATATACCTAATCTCCTGTTTTACAATCTCTTTAGGTGCATTTTCGGCTGTTCTTAATGCCATTTCCTTGCGATTTTCCGGATTAATCGTCTCTTTGGACGGATTTACAGGATTCTCATCAAACAAAGAAGGCTGATAATCTCCATTGGAAGAAACTGTAGAAGCATCTTCTGCAGATGCTATCATTTCGCCTTTACCATAAAGCAACCATTCAAGATTTACATAACTATAGGTCTGATGTACCTTCATTACAACCTCCAAGCTTGGTTTATTCCGATCATTCAAAATATGCGAGAGAGTAGATTGCTGAACTCCAATTGTCTCAGCAAAAACTCTTGGAGGAACTTTTTCTCTCTCCATTATCATTCTAATTCTGTCTTTTATCTCCATACAGCTTCTTTCTTGTTACAATTGTATGTATTAAACGTTGGTTTCACAAAAATACCAATAACCACTACGAATGTACAAAGGTAAATATTACAAATCACAAATGCAAATTACAAATATAAAAATACAAATATTACAGAAGTATACTACTTATCACAATCGGAATAATACGTTTGTATAGTACAAAAAAAGATGCAATATACAATGATATTTCAAATTCAACAAAATAGCATAATATATTGATTTATAATGCTATAATATTCAATGGAGAACAAATAAATAAGAAATTCACAAAAATACACTTTATTCAAACTGCAATTTTAGAGTAACAATTCAATATTATAGTATATTCATATGATATACAATAACATAACATGCAAAAAGCAGAATGTTAATCACTCTCCTATTACATTTATACATCTTATTTCACTAGCGTAAAACCAGCCGTATACTTTTGTGATACACTCAATCGTTGTACATTTGTAGTATATTCACAGATATAAAATTCACAAGCATACAGACGTAATTACACAAACGTAAATACCAATAGTTGCAAAAACAATAAATCAAAGAATAAAATGCATTATTTACTTATGTATATTAAGAACTCTTCAAATCTTCTTTTACATTTTCCTCTGAAGTACCTCGCAAATCGTAAATCCTTGCCATATTTCCGTACATTCAGTCGATCAACTGATTTTTTTCAATTCTAGAAGCTTTAAAATTGCATTAATATATTGTATTACAATAAATTACCCCTATTTTGTCAATATCAAAATTGAGATCAACTAGAAAAATAGCAGAAAAATATCCCAATTATCCCACAAATTATCAAAATGACATTTTATCAGTTTAGGAGAAGAAAGATGATTCCTCCAATTTATGCAAAACCATTTATGCTAATACGATTTGCCATTCTATATTTAAAGTCTGAATAAAATCAGATTTTTTCAATTTAGAAAATGAATATAACATAATCTCAAAAACTAGAAAAGAGGGAAATTACCAAAATAGAATTTAAAGAAGGAAAATAAAAGACCTTCTAGTTCCTTTCCATTTTCATAAAGGCCAAGAAAAAGAGAACAACAGATCCTTTGTAAAATATTCGTCTGAAAAAGGAGATTTGGTTATGAGTTTGACACGACTAATTTGTAGTATATAAAAAGGGCATATACTTAATCTGTTTTACAGTAAAAGTATATGCCCTTTGTTATTTAGAGTATTCGGTTATCCTAATGCAAAATTTTAAACACTAATTCACGAAGAATATCTCCATCAGACATTGAACTATTTTTCACTCCTTTTGATTTTGCATCGGCATATCGTATTTCACCAACAATCTGCATTGTCTTTACTCCACTATATTTGCGCATCGCAACTGCGTAATCCCGAGCTTGCCAAGTAGTTCTCAACCCTAGCATATTAGCAATACCCTGCTCCGATTTATCAGGCGCATAATATGCTAACATCAAGTTTGAATAAAAGCTGAACAACAAAGACAATGTCATTTGAATTGGATTCGTTTTGGGATTTTCCTCAAAGTATTTTATTATTTTATTTGCTTTCAGAATGTCTTTTTCAACCAATGCACTCCGCAATTCAAAGTTATTATAATCTTTGCTTATGCCTATGTTCTTCTCGATTTGTTCGGGAGTTACACGTTTCTGTCCCGTAGGCAAAGTGATAATCAGCTTTTCTAATTCGCCTGTCAAACGACTTAAATCCGAGCCGACAAAATCAGCCAGCATAGCTGTTGCCTTAGGTTCCATATCTATTCCTTTTCTCTTCATGTAGGAAGCAATAAAGGCCGGAAGCTGGGCATCTTTTATCTTCTTAGACTCGAACAAAACACCGGTCTTTTCTACTTCAGCTGCCAACTTTTTCCTACGATCCAATGTTCCATGCTTATGGCATATCACCAAAATAGTGGAATGAAGCGGTTTCTGAAGATAATACGATAATTCTTCGATGTTCCGGACCGCTTGCGCTTCTTTGACTACCACCACTTGATGCTCAGACATCATAGGATAGCGTTTTGCAGCATTTATGATTGTCGCTACATCCACATCAGCACCGTACACTACAGTCAGGTTGAACTCTTTTTCCGTTTCGTTCAAGACATTATCAGTAATGTAATCGGCAATCAAATCGATATAATACGATTCTTCTCCCATCAAATAGTAGATGGGACGATACTGCTTTGCTCTCAGTTCTTTGAGGATGTCATCACAGGTCAGCTCTTGTTTTGCCATATATATTTTTTAGAAAGACCGGCAGTTACCAGTCGAATTTCAAGTGTTTTACAGTTTTCTTTGCATCAATAATCATACGCAGAGAAGCGATACCAATCTCAACATGCTCTTCTACATAATTCTTGGTAACCAGATTATCGCTTTTATCAGTTTTCACTCCATCCGGAGTCATAGGCTGGTCAGATACCAATAACAATGCCCCTGTCGGAATATGATTGGCAAAGCCACAGCTGAACAAAGTGGCCGTTTCCATATCAACCGCCATCGCACGTGTCTTTTTCAGATACTCCTTGAACGCTTCGTCATGCTCCCAAATACGGCGATTGGTGGTGTAGACGGTACCCGTCCAATAATCACGGCCATAGTCACGAATGGACGAAGAAACAGCACGCTGCAACATAAATGCAGGCAAAGCGGGAACTTCAGGTGGAAAATAATCATTGGATGTTCCTTCACCACGAATAGCGGCAATAGGAAGAATTAAATCGCCAATTTGATTTTTCTTGTCGATACCACCACATTTACCTAAAAATAAACAGGCTTTAGGATGAATAGCTCCCAATAAATCCATGATAATAGCGGCATTAGGACTCCCCATACCGAAATTGATCATTGTAATGCCTTCGGCTGTGGCGGAAATCATATTGGCATCTCTACCCAAAATAGGAACATCAAATTGATTTGCGAAAATCTCTACGTACTTGTTGAAGTTAGTCAACAGAATATACTCACCAAAATCTTCCAGGTTACGTTTTGTGTAACGGGGCAGCCAATTAGCTACGATTTCTTCTTTCGTTTTCATAATTATCTATTAAATTTGTGGTTCCAATAATGGAAACCGTTATTTAACTTACAAAAATAATAAATGTTATCGTTAAACCTACCAGTATTCGACACTAAAATAAACGTACGAAACGGAAAAAATGTAATTTTCGACGTGATTCGCAAACGATATGTCGCACTTACCCCGGAAGAATGGGTACGGCAACACTTTGTTCACTTTCTTATTGCGCACAAAGGATATCCGAACGCACTCCTTGCCAACGAAGTAATGGTAAAGCTGAACGGCACAACTAAAAGATGTGATACGGTGCTTTACCGGAGAGATCTTTCAGCACGAATGATCGTAGAATACAAAGCTCCGCACATCGAAATCACACAAGCGGTATTCGATCAGATAACCCGCTATAATATGGTGTTGAAAGTTGATTATCTGATAGTAAGTAATGGAATGCAGCATTATTGTTGCCGGATGGATTATGCACATCAGAGCTATACCTTCCTTCAGGATATTCCCGATTATAATGCCCTATAAAGATAGTGTCACTATAGGATCGGGATACTTACACTATACCACACACATAGTGTAAGTATCCCAAGCACATAGTGACACCATCTTTTTCTTGCCTCCGGAGGCTCTGAGAACGATATTCTATTTTTACATATTCGTATCTTTTTTCACATCGTCATCTTTCTTTCTGCTAAACTTCTCTTGCAATTTCTGCATCAATTCATAGAAGTTAGGAATATAGACTGTCGCTAATAAAGTATTCATCGCCATACCGAAAACAACCGCTGTACCTAACGCTATACGGCTCTGTGCACCAGCTCCGGTAGCAAACAGCAAAGGCATTACTCCCAACACAAAAGCAAAAGAAGTCATCAAAATCGGACGTAAGCGGACGTGTCCTGCTTCGTATGCAGCCTCACGAATTGAGTTTCCTTCAGCACGGAAATCACGGGCAAACTCTACAATCAGAATACCATTCTTTGCCGAAAGTGCAACAAGCAGGATAATACCAATTTGTGTATATACGCTGACCGGAGTTCCCATTATCATACATCCTATCATTGCTCCCAACAAGGCCACCGGCAAACCTATCACGGCAGCCACCGGACTGGTCCAGCTTTCATATTGCGCAGCCAAAACAAGGAATGCTACAATCAGGGCCATGACCAAAACAATGGTGGTCGTATTTCCCGCCTGCGTTTCCTGATAGGCAACCGACGTCCATTCATAGCCGAATTCATCTCCCAGCTGTTCTTTAAACAAAGTTTCCATTTCTTGAATAGCCTGTCCGGAACTGCTTCCGGGCGCTACATTACAAGTCAGGGCAGCTGTTGAATACATATTGTAACGATTGATCTGATCCTGTCCCAACTGCTCTTCCACTTTGGTGAAAGAAGAAAGGGGGACCATCTCTCCTGCCGAGTTCGCCACACTGAGTTTTAAAACATCATCAATGACCCGTTGTGCCTGATCACGCGCTTCGATCTTTACCTGATAAATATGACCGAATTCAACAAAATCATTAACGTATGCCGCCCCCATATAGTAGCTTAATGTAGAAAACACATCATTCAAAGCGATGCCCATAAATTGCACCTTATCACGGTCGATATTCAGAAAATATTGCGGAACATTTGCCTGATACTGACTGGATACAGAAGCTAAGGCCGGTTTGGAATGAGAAGAAGCAAGCAATGCGTCAATAGCCTGCTGCATTTCCGTCGGTCCCAGATTTCTCCGGTCTTCCAATTGAAGTTGTAAGCCACCGGAAGCACCCAACCCGGGAATAGCCGGAGGAACCATAGCAAATGCTTGTCCTGCTTGTATCTCCATGTACGCTTCGCCATTAAAACGGTCGACAACGGCAGCAGCCGTATGCTCCTTCCCTTTCCTTTCGTCCCAGTTTTTCAAGACAACAAAATAGGTCGCGGAGTTACTTTGCTCACCTCCGCCCATCACGGAGAAACCGGTGATTCCAATATAATTCTCTACTTCGGGATAAGAATCCAGAATAGCATTGATTTTATCCCCGACAGCTTGTGTACGCTCCAGGCTGGCTGCCGGAGGAAGCTGAACAACAGCAATAAAATAACCATCATCTTCATCCGGAATAAATGTCGATGGCCAACGCATAAAGAGTATTACAGCAATCACTGTCAGAATAGCAAAAGATACAAAAGAGATGAACGGACGTTGAAGCAACCATTTCACCGTACTATCGTAGACTCCCTGCGTCTTATCATACACTTTATTAAATCCTTTGTATACAAAGAAGTTAGACGGTTTGCTCTTTTCGAGAAATAACGCACAAAGAGCAGGCGTCAGTGTCAGTGAATTAAAACCGCTTAATACGGTAGAAGCAGCAATTGTCAGTGCAAACTGCTTATACAACTGACCTGAAATGCCGCTAATCATCATTGTCGGAATAAATACGGCAAGCAACACAAGCACCACTCCAACAATCGGCCCCGTAATTTCCCCCATAGCTTTCGTGACTGCTTCACGAGTTGAATATTGTCCGGTTTCCAACAACCTCGAAGCGTTCTCAACCACCACAATCGCATCATCCACTACAATGGCTACTGCCAGAATCAATCCGAACAGAGTCAGCGTATTGATCGAAAAACCAAATGCCGCCATAACTGCCAATGTACCGATCAGCGATACAGGAATTGTGATACAAGGAATAATAACCGCTCTCCAGTTCTGCAAAAACAGGAAAATAACCAGTACTACCAGCAGCGTTGTCTCAAAAAATGTCACCATTACTTCATCAATAGAAGCATGAATTACATCCGTTGTATCCAAAGTTACGTTATAGGCTACTCCTGTAGGGAAACTGGTCGCCAGTTCCTCCATCTTAGCCTTCACCCCCTTTGAAACGTCCAGCGAATTGGAACCCGGCTGCTGATAGATAGCAATCGCTGCGGTAGGCATCCCCTTCAATCGTGATACTACACTATAAGAAGCAGACCCCAAATCTATTCGCGCAATATCCTTCAGGCGAAGCATTGCCCCATCCTGTTCCCGACGAATGATAATATTCCCGAATTGCTCCGGAGAAGTAAGTCGCCCCTGCACATTAAGTGTATATTGAAAGGCATTTTTATTGTCCTGTCCGATCGGTTGACCGATATAGCCGGCGGACACTTCCATATTCTGAGACTGAATGGACTGATATACTTGCGCCGGAGAAATATTCCGGATACGCATAGCTTCAGGATCCAGCCAGATACGCATGGAATAATCACCTGCTCCCATGACATTAACAGCTCCTACGCCAGGCACACGTGATAACTGATCGACCAAATTCAATTTGGCATAGTTAGTCAGATAGAGACTGTTGTAGACGGAGTCTTTCGAAGTCATTGTCAGGAACATGACAATGTTCGAAGACTGTTTCTGCACAGTCACCCCCTGCACCACTACCGGTTCCGGCAAGGATGATTGCGCAACACTTACCCTGTTCTGTACTTGTACGGTAGCCATATCGATATCTGTACCGACGGCAAATGTAATTGTCAGCGAATATGCTCCCGAAGAGGAAGAATTTGAAGACATATAGAGCATACCGTCCACCCCATTTACCTGCTGCTCGATGGGGAGTCCTACCGTTTGGGCTACAGTTTCGGCATTCGCACCGGGATAGACAGCCGATACTTGAACCGTCGGAGGTGTAATCTCCGGAAATTGCGCCACGGGCAATATATTGAGTGCGACCAAACCGGCTACCACAATGAGCAGGGCAAGTACGGTAGCAAAGATTGGTCGGTTAATGAAAAACTTAGAAAACATAATATATAAGTTTACGATTAATATTTATATAAGGACAAACAGTTACATGCATCGTCTGAAGATAACCAACAAGCCGACCGCATCAGGGTATCGGCTTTATCTTCATTCCATCTCTGACCTTCATCAGAGCTTCGGTAACATATCGTTCCTGTGGTGAAAGTCCTCCCAACACCTGCCGTAAGGTATCATTAATCAGTTGTCCTATTTCAATATGCCGATAGTGTACTATGTCCGAATCATTGACGGCATACAGGAATTTGCCGAGCTGATCGGTTCCGATGGAAGCCTCTTTCACAAGAATTGCATGATCGGCCTCTCCATAAGGTAAGGTAATGCTGACATACAATCCACTCTTCAGTACTCCCTGCGGATTATCAAAATTGGCACGTACCATCAGAGTTCCTGTATTCAGGTCTACATTCGGTGACAGATAATCCAGTGTCGCCGGATAGGATTCGGTACCTTCTTTCCCCAGCTGAACCATGATCTTTTTCGGAAGATCCTTCGTTGATTGCTGATTATTCATCGACATCTCCAGCCATTGATTATCAGCAACATTAAAATACGCATACATCTGATCGTCCTTATAAATAGTAGCCAGCGTAACCGGCTGCAAAGAACCGCCGACATAACTGCCGACATCCACTGTCGACTTGCTGATTGTCCCGTCAAAAGGTGCACGGACATAGCAATATCCTAAATTTGTACGCGCCGTACTCAAGGCTGCTTCCGCATTGCTGACAGCTGCTACTCCCTCTGTCACAGACGATTCCGACTGCAATACCTGTATCTGACTCACAGCATCGCTTTTCACAGCCTCCTTCATACGGCTATAATTATTACGGGCATATTCCAATTGTGCCTGAGCAGTTTTCAGTTCAGCTTCCGCTTGTGCCACCTTATCATTATATAAGGTAGGTTCTATTACAAACAGCAACTGCCCTTTTTTTACCCGTCCACCCGGTGCGTAAGAGACAGACTGTAATGTTCCGTTCACTCTGGCCACAAGATTTACAGTTTTCTCCGTTGTCAGATAGCCTGGATAATCTTTTGTCAGAGTGATGTCCTTCACTATAGGTTTCGCTACGCTAATTGCCAGAGTCGGCATTCCCTTCATTGCTCCGGCGTCTTTTTTCTCCTTGCAACCAGTCAATACCGACAACACAAGAAAAATATACATTAGTTTTTTCATATCCGTTAGGTTATATTTTATTTATAGATTCTTTTATTCTCTCCAACCGCCTCCCAGCGCTTTATAAAGACTTATCAGTTGCAGTAACGAGCTACCCTGCGCCTGTACCAGTTGATTCTCATAAGATAGCAAAGACCGTTGTGCATCGAGCACATTCTGAAAAGGAGAAAGCCCTTGTTTATAAAGTTCCAGTGAAAGTTTCAGAGTTTCGACACCTTGATTACGCACTTCCCTCAAAGCTACAATCTGCTTAATCGAGTTCCGGTAGGAGTTCATAGCGTTATCCGTTTCCTGTACCGCAGTCAGAACAGTCTGATTAAATTGATTGATAGATTCATCCAACTGTGCCTTAGCCAGTCTTGTTGCATTCACCAATTGTCCTCCGCTAAAAATAGTCCAACTCAATGACGGAGCAATCTCATAGGTCATACTTTTACTTTTCACCAGATCATTCAGATCACGGGCTGCATAGCCAAACGAACCTTTCAGAAAGACCTTCGGCAGCCAATCGGACTTGGAAGCGCCGAGTAATGCAGCTTGGGCATTCACACTTCTCTCCGCACTTCGTACGTCCGGTCTTCTCAGTAATAGGTCAACCGGCATACCTACTCTAATCGGTTCCATATAATCAGGTAATGTTCCGGTGGTTTCCAATACAGGGCGTATTTCTTGCGGATACATACCCAGCAAAACAGCCAGTGTCGTAATGTATTGATTGATACCTGCCTCTAATTGTGGTATGGAGGCTTTAGTACTGTATAAAACGGATTTGGCCTGTGCCACATCCAGCTTGGCAACAAGTCCGGTATTATACCGTACTTCCGTGATTTTCAAGACTTCTTCCTGAGAAGCTACATTCTTATTTACCACTTCAAGTTCCTGCTGCAATTCCCGCAGGTTAATATAAGCTGAGGCTACCTCTGATGCCAGAGAAACCATAACCGCCGCATATTCCTCTTTGCTGGCGGCAAAGTTTTCTTTCTGCGCCTTTACCCGTTTGCGAATACTGCCGAAGACATCGATTTCCCAGCTCATACTGAGTGCAGCATCATAATAATGATCTGTAGACTGAGGTAAGGTACTGGTATTTCCACTGGTTTCCTGTCGGGTCCATCCGGCATTCAGTCCGATAGATGGAAAGAAATTTCCACGTTCTGCCCAAAGATTGGCGCGTGCGGCAGCTATACGATTAATTGCCATCGCTACGGAATAATTGCGATCTACTGCCAAAGCAATCAAAGAGTCCAGTCTGGTGTCCTGAAAAGACTTCCACCAGTGGTCGTCCACCGGAAGAGTCTGTTGAAACACTTCTCCACTCTCTTCCCATTCTTTAGGAAGAGGGGTATTCAAATAGCGGTTCACTGTCTGTCCAACCGCAGTTACAGTTGAAAGAAACAAAAGGAGCGATACGCTCCACGCTCGTACATTCATATTCGGTTCAGGTTTTTATGAAATGAAAAGATAACAATTCAAGGTTAGGTTTGTTTAAAGGGACAGTAAAGTTAGAAGAAATAAAAAAGCCCCGCAATAATGCGAGGCTTTCGAATACATATTCAAATATTGTATCTTATTCAGCAGTTTTTCTTCTGATTGCTCTTTTGGTAGTAGTAGCCGGAGCTTCCTCTACTTTATGCTCAATCTGTACACCAGCCAATTCCGGGTCGATCATGATACGTCCGCAATATTCGCAAACGATCACTTTCTTACGAGAACGGATGTCCAACTGTCTCTGAGGCGGAATCTTGTTAAAGCAACCACCGCACGCATCACGTTGTACATATACAACGCCCAATCCATTGCGGGAGTTCTTACGGATACGTTTGAATGACTGCAACAGACGCGGTTCAATCTTTGTTTCCAAATCTTTAGCTTTGTCTCTCAGCTTCTCTTCTTCCTGTTTGGTTTCAGAGATAATTTCGTCCAGTTCGCTCTTCTTCTGTTCGAGGTCTTTCTGTCTTTCGCTGAGTATTTGTTCGTTCTTTACTACTTCAGCTTCCTTTTCTTCTTTGTCTGCACTGAATTCTTTGATTCTTTTTTCACAAAGTTCGATTTCCAGGCTCTGGAATTCAATTTCCTTCGTCAAGAAATCATATTCACGGTTGTTGCGGACGTTGTCTTGTTGTGACTTATATTTTTCTACTGAAGCTTTTGCCGTTTCAATTTCTACTCTCTTACCTGCAATAGCAGATTTCAGTTCATCCACTTCAGCTTTGATCTTGTCGATACGGGTACTCAAACCAGCAATTTCATCTTCAAGGTCCTGCACTTCCAATGGAAGTTCACCTCTCAATGTCTTGATTTCATCAATCTTAGACAACATAGTTTGCAGCTGGAACAGTGTTTTCAACTTCTGTTCCACCGTCAACTCATTCGGATCTTTTTTTGCTTCTCTAGCCATTTTACTTACAAATATTTTATGGGATTCGTATTTATTTTACTCAATTGGAGCGCAAAATTAGGAAATAAATCCCGGATTATGGAATAAAAAATTTCTTTTGTATATTGTTCGCTTTCGTAATGACCGATTTCTGCCATCAGGATATCTCCTTCGTGACCAAAATAATCATGATACTTAATCTCACCTGTAATAAAAACATCGGCTCCCGACCGGATTGCTTGCGGAAGCAAAAATGCTCCGGCACCTCCACACAATGCCACTTTCTGTATTTCTCTCCCGGTCAGTTTGTTATGACGCAGACACTCTACTTCAAACGTTTTCTTTATACGTTTCAAGAATTCCATCTCTGTTTCCGGCTCTTCCAATTCGCCAACGATTCCCGATCCTGCCTGTGCCCATTCATTTTGCAGCGGATACAAGTCGAATGCAGGTTCTTCATAAGGATGAACAGACAATAGTGCTCTGACTACTTCCGACTTTTTGAATACAGGAAGAATTGTTTCAATTCTCACCTCTCCTTCCCGATGGAGTTCTCCAATCTCTCCACAGAAAGGATGAGTTCCTTCTTTGGCACGGAATGTCCCTTCCCCTTCCAGATTGTAGCTGCATGAGTCATAGTTACCGATATTACCACAACCGACTGCAAAAAGTGCGTTCCTTACAATATCCGCCTGAGCGACGGGGACAAAAGTCACCAGTTTCATCAGGCTATTTTCTTTTGGTTCAAGCACTTTCAGGTGTTTCAATCCGATTTTTTCGGCTATCTTATAATTTACCCCTCCCTGTGCATTATCAAGATTTGTGTGTGCTGAGTAGATCACAATATCATTTTTTATTGCTTTCAGCATACAGCGTTCCACATAATCTTTGCCGGTAATGGATTTATAACCTTTAAATATCAAAGGATGATGCGATATGACGAGGTTGTACCCCAACGTGATAGCTTCATCCAAGATAGCTTCAGTAACGTCAAGACACAACAAAGCCCCTGTTGCTTCCGCATCTGTCAATCCGATTTGCAGGCCGGCATTATCAAAACCGTCTTGCAATGGCAGAGGCGCGAATCGTTCAAGGGCGCTTACTATTTCCTTAATTTTCATTATTTAGAGAAAATTTGGTTGCAAATATAGCAAATAAAATAGGAATAAACTCCCATCTTATCGTTTTTTTAGTAAATTTGTCGCATATCCTTAAAATTAGAACACGATGAAAACAATTCTATCCTGCTGTTTAGTAATTATTCTGGCTGTTTCCTGCCAAATGAAACAGAATCAGAATTCCGATGAGTCAATCGATCAAAACATGAGCGTTGATAGTACAGAAACTTGTATGGTAGATACCGTAAAAGCTACCGCTATCTTTTGGATAGACAAGGCAGAAGCCAAACATTGCAAAGATTCGGGTCTCCGTACGATTAAAGCGAAAGTCTTTATTCGCGAAAATGGAAAGGTTGACTTTCTGTCTTTTATCAAAAAGCAATCATCAGGCGTAGAAAAGTACATACTCCATCATCTTGATAAATTCCAAGTTTCAGAACGAATGCTGGAAGGCGGGTATATACAAACGGGAGAACAATTCGTTCAGCTTCGCTGCATGAGGGAAAAACTGCAGGCTATACAATAGCGCTCACCGGAATTCTTTCCAAAGTTGAAGAAATTTTTATTTGTGAAACTTCATCTGCACCTTATTCTTTAGTGCATACCGTTCATCTACCACTTTGTCTGTAGGAAAGAAAGTGAAAATAAGACGCCACTCTCCTTCCGTATATACGAATTTGCGTCCGTTTACGCCACGAAGAATAGCCTGATATTTTTCCCATACGAAAGATTCGATATGTTCCGGCATTTCATTTCCCATTACCGAGAACTCTACAGTAATGAAAAAATGCGGAACAGACAGCTCCGCCACTTTTTGGAATATCCGGTCGGTAACAGTCATTTCTTCGTTTCTTTCGTTACTTCCAATAACTTCCCGTATGCATCAAATGACCTTCGGGAAGCCAGTGAAATAGTAATCATCAGTGATAGCATGGAAGCCGTGAAGGTGATAACCATAATCATCATCTGATATTTGATAGCCACATTCGGACTGCTTCCTCCCAAAATTTGTCCGATCATCGTACCCGGCAGAGCCACCAATCCCATCACTGCAATATTCGCAATCAAAGGACTGAATGACTTGATGATAGCCTGTTTTATAAATGGTGCCTGAGCTTCCTGGCGTGTAGCTCCATTTCCTAATAAATAACGGTATAATTGTTGTTCCCGCTTCAGTCCGCTATAATAAGTATTCAATGCGATCACATTACTTGAAAGCATATTTCCCATTAAAATTCCAAATACCGGAATAAAATACTGAGCACTGAATATGTTATCTAATTGGAGGACAACACCGATAAAGTACAATCCAACCACTACCACACTGCACAGAAAACCTATAGAAATCGGTATCAGCAAGATGCTCCGTTTCAGTTGAGTACGTACCAACGCCGTTTGTCCGGCAACAAATATCATAATAATCACCCAAAGAAAATTAATCCAGGGATTATTCCACAAGAAAAGATATTTCAGATATATACCGATAAAAAACAGCTGGATAATCATTCGAAGCGTACCTATTACGGCAGGTTTCAGCAAACCCGTCTTGAACTTCCAGAGATAAAAGAACGGAATGGCAAGCAATAGCAAGCCGATAAATAAATTATAATATGAAATATCGATGGTTCCCAAAATAAATCCCCTTTATGCTAGTATTAAATATCGTTTATAGTTCTATTAAATAATGACAGCCCGAAGCAAAGTCTTTATCATGTGATACAGCTAACACAGCCGCCCCTTTCTCTGCCTGCCTCCGGAAGAAAGCCAGCACTTTGTCTGTTGATCCGGCATCCAACGCTGATGTCGGTTCATCAATAATGATCAAAGGTTTGTTAAGCATCGCAGCCACTGCCAGCATGATACGCTGACGTTGTCCGCCTGAGACTTCATTCACCCTTTTAGTATACAAATCGTGTTCCAGCCCCAGCTCATCAAAATAATCATAGAGTCTTTCTTCCGAAAAAGGGACGGAACGATTTATTTTCAGATCAAACGGAAGAGCCACCATTTCCTTCACCCATTCAAAAGGCAAGGCCAGTTCTTGTGGAATCCATGCAATCTGCCGCCGGATTATGTCTATAGTTGATTTATCCAACAAGGTATCTCCTACTTTTATAGTCCCCTCCTTCAATGGTACAAAGCCCATCACCGCATTCAGCAATGAAGTCTTTCCACAGCCGGACTGTCCTACAATACAGGCAGTTTCTCCCCTCTCCAGATTCAGATTTAATCCGGAGAAAAGTACTTCTGTCCCAAAAGCGATACAAGCATTGTTGATATGTAGCATGGCGTTTTCAATTCTTTCTTTCCGGCAAAGGTAGTATTTTCTTGAAAAACGTTATCTTTGCCTCACTAATTAATTCGAGAAAAGTTATGATACTGAACGAAAGAGATGCCCGTCATGAGCATATATTACAGGTAGCACGCCAAATGATGACTGCCGCACGCACTGCTCCGAAAGGAAAAGGAATTGATATCATTGAAGTGGCTTTGATTACCGATGAAGATATTAAACTGTTGTCGGACAAAATGATAGCTATGGTAGAAGAACACGGAATGAAGTTTTTCCTCCGGGATGCCGACAACATCTTAAGCGCCGAATGTGTTGTATTGATAGGAACACGCGAACAGGCACAAGGCTTGAATTGCGGACATTGCGGATTTGCGACGTGTGCCGGACGCACGGAAGACGTCCCCTGTGCATTGAACAGTATTGACGTTGGTATCGCCATCGGCTCCGCTTGTGCCACAGCAGCCGATATGCGTGTAGATACTCGTGTCATGTTCTCTGCTGGATTGGCAGCACAACGCCTCAATTGGCTGAAAGACTGCAAGATGGTTATGGCTATTCCGGTGAGCGCCTCTTCAAAGAATCCATTCTTTGACCGGAAGCCGAAACAGGAAACCAAAGCATAAGGTATGTGTCAAAAGACTGGCACCTGCTCATTTTATAAACTGATTTTATAACTAAATATAATATAGTCTGATGGGAATCATGGTTGGACTTCCCAGCCCCAGTGGCTCGGAAAAAGATTTGCAATTGAACTTTGGAAAGAATATGACTGTACAGGTAGAAATGAGAGCTCCTCACCTGCCTGCCGAATGGCATCCGCAAAGCGGTGTACAGCTGACATGGCCGCATGCCGGTACAGACTGGGCATATATGCTGAAAGAAGTACAAGAATGTTTTGTTAATATAGCCAGAGAAATAGCCAAACGTGAGTTATTATTAATCGTGACTCCCGAGCCCGAAGAAGTAAAAAAACAGATAGTGGCTACCGTAAACATGGACAATGTCCGCTTTCTGAAATGTGAGACGAACGATACGTGGGCACGCGACCACGGAGCTATCACCATGATAGATACCGGCACCTCTTCCCTGCTCGACTTCACATTCAACGGCTGGGGATTGAAGTTCGCCTCCGAACTGGATAATCTGATTACCGGACAGGCTGTAAAAGCTGGGGCGTTGAAAGGCCAGTATATATACTGTCTTGACTTCGTTCTCGAAGGAGGTTCCATCGAAAGCGACGGTATGGGAACACTGCTTACCACCACCGAATGCCTGCTCTCTCCCCACCGGAACGGGAAACTGAATCAAGTAGAGATAGAAGAATATCTCAAATCAACTTTCCATCTGCAGAAAGTCCTCTGGCTGGATCACGGTTATCTGGCCGGCGATGATACCGACAGTCATATCGACACCTTGGCACGCTTCTGTTCCACCGATACCATTGCCTACGTGAAATGCGACAATACCCAAGACGAACATTATGAAGCACTATATGCCATGGAGGAACAATTAAAAACATTCCGCACATTGGCAGGAGAGCCCTATCGCCTGCTGGCTTTGCCAATGGCAGACAAGATAGAAGAAGACGGTGAACGACTTCCTGCTACCTATGCCAACTTTCTGATTATGAATGATGCAATTCTTTACCCCACCTATCAACAGCCAGATAATGACCGGAAAGCGGGAGAAGTATTGCAACAAGCATTCCCTAAACATCAGGTCATCGGGATTGATTGCCGGGCATTGATCAAACAACACGGTTCTCTGCATTGCGTCACCATGCAGTATCCGTTAGGTGTTATCCAATAATGGACATTTCAGTAGCATATTAAATAATTATTCATCATGAGAAAGATAAAAGTAGGATTAATCCAACAATCCAATACCGCAGATATTCGGGTCAACCTGATGAACCTCGCCAAAAGCATTGAAGCCTGTGCCGCTCACGGAGCACAACTGATCGTGTTGCAGGAGTTGCACAATTCACTTTATTTCTGCCAGACAGAAAGCACGAATCTGTTTGACCTTGCCGAACCCATCCCCGGACCATCTACAGGTTTCTACTCCGAACTGGCAGCAGCTAATAAGGTAGTGCTCGTTGCTTCACTCTTTGAAAAACGCGCACCGGGGCTATATCATAACACAGCTGTCGTTTTCGACCGCGACGGAAGTATTGCCGGAAAATACCGGAAAATGCACATTCCCGATGATCCTGCCTATTACGAAAAGTTTTATTTCACCCCCGGAGATATCGGTTTCGAACCGATTCAGACATCCTTAGGCAAACTGGGAGTACTGGTATGCTGGGATCAATGGTATCCGGAAGCTGCCCGTCTGATGGCTCTGAAAGGGGCTGAACTTCTAATTTATCCTACCGCCATCGGCTGGGAAAGCAGCGATACGGACGACGAAAAAGCCCGCCAGCTCAATGCGTGGATAATCTCCCAACGTGCTCATGCAGTGGCAAACGGTCTTCCGGTTATCTCTGTCAACCGTGTAGGGCACGAGGCCGACCCGTCCGGTCAAACGAACGGCATACAGTTTTGGGGAAACAGCTTTGTAGCCGGACCGCAAGGAGAGTTCCTGGCACAGGCAGGCAACGATCATCCCGAAAACATGGTAGTTGAAATAGACATGGAACGTTCGGAGAACGTCCGCCGCTGGTGGCCCTTCCTCCGTGATCGTCGAATTGATGAATATGACGGACTCACCAAACGTTTTTTGGATTAACTAGCTATATCACAATTAATCACAGATAGAAATAATACAAGAGGTCCACAAGAGTAAAAGCCTGAACAGCAACTCTTGCGGACCTCCGTATTATATCCTTTTTTATTGGAAAGTAATCTTCTTATTAGCGATAAAGTTGGCAGCTCCGTAAATAAACAATCCAAGGAACTGGGCCAGATATTCATTGACATCCAGGCCTTCTACCAGCAAAATAAGGAATAAAAACTGCGCAGTGTAAGCAACACCGAAAGCAGAACAGAAGAACAGTATCTGTTTCCATACATTGTTCTTTCTTTTTTCTACAGGAAATATCCAATACTTGCACCAGATAAAGTTATGAATCTGGGCTATAACATACGCAGTTACATTAGCCACCATATAGTCACCTTCGAATGACATTTCTCTCATCATCAGCCACACAACAAGGGCCATGATCAAAGCATTCATCGTTCCGATTACTATAAAGCGAAATATGCGCACTGATTCTTTCATTTCACAACAAGTTCGTCGTTATTCATTCGTATCATGTACTGCTGGATGATTGCTTTCAGCTCATCCTCCATCGGCTGTTGCACATCAATCTGTCCCAAAAGATTATGTTCCAGCAACTTATCCGTTTTAAACGCATACATGGCTACGGCGTTCCGACCATCAAACTGCAATAAATAATCACCTTTAAAGAATTGATATATTCCATTGATATAATTTACGGCATACGTATCTTCAGCAGGCGTATTCAATAAGTCACACCCGAAGGAAACAAATGGTTTGTCATACCCTAAATACCCCAATACGGTAGGCATAATATCAATTTGCTGTGCTATCACATCTTTACGGAAACCTTTCAAATCACTTCCCGGCTGATAAAACACTACAGGAACGGAGAACAATCCGCTTTCCGTCTCATACTCCGGATGTTCCGGCGAGTTGGTATGGTCCGCCGTAAATACGAACAGCGTATTTTTATACCACGGTTCTTTCGAAACCTTTTCAAAGAATAACTTCAAAGCATGATCCGTATATCCGATGCACTGGCGAATAGCTTTATTCCCTTTCGGAAAAACGCCTTCGTATTCTGCCGGAACTGCAAACGGATGATGGGAAGAAAGGCTGAACAACGCAGCGGCAAAGGGTTGCTGAAAGCCGGATAAAGTATTGCCAAAGAACTGGAAGAACTTCTCATCCCAAATTCCCCAATGCCCGTCAAAATCCTTGTTACCCGGATTAGCCTCATTATATTCCGTACGACCAAAGTAATTGGTGTATCCTGCCGTACGTGCAAAAGCTTCAAATCCCATAGAGCCGTTGTCCGCCCCGTGGAAGAAAGCGGTGTAATATCCTTTTTTGCCCAACTCCCCGCCTATACTGGATACCGTGTTCAAAGAAGAAGGTGTCAGAAAGAACGGTTCTATAAACATCGGGATACCCGACAATACGGAAGGCATTCCGTCGATACTCTTCATACCATTGGAGAATGAGTATTTAAAAGTCAGACCTTCAGCCATCAACGAATCAAGGAAAGGCATATATCCCTTATAGGTTCCATTGTCCAGTTCTTCATTCAGAAAGCCGCTATTCTCTTTGCTAAAGCTCTCCAAAATAAAAACAACCACATTCAATGGCCGGAATTGCACACTATCCGCAGGCATATGCACCGGCGTGTACAAAGCTTCCATCTTCTCTTTATCGAAATACTGAGGTATGGCAAATGAGGTCTTTCCAAACGTGCGGAAGACAGAAAAAGGGGTATTCAGCACGATCCCCGTCTCCATCGGCCGGTCTACATACTTATTGGCGTTGCTGATTGTGATAGGACGCACCATGCCGGTAAATCCACCACGCATTCCGCCAATACACAAGTACACTCCAATCCCCAAAGTAAGCAAATGAACCGCATAATAAACCGGCATACGCTCTACCTTTACCGGCTTCGGCTTACGATACAGCTTGAACAAAGCATAACCAAAGGCAATGGCAAACAGCGTCAGATACCAGTGATTCAGCAATTCTGTCCCTATAATACCTCCGAGATTCCCTTCATTCTTAAATTCGCTGAATACGGACGCGGTCGTTCTTCGATGCGTATATTGGAAATAAACCGTATCCATCAGGTTCATAATAATGACAATCAGATTGGTTGTCACAAAAATTCCCTTCGTAATCTTCTGATATATCGCATTTTCCTTATAATGAAGCGGAATCAGCATCAGGAAAATATACAGAAGATTCGTATAAAGAATGGCAGAAGTATCAAAAAGGAATCCTCCCTCGAACATTCTCCATATTCGTCCGGCTGTAAGATCAGAAAAAGCCTTCAGATTTTCTATCAGAAAGATGACACGACAGAGAATAAAGCACCCCATCACTAATAATAAATTAATTATGAGTGACAGGGTGGTATTATAAAGAGAACGATATTTGTTCATCGTTTACTTATTTTCTTTGATATCAACGATCAGGTTGAGTTCGTCAAGTTGAGTCTGATCAATTTCAGACGGTGCATCCAACATTACGTCGCGTCCTGAGTTGTTTTTCGGGAATGCGATACAATCGCGGATAGAATCCAGACCGGCAAAAAGAGAAACCCAACGGTCAAGACCGTATGCCAGACCACCGTGAGGAGGCGCACCATACTTGAAGGCATTCATCAGGAAGCCGAACTGAGCCTGTGCCTTCTCCGGAGTGAAGCCAAGGATTTCGAACATTCTGGCTTGCAACTGGGCATCGTGGATACGGATAGATCCTCCACCGACTTCCACACCGTTGACAACCATATCATAAGCATCGGCACGCACAGCAGCCGGGTCAGTATCCAGCAATGGAATGTCTTCTTCTTTCGGATGCGTAAACGGATGGTGCATAGCCATCAGACGGCCTTCTTCCTCGCTCCATTCGAACATTGGGAAATCAATCACCCAAAGGCAAACAAACTTATTCTTATCACGCAATCCCAGTTGAGAACCCATTTCCAGACGGAGTTCACAAAGTTGCTTACGTGTTTTCATTACGTCATCGCCGGAAAGAATCAGAATCAGATCACCCGGTTGAGCGCCAAATGCTTCTTTCATCTGTTGCAACACTTCCTGTGTATAGAATTTGTCTACACTTGATTTCACCGTACCGTCTGCTTCTACACGAGCATACACCATACCTTTCGCACCAATCTGCGGTTTCTTGACGAATTCGGTCAAGGCGTCGAGTTGTTTACGGGTATAGGTAGCAGCCCCTTCCGCGCAGATACCGCCAACATATGCGGCATTATCGAATACAGAGAAACCGTGACCTTTCATGATGTCCATCAGTTCAACGAACTTCATGCCGAAACGCAAATCCGGTTTGTCACTGCCATAATATTTCATGGCATCTGACCAAGGCATACGCTGGAACGGTTCGGTCAGTTCAACACCCCGAAGAGTCTTGAACAGATGTTTGGCCATTCCTTCGAAAGTAGAAATGATGTCTTCCTGTTCTACGAAACTCATTTCACAGTCAATCTGTGTAAATTCCGGTTGACGGTCGGCACGCAAATCTTCGTCGCGGAAACATTTTGCAATCTGGAAATAACGGTCAAAACCGGAAACCATCAGCAACTGTTTCAGCGTCTGCGGAGATTGCGGAAGTGCATAGAATTGTCCCGGATTCATGCGTGAAGGTACCACGAAGTCACGTGCACCTTCCGGAGTAGAACCGATCAGCACAGGAGTTTCGACCTCTATAAAGCCCAGACTATCAAGATACTTACGTACTTCGATTGTCATCTTATGACGTAATTCCAGATTAGAGCGTACAGCATTACGACGCAAATCCAGATAACGGTATTTCATACGGATATCATCACCACCGTCCGTATTATCCTCGATCGTAAACGGAGGAGTCATGGCAGTGTTCAGAACGTTCAGTTCGGAAACGATAATTTCAATATCTCCGGTAGGGATGTTTGCGTTCTTGCTGAAACGTTCATTCACTGTTCCTGTGATCTGAATCACGAATTCACGCCCCAGTTTATTGGCACGATCGCAAAGTTCAGCATTAATTTCCTCATTAAAAACCAACTGGGTAATACCGTAACGGTCGCGAAGGTCAATGAAAGTCATACCTCCCATTTTACGGCTGCGCTGTACCCATCCAGACAGCGTGATTTGTTTATTTACATCGGAGATTCTCAGTTCTCCACATGTGTGCGTTCTGAACATATTTTCTAATATTTATGATATTTTTCGTTAAGTAGCTTGCAAAAGTACACAATAAATCAGAAATCGGCATTTATTTCAGACTTTCTTTGTCAGCTTTTTCAATATTTTCTTGTTTTTGTCTGTTATATTGTCCACAATCGCCTCGTTAATCAGTTTTATTCCGTTCACATATTCCTGTGCTCTTTGAAGGACGTTGGCTGCATCTTTTTCTTCCGTCTTCGGCACAACTACACGCAATCCGCTTTTAATCAGTTCGATATTCACCTCTGCCTCCGTCTCCATCGGGTCACCGTCAAAATGCACGACTCCCGGCACGGCCCGTCGGATGCACAACTTCTTACAACGGAATGTCTTGATCCGGCTGTTCTGATCAATTGTTTTATTGAATAACTGGAAAGCAAGGGAGGGTACATCCAAAACAGTAAAAGGTTCAAGGATGGTCACATCCAGCAAACCATCCGTCAAAGTGGCCTGTGGAGCTATATATGCATTGTTTCCATATTGCGACGCGTTTCCACAGGCAATAAGGAAAGCTTTATACTTGCTGACTCCGTTTTCCGTTTCCAGTTCATACGTTTCGGGCTGATATTTAAGACTTTCCTGCAGTGTCTTTTCGAGATAAGTCAATAGTCCGCGCTTTCCGGCATGAGCAAATTTCAAACTAACAAATGCATCAAACCCTACCCCGCAGGTACAGAAAAAGTCCGTACCATTAATCTTACCATAATCTATGGTATCCAGACATCCCTCATTGAGCACTTCCAGTGCCTTCTTAGGTTCCATAGGTATATGCAGATGCCGCGCCAGTCCATTCCCCGATCCGCAGGGAATAATTCCCAATGCGGTATCAGTATGTACCAGCGAACGAGCTATTTCATTAATTGTTCCGTCCCCCCCGATAGCCACAACTACGTCAGCTTTCTCTTCCGCAGCTTTGGCAGCTATCTCTACTGCATGACCGGCTCTTTCCGTATACACTACTTCCCAAGTGTATCTCGCCTTATCAATTTTTTCATCCAGCAAGTTAAGAATCAATTCTTTACTTTGTGTTCCCGAAATAGGATTGACGACGAATATTATTCTTTTCATTCTTTCGTTCATGCTAATCTTTGTCAATTGTAGACGACAAAAGTAATACAAATATATTAAATTTTGATCTATTAGAGGTTTCTAATCTCATGGGAGCAACTTTTTTCTTTTAAAAAGAACAGATAAAAGCAAATTTTGTTATCTTTGCCCCCTGTTTTAAACACTTGTTAAGATAAAAGGATATTAGATCATCAGCGAATGATCTGAGTATGAGTATAATAAATTATAATTCATGGGATTATTACAAGAGAAGTTAGCTAAGTACGACCTGCCACAGAAATTTATGGCACAGGGCGTTTACCCATATTTCCGTGAGATTGAGGGAAAGCAGGGTACAGAAGTAGAAATGGGCGGACAGCATGTGTTAATGTTCGGGTCCAATGCATACACTGGCCTTACGGGGGATGAAAGAGTGATTGAAGCAGGTATCAAAGCCATGCATAAATATGGTTCCGGTTGTGCCGGTTCACGTTTTCTGAATGGTACGCTCGACCTTCATGTTCAACTTGAAAAAGAACTGGCTGCCTTTGTAGGCAAAGATGAAGCGCTCTGCTTCTCTACCGGTTTTACGGTTAATTCCGGAGTTATCTCATGTCTGACCGACCGCAATGACTATATTATATGTGATGACCGTGACCACGCCTCTATCGTAGATGGCCGTCGTCTCTCCTTCTCACAGCAATTAAAATATAAGCACAACGATATGGCGGATCTGGAAAAGCAACTTCAGAAGTGCAATCCGGATTCAGTGAAACTGATCATAGTAGACGGTGTATTCTCTATGGAAGGTGATTTGGCAAACCTGCCCGAAATCGTTCGCTTGAAACATAAATACAATGCTACTATCATGGTAGACGAAGCTCACGGCTTGGGTGTATTCGGAAAACAGGGACGTGGCGTCTGCGACCATTTCGGTCTGACACACGAAGTAGACCTGATCATGGGTACTTTCAGTAAGTCACTGGCTTCTATCGGTGGTTTCATCGCTGCTGATTCTTCTATCATCAACTGGCTGCGTCACAATGCACGTACTTATATCTTTAGTGCATCCAACACTCCGGCAGCAACAGCGTCTGCTCTGGAAGCTCTTCATATCATTCAGAATGAGCCAGAAAGGCTGAACGCTCTGTGGGAAGCAACCAACTATGCTCTGAAACGTTTCCGTGAAGCAGGCTTCGAGATCGGTGCTACCGAATCTCCTATCATTCCTCTTTATGTACGCGATACGGAGAAGACTTTCATGGTTACTAAGTTAGCTTTCGACGAAGGCGTATTCATCAATCCTGTTATTCCGCCGGCATGTGCTCCGCAAGACACATTGGTACGCGTGGCATTGATGGCTACTCACACCAAAGAACAAATAGACAGTGCTGTAGAAAAGTTAGTGAAAGCTTTCAAGGTTTTAGACCTTTTGTAAGCAGCATCTCTGAAAAGCTATAAAAAAAGCTACTTTCCGAAAGACAAATCATCAGGAAAGTAGCTTTTTTAATTCTATAGCAACACAAATTACTTCTGCTTTGCGTACCGAATTTCCATTCCTTGGTTATCCAGAACCAAAGAATCAGCCGTCAGTCTCTTGATATCTATCGTATCCACAAATTCAATCGTCTGGCCATTTCCGATACTTTTTCCTGTCAGAATCAGTTTAGTTCCTTCCTGTTTCCAGCTTTCATAAACCAAGGTAGCCATATTGACAGAAGAAGCAACGCCTCCTTCTTCCATCTTAATACCTTGTACTTGTCCTTCCATACCTGGCACGGGTTCTACCCATGAGCCAACAATTGAGGCTGAGTTACCTCCACATGCAGCCAATAAACCCATTAGCAGAGTTGCTGCCAACATTTTCTTTTTCATTCTGTAGTTCTGATTAGATTATTAATTAGTCATTTGTCCGGTTCGCCTTCTTCCCTACTACAATCACTTTCTTTGCAGTTGGTATCGTATTCGATCCCGGCTCTTCCTCTTCTTCTATGTAATTCACCTGTACGGTGTCTCCCAGTTCGAAGCCACCGACTTCACTCGGTTCCTGATCCATCGTACTGACAAACACCGTATCTCCTTTCGAAGTAACCAACATAAAATTATTCATTGAAGCATCTTCTACTACCCCGAAGATTGTTTTCTCATCTTCTGTAGGAGCGACAGCCAGACTATCATCCATAGCATCCTGCTCTTGTCCCGCAGTCTGTCCGCTCTTTGATTGACAAGCACTTGTCACACCAACCAAAACAGCAAACAATAAAAAAACTCTCATTTTGTTCATATGCTTTTTATTTGAGATAAAACTTAGAATATTGCAAAGGTAATTTTTAAAATTGTTTTTCCCATGAACCTGCTTAAAATTAATTGAAATAAGGCATTAAAAGTTTTTCTATACTGGCACACGCTCATTACAAAATAATAATACATATATAATTATACAAAATGTAAAATAAGGATAAGACAGATAAAATAGGAATATGTTAAATACTATTTTACGCTCATTTCGACCAAACGACCAATACATTAATAATCAAATAAATAATAGACAGATTAAGGATCTATTCAGATAAGTTCATGGAGAACTTGGTAGCAGATTTTAGAAAAATAAGCTTTCATCTTTTGAAAATTTAAGGTTTACAAATATTGAATGACTTTCTTTGCTTTGTTGGCGACAAAAATAGTTATATTTTTAAGAAGTACGCTATAAATTGATGCTTTTTTTAAAAGTTATTTCTTCGTTTACCCTATCTTTTCCTTTTATAATTCTGATAAAGTAATATTTCCGGGGGTATTTGAAATTAATATGTACGCATAATACTAATCCCACCAAGTTCTCCATGAACTTATACCGCCTTAGAGTTTACTCAATTCTATATTTCATAACCTAGTTTTTAATCAAAAATCAACACACAAGCAATGCCTATGGAAATATTACAGTATTATGATTTACTATCCCTATCGTTTACAAACAAAACCGGTAAACTAGTTATTATTTTAAAATCAAAATTATGAAAAACATTTTATTTACTTCAAACAAAGTACACACAACCGCGCGAATCGGTGTTCTGTTCTTTTCTTTATGTTTTTCTCCACTCATAAATGCCGGCAATGCGGAAAAGCCGATGAATGGCATAGAGAGTTCAGAAACAACGCAACAAAATAAGATTAAAATAACAGGAGTAGTAACAGACAGCAAAGGAGAATCTATCATCGGAGCCAATGTTGTAGTAAAAGGACAATCAAACGTCGGAGCAATAACCGATGTGGAAGGACGTTATCAGATTATGGTTCCTTCCGACAATGCTATTTTGCAAGTATCATACCTTGGATACGTAACCGAAGAAATAAAAGTAAAAGGACGCCGCAACATCAATGTGATGCTGAACGAAGACTCCAAAGCGCTGGATGAAGTTGTAGTAGTCGGCTACGGACAGCAGAAAAAGGAAAGCGTAGTCGTTTCTATGAGTTCCATCAAACCAAAGGATATCGTTGTCCCTTCGCGAAGCCTGAATAACAGTCTTGCCGGACAAGTCGCCGGGTTGATTGCGGTACAACGTTCGGGTGAACCCGGATATGATAACGCAGAGTTTTGGATTCGAGGCGTAAGTACCTTTGCGGGTGGTACATCTCCGCTGGTACTTGTGGACGGTGTACCTAGAAGCATGAGTGACATTGAACCCGACGAAATCGAAACGTTTTCGGTTTTGAAGGATGCCGCTGCAACAGCCATTTATGGTGCCGAGGGAGCCAATGGTGTAGTACTTGTCACTACCAAACGCGGACGTGTAGAGAAGGCAAAGATTTCATTCAAGACAGAACACACCATTTCTTCCCCTACCCGTCTTCCCGAATTCGTTGGTTCGGCCGACTATCTGGACCTGTTCAACGAAGCACTCCATAATGATGGGGAATTACCGCAGTTTTCGGATGACTTAATTGCACATTACCGGAACAATGACGATCCGGACCTATATCCAAATACCAACTGGATCGACAAAATGTTACGTAAAAACACATTCACACACAGATATACCTTGAATGTACGTGGAGGTACAGAAAAAGCAAAATACTTTGTTTCGGCAGCATATTACAACGAAAGTGGTATTTTCAAAGGAAGTCCTACCAAACAATATAATACAAACATCGGCATCGACCGTATCAACCTGCGTTCAAATATTGATATGAACGTATCAAGCACTACAACTGTAGGAGTTGACCTCGCACTTCAGTATCTGGTTAATAATTATCCGGGAACAGGAACTGCCAATATATTCCGTTCCATGCTGATTACTCCTCCTTATACATTTCCGGCTGTATACAGTGATGGTACTGTTTCAACCTACTCACAGGAACGTGACGCTAACATGCGCAACCCGTACAACTTATTGATGAACTCCGGATACGCCAAAGAATACCGTACTGCCATTCAATCCAAAGTTTATGTAGACCAGAAACTGGATTTTATCACCAAAGGTTTGTCTGTACGCCTGAACGCAAGTTATGACTATGATAGTGAAATGATCGTTCGCCGTGAATATAATCCGACAAGATATCATGCTACGGGACGCGATGAAAACGGCAATCTATTATTTGCCACAGTCGTATCCGGAAACCCTGAATTGCAGGACCCTAAGAATAGTGCGACAAGCGCAACCAAGAAGATTTACATAGATGCTGCCATCAACTATAAACGTACGTTCGACCAGCACGAAGTGGGTGCCATGCTATTGTACATGCAAAAGGAAACCCAATATCACAATGTAGCACTTCCCTATCGTAAGCAAGGTCTGGTAGGACGTTTAACTTACGGTTACGGCGGACGCTATTTCATTGAAGGCAACTTCGGATACACCGGTTCGGAAGCATTTGCTTCAGGCAACCGTTTCGGTTTCTTCCCGGCAGTAGGTCTTGCCTACTACATTTCCAATGAGTCTTTCTACCCGGAAGTGATCAAAAAGTATGTCCCCAAACTCAAATTAAGAGCCTCTGTAGGACGTGCCGGTAACGACAACACAGGAGGAACCCGTTTCTTGTACCGTCCGACCTACAAAATGGATGCCGGAGGTTTTACGCAAGGTTACAATGATACCGGAGGCGGTCTGAACGGTATCGGCAACGGTATCATAGAAGGACGTTTTGCAGCTCCTTACTTAGGATGGGAAGTAGAAGACAAACAAAACTACGGTTTCGATATCGGCTTGTTTGACAACCGTCTTGAAGTTATCTTTGATTACTTCGATTCTACCAGGAGCCAGATTCTGCTGCAACGTCAGACTGTTCCCCAGCTTGGCGGTCTGAGAGACGATCCGTGGCAAAACTTCGGTAAGGTTCGCAACAGAGGTGTTGACATGTCTGTGAACGCTCACCAAAATATAGGCAAAGTAAAACTTAGTGCAAGAGGTACATTTACATTCACCCGCAATAAAATTCTGGAATATGATGAACTTCCTCCAAAGTATGACTACCAAGCTATTACGGGCAAACGTGTCAGTGATAAAGATAACCTCTATTACATCGCAGAACGACTTTATACCGAAGACGACTTTACCGTAAGCACCAACGCTAACGGTCTGAAGACTTATAAACTCCGTTCGGAAATTCCACAACCAACCTTAGGCGGACTCCTTGGTCCCGGTGACATCAAATATACCGACGTCAATGGAGACGGAATCATCGACTCTTATGACCGTGTAAGAGGAATCGGTCATCCGGAAACTCCGGAAATTATCTACGGATTCGGTTTAAATGCCGAATATAAAGGAATCTACGCCAGCATCTTTTTCCAGGGAGCAGGGAACACTTCTGTATTATTGGGTGGAAAGACTTCCGAAGGATGGTACCCATTCTCATGGGGTGTAGACCAGTCCAACTATCGCACCTTTGCATTAAACCGTTGGACAGAGAACAATCCGAGCCAGGATGTAATTATTCCCCGTCTGCACAAGAGCAATGCGAACAATGCTAATAACCGCGTTGCCAGTACATGGTGGCTGCGCGATGGCTCTTTCCTCCGATTGAAGAATATAGAAATCGGCTATCAGATACCTAAGAAATTCTTAAGCAAGATCGGCTTCGAAGCTGCCCGTATCTATCTGATGGGATATAACCTGGCAGTATGGGATCATATCAAATATTTCGATCCGGAAGCCGGAAATGCGAATGCTGGACTTAACTATCCGCTGCCGCGAACCTATACAATCGGTCTTGATTTCACATTCTAAAAACCATAAAAGATAAAAATATGAAAAGTAAAAGTCACATATATATGTTGCTGATGGGATTATTCTTCTCCGTCAGTTCATGTGATTATCTGGCTGTTTCGGACCAGATGTCAGGAGGCTTGCAAAATACAGATCAAATATTTGAAAACGTAGCCTATACCAAACGATGGTATGCCAATGTCTTTGCAGGAATCCCCGATTATTCGGGAATAAACAGCCTGAATGTAGGAGCCTTTAAAAATCCGTGGGCTGCAATCTGCGATGAACTAGTAGTAGGTTATGGAAATGCTGCCAAGGCCAACAACTCGGACAAGAATGCGGCGACCACTGGTTTTCACCGCTATGGCGACTGCTATAAATACATCCGGCAGGCTAACATTTTCCTAGAGAAAGCTCATGTGATTACAACCAGTGGTACGCAAGGCGACAGACTGGAAGAAGACGAACTGAATGAGATGCGTGCCAACGTACGCTTCATGCGTGCATTTTACAATTATCTGCTATTGGAACAATACGGTCCTATTATCCTCGTAAAAGATAAGGTATACGAGGCGACAGAGACTCAGGATGTTCCCAGAAATACGGTAGATGAAGTTATCACGTATATTGATCAGGAACTACGTGAAGTAGCTAATGAACTGCCACAGGAACCGATGCACGAAAATGAATCTTACCGCGCATGGCCAACCAAAGGTGTCGCTTTGGCCGTACGTGCCAAATTGTGGCTATATGCAGCCAGCCCCCTTCTCAACGGGGGATACAGAGAAGCGCTGTCTCTGACCAACCCAGACGGTACAAGACTCTTCCCGGATCGTGATGACAACAAATGGAATACTGCATTAAACGCCTGCAAAGATTTCATCGATTACGCAGAAACCGGAAACCGCTACGAACTGTATAAAGAATATACAACAAGCAGCACCGGTGAACAGATTATAGACGTAGATGCCTCCGTTTACAACCTCTTTCAGAAATACAATAAAGAAATCATCTGGGGCACCGCCAACAACGACTGGGGAGGACTTGACGGTGACGCATTCGACCGAAGAATCGTTCCTCGCTGCGAAAAGAACGGTTTGGGTTCGACCGGAGTAACGCAAGAACTCGTAGATGCCTTCTATATGAACGACGGACTTCCTATCAAGGAAACCGACTATCTGCCGAAATCAACACTTTATAAAGAAGATGGTTATGGAACTTACAAGGATAAGAATGACGGAAAATACTCTAAGAACTACACCAACGTAACAGTCAGTAACCGCTATCTGAATCGTGAAGCACGTTTCTACAACACTGTCTTCTTCAACGGACGCCAATGGCCTGTCACCTGCAAACAAGTCCAGTTCTACAATGGAGGTAATGCAGGCGTTCAGGAAGGACAAGCCACTACAACCGGATATATGCTTTTCAAGCGCTTCAACCGATCAATCAGCAAGACCAGTCCGGGTGTAGCTAGTCAGAACCGTCCTTCCATAATCTTCCGTCTGGCGGATTTCTATCTGATATATGCAGAAGTTGCCAACGAAGTAAATCCGAGCGACTCACGCGTACTGACTTATCTGAACCTCGTACGCGAACGGGCAGGCTTGCCGAAAGTAGAAGTACTGAATCCCGGTATCGTCGGTAATAAAGAATTGCAAAGAGCAACCATTCAGCGCGAACGCCAGATTGAACTGGCAACGGAAGGTCAACGTTATTTCGATGTACGCCGCTGGATGATTGCCGACAAAGACGGTGAAGGACGCCAGAACGGATATGCACACGGTATGAATGTTCGGGGAACTATCAATGATACCGAAGAGTTCAACCGCGTAGTGGAAACTGAAAAAATTGTATTCAACAGAAAGATGTACTTACAGCCAATACCGGATCACGAAATGAGAAAGACACAAAACCTCGTCCAGAATCCGGGCTGGTAATTGTATAAGCACAATAAATCAATGAGCATTATGAGAAAAATAAGTTATATACTAATATCAGGCTGCATCACTCTATCTATTATCGGTTGTGATGAAACCTTTGATACGAGCAATACATCCGAAGGGATTTTGTCATTGTCTGAAAACGGACTGACTATTCTGCAATCGTATAATGTAGGAGAAAAATACAATGCTGACTTATGGATACAACACGGAGGACTGGAACTGAATAACAGTACCGTCACCTTCACCGTAGACAAAAGCCTGCTCGACTCACTCAATACTACCGACGTAACCAGTTACCAGATACTTCCGGAAGATTGTTATCAAATGACTAACACAACGGTTAACGTATCTGCCGATGACAGACTGGCAAAAGGCACTATCGTATACGACCCGACAAAGATTCATGCGTTGTGCGGCTATGACAATGTTCGATACATTCTCCCACTCAAGGCAAGCACTACAGGAGAGAAGTTGAACCCCGACCGTTCCACCCTCCTGCTGGGATTTAAAGTTTCCGAACCCATTGTAACTATCATAAATGATGGTATACAGGAGATCAATGTCGACAATGTAAAAGAGTTGCCGATTACCATTGGAGTACCTTTTAGCAATAAATGGAACATCAACTGTACATTAGTCAACAACCAGTCGGTAGTAGATACGTACAACAGTGCCAATCAGACTTATTTCAGTCTTCTGCCGGCAGAGTGTTATACCAAACCCGAATCCCCGTCATTGTCTCAGGGAGTTGATCAGACCACAGTCAGTTACAAGCTGAAAGATAACATTCTTCCGGGAAATTATATGCTTCCTGTGCAAATAGGCGAAGTTACTTCCGATGCCACTATCCGTGCGGATAAAGACACCTACACAGGATTCTGCATCATAAAAGAAGGAACGAAAATATCAAAAAGCAACTGGGAAGTTCTGTCCTTTACGACACAGGAAGTTTCGGGAGAAGGAGCCGGCAATGGATTAGCCAAATGTCTGATAGACGGAGACACTGAAACATTCTGGCATGCCAAATGGCAAGGTGGAAGCGACCCGCTACCGTATGATATTGTAATAGATATGAAGCAAAACATACAAATAGCACAGGTGGAATTGCTTCCGCGCGGCAGAGGTTCAAACAATCCTATCAAAGTGGTCGAGTTTGCAGCTAGTGAAGATAACGTGAACTGGACTCCTATCGGCAGATTCGGATTCACGAATCAGGATGCTGCCCTGGAATATTATGTAAAATCGATCAAAGCACGCTACATCAGACTCACGATTCCCGATGATGGAGGAAACAGTACTGTCGCTGCTATCAGAGAACTGGATGTAAAGGGCACTATTATTAACTGACACATGAGCATTCGATAGGTATTTTATAGCAAGTGCACTCTATAGTGTATCTTGAAGTCAAGCTACTCTCTTCCCCCAAAGAGAGTAGCTTTTATTTTGTCCGATGCCACCTTTCCTATTTTTCCAACGGTTGATTAGCTTCAAAGTCAACGGCAAAAGAAGAACGTTTTATCTTCTTAGAAACTGGATACTGAAAAACTACATATTCATAGTGATCATTCCGTTTTAATAGTCTCAGCCGGATTACTTAATGCCGTATGATATCCGTTAAGGACAACTGTACCAAAAGTTACAAGCATCAATAAAACGACAGGTACTATAAATACTTCTATTCCCCAATTCGCAGGATACACAAACTGTTCCCTCCACCGTTTCATCAAGACATATACGATGGGGACAGCGATCATGTCGGCTATCAGAATATAATAGAAGAACGGACGATTCAACAACAATAGAATTTGGCGGGAAGAGGCACCGTGTACTTTACGAATCGCAATTTCTCTTTTTCGTTGTTCTACCGCATACCATGTAATTCCAAAGATACCAAAAAGGGTCAGGAACAAACTGATTATAGCATAAGCCAGTAATAATCGGGAGAAATTCACCATATCTGTATTGTTGGATATATATTGCTGATAGGCGTCTATGTAAACAAAAGAATGTCCCGGCTCGTGTTTCTCCCACAGCAACCGGAGATTTTTTACTATCTCATTGCGTCTGCTCTCATCTATACGACAAGACAGGTAGGTTGCCTGATCGACCGGAATCTCTTGAAGAATGATCTGCATCGGAGTAATGGCAGAGTTGAAAGAAGTCAGTCTGAAATCTTTGCACACACCGATAATAGTTCCTTCACCGGCGTTGTCCTGCTCATATTTGCTTAAGGTCTGCCCCACCGGGTCTTCTCCTGCTGGCACAAAGAACTGCACAAAGGCTTCATTAACAACTACCGGATGAGCTACCTTGGAAAATAAATCCTCCGTTCGTTCCGGTTCGAGAAGTTCTATGTTGAATAAGTCCAGCAGTTCATAGTTCTCGGTCAATAAAACTTTATTTACCATTACTTCCTGCCCGTTCCTGTTTAGTGGAATGATGATATTAAAAGGACTCGTTATCCGCCCTTTGGATAACAGGGCAGTTTGGATACCGGGCAGGTTTTTAATGTCATTATACAAAGGGACGGTCAGGGCAGTCCCCTCATTACCTAAGATTAAAATTCCTTTAAAGCGTTCACCCTGCTCTTCTATGGTTGAAAGTTGCGTACGTATCATCATAAAGGCAGTCATCAATCCGATGGAGATAACCATTTGCACGCCTACAAGGGTCGCTACCAGTCTTCTTCTTTTTCTCCCTTGAAAAAATTGCCGATATCCGCTGATAGAAATGCGGTTCAGTTTCTTCGTCATATAGGTGGCCGGTATAATGGCCAAAAGAGAAACAAACAGAAGAATAAATGGAAAGACTTTCCATGAAAGAATGAAACCGAAAGTCAGGCGAGCATCAAAGAAATAATTGAAAAGAGAAAGTATGTCCCCCATTACAAGAATGGAAAGGATGAAAGCGATAAATACGGTAAGGAATGTATCAATAAAAAGTTGCCGGCAAATATATGAATGAGAAGCTCCCATCAATGTCTCTACATGAATCATGTTTACTTGTTTCAGCAGGCGCGAAAAGCTTAGGTTTACGTAATTGAAGCAAGCGATGAATAAGACAAGAAAAGCTGATAATAAACCGATACTCAACAAAGCGATCTGCCGATGACTGAATGTTTTCACGGAATCAGCCAGTTTTGTGTCAAAGTAGGATTCTTGTAATGTCTGGAGTTTATAATAACCGGGACCTGTCACTGTAGGCAGTTCTGTTGACTCAAAACGCTCGCGAAAGGCTGACACGTCAGTCTTTTCTTTGAGAAGAATCATACAGGAAGTTCCTTCTTCCTGCAGGTTCTGAGAATTACCAAGCAAATCAATACGGAGTGCTGACTGCGCATAAAACTTATATATGGCAGATACCTTTTTCATTTCAACTTTATCTCCATATACCACAGAAAGTTCTCGCCCGATACAATCGAACTTCCCGAAGTATTGCATGGCCTTTTCTTCACTCAAAGCAATACAGTCCGGCTTAGTCAAGGCTTCTTTCATATTGCCGGACAATATCTGGTACGGGAAAAAACGGCAGAAAGAACTGTCGGCCTCAACAATGACCTGTTGAGGAAAGCGCTGGTTCTCAATTTCAATATGAGTTGCCTCCTTCTCGGTCAGCCGGAGATAAGATTCAATCTCCGGAAACGGAGCTATCATTCCGGCAACCGATCCTCCGTAGACAAATGATACTTGTCCGGTGCTCTGCATGGATGGCAGTCGCTGAGTCAGGCGCAGGATACGGTCCTTCTTTGGATTTTCCCCTTCTATCGTATATTCATGGATGACAAACGAGATCAGAAGATTGGTACAGGAAATACCGACCACAAGACTGACCAAAGAGATGACCGCAAAAAGTTTATTGCGCCACCAGTTTCTGAATATAAGTTTTAATAGTACGAGGTTTTCCATAGCAGTTCGTTCCATTCGTTGTAATCTTAGTCGTTTTTAATCTTATTCGTTCTTCATGATCAATGCCGGATTGATGCGGACAGCTTTGCGTACCTGCCAGAGTAATGTACCCAGTGAGATAAGCAAGGTAAGGATGAAGCCTGTCACAAAAATCCCTGCTCCTATCGGAGCTTTCACCGCAAAGTCTTTGGTATAGTCATTAATAATATAATAGACCAAAGGAATAGCGACAGCAAAGGCGGCTCCCAAAATATAAAGATACTTCCTGACCAATAACAAAGCGATCTGTTTGCCGGTAGCTCCGTTCACTTTACGCAATGCAATCTCCCTGTAGCGCTGGCGAATGTCATACAATGACAGCCCGAACAATCCGAGGCAGGAAACGCAGATAGCCAGTCCGGCAAAGGTGACGTAGATGTGGGTTGTTCTCTTGTCATCATCGTACAGTTTTTCAACTTCATCTTCGACGAAGGAGTAATTGAACTCCCCCTCACCCATTACTTCGTTGTGTAGTTCCTTCAAGAATTGAATGGCTTCCTTGCGTTTACCTTCGGCTATTTTAGCCATTAAAGGTTCGGTAGGGTTTTCTCCTTCATCATACAGAATAGCCAGTGGTGCATCCCCCATAGATAAGTGTCCGGTCCGGAAGTCTTCTATCACACCTACTACCTGATAAGCAGGATTTTTACTCTCATCTGTCCCCACACTCCACCATAGACGGGATTCGGTTTGCAGTGAAGCTTCATTAATATCTTTTATCCGGAAGAGCTTTCTGGCTGTTTCATTTATCATCATTTTATATTGGGCAAACTGGTCTTTATCATTCCACGTTCTTCCTTCTTTCAGCTTCAGGCCAAACATATTCATGTAATTATTATTAACATATATGATAGCCATTTTATGTTTCTCTCCGTTACTCTCCACATTGACGTATGGTTCCAGATTGATAGGTGCTTCCCCATATCCCCATGAAATGAATAAAGGGCATGCGTCCATCTTCTGTTTAATAACCTGTACCTTATGCCGCTCCAAGTCACGTTCTTTCTGCCATTCTTCATCATTTGCATATCTTCTGTTTTGTGTCTCGAATGACAGGAACTGGCATGAAATGATATTCTTTGCCTGATATCCTAAATCCGCATTCAGCATTGTGTACAACTGGCGAACAAAAAACAATGCGACTACTATCAGACTGAACGTAATGACATATTGAATAAACAAGAATATTGCACGGGAAACAATTGAATTTCCTCCGGCATTTACAGAACGCAAAGAAGTGATCGGAGAAGAATAGTTGTAACGTAAGAAAGGAAAGACAGACGTCACCAACGGCAATACGAATAATAAAATGAGAGACAGCGACAGATCAAAAATGATATCCGGTTTTACAGGAATTGCATATACCGAGGCGAATATCCCGGCTGAAGTTTCGATCAGCATCCAGATGATAAGCAAGGCGGCTGCCACCATATATATATTCTCTACATAAATCTGGATAAATATCTGAAAGCCGCTCGCACCATATACTTTTTTTACACCAAACTCACGTGCCCGCTTTAGAACGATAACCGTGTAGATATTGATAAAATTGAAGACTCCCACCAACAGCAGCATACAAGCCACTACAGTCAGAATCGTCACATGATTGATATTCCCCCGCAAAAAAGAAGCTGCCGAAGGTTCGACAATCTTATTGAAATACAATCCTTTCAAGGGAGTAAGCCCGTACTGTATGGGAGAATGACTGTAACATATTAATGACTGCGGCTTGGAAATCTTTTCATTATACTTTTTCAGGTCTGTTCCGTTTGTCAACCGGACCATGCAGAATCCCATCCGACTCCAGTCTGTATATTTCCCCTGATTCACCGGAGCTATCAGGTCGAATTGTAAAGAAGCCTTGGTACTCGGTTCATCCACAATGCCACGAATGGTAAGTACAGAACCTGACGATGAAGTTAATTGTTTCCCTATCGGGTCTTCGTCACCAAAAATATGCCGTGCATATTTCCGGGTAATAATTGCATCATCCGGTTTCTGAATAGTTTTAATTCCCGAAACTATCGGATAGTCCATCAACTGCAAAAGCAAGCTATCAGTTACCAAAACATTGGCCCGGTAACGGTGATTATCGACTACAATATAATCATCGTCAAAAGAAACACTATAAGAATATGCTTCTACTTCCGGATTCTTTAAAGGGTCTATAAAATTAGGATCATTATTCCTGTCTGTATTATCTGTGATCGAAATGCTGCCATTACTCCTTTGAATAGTCAGCAAGTACAATCGGTCCAGGTCCTTACAGAAATGGTCAACTGTTATCTCCTGATGGATATAGCGTACAATTATCAACGTTGCAGCCACACTGACTGCAAGCCCGATAATATTGATCATCGTGTATATTCTGAAACGGGATAAAGTCCTGATAGCAGATAATTGGTTCTTCATATTGCTTTTATTAAATAATAACGTTATTCACTTTTGATTACTTCTGCCGGGTTCTGTCGGGCAGCTTTCCATACTCTCCAGATGATGCTAAGGAATATTATAAGTAACATACCTGCAAATATGCCTCCATATATCCAAAAGTTTATCGGCGTCTGCTTTACATATCCTTCGAGCCAGTACTTCATGATGAGATAACTTAATGGAAAGGCCATGAATGACGCTATGACAAGTAAAATCAAGTACTCTTTAAAAAATAAGTTCAAAATGACCTTTACACTTGCACCGTTTACTTTCCGGATAGCAATCTCTTTTCGGCGCTGTTCACATGATAACGTCACTAAGGAGAATATGCCAAATACGGCAATCACGATACAGATAAGAGAAACAACACTCAGTAACTTGCTTAATGTGTTTTCTGACTTCATGTATTCATTATAGGTATCTTCCATATTTTCCAAATCTAATATCGCATTAGGATTAATCTTATTCACCTCCTCATGCAATTTCTGTGATACTTTATTCCATGTGCCTTCCTTTACTTTAAAAATAATATGTCCATTATCACGCCCTTTTTGCAAAGAAAACATAGCGGGAGCCACCGGATGTATGGGAGCATTATAATATATATCTTTGATAACACCTTTTATTTTATATTCCTCATTAAACTCTTTTCCTATCGGTTCGTTCCATCCAAAAGCCTTTACAGCAGCCTCATTAATGACAACTGTTCCTTTTTCATCTTTCTCATCCGGTATGCTACCTTCTAAAACCTCGATATGGAAAAAATCGACAAAATCCTGATTAATAGTTTCATCTTCCATGTTGAAACTTTGCTCCTCATCTGACTTCCCTTCCCAATCACACACTTTGAAAGTAGAATATAACATTTTAGGAATCGGGGTATAGAATCCCTCCAAATGTTCTGTGATATCAGGTATCTGATCTACTATCTGTTTTACCGCAGCACTCTCACAGCCTAAAGCATGGGTAACCACTCCTACATTATGACGTTCAAGTCCCAGTTCTCTTGAATTCTGTAGAAAGTTTAATTGCTTCATCATAACAAAAGTGCAGAAAATAAAGCCAATACTAACAAAGAGTTGCAACAGAATACTGCCTTTATAAAGCCAACCGGAAAGATGAAGATTTGACTTTTGCCTGATATTTTCAAGTAAAGTCTGCTTATTGATATAGTGTATAAGCACAGCAGCAATACCTACGGTGATTACAATCAAAGACAAGATATAAATCAGTACTTCGCTATAAAAAAATGAAGTGCTCTCACCTATTTGCGATAGAGATATAAAAACTGGCAAAATTAATTCCATCAACATGATTCCAATCCCTGATGAAATCACAAGCAACAAAATTAATTCTGAAAGAAGTAATAACAAGAGATTCCTATTAGAGGCTCCATTCACTTTTCGTAATGCTAACTCACGCTTTCGCATCCGGATACGGGTAACTAACATCGTTATATAGTTACATAAACCACATATAATAACCAAAGCACCAATGCAGGCAAAAAGACGAACATAATTCAATTTAACATTGACATTTTCTCCCGGATGAGTGCTTCGCAATGTTGATAATAAAGCAATTGGAGTGGTTATTGGCCATTTATGTGAATCTTGCTGGATTTCATAATCGGTCAATCTCTTCTCTAATGCTTTTACATCGCTATTGGGATAAATACGAAAAAGAGTACAACACTGCTGCCTCCCCCAATTAGGATCATCATTTTTGTAAGGCAGTAAGATATCAAAGGGATACAAAGAATGTCCCTTCCATGATTTTACAACTGCGACAATCGTCATTTCAGTATTTCCTCTATTAGGAAATAACAAACGTTTACCAATAGGAGACTCTTTACCAAATATCTGTTTCGCCATTCTATCTGTAATAGCAATTTGTTCCCCCTCCAACTTTAAGTGATTAACTCCGTCTATCACAGTAATATTAAATATCGAAATAAAGTTGGAATCAACTTCTAACTGCCATGTATGATATATATTCTTCTCGTATTCAATAGGTTTTATACCCTCTTTAGATAAATGACAAGTCTTTTCCACCTCTGGACAATTCTTCATCATATAGTCAGCCAATAAACCTGATGAATAGTAGGAGAAGCCGTCCCCATGCAAATCAAACTTACTACCTGCCAAGTAGATGCGTTCCGCCCCTTCATGAAACGTATCGTATGTCATTTCATAACGTATCCATAAGGCAGACAATGCAAAACAGATGAAACCGATTGCCAAGCCGGCTATACTTACAATACTCTGCGTCTTGTACTTGATCAGATTGCGAAAAGCTATTTTTAAATAATGATATATCATGATATTGTGTTTACGTTATTCACTTTTGATAATTTCTGCCGGATTCTGTCGGGCAGCTTTCCATACTCTCCAAATAATGCTAAGCAAAAGAATAATAGCTATCACAACAAAGATGCTTATATATACCCAGCCATCTATCGATGTTTGTCTCACGTAACTGTCGATCCATCTCCTCATTACAACATATCCTGCGGGGAATGCAATAACGGCAGCTATGATCAATAACAATAAATATTCCCGGAAGAACATCTGCAGGACATGATGGATTTGCGCTCCGTTCACCTTACGTATAGCAATCTCTTTCTGACGCTGTTCACAAGACAGCGTTACCAATGAGAAAACTCCGAATACAGAAATAATGACGCAAACCAATGATACAAAACTCAATAATTTCATCAGTGCATCTTCGGAACGGAGGTACTTGTTATATTCTTCTTCTTCATTGAACAATCGCATATAAGCATTTGGAAATTCCTCTCTGTATAGTTTCTCTATAGTCGCACGACATTCATTCCAAGTGCCCTCTCTAAATTTAAACAAAATGCTGGCACGATTCAACAGATAATCTTGCGCTTTAGGATGCTGAAAGGCAATCAGTCCCGGTTCACTCGTAGGAGAACGATGACTAAAGTTCCTGACTACTCCGACAACCTTATATAGGCTACGCTGACCATTGTATTCATAATAAAAGCTTTTACCCAAAGCCCGTTTCCATCCAAATTTACGGCACGTATTTTCATCTATCACTACTTCATTTTCTTGATTCTTGTCCGATATAAACTCGCCTTCCAATAAATTCAATTTATAGAATTCGAAGAATTCTTCTTTAGCAGGCATCATACCGACTACTAAAGGTTCTTCCACTGCTTTCGGCGAATCATCCCAGTTGTTTATTTCGACATACATCATCGGTCCTGTAGGAATAATCGGGAAATATGAAGGGGGCAAAGCCTCTGTCACCATGGGAAAAGTAGCTATCTTCCCCGACCATTGCTTGATATCTCCATTCCATAAGGCTACATTACCGACATTATGACGTTCCATTCCTAAATCCGTATTCTTCAGAAAATAGACCTGCTTCATCATAACAACCGCACAGAAGATAAAGGCAAGACTGACAACTAACTGCATGATAATTCCTATCTTACGAAACAAATAAGGTCTGGCAGTTACCACATTTCCTTTTATCGCTTCCTGCAATGTCCGACGGCGAAAATAAGATAAAGGCATCTGTGCAAACAAGAAAGACAGAATGATTACAATCAAAAGATATGCAATGATCTCTCCATAATATGAACCGGTCTCTATCTGTGTGAAGTTCAGGAAGCCGGACATACTCACCTCTATCATCAACAGTCCGCATAGCAGGGCGATACATAGAATCAACAACAGTTCAATGGCAAACTGAACCGACAAAGATGTATTACTTGCACCATTTACTTTACGAAGCGCCATTTCACGACTGCGCATACAAAGCCGGCTGATATAAAGTGTCAGGTAATTGAATAAGGAACAAATAATAACCAATCCGCCTGCTAAAGAGAAATAGAAAATATAACTGAAGGAGATGACTACATCTACATTAGAAACATAATCCGAATAACGCAAAGCCGAAATGGGCGTGATCAGAAGTTTCGCAAGCTCGCTCTCTTTGGGGATATCCAAGATATCAATGTCTTCCATCTTCTTTTGGAAAGTATCCCTATCCACTCCTGCGCGAACACGGATAAACAGTTGTTCTCCCTTACTACTCCAACGTGGATAGCGCCTTGCCGAACTCAATACACTATACGGTATATTGGAATGACGGGACCATCCGCTCACAATGGCGCCTATCTTACGGGGACGCCCGCTCAGTTCTACTTCTTTCCCCAAAGCATCCTCTTCATTGCCGAAAAGCTTTCGGGCAAACTCTTCCGTAATGGCGATTTCCGGGTCATTTTCTTTCAGGAAGTTGACAGTTCCTTTCAGCAGCTGTATATTGAAAAAGTTCATGAAAACAGAATCTGCTGTAGCCATTACTACTTCCTGTTCATTATCTCCCATACGGAATTTCATATCCCGATGTATGGAAGTGGAAGCAGTAGCTTCTATCTCCGGCATTTTCTCCTGCAAATAGTTCGCCAAAGGGTAAGGAGTAACATTGGATGTACTACCGGGGGAATCAGTATAATGCGCACGTACCATATAGATACGGTCGGCCCCGTTATGGAAAGTATCATAAGTCATTTCATAACGAATCCATAAGACAGACAGCGCAAAACAAGTGAAACCAACAGCTAATCCAATGATACTGACAAGGCTCTGTGTCTTGTACTTTACCAAATTGCGAAAGGCTACTTTCAAATAGTGTTTAATCATGGTACTTTATGAATATATTACATACTGACTTCCGTTACTACCTGTCCGTCGAACAAATTAATGATACGGTCGGCATAACCGGCATCGTGCTGTGAGTGTGTTACCATCACAATAGTGGTCCCTTCCTTATTAAGTTCACTCAATAGCCCCATCACTTCTTTACCGTTCTTTGAGTCCAGATTACCGGTAGGCTCATCGGCAAGAATCAACTTAGGATTGGCAACTACTGCGCGGGCAATGGCAACACGTTGCTGCTGACCTCCGGAAAGTTGTTGCGGGAAGTGTTTGCTGCGATGAGTGATAGCCATTCGTTCCATAGCAGTCTCCACCCTTTTTTTACGTTCGGAAGCCGAGATACCCATATAGAGCAGAGGCAATTCAATGTTTTCATAGACATTCAATTCATCTATCAGATTGAAACTCTGAAAGACGAAACCGATCACTCCTTTACGAAGGCTGGTACGCTGTGACTCTGTGTACTTGGAAACTTCTGTTCCATTGAGGTAATACTCCCCTCCTGTCGGATTGTCCAATAAACCAAGAATGTTGAGCAATGTTGACTTTCCACAACCGGAAGGTCCCATAATGGCAACGAACTCTCCTTGTTTCACTTCGATACTTACGTTATTCAACGCCCAAGTTTCTACTTCTTCGGTCTTGAAAATCTTCTGCAAATTAATTGTCTTGATCATAATTGTATTATTTTTAAAATTATATAATAGTACTTGATGTTTTCATCTTTCATTGTCCTTTCAAAATAGTAGCCGGATTAATAGCAATAGCCTTTCTTACCTGATAAATCAAGGTTACTAATGAAATTAGTAAGACGATGATGGCTGCCAAAGCAAATAGCCACCAACTAATGTCAGTCCGGTAGGCATAGTTTTCCAGATAAACATTAATTCCCCAATAAGCTAAAGGGATAGCTATTACAAACGAAGCACCCAATATCAAAATGTACTGCCTTAAAAGTAAAGGCAGAATATCTTTCATCATAGCTCCATTCACTTTTCTAAGGGCAACTTCCCGATAACGTTGTTGGATATCGAACAATGAAAGTCCGAACAACCCCAATGAAGAAATCAGAATTCCCAGAAGTGCGAAAGAAGAATATATAATCGTAATTTGCCGGTCTTCCCGATACAAATTACTGATCTCATCTTGCACAAAAGCATACTCAAATGTTCCGTCCATAGTTTCATGATGAAGTTTATCCAAAAAGGCTATAGCTTCCTGTTGCTTGCCAGGAACGATGGCTGCCACGATAGGCACTTGATCGGAATAGGTTTTGCAATACATATACGCTATCGGTCCGATAGGTTTCGACAGGTGCCCGCAATAGAAATCTTCGATCACTCCAATGATTTGATAGGGCGAATTACTTTTTTGCGGCCATATCGGATTTTCTGTTTGAAGTTCAGCTTTGCTGAGAGTTTTAAATCCGAACAATGACATAGCTTTACGGTTTAAAATCAATTTAGCATCTCCTTCCTGGTCTATACTATCATTCCATAAACGTCCTTCCAACAGTTTGAACCCGTAAAGTCTTGAAGTAGATTCTGTAGAAGGTATCAAAGCAACTGCTTTATAATCATTGTCCATTGGCTTTTTAAAATTAAAGCTGCTATTTTCAAGTTGGTATTCGTATGGAAGATAATTATATCCCCACACAGTAAACAATGGAGAAGCATTCATTTGCTGATCTATCTGACTATAAGAAGTCTCTCTTCTACTCAAACTAGCTCTGAATTCCTCTTTAGTCGTAGGTGTTTTTCGATCGTAAATTTGGAACTCTGCTCTGATTATGTTATCCGTTGTATAGCCTGTCTCTGTATGCAACATTTCGTATAGCTGCCTGACAAAGAACAAAGACAAAACAATTAGTGTAAAGGTAATGACATACTGGACACTTAAATAGAGATATCGTACCACAGTGAGTTTTTTTCCGATATATATACTTTGCAATGAACGGACGGGTGTAATATATCGATATCGTAAAAAAGGATAAATCACAGCAATCCCCGGTAACAAGAGAAGAAATAAGACAGATAACAGACCATCGAAGACTATCTCTTTTTGTTGTGCCATTCCAAACTGTATTTCAATAAACCCTGTAGAGATTTCAATTAAAAACCAGGAAAGACATAATGCAATAGCTATGAGAAATAAATTCTCAATGTAGAGTTGTACGAACAAATGTATCGGAGTACTACCGAATATTTTCTTCAATCCGAACTCTTTTCCCCGCTTCAATAAAATCACAGTATAGAGGCTCATGAAGTTGAATATGCCGATTAACAACACAAGGATAGCAACTAAAGACAACCGCTGTAACTGTTTAGGACTTCCATGTAGTAACATATCATTGTATGTAACGACAGAAGAATCAAAATAGCTGTCATTTATAGATAGCAACTGATTTCGTATTTCTTTTTCAGTCCGGAGTTCTGTTTCATATGCCGCATGACGTTGATTTATTGTGTTCAGATTTGCCCCCTGACGGATAAGTACTACATTGACTGGAAAAGTAGCGACCCAGTCTTCTTGCAGTTTATCTGAAACCAAAAGATCAAAATGTATCGAACTTTTTCTATCTTGCATACTGATAACACCTGTCACGGTCAACGGATCACCTGTTGAATAAGTAATTTTCTCTCCGATAGGATTCCTGTCACCAAAAAGCTTATTGGCCAATACTTGCGTAATTATGACGTTTTGTGGATTATCATTTAAAGAAGCAACATTACCATAACGTACCGGAAATTTCATCACTTTCACAAAGTTGCTATCAGCAACAATAGTTTCTACATCGAAGCGTTCTTTGTCCAAGATAATCACATCCTTATTATACCATAAGATAGTAGAACTGCATTCTATATCCGGATCAGAGAAACCGGTTCCAGTAACAAAACGACTTCCGGGAGAACTTTTGTCCTCTTGTATCTGAAAAGCTATTCTATCTCTATCCGGAATATAGCTGTCTACAGTAAGCTCCTGTTCCACATAACGGAATATAATAATGACACAAGCCATACTTAATGCCAATCCGATGATATTGATAATCGTATATATTTTAAACCTGCATAAGGTCCGGATAGCTAACTGTATAATCTTCATAATATTGCGTGTTTTTATTTCAATATCAACTCCTCTGCATCGCCAAAGGTATCATATCCTGTCGTAATTACCCAATCTCCCGTCTGCAAACCTTCCGTAATTTCGTACTGCTGCGGATTCTGCCGCCCAATACTTAATGGCACACGGATTGCTTTTGTCTTCGAAGCATTCACTTTGTAAATCCACTGCCCTCCTGTAGACTGATAGAAATTACCCCGTGGAATAATGAGCGCCCGTTCCGGCTGACCTAATTCAATCTGTACACGGAAGCTTTTGCCGACTCTCACATTATCGGGCATATCACCGGTAAAGACAAGATCGACATCAAACATACGGTCTTTTACTTCGGGGACGACTTTCGTTATTTTCAACGGATATTTCTTTCCCTGATAATTGACGGTAGCAGGCAGTCCGGTAGTGATCCGGTCAATGTAATATTCACTTAGCGAAGTATGTATCTTATACTGATCGAGTACCTTTATTTCGGCAATGCTTTCGCCGGAAGAAACCTGCTGCCCCGGAGTAACCCTGACAAAGCTTAGTTGCCCTTTTATAGGAGCCGTCACCACCAGGTTATTCAATCGCTCGTGAGTACGTTCATATTTCTTGCGCTCCCGTTCACGGTCATTGCGAATCAATTCTTTACGAATCATCGTAACGGCAGAATCATGCCGCAGGCTTTCTTGTTGTAATGCCGCATTTTTTAGTTTGTAGTTATATTCATCTTCGGCTACTTGTAGTTGAGCCTTACTCTTTACTCCCATCTGAAACTCTTCCCGATCAAGGGCAATGCTCTTTTTCAGTCGTTCCAGTTCATAATTATTCGTCAGAGCCTGCTGCTTCAGATTAAGACTTTTCTGTTCCATCTCAATCTCCTGTTCCTGATAAGTAATCATTTGTTTTTCCCATTCGTCACGCTGGTCTTCAATACTGCGGAGCAAATCCGGATTGGAAAGGACGATGATGGTATCCCCCTGCTGGAGCAGACTTCCTTCCTCACCAACGATGCTTTCAACGCTTCCCGCTTCGCGGGTATTGATTTTGATAGTCAGTATAGGCTGAATCAGTCCCTCCACATCTACATATTCCATAAAATTATCCTCTTTCACTTCCGCTATCTGAATATTTTCGGCATCAATACGTAATTTTCGGGGGCCTAATGACAGAACAATTACATAAATCAGAAAGGCAGCAAACAAAAGTCCGCCTATCAGATAGTATCTGTACCGAATGTACCAAGGTTTCTTTTCTAATTTTATATCCATGACTTTATCAGGTATTTTATATTTTTATTTATTACAGCTGAATGAGTAAGTTGCTATTCTATCAGAAGATTGTAATCTTCGGTCAACAGCGTGTTTCGTTCAAAATCGTAGAGTGTCATACTTCGAAGTGTGTAATATAAACTCCAGTAATTGTACAAAGCCGACACGTAATTACGGCGGGCGCTATCTTTCTCTGCAATGGAAGCATTCAGATCAAGAATAGTGGATTTTCCCAAAATATAAAGTTTGCGGGCAACTTCATTTCTTCGTTGAGCCGTTTCATCTGTACGGGCAGCAATACGTACCCGTTGCATTTGCAGATTAAATTGTTTCACCAGTTTGCGGACATTCAATTCAAAATCCGTACGGTTTTGCTCCACTTGCGTATATACCAGATCACGATTGGAACGGGCTACCCGCACTTGTCCTTTCCCTCTTCCCCAATCTAAAATAGGAAGAGCGATACTCAGACTTACATATTGCTGGTCTAACAGATTTCGATAAGCATCCGGCAACTTTTCGGCAGTCTGCGTCAGTCCGAAACGTAGATAAATATCTGCTTTCAGCCCCGCATTGGCACGGGCTCTTGCCACAGCACTCTCACTTTCCAGTTTTCTTCGTTTCATCGTCTGTATATCCGGACTATTTTCGTATGCCAATGCCAATGCTTCATCCAGATTGACACTGAAATCCGGTACTTGGGAGTTGATACGCACACGAAGTTCCCGATCTTCCTGGATGCCCAGATAAGAACGAAGTTCCTGCATACAATTATCCATTTCTATACGGGCATTCATACGATTTGTTTCTTCGGTCAGACGATTCAATTCTAACTGCAGCATTTCATTCTCTGTGATCGTGCCTATATTGTAGCGCCCCTGAGCGTAACGATAGAGTGTGTCGGCATTTGCATAATTGAAAGAAGCAATATCGTAATTACTTTGAGCGGTAGCCAAAGCGAAGAATTTATTAATTGCATTGGCGGAAACAAGTTCCAGTGTTTCCACATAACTTTTCTTGGCTTCCTGATAGCGCACTGGTTCTATACGTTTATCCCACTTCAGACTATTATAACCAAAAAACGACTGGCGATATCCTATCATGACAGGAGAAGTTTGCCATGAGTATTTATGTTCGCTGAACAAGTCCATGCGTTGCGCAGATGTTTCGAGAAAAAGGGAACCTCCGGTCCAGGGAATATTCTGCGACAGGTTCAAAGTCAGATCGGTATTCAACAGATTTTGCTCGACAAACTTAACGGAACCGTCCCCCATTGTAATCTTATTGATGGCACGATTCAGATTAGGATCGGATGACAAACTCAAAGATGGCAAATAGTTAGCCCGATAATATTTGTAGTTCCAGTAAGCGGAACGAAAGCTATGTCGTGCAGTTTGTGCATCGGGTGATTCCAGACGGGCTATTTTCACCACCTGCTCCAACGACATCTCCATTGTTTGATTTTGAGCAGACAGCAGTTCAGTCGACAGGATTCCGAGTATTATATAGAGTATTTTCAGATTCATTCTTAGATTTATTTGTTATTTACTGTTCAAAACTTGTGCCATTCTTATATTTCATTACAATTCAACTATTTACATTTACTACACTATTACAAACAGCGTGCAAATACGCACAAATTTAGTGCGCAATCACACATACAACACATGATTATTATCCATATCTTTGCCCTTGCATTAAAACTTTAGGATAAGTAACGAATCATATACCCCATACCCTATGGATGAAGTCAACAAACTAGGAAAGATACTCATTGTAGATGATAACGAAGATGTGCTCTTTGCCCTCAATCTACTACTCGAACCTTATACGGAAAAGATAAAGGTAGCTACCACTCCCGACCGGATTGAGCATTTTATGACTACCTTTCAGCCCGATCTTATCTTATTAGATATGAACTTCAGCCGTGACGCAATTAGCGGTCAGGAAGGTTTTGAAAGTCTGAAGCAGATTTTGCAGATTGATCCGCAAGCTATTGTCATCTTCATGACTGCATATGCGGATACAGATAAAGCTGTACGGGCCATCAAAGCCGGTGCAACAGATTTTATCCCCAAACCTTGGGAGAAGGAGAAATTGCTGGCTACTCTCACCTCCGGTATGCGTCTGCGCCAATCTCAACGGGAGGTAAACATCTTAAAAGAACAAGTGGAAGCACTCAGCGGACAAAGTTCTCCGGAAGGGGACATTATCGGAGAATCTCCGGTCATGCAGGAAGTATTCGCAACCATAAACAAACTTAGCAGTACAGATGCCAACATTCTGATTCTGGGAGAAAACGGAACGGGAAAAGACGTGATTGCCCGACTGCTATACCGCTGCTCTCCCCGATACGGCAAACCTTTTGTTACCATCGACCTGGGAAGTATCCCCGAACAACTTTTCGAAAGTGAACTGTTCGGATTCGAAAAGGGAGCTTTCACCGATGCTAAAAAGTCAAAAGCCGGACGGATGGAAGTTGCCACCAATGGTACTTTATTCCTTGATGAAATCGGTAATCTTTCGCTTCCCATGCAATCGAAGCTGCTCACTGCGATCGAAAAACGGCAGATCAGCCGCTTAGGAAGCACACAGGCCGTGCCTATTGATGTTCGTCTGATTTGCGCAACGAATGCGGATATTCGCCGTATGGTGGATGAAGGAAGCTTCCGTCAGGACTTACTCTATCGTATTAATACAATTGAAATACATATTCCCCCGCTCCGCGAACGTGGGAATGATATCATTCTGCTTGCCGAATATTTTCTGGACCGTTATGCACGCAAATATAAAAAGGAAATGCGAGGCTTGACACGGGAAGCCAAAAATAAGTTGCTGAAATATACGTGGCCGGGCAATGTACGGGAGTTACAACACACAATGGAACGTGTCGTAATCTTGGGAGACGGTTCTTTATTAAAACCCGAAAACTTCCAGTTCCACGTCACCCCCAAACAAAAAAAGGAAGAAGAAATTGTTTTGAACCTTGAACAACTGGAACGGCAAACCATTGAAAAAGCAATGAAACTTAGTGAAGGGAATATTTCCCGTGCTGCCGACTATTTAGGCATTACCCGCTTTGCCTTATATCGCAAACTTGAAAAACTAGGCTTATGAGACGATTTGAATTCAGAGTGATTTTACATATCTTATTGATAGTATTGCTTTCTATCGGTAGCTATCTGTTATTTCAAAAACAGTTATGGTTCAGTACTACTATCTGCATTATATTACTGATAACTACCGCCGTACATCTTTACCGTATGCAGTTCAAACAAATTGCCCTGTTGCGACGACTGACAGACGGCCTTCGCTATAATGACATGATGCAAACTTTCCATCCACCTTTCAAAAATAAAATAATGAATGAATGGGCGGAAGAACTTTCGGATACTTTAAAAGATTTTCGGGGAAGATTGCTGGCAGAAGAAATCAAGCATCAATATTACGAGAACTTATTGAACAAAGTTGATACGGCAGTGCTTGTTGCCGACAAATCCGGACATATAGAATGGATGAATCAGGCGGCCGTTACCCACTTAGGACAAATATCACAATTGCCGAAAACATTACTGAAGGCTTCCGTTGCCAATGACACCCCCGTCATCCGTATCGAACAAAATAGTACTGTGCTGGAAATGGCCATCTCACGCACTACATTTGCTACCCAAGGCAGAGAACAGCAGTTAATCAGCTTAAAAAACATTCATTCCGTACTGGAACGCAATGAAATGGAAGCCTGGCAAAAGCTGATACGCGTGCTGACTCATGAAATCATGAACTCTATCACACCAATCATTTCTCTTTCGGAAACATTAAGTGAGAGAGGAATCCCCAGTCAACTGGGAGAAAAAGAGTATTCTGTTATGCTGCAAGCCATGCAGACCATTCACAGAAGAAGCAAAGGATTACTGGAATTTGTAGAGAACTATCGCCGGCTCACACGAATCCCCGCTCCTATTCGTACACAGATTTCTATTGCGGAATTATTCACGGATTTAAAGAAGTTGTTTCCAGAAAAAGAGTTTCAGTTTGAGGTGCCCACACCCGAATTGAAATTAAATGCGGACCGGACACAAATAGAACAGATTCTTATTAATCTGCTGAAAAATGCCCGTGAAGCATGCAGTCGGAAATCAGATAAGAAGATTCAGGTAAAAGCAAGAAAACTTTCTGTCGGAAATACGACATTAACGATATCTGATAATGGAGAAGGTATTCTGCCCGATGTGCTGGATAAAATATTTGTTCCTTTCTTTACCACCAAAACATCCGGTTCGGGTATCGGATTAAGTTTATGCAAGCAAATCATGACTTTGCATGAAGGAAGTATTAATGTTAAGTCGGAAGTGGGTAAAGGAAGCAGTTTTATCCTTACTTTTCCTAAATAAGAGCCTTTGATATTTGCATCTTGATGTGCTATTCTTAAGATTACGTCGAAAAATTATTGTACCAAAAGCTACAAACCAGAAAATAAACTGCATAAATAAATGCAATAATATTCGAAAACGCAGCCTGATATTGCATAAAACGGCATAATATATACATCTTTTCGTATGTACAAAACACTTATTGGTTTAAAAGGAACACCTCGTTGGTTTTAAACCAACGCTACCTTTCTCACCGAGGAACTTATTTTTCCTTGATGGGAAAGAGATAAAAAGGCGATTCAGTGCTTATTTTCATCTAACTTATCAGATTTACAAGCAAGGTAAAAAGTAGCATAATGATTATGATTAAGCCATTCAGTCAGCTTAATGATCAATAACAAGGAAAAGAACAGTTCAATCCAATCAGCATATCAGACAATTAATGAAATTATGTACTTTCATATTTAAAAATGCGGGCGTTTATTGATTCTTAGCTTATGACAGATGCAATTATAGTCTTTCCTGCCTGTTTAAATATTCTTTTTTTCAGAATGATCGTTTTTTCACTAATCGAATAAACGAACCTGAGTCCGGTATAGCCGGAATGTTTATTAACTCTGCTGATCGTCTACTAAAATAGCAGAGGACTCAATCATCCTCTGCTACCCAAACTATTTGTATCAGGATTCAACTCCTTTACAGCTTCTTTTACCGCTTTCTGAGTCGGTTTACGGTAAGCTTCCGCTTGTTGTACCGGAACAATCTCATTGACCATTCTTTCATATCCTTTTTGTTCTAACAAAGGAACTTCCTTTTCATTCGTTTCTTTTTGTTTTTCCGTTTTCATATGGCTTTTTCATTTTTAGTTTTATACTTTGAAAACAGAAAACAGCAAAAGATGGTTCATCCTATCTGATTTTATTTTCAGTTAATTCGTCCCAATAATCGCATAAATGCATATATTTGCCCAACCTAATATGAACCTCATTGAAGTTATGAAAGAAAATAAATATGACGATGACCGCTTCTTCAGCCAATATGCTCAAATGTCACGCTCTGTAGATGGATTGCAAGGTGCCGGAGAATGGCATATATTACAGAAAATGCTACCGGACTTTACAGACAAGAGAGTACTGGATTTAGGCTGCGGATTTGGTTGGCACTGTATCTATGCCATTGAACATAGAGCAAAGTATGTTACAGGAATTGATATTTCCGGGAAGATGCTGGAAGAAGCTCAAAAAAGAAATTCTTCACCACTCATCGAATATAGATGTATGGCAATCGAGGATTTCGACTTTCAACCGGATACTTATGATATCGTAATCAGTTCCTTGACCTTTCATTATCTGGAATCTTTTATTAATATATGCCGTAAAGTCAACAGCTGCCTCGCAGCAGGAGGTTCTTTTGTTTTTTCAGTAGAGCATCCGATATTCACAGCCTATGGCAATCAGGATTGGTATTATGACCAGGATGGAAAACGTACTCACTGGCCTGTAGACCGCTACTTCAGTGAAGGCAAACGTACTGCTGTTTTTTTAGGAGAAGAAGTCGTGAAGTATCATAAGACTTTAACTACATATATTAATAGTCTTCTTCAGACCGGATTTGAAATTTGCGAATTGATAGAGCCCCAACCAAGTGAAATGATGCTGGATACTATTCCGGAAATGCAAGACGAACTTCGGCGTCCAATGATGCTTCTTATTTCTGCCAAGAAAAAAAGTTGACTTGCAAACAGATGAATTTCAGTCGATTGTAATTTAATCAATAAAAAACATTCATTTAGTTATTGATAATTTAAAAATACTCCCTATCTTTGCACCGCTTTTGAAAAGAACAACCCTTTAAAAGTAGCGGGGTGTAGCGCAGTCCGGTTAGCGCACCTGCTTTGGGAGCAGGGGGTCGTGGGTTCGAATCCCGCTACCCCGACGAAGATTTCAAGTTAAGAAAAATTGAATGGTGTTGAGCTGATACAGTTTGTATCGGCTTTTTTCATTGGTGCAAAATAGACTTAATTAGCCCCCATTTTGGGGCAAATAAAGGGGATAATTCTTTGAACTATCTTTGAACAGGTTTCTCTATTTGCACCTATTTAGTGGAAATTAAAGCGGTTTCCCATCAATTTCCCCCGATTCAAGCTGTTTAATGCGATTTTAAACCTTTAAAAAACATTAAAACAGTATGGCAACATTTAAAGCGATCGTTTTCCAAACTGGAAGACATATAAAACAGGATGGAACATCCAATATAAAAATTAGAATCTATCATAATAGAGAATCTCAGTATATAGCCACCAGCTACTATATCCAACCCGGAAACATGGATGACTCCGGACGGATCCTGCCAAACGTTACAAACGGCGAAATGATAGAGTATGAAATAAATGCTTATATACAGAAAATCCGGAGAGAATACTTAAAGTTAGGGCAAGAAAGAACTCAATTCATGTCATGCAAGGATTTAAAAGAAGAAATAGAGAAATCCCTAGCTCCTGACGCCGAGTTTATAGACTTCGTAGAGTTCGCCCAAAACATAGTAATTCAGACGAAAAAGAAGAAAACAGCCGAATGGTATAGCTCTTCCATTGATACACTATGTTGGTACACAAAAAGAAAGAAGATAGATATTAAGCTAATCACCTCATTTCTGCTAAATAAGATGATCAAAGACTTATATCACTCCGGGCCCGCCGGCATTCCTTTAGAACCGGGCACAATAAGCCATTACCTTAGAGGACTGAGAGCATTGTATAACAAAGCCAAGCTCTATTACAACAATGAGGACTTTGATATTATAAGGATCCCAGGCGATCCGTTCAAAAAGGCTGAGATACCGGAGTACCGGAGGAAACGAAAGAATATAGACATCAACACTCTATTGAAGATTAGGGATTTCCAATCTGACAAGAAACGTACCAATATGGCACGTGATGTCTTTATGATGATGTTCTACATGATGGGAGTCAATATTAACGACCTATATAGTATTTCGTGCGAACGCCGCGGAAGACTGGAGTACACGCGATCTAAAACGAATACGGAAAAGAATCACGAACAGATACCACTTTCCGTCAAGATCGAACCGGAGCTTCGCATCCTACTTGATAAATACACAGAGGGTTATTTCCTCTCCTACTTTCATACTAACTACTGTAGCTTGAATAATTTCATGCGAGCAATCAATAATGGACTGAAAGACATTTGTATGAACTTAAAACTAGACTTCAAGGTCACCACAAACTGGGCCCGCCACAGCTGGGCCAGCTTGGCAAGAAACAAGGCCGGAGTACCGAAGGCAGATATTGACTTCTCCCTCGGTCATGTAAATAACGACTATAAGATGGCCGATATCTACATTGATATAGATTATAGTATTTGTGATAAGGCAAATCGCGCTGTATTGGATTTATTGCAGAAAAAAGAAGAAAAAAAAGACTGAAACGTTTGCAAATACAAAAACTCTCTATATATTTGCAAACAGAATGGTGTTGAGCTGGATAAAACAATAGGTTTGTCCGGCTTTTATTGCATATATATGCTTTAATAGCTCTTATTACTGAAACTCATCTCATCTTTACGCTATGCGCCGCAAAACAATGACGCATGGAAATTACAGTTTCAAAAACAGCTTTATTAGATAAGCTGAAATCAATCGGGCGAATCATACAGCCTAAAAACACATTACCAGCTTATGACAACTTTTTGTTTGTCGTTGATGAATATGGTCTTATTCTAGTGACAGCAGGGGAAGAAGGTGGACGCATCTCTACAAATGTAGATGGCGCTGCCGACTTCATCAATTATTCTTTCATGGCTAACGCCAAGACATTACTCGACGGATTAAAAGAAATCCCCGAACAGCCATTGACTATATCCATCCTTGAAAAAGAATTGATTGTCAAGTATGCCAATGGCAGGTTTTCAATACCACTTGAAAAAGGTGATCAATACCCATCCATGAACACGGATGACACTGCCAGCCCATTTCTTGTTTCAGGTAATGACTTATTATACGGAATAAGGCAAGTCTTGATCTGTAGTGCCAATGATGAGCTCCGTCCGGTATTAAATGGTGTCTATTTTGATATTGGTTTAGATTCAATGTCATTTGTCGCAACAGATGGTACCCGTCTAGCAATGATTGAAAATCCATCCGCTTATACGCGCAAGGAACGGGCGGCCTTTATCCTGCCAAGCAAGTTTGCTAAAATCCTTTCTAATATTGTTCCGGAAGATTGCATGGAAGTAGAAATATCGGTAAATCAGACTAATATTTTATTTGAGTTTGATTCATACCGGTTAGTCTGCCGTATGATTGAAGGCCGGTACCCTAACTATCGTGCCGTTATCCCTCAAAAACAGCCCAATCGTGCAGTATTAAAGAAAGCCGATATAGTCTCAGCTCTAAAGCGTGTATCTGTCTTCTGTGACAGCAACTCATCTCTGGTGGTACTCAAATTCGATTCCAGTTCTCTTAAAATAGCAGCTCATGATTTAGACTTTTCTAAGTCTGCGGAAGAAACGATCAGCCTACAGTCAGGCTGTGATATTGAAATAGGTTTCAAGAGCAGTTTTTTGATAGAGATGGTAAACAGCATTCCTTCGGAAGATATTGCTATCACCATGAGCGATCCGTCGAAAGCCTCAATCTTTACCCGTTGCGATGAAGAAGTTCGTAGCCTTACTTATCTACTAATGCCTTTATCAATCAATTATTAATATGGAAAAACAAAATTCATTCAAACAGACCATTCAATCTTACTTGGATAATCGGGCAAAGTCTGATGAACTGTTTGCTATTGCCTATAGAAAAGAGAATAAGAATATTGATGAATGTCTCGCCTACATTATGGGCGAGGCTCTCAAAGAAAGTAGCACGATAAGTTCTGGAGTAAAAGGATGCGGGATGGATAATGACATAGTATTCGGAATGGCGGTCCATTACTACGATGAAGATGATATCAAAGTTAATAAGCAAACCAATTATAAAGTATCAGCTGTGAGTGTGAAAAAAGAAGTAGCTACAGAACATCCGGAAACTAAAAAACCGGCTTCTTCCCCCAATAAGCGTAAAGGGAAGAAAACAGAAATACCTTCCGGACAATTTTTATTATTTGAAGACTTATGAGACCAAGAACGAAATTACAGCTTAGAGTTGCTAATTTAAGTAGCCAGCTGCCTAATATTGAGGGGTTGATGATTGACTGGGCAAAGGTTGAATGTTTGGAACATAGAGGATATGCAACCAAATCACGTGTTATCTGCATGGAGTGCGGACAGCGCTTCTCTCCGGAAATTGTAAAGCGTAAACGGGCAATTTGTCCTCATTGTGGGACATCCTTGAAGATAGAACAGTCGAGGAAGCGTATTAATAAACAGACAATGTTTATTGGCAAAGCGGAAATTTGTGAAGAGTTCCAAGTCATCCGTAGTTTTGAATTGGTTGCTTATTACCGGGAAGAAACAGAGCCTCGTTATTATATTCGGGAGATACTGCAACATTGGATAAAAGACGATGGTAACCGGGAAGTAGTAGCTCTTGCCAATAATACGGGATTCAGTGGCTGGTGTGGAGAACTGGAGATACGGAATAAGGTTGTCGGTTCGCATTATTACAATTATAATAATGATATTTATTGTGAGCGATATCATCCGGGCTCCGTCTTTAGACCTAAGTATATTCGAATGGGGATAGATTGTAAGTTACGCGGTATATCGTTTCTTACTGCCGCTAATACAATTCCTCATTCTCCCAAGACTGAAACACTGCTAAAGGCAAGACGTTATGAATTAGTAGATTATTTAGAGGGACACCGTTACAAGATTGATATGTATTGGCCGTCTATAAAAATTTGTCTTCGTAATAAATATCGGATAAAAGATGTTTCGATGTGGTTTGATTATCTGGAACTACTAGATCATTATCATAAAGATCTGCATAACGCTCATTACGTTTGTCCTAAGAATCTAAAAAAAGCCCATGATTTGTATGTGGCGAGAAAGAAACGTGATGATGAAAAAGAACGCAAGGCAAAGGATATGCAACGCCTACTTAAACTTAAAAAGGCTGCTGAAAACTATATAAAAGAAAAATCGAAATTCTTCGATTTGAAGCTATCGGACGGTAAAATAGTTGTGATACCACTAAAAAACCTTGAAGAGTTTCAACAGGAGGGTGAAATTATGCACCATTGCGTTTTTTCGAATGAATATTATAAGAAAAAAGACTCACTCATTCTTTCTGCTCGAATTGGAAAGAAGCATATTGAGACTATAGAGGTCAATTTGAAGACATTCAGTATTGTCCAATCTCGTGGAGCTTGCAACCAAGATACCGAGTATCATGAACGCATTATTGGTCTCGTAAAAAAGAATATGAACTTAATACGTCAGAAACTGACGGCATAGCATACAATGACCTATATAGAATATATAAACCAATTTTGGAAGATGAATCGAAGTGTAGAATTTAGCTCGAACGAAGTGTTTTTGTACTTTTACTTATTGAATGAGTGCAATATTCGGGGTTGGCAGAATCCGTTTGAACATCCCAACAAGACTATCGTCCTCGCAACCGGTATATCAGAAAAGACCGTCATTGAAGTTAGGAACAGATTGCAGCAAAAAGGTTTAATAACTTTCGAATCGGGTAAAAAGAATGCAAAATCGCCAGTTTATTACTTACTTGACGTAAGTAAAACGGTAAGTAAAAAGGTAAGTAAAGAGGTAAGCAAAAGGGTAAGTAAAACGGTTAACATTAAAGATAAGACTAAAGACAATAAGACAATATCTCCCTTACGCGTGGGAGAACTGTTTCCGGCTGATAGTTTTTTCGACAAGTCTTTGGACGATTGTTATACCGAACTTAAATCGAACCGATCATGGGCGGAAACAGTAACAATGAACACTCGTTCTTCTGGAAATCCTGATTTCACGCTAGAAGCCTTTTACGAGTGTTTGAAGCTGTTCTTTATGAAACTGCAAAATGAGGGTGAAACGACAAAATCGCCAAAAGATGCGATGTCGCACTTTGCCCGATGGTTGAAATTTGAACTTAACAACAAAAAAGATGGAAAAAGTAAGAGAACAAATACAAATCCAGAAACAGATGTTGAAGTGCGGACAATCAAGCTATGACCCCATTACATTGAAGAATTCCGCAGCCTTATTCCGTGAGTGTTGTCTATCAGCATGTTCAAAATTCAGTGTTAACGAAAGCAATCGTGAACTGATGAACGAGTTGTTTTTGTATCTTATCAGAGGGTCTAAAAAATTAGATCGCGATAAGGGATTATGGCTATATGGTCCGGTAGGTACTGGCAAATCTACAATATTAAAAATTATACAAACGTATGATAGACGCAGTAATGGGCTAGCCCCAAATGGATATTATCCATCAGGAGGCTTTCCTATAGAATCGGCATCATTTGTGACAAACCAATATTGTCAAAAAGGAATTGATGGAATTTTGAAATATGATGGTTCCAATGGCATGGCTATCGGCCTTGATGAAGTTGGTAGAGAACCAAAAGTTAAGTACTATGGGACAGAAATGGATGTGATACAGTACATACTTCAAATGAGATACGACAACAGAAGAGGTTGTATAACATTCGTAACGACCAATTTACTCCCGGAAGAGATCCATTTAAAATATGGAGAATATATTGCCGATCGAGTTAACGAAATGTTTAATGTTGTGGAAATCGGAGGTAAAAGTCGGAGATAATTGTATCTTTGAGAATTATTATAAAAAAACAAAAAACATGAAAGAAAAAAAACAGCAACAAGAAGATGATAATCAATTTAATATGAACCTTCTTTACGCATCTGAATTAGAAAAAGCAGTATTGGGTACATTAATGACTGACAAAAAGGCTTATGCGTTAATAAGTGATATTCTTTGTCCAAAATCTTTTTATGAACATCGACATCAACTGATATATGCTGCAATTATTGTCCTTGCGGTTAATCAAATGCCGATAGATATTCTAACTGTAAAGGAGCAACTTAGCAAACAAGGTGAATTAGATAAAATTGGAGGAACATCTTATATAATTCACTTGAGCAGCAAAGTAGCATCATCGTCTCAAACGCAGTATCATGCCCGAATCATTGCACAAAAGTATATATCCCGCCAATTACTTGCACTTGCAACAGATATTCGCTTAAAAGTATTCGATGAAACCCAAGATGTAGAAGATTTAATCTCGAAAATCAGAGGAAAGCTAACTGATATATCCTCATTAAATACGGAACATGATTGTATTCAGATTAACCCCGTGATTGATGAAGCCTATAAACTAATTCAGAAGGCAGCTACACGAACTGATGGTTTGAGCGGTTTGGAAAGTGGATTCACTAGATTGGATAAAATGACATCTGGCTGGCAGAATGGTGATTTGATTACTATAGGAGCACGTCCTGCAATGGGAAAAACAGCATTTATTATATCTATGCTAAGAAATATGGCGGTTAACTTCAGGATTCCAGTCGCTTTGTTTTCTCTTGAAATGAATAATGTGCAGTTAGTCAATCGTCTTATCACCAATGTCTGCGAAATTCCGAGTGAAAAAATCAAGAGCGGACAGCTTGCCTGTTATGAGTGGCAACAATTGGATTATAAACTGAAAGATTTGCAGGACGCTCCTCTTTATGTGGATGACTCACCACTTATGAAAATGGATGTTTTGTGCAATAAGGCACATTATTTAGTAAAAGAAAAGGGTGTTAAGTTGATTGCTATTGACTATGTTCAATTGTTATATAATGATGTCAAATATACTGAAAATAGATATTCGGAAATTAATTACTTCACAAGAAGATTAAAATCTTTAGCAAAAGAGTTGAATATTCCTATTATTATTACATCGCAATTAAATCGGGCAATTGAATCTCGTGAGGGAATTGATGCTAAACGTCCACAGTTAATAGATTTACGTGATAGTGGTACATTATGCGATGATTCTGACTTGATTCTTTTTCTACATCGACCAGAATATTATAAAAATTTTCAAGATGATCGAGGAAACGATATGCGAGGTATGGCAGAAATAATCATTGCTAAGCATCGTAACGGTGCAGTAGGTGAAATATTATTGCGATTCAAAGGCGAGTTCTGCCGCTTTTCAAATCTAGAGGAAGACATGTGCATTCCCATGCCTGGTGAACCAATCGGCACGATGTTTGGTTCTTCTTCAATTTCTAAAACTAAAGCGCCATCCTCTAAAGAAAATCAAATTAAAGATGAAGGTCCATTGCCTTTTTAAAATAATCGCTGAATTAATTTTCTTTTCAAGATTTTTTCTATCTTTGCAATAGAATGGTGTTGAGCCGGATTTTGAAGAAAAATCCGGCATTTGTTATTTGTAAGTTACTGAAACACTAAAGAATTCTCTTTGCTATGTCATACTTAATTTTAAAAATTAAATTTATGGCAAGTGAAGCAGTAAATAATTACATAACTAAGCGCTACGAGCGCTGGCTTGATTACTCCTTGTATCATTGTGGGCTTGCAGGTATTCCTGATGAAGCGACAGATGTCCTAAATGAGGTCATTTGTTCGCTCCTCCAAAAGAAAAACAGGTTACTGGACAAACTACTTGAAACAAGAAAAAATGGCTATACAGAGCTTGATTTCTTTGTTTTGAAGATGATAAAGCTGAATGCATCCTCTCCTACTTCACAGTATAGGAGTAGATACAAGCCCCTGCCTGCGGATGATAACGTAGATTACACGAAACTGGATATTGAAGATAGCTCAGATGAACCGGAGGATAGAAATGCTGAGATATTAGAGAAGCTGCATTTAGTAAGAGAGACATTTGAAAGCCTTGATTTAGGTCCAGTAGCAGCCCGTGTCTTTGAGTTCCATTTCTTTCAAGACGGTAATTTTTCCGACTGGGAAGGTCCGGAGACATTGAAACAACTATATGAAATTTATAACGGAGTGCAGGAACTTATTAGAAAGAAAATTAATGGAAGTTCATTGTTCTAATTTGCAATATTATTACTTTTGGTAAAAAAATAACAAAGACATGGCTACAGAAGAAAATATGATTCCAATAGAACCTTATCTTAAGGACTTTAAACAATATCTTGATGCTAATTCAAGATGTATATTATCAGCAAAATTCGGCGATGGGAAAAGCTACTTCATTAGTAGCTTTATAAAAGAATATTCAGATGAATATCTGTTCATTCCAATATATCCTGTAAATTATCAGGTAATGGACAATAAAGATATCTTTGAACTAATAAAAAGAGATATATTGATTAGGCTACTATCGAATAAAGATATCAACATTAATGAAATAGAGTTAAGTAATGCATCGTTAATTTATTCTTATTTTATGAATAAATCAGAAGACGCAATTTTAGATGTTATAGACTTGATACCCAAAATCAACGTTTACGGAGTGGATATAAGTATAAGTAGTGTTATCAAAAAAATAAAAAACATAAAAGACAAGTTTGATAAATATAAAGAACAATTTAAGTCAGTTGATAAGACATCAGAATTATATATCACCAAATTTGATTCACTAAAAGGATCAATATATGAATTTGATAGTATTTCTCAATTGATACACGATATAATATGCGAATATAGAAAGCTAAATCCTACTAAAAAAGTTGTTTTGATTATAGAAGATCTTGACAGAATAGATCCTGCTCATATTTTTAGAATACTCAATGTTTTCTCTGCTCATTTCGATAGATATGGGGTTGATAAAACATGCGGTGATAACAAATTCTGCTTAGATAAAATAGTCACTGTCTGCGATATTAATAATATCAAGAAGATATATGCCCATGTTTATGGAGATAATACTGATTTTACAGGTTATATAAGCAAATTCTCAAACAGTAAAGAATATATCTATTCTTTAAAGGACAAATTGAAATGGTATATCACTAATATTCTATTGGATAAGGATTTAGAAAAATACCCCCAAATTAGTGACATACTATCAGATATCATTATTTCATCAATGGATGATGGAAAAACTGTAGAAAGCAATTTACGTATAATAAAGGAACGTACAGTTAAAGCTAATTATTTAATAAGAATCCAAAATATAAAATTAAATCAAAGATTTGCAGGAAAATATATAACATCCAGTTCAGACTTTACAAAGTTGTTAGCTTTATTGAAAGCATTTGGATTTAGCTTCACTGATGTTGATATAGAACCTGCTTTTGATGAGTTTGTGAAGATAATAGGTAAGTACTGGACTTTAGCTCCTATGTTTGATAAGAAAATTATTTTTGAAGTTCAAAAAAACAAGATAGAAGTTGCGTATTATAGAGAAATAGCAAGAGGTATTGGAGATTTTCAACGGTATACTTCTATTTATAATTGTTTTGATGGTGATCAAATTATAGACTTTGACATATCAGGTTGGGATGCAGAAGCACTAGCTTCATCATTAATCTTTGGTCAGATTAATAATATAGTTGATTATCTTAATAGAAAAATTATTATCTAAAAATAAGACTGAGAAGTGTAATAAGAGAAAATATAGCAGGAGAATCTATATTTTAGAATAAAACCTGCTATGGATAATGAAAATATTAAATATGACCCTCACAATTATCGTATTCATGGGGAAGAAAACAAACGATTAATCAACAAGAGTTTGGTTGAATGTGGTGCCGGTCGATCAATTGTGGTCGACCGGGATGATGTAATCATATCCGGTAATGGTGTATATGAGCAAGCGCAAGCTCTTGGATTAAAAGTCCGCATTATCGAATCAGACGGGAATGAGCTGATTGCAATTAAACGTGTAGATTTAGCTACTGATGACGAAAAAAGAAAGCTTCTCTCTTTTGCGGACAATCGTACATCTGATACATCATCATTTGATTTCTCATTACTTGTAGAAGACTTTGAAGTAAATCTGCCTGATTGGGGATTACTTAGTGATGAAATTGATTCATTGACAGAAGATGTTGATTCTAAAATACCAGAAGATCTGACTGCTCCTCGCCGTAAAGATCCTCCATATATAAAAATTGCATTCACTGACATGAAGCAGGCCGAATTATTTGAAAAAGAAATGAAGCCATTGATAGAGAAATTTGATGGGGCAAGTTATGTCTTTGGAGGTGGGGAATTATGAGACTAGAAAAAGCATCATATCAAGCTTCAAAATATGCATGTTTACATTTTCATTATGCACATGCTGTTCCTCAGGCAAGACTCGGGTACTCCGTTTTCAATTCTGATGGAGAATGGTGTGGTGTAATCCTTTTTTCGAACGGTGCAAATCAGTTCATAGCCTCCAGTTTCAGCATGGTGCAGGGACAGGTGATGGAACTTGTCAGGGTTGCTCTTAACGGGAAGCAGGAATGTACCTCTCAAGCATTGGCCATGGCACTGAAGCTACTAAAGATAGATGCTCCTGCTGTTAGGCTTGTTGTCAGTTATGCGGATCGTAACCAAGGCCACATCGGAACAATCTATCAAGCGACAAATTGGTATTACTTAGGAGAGTTTGCATCAGAGCGTGGAATCATGTTGAATGGTAAATTGACACACAGGCGTTCAATCAACTCAAAATATGGCACTTCAACCATTGATTGGTTACGTGAGCATGTAGATCCAAAAGCTGAAGTAATCAAAGGAGAAACAAAGATAAAATATGTATTTCCTCTTGATAAAAGATGTATGAAAACGATTAAATCAATGTCTAAACCATATCCAAAGAAAATATCTGTAACTAATGACACAAGCGAAAGATGAATCTGAAAAGAAAAAAAGAGGACGCAAATCAGCATATCAAAAAGAATATGCCAATCAAGCGTTAAAGCTTTGTCTGCTTGGCGCAACAGATAAAGAGCTTGCCGATTTTTTCTCTGTTTCTGAGCAGACCTTGAACAAATGGAAAAAAGACTATCCCGAATTTCTTGAGTCCCTAAAAAAAGGGAAAAATATCGCGGATGCCAATGTGGCATACCGTCTTTATAACCGTGCGATTGGCTATAATTGTAAAGCAACAAAGTTTGCTGCGACAGAGGGAAAAATAACTGATTCAAAAGAATACATTGAGCACTATCCTCCTGATACAACGGCTGCAATATTTTGGTTGAAGAACCGGCAGCCGGAGAAATGGCGTGACAAGAAAGAAGTTGATGCAAATGTGAATCTTGGTGATGAACTGGAAGGATTGAGTGACGAACAGTTACAGGCTATTATTGATGGTAAAGAAGAAAAGTAAAAGAGAAATATTGATTCGTAAGGCGAAAGCTGCTACCATACTCCGCAAACGAATAGCAAAGAAAGACTTTTGGGCATTCTGTTTGTACTATGATCCGAAGTTTTTCTCTAAACGTCTGTTCCTAAAAAAGGTCGCTGAAGCGTTCATGCGTGTGTACAGCTCGTATTCTGCGGGTATAATCTACCGTCTTGCTGTCAGCATGCCACCACGTGCCGGAAAGTCATATATATCTTCTCTTTTCATCGCTTGGATGTATGGACACTTTCCCGAAGAATCTGTAATGCGTAACTGTTGTTCTGACACGTTATACAACAAGCTCTCTTATGATACCCGCGATATTGTCAAATCAAAACGTTATCGTGAGATATTTACTGAGATTCACCTAAAAGGAGATAAACAGAATGTCAAAGGCTGGAATGTAGAAGGCGCTCGGCAGGTAAGCTACTTCGGTGGCGGTGTCGGCGGTACTGTGATCGGATTCGGTGCATCTATGCTCGCCATGACAGACGACTTGTACAAGAGTCTGGAGGATGCACTATCTGACAACAACAATGAGAAGGTATGGTCATGGAAGCAAGGTACGCACGACTCCCGTATTGAAGGAAGCTGCTGTATGATTGATATTGGTACACGTTGGTCATCTAGTGATGTCCTCGGACGTTTGGAAGAAGCCGGCAAATACAATGAAATCATTCGTATCGCTGCACTAGATGAAAACGATGAAACGTTCTGCGCTGACGTACATACAACAGAGTATTATCGGGAACTACGTTCTGAAACGGATGAAAGTATCTGGATGGCCGAGTATATGCAGGAGCCGTTCGAAGCCAAAGGTTTGCTATTCCCTAAATCCTCTCTCATGCGCTTCAAGAGTGCTGATATTGTAGGAAAGAAACCTGATGGTGTACTTGGTGCTTGTGATACAGCTGATAAGGGCGATGATGATTTCTGTGCACCATTTGCAAAGGTATTCGGACCAAAATACTTCATCACGGATGTTCTTTTCACAAAGGATCCTGTAGAAGTAACAGAGCCACGCTTGGCACAAATGGTTATTGATACCGAATGCGACCAGATGCGTATTGAATCAAATAATGGTGGACGTATATTCGCTATTCATGTTCGCAAACTGGTAATAGAAGAAAAGAAGACTTGTACTATACAGGCTCGTCCTACAACACAACATAAGCCAACACGTATCATCATGAAAGCTGGCTGGATAAAGAAACATTGCGCTTTTCTTGATGAATCAGAATACTCTAAAGGATCAGACTACGGCCGTTTCATGAAAGCGCTTACCAGTTACAAACGTGAAGGAGATAACGCTCATGACGATGCACCGGACGGCATGACAATCCTTGCAGAGTTCGCAGAATCATTAGGTTTGAAGCTTAAAACTTCGACTCGTAAAGTGGGACGTGGATAACTCTTTGTGGTACACTTTTTGTAATCTACAATAAAGTATTAATTTTAAAACTAATATTATGTCTACAACAGATTTTAATGATTTTCTTCACGGAGTAGATCTGGAAGATTACAATGAAATTTATGAATTAGCAAATGCTGCTAGTCAAGGAGAAAGTGGTAATTATTATGAAGTTACCCAAGAAGGGGATAAAATCTTTATTAAATGTGTCTATGCTGATAAAACTTTAGCTCTATTGTCAGAAGCGGCAAGAAATGCTTTTATATTAAAATTAGAACAGGAATATATGGATGGTATGGACCAAGAAAGTTTCTGGGGATATAAAAGAGCTTTGGAAAAATCTGATGAAGAAGACGTTAGGCATGGTATTTAAAGTACTTTACTTTACAGTGGCAGGGGGATGCTGACAAATTGTCAACGTCCCCTTGTTAATTATTAGAGTATATTTTGTCTGGTTTATATTTTAAGAGAAAAGTATATGCCATCAATTAGTGAAATTTTAGTTCAAGACGACTTTGGAAGGATTGTAAGTGATCTTTGCGTGGACACCATAGAAAATCGTGAGCCACGGGAATATTTAGAAGAGTATAATGGTAAGCGTAACCGTCGCACTACATCCGTTGGTTTCCGTGAACCTAAGACAGTAGCTGTCTATTCTGAAACAGAAGAAGAATTGAATACCCAAACGGGTAAAATGGAGCCTAAACGATTAGAGGATAAAACTGTTCCTGTTGCCAAAATAGTGACCAATATCCCAAAGAAGATTGTTCGCACAGCAGCAGCTTTTTTATTTGGCGGAGATATGACCATCACAGCAGATAATACAGATGATGCAAGCTTGGAGGATTTCAAAAAGATATTTGTCCGCAAACTCAAAATGAAGTCAGTACTTATGAGCTTTGCCCGTAAGGTGTTGTCAGAAACAAAAGCCGCTATTGTATTTTACCCTGTAAACAAAGTTGTAAATGGGAAAAAAGTCCCGGAACTGAAAGCCAAGATACTCTCTTTGCCAAAGGATGATAACGTTACTTATGAGTTCTATCCACATTTTGACGATGATGATGATATGGATGCTTTCATTCATAAGTTCACAACCAAGATTGACTACTCTACCTACGAGTGTGTCAAAATATACACCTCAGACAAAGTTATCACAGCTATAAATAAGGGGGGCCAGTGGGAAATCAAGTCAGATAAGAACCTATTCGGCAAAATCCCTGTAGTATATGCAGAGGTAGATCAACCGGACTGGGAAGATGTCGCTTTACTCATGGACCATTATGAAATGCGGATCTCTAGAATGTCAGATACTAACGACTACTTCGGCGACCCAATGCTAAAATCTTTCGGTTTGTCGAATCTCCCATCAAAAGATACAGTAGGGAAAGAATTAAACTTTTCTATGGAAGTTGACCCTGATACCGGCACTGCGTATCATGGTGATGCTGAATACCTATCATGGCAACAGTCCATAGATTCACAAAAGGAAGAGATTAGTAATGAACGCCACGAAATATTCTCTGGTGCATCATGTCCTGATTTGTCGTTTGACAATCTTATTGGCATAGGTGACCTATCAGGCGTCTCCCGTGAGTTTATGACCATTGATGCAAAAATTAAGGCTACGGAACAAATGGAAATCTTCGGACCGGTAGTACAACGATGTGTGGCTATTGTACAAGCAGGCATGGCGAATATATCACATATCAAAAATTCCAATGCTATAATGAATAATTATTTTGAGGTGTCTTTCGGCTCTATTCTCCCGAAGAATTTAGCAGAAGACTTACAGAATCTATCAACAGCCGGAGGTGGGAAACCAATCAATAGCCAGGAAACACTTACCGCACGTTCTCCTTATACTCAGAATGTAAAAGAGGAAATTGAGAAAATGAAACAGGAAGAACAAGCAGCTTCAGTCAATAACAATCCGCTAGGACCGATATATCAATGAAAGGACTAACATTCTACGACAAGCAGCATATACAAAAGATATTGGCTCAGCAAAGCGAAGTGGCCAATATCTTTAATCGATTTATTCTGTCTATTACCCCATTTCTCCAACAATGGGCAAATCGTAGTAGCGATAATGTATGGTTACGTAATCAAGTTGTCGAAAAATGTGTGGATCGGGAGTTGGATAAGTTACAGTCTCTTCTTCTCACGAATCTTACAGCCTTCAACATAGACGCATGGAAGCGCTCTGAAATGAAGAATGAGGATTTTATATCAGAATACATCAAAGGCATGGCTATTGATTCTGTAAGGAAGCAAGGAATGTTTGCTACAAACAAAGACGCACTCTCTCAACTTAGGAAAGGGTTTGATGCACGCGGCAATAATCTGTCTCCAATGGTGTGGAATCTTGCGGATCAGACAAAAACACAACTCGAGTATTATTTACAGACAGGTCTATCTGTTGGTAGAAGTTCTTCACGGATAAGTCAAGATCTTAGGCAAATCCTAAATGAGCCGGACAAACGATTTCGCTGGGTAAAGGATAAAGAAGGGAAACTTGTTATGTCCCAACCTATGAAGAACTATCACCCAGGACAAGGTATATATCGTAGTTCAAAGATGAACGCATTACGTCTTACAGCTACATCTACCAATATGTCTTATCGTACCGCTGACTATGAACGTTGGAGTAAACAGGATTTTATATTAGGCATCGAGATACACCGCTCTGCAAATAATCGCGGACCATGCAAGATATGTGATGCAATGGTAGGTAAATATCCGAAAACGTTCAAGTTTATAGGTTTTCATCCTTTCTGTATCTGTTTTGCTACTCCGATCACGATGGAACCGGACAACTTTGCTGATTTCCTGCTAAACGATACAGTTCCGCAAGAACAAGTTATAACAGATATTCCCAAAACAGCAAAGGATTTTGTTGACGAGAATAAAAATGGGGTGCAATCCGCTTTTTGGTATAAGGATAACTTTAGCAAAGAAGGAGATTTGCAAAGAGAGAGAACTCCCCAGCCTACTACACCCGAAGTCATAAAAGTATCAAGAACAAAGCGCATCAAGACCGATGCTGAGAAAAATGATATTCAAAAAAGATGGGACGACCGGTTTGTAAGAAACTTCAATCAGAGTAAGATTGAGCAAAAAATCGGCATAAAGAGAGGTGAAGATATGACCTTCGAAGAAGCAAATGAACTGAGAGGAAACATCGGTTATGGAGAAGGAAGAGAATTCAGTGTAAACTGTCAGTCATGCGTAGTTGCTAATGAATTGAGAAGACGTGGATATGATGTAACAGCACTACCTAACCTTAAAAAAGAAGGGAACATTCCTTATGAACTCTCTGGAAAAACTAACTGGGCCTGGATTGATCCGGAAACGATGCAGACACCTGAGAAGAAACAGGCAGGTGGACAATATGTATCTGGACTTGATATTAAAAGCAAGACTCTCACTCAATTGAATAAAGAATTGAACGAGTTAACCAAAGAAGCCGGCAGGTATCACATTGACTTTATGTGGAAAGACGGAAAAGGTGGACATATTATTACTGTTGATAGGTTAGAAAACGGTTCAATCCGTATTTATGATCCACAAATCGGTCGTTTGGGCGATTGGAAAGTTATATCCAAAGATATAAGTCTTAAGTATGGAGTAAATGTATTGCGTGTAGACAATCTATTGGTAAACACAGATATTATCGATAGAATAGTGAGAAAGTTATAAGAATGAACCTGTATAGTCTTTGGGCATAGGAGCCATTCCCATTATATCCGGCGATTGTGTATATGGTGCAAGATGTGCAGCATCATCTTTCACAAGAATAAATTGAGGATATCCAATGCAGCATTCCTTGTCTTCTTTCCGGGATGCTGTATATACCAAGTAGCCTTTCCACTCTCCATAATAGGAAACCTGATCAAATCCATTCTGTAGAGCGAGGATCTTAGCTTTCTCCTTATATTCTTTCTTCTTATCCATATTGCAAATATACTCATTGATTCTGGAATAAAATATATCGGAAGGAAAAAATTACTCCCCTTATATTTTAATAGAAAATCGTTATGACAATCATTGATGCTATTAAAAAAGGCTTAAAAGCCGCAGGTGTAAACGAAAAGTACGCTGCAAAGGTTCAGAAAATTTTCAAAATCGAAAAAGAAGAAGATATTGCTACTTATGTTGCCTTATTCAAAGACAATATTCTTCCTGATCTTGAAGATACATCCGCAGTAGAAAAAGCGAAAAAGGACGCTATCGCTGAATATGAGAAGAATAATGGTCTGAAGGACGGTAAGCCAATCAAACCAGTTAAAAAGACCAAGAAAACGACAGAATCAGAAGAGAATGAAGAAAATGAAGAAGAAGATCTCGAAGGTGTTCCCGCCTCTTTGATGAAACTATTCAAGGCTCAACAAAAACAAATATCAGAGTTAGCCAATAGCGTTACCACCTTAACTGGGAATATTACAACATCCAGCAAACAGGCTTCAGCTAAGGTTCTCTTTGATAACGCAAAATTACCAGAAAAATGGTTCAAGCGTATCGACGTAAATTCTGAAATATCTGTCGAAGATCAGATTAAGGAATTGGCAGAAGAGTATGCTGAAATTCGCCAGTCCGCTGTGACAGATGAAATCGAAAATGGTAACTACACCCCACAATCACAGATAAAAGACCGTAGTGAAAAAGAGTGGCTGGATATCATGAATAAAGAAGAAGGAGCTGGTGAATCCAGTGGTGTCGCTAGTCTTGGTATTGAGTAATAACTAAATTTTATTGTATCATGTATTTAAAAAAAGAAAAAGAATTTCAGTACCATCCCGCCATCATTAAGATGTTGGAGGATGTTGTCGGCGGTGGCACTATTGCCCGTGCTGATTTGAGAAAGGCCCTGTTTGACGGACAGCCATTAGATGAGTTGCCACCTTACTGCATCGCAGGACGCGATGAAAACGGTGGTTGGCATATCATCAAGACAGCAAAAGTGCTGGAGGCTGTAGAAGCAGCGGGAAAAGTCATCAAAGTAGCTAAAAATCATCTGTTCGCAATTGGTGATTTCGTGACTGCTGGTGGAAAATTTGATGGAGCATCCGATAAAATTACCGCTATCGACAAGAGTAATGCTGCTTATGACTCTATTACGCTGGCGGCTGCCATTGGTGCGATGGCCAAAGATATGGTATTGGTCGCTGTAAAAGCAAAAGCTGATACCGGTTCTGCCGAGGCTACAGTAGAAATATCTGAGGTGGTGATTACGATGGCTAAAGTTGATCTGACTGTTGCTAATCAATCTTGCGGATTGATGGTAAGAGGTACTATTGAAGAACGAAATATGCCATTCCCTCTTGATGCTGATTTGAAGAAGCTTATGCCTCTCATTCGTTTTGTATAATCTATTAATTCATAAATCATTATGGAAAGAAGCTTAATCAAGCAAATTAACAAGAAAAACATGGCGGCACGTCTCAACTCCCGTCATGTGAAGCCGATGTATTACCCGAATTTCTTTGGTGTGAAGAGAGTTACTTCATTGAAGTGGGAAACATTGGTTGGTGAAAAAGGCGCTCCGGTTATTGCTGACGTTATTTCTTTCGATGCATCTGCACCGGAGAAAACGCGTGAAGTGATCGGCAAAATGTCTGGTGATATTCCTAAGACCGCTATTAAGCGCTCGATGACTGAAAGTGAATATCAAGAATACAAGCAGTTACAACGCGATGCCCAGGGCGATTCTGATCAATTGGAACTATTAAATCTTGGTTTCAAAGATACCGATTTTGTGCATAATGGTGTCCGTGGACGTATGGAATGGGCTAGTATGCAATACATGTCACGTGGCGGAACCAACTTGACATCCTCTAATAACAACGGCATCGTAACTACGGAATTTGTCGGCGTGGGTATGCCTGCTGCCAACAAAAAAGTATCTTCCGTAGATTGGGCTACCGCTTCTACTGCTGATGGTCTTCAAGATATTGAAAATGTACTGGCCGATGCAGCCAAGGAAGGTGTGTCTCTTCGCTATATTATTATGCTTACTACTGAGTTCTCTTTGCTGAAAAAGCAGAAAGCAACTATTGATAAGATTAAAGGCTGGATCAATCAAACGTCCAAAGTCGTTATCACGAAAAAAGTGATTAATGAATATCTTGCAGAACAAGAAAACCCATGTCAGATTATCACAATCAATCCGGCGCTCCGTATCGAAGATAAGAACCACAAACGTACTACTATCTGTCCGTGGGTTCGCAAACGTATTTGTTTCTTAGAGGATTTGCGTGTAGGTGATATCCAACACGGACCAATTGCAGCAGAAGATTCTGAGAGTCTGAGAAAGAAAGCATTGATGGTAAAGAAAGATTTTGTTCTGATTACCAAATGGTCAACCGAAGAACCATTTAAAGAATGGACCAAAGGAGAAGCAAACGCATGGCCGGTAGTTAATGATCCGGAAGCGATGTACATTCTGAAAGCTGACGGTAAAGCATGGGCAGCCGATGAAGCTACAGAAGGAACAGACAATATCCCTGCTAAATTCTTAGGTCAGGAAGTTGAGAAAGAAAACTTAGAAGCAGAAGACGAAGAGTAAATAGTTATGGCAACAATCAGAGAAACAATACTAGAATATCCATCTATTGAGGATATGGAAGGCTTCTTAGATAAGGTAGTCTTCATTAAGCGGGGTATCAACCCCGAAGCAGAATGTACTACTGAAAGCATGAAGCTGGTCGGTCTTTGTGTCGCTGATATGTATGCCATGATAGTAAACTCACCGGATTTCAGTGAAAACAAGCTTTCTATCACTCATCCTCGTTCTTTCTATATTCAGACTGCAAAGCAGCTGTATATAGAAAACGGGGAGCCGGAGAAGGCGGCTAAACTTGGCAAGCGAATCATTATCAAAGGAAGGGCAGGTAGCAGATGGTAAAACGATACCCACATACAGCGATAGTCACTATGTCTGCTAAAGGGCAGGTTGTTGACGGTGAATTGGTTCCGGGAATACCAGTTGAAATATCTGTCTCCGGACGTTATGACCCAGTAAGCGATGGAAGAATCGTTCTCAAGCGTAATTCGGCTGGTGATGAAGCGCAAGTACATGGCTATTTCTATACCAAAATGCAGCCACCGGCCGGTAGTAAGTTTTTGCGTTTGAAAGTCGAATCAAAGGGCATTGATGTACCTGTTATCTGTTGGGAACTTTATCAATCACATTCAATTATCAACGTATGAGAAACGGTATGACTCCCCTATTCACTTATGATGAATTGGAAAAATGGTTTGATCGCTTTCAAAGTAAAGCAGAAGATAAGATGCTTGTATTCCTGCAGGCAGGAGGTGAAAAGTTTATCGAAGTAGCCCGCCGGAGTGGTTCATATAAAGACCAAACGGGCAATCTTCGAAGCTCTATTGGATATATAATAGCCAAAGACGGAGAAGTGGTTACAGAAAACTTTAAGGAAGGTGACAAAGGGACTGATAAGACAACCGGTAAGTACAAAGGTCGCAGGCTTGCAGAAGAAGTCTCACTATCATATACTGGCGGTTATGTGTTGGTTGGTGTTGCAGGAATGGAGTATGCGGCAGCCGTGGAAGCTAAAGGGTATGAGGTTGTTTCAGGAGCTAATACGCAATGTGAGAAGTATCTAAGAGATACATTGAAGTCAATTTTTAGCAAGATTTGATTATGGATGAATTCGACGCTGTAGATATAGTTTATGATGCTGTGGCCGCTGCGGGCACCCATGTTATGATTTACAAGGATAAGTCGGAAGCCGGCTTTACTAATGAACACATCGTCATCAATCATCTGCAATTGAATGAGCTCGACTTCATCAATAAAGTGCCTGTTAATATCAACATCTTTGTTCCTTGGAGTGATGAAAATGGTATGTTAAAACGTCAACGAATGAAAGAATTAAAGCGTAAGGTAAGGAAATCGCTTGATTTAATCAATAGTAATGACGGTGTATGTAAAGAAGTAACAGTCCTCTGGAGCGTTCCAATGCCGGACCTGAAAGAAGGCTTTGCTTGTACAAATATCAGATTAGAAATTTTAATAGATCAATAATTATGGCAGGAGAAGCTAGACCTATCGCTATGGGCGTAGGTGGAATTAAATTTGGAACAGTCGGTGACGGCGTTCCCGGTGCAGATCTCAAAGATTATCCCCTTCCGACCAAAGGAAGCGTTGCATTTAACTTTGCAGATCCAAAGGAAGTGAAGATTGAAGTAGAAGGTAGTGAAGAACCTTTTTATGTTGAACTGGTGAAAGATACGACAGATTATGTCGAGTTCTCCATCCCTACTCCATCAAATGAGGTTCTTAAAGAACTAGCAGGCGGTGAAGTGGATACAACAGGAGGAAAAAATATCTGGAAAAAGCCTCTTAGTACTCCTTCTATCTCTAAAACGTTCCAGTGTGAAACATTACCTAAAGACGGTAAGAAGGTCGTTTATACCATCGTAAATGGCAAGATCGCCTCAAAGATTTCACAGGCTCCCGGATCAGAGCAAGCAGAGTTGTTGCTTGTTCGTGTATATATGCAAGCTGCTGTTACTGCAGACGGTAAGAGACAGACCGCTTTCATGCGCGAAGTAGTTACTATTGCCGGAGGCGGAGAAGCCCCAGCGAATGCTGCGAATGTCGAAGGCGGAGAAGCTGCTCCAAGTGGTGCGAAAAAATAAATAACGGTTCTGTATAGCTCAGTTGGTTAGAGCGCTACATTGATTATGTAGAGACTGGCGGTTCGATTCCGCCTACAGAAACAAACTATTGAAGGATGGAGCTGAAAGTATTGAAGGTTAGTTGCAAATAACCGGAAGTATTGCCCGGAAGTACAACGGGCTAGGCTCCTTGATGAAATTATGAGTATAAAGAATTTATTTCAGCAAGAGTCTGAATCCGTTACGGATCAGGCTGTCAAAATTCCATTCGAATTTACTAACCGGGATTCTATTCCTAAAGGAAAGGACCCCGGAAACTGCATTGTTATAAAGCCTGTCACCGTCCGGACATGGTTTCGGATACGCCCTTTCCTTCTTGAAGTCGAGAAAGAAGATCTTGATAAGATGATTGTGAAGGACGGAGAACTCAATGCAGACTTTCCGGAACTGATGAATAAATACGGAGGATTGCTTTTTGACATCGTCTGCCTCGGGATTCACAATAAGCCTAGTGATCCTCCGGAATGGTTCAAGAATGCTCTCGCGGACAATACGACATGGGAGGATATACGGATCCTGTTTAATGCAATCATATATCGCATAGGGTATCACCCTTTTTGCACCTCTATCACGATGCTTCGGAACGTGAGCCCATTACGAGAGACGGAGATAATAGCCGCTCAGAAGAATTTGCAAAGTTGGAAGGATGCAACCAAAGCAGATTCCTAGTGATCGTAAAAGAAGCTCTAGGATTAACGTTTAATCAGACGTTGGATAGTAGCTATGGATTGATAGAAACATTGCTGCAGGAGTACTCATTTGTAATGAGAGAGCGTAATAAGACGACTGATGAAGACGGGAAAGTTGAAGGTAGAGATTATGAATGGGTAGAACTACCCTCTTTTGATGATCCTAGTAAGACGATCAGGATAAAGAAGTATAACGATATAGCCGGTAAGGTCAAGGGTTAAGTAATTTGCTGTTGTGTTTATATATTAGGTTAACTGTTTTTTTTATTAAATTGGTTTAGAGTATTGTGGTCCCTTGTATCTGTGAAGATATAGGGGATTTTTTAATATCCCCTTTTTATCTCAGCATCTACGCTATCCATCATCTTTGTTATTTCGACATTATCCCTTTCCAAATTTTGGATAATGCGGGATTGGTAAGTGATCATCCCTTCAATTCTTCCTTTTTTGAGTCCGAGGCTTAGGCCTCTTTGAAAAGCTTCCTGTAGTTCTTTCTTCCGGAGAACGCTATTCACTCCGTTTTTTCGTTCATTTTCCTTGGTCATGGTGCTAATGAATGTTTGGTTTATATATTATAAGAAAAGGCTATCTTTCCCCTTTTATTCCGACCAAGGAACATAATCTTTACACAACATGTTGGGACTATGTAGCAAAGGGAATTGATAGCCTATCTTTTGATTTGCAGGCTTATCAACTCCCCAACATGTTAATATAAAAATTGTTCCTTGGTCGAAGAACATTGCAAAGATGCTTATTCTTCTCGAAATAGCCAAATTTTAGCTTCTCTTTATATTTTAAGAATAAATGCTATGGGTATTCAAAATAAAGACGGAGCGTTATATTTTGCGACAGGAATAGACAACTCGGGGTTATATTCCGGGCGCCGAGAAGCGATAGGAATTATCAAGGCGATGGCCGGTGAGATCACTTCTTTTGATGTATTCGGTGGGATTGGTATAAGTGCGGGCATTGCATTTGCCCAGGCCGCCAAAGGTGCATACGACTTTGAAAAGCAGTTCCAGCAAAGTATGAAAGAAGTTGCTACTCTTTCAAGTGGGATAAAGGGGAGCTTAACGGATTATATGAATCAGGTTATGGAGATAACCCGCGAGGTTCCAGTACTTGCGAATGATGCGGCTAAAGCATTGTATCAGATTGTATCTGCCGGCCATGATGGTGCAGATGGTATGAAGGTTCTGGAAGTATCGGCTAAAGCTGCTATCGGTGGAGTTACCGATACGGCTACGGCAGCAGACGGTATCACTACCCTATTGAATGCCTATAAGCTTGATGTTTCAGAAGCAGAAAAAATATCAGACCAATTATTTACAACTGTCAAGCTTGGTAAGACATCGTTTGGTGAATTAGGTAAGAGTATCGCGCAAGTTGCCCCCATTGCTGCCAGCTATGGTGTCGAAACAGATCAAGTATTGGCTGCTGTAGCTACACTTACCAAACAAGGTACTCCAACGGCACAAGCTATGACACAGATACGTGCTTCCATTATTGCAGTTTCTAAGGTACTTGGTGATGGTGCATTTGATAACAGAACCTATCAAGAAGCTTTGGCAGAGGTTGCCAGGCAGGCCGGTGGTTCAGAATCTAAATTGCGTGAACTAGTGCCGGAAGTTGAAGCTGTTAATGCAGTTCTCGGGTTAACCGGTATAAATGTCAAAGAGGCTGCCAGACATCTGGAAGAAATGCAAAATGCCACAGGCGCGGCAGAAGCAGCTTTTAAAGAAATGGCTTCTTCTGCTGAGAATCAAATGAAGCTACTGGGGAATAACATAACAGCCGCACTTCGCCCATTAGGACAGGAAATCTTAAAAGAGATATCCAGTGCAGCACAATCGATGAATGAAGCCTTTAAAGATGGTAGTGTTCAAGAGGCATTGAAAGATATAGGCGCCTTAATAGTTGTCGTCACGACTGCCCTTGCAGGATACAAAGGAGGTATTCTTGCTGTAAGTACTGCTAAACAAGTATATGCAACAGTTACGGCTATTGTTAATAAACAGCGTGCTATTGAAGCGGCCAACCTTGTATTAACCAAAGGTATGTATGCCATTGAAGCTACCATGATTGCCAAGAACACATCTGCCCGTATTCTTTTAACCAAAGCTTTAAAGGCTCAAACAATCGCTCAACTGAATAATGTTGCTACAATGTTGACTAATCCATATATTGCAGTTGCTGTAGCATTCGCAGGGCTTGGATATGCTGTTTACAAGTGTGCCACGGCTACGACCGCTGCCGAAAAAGCTCAAAAGCGATTCAATGCTACCATAAAGGAAAGTAAACAGAGGGCAGAAGATTATAGGAATCAAATTCAAGATCTTGTGTCCGTTGCCAAAAACGATGCAGCTGCCACTTTTGAAAGGCATAAAGCCTTGCTTCAATTACAGCGCTTAATGAAATCCGTTTTTAAGGATATGGATTTGAAGAAGCTGAAAGATATGGATGATTTGGAACTAACTAACAAAATAGCAGAAGCAGAAGCAAGAAGAAATGTTATTATAGCTAAAACACAACTTGTTCTAAAACAAAAGGCGTTGTCACAATCAGAAAAAACGTATGATAACTTGAAAGATACCCCCGGAGTGTCCTTAAGCTCACTGAACGACTCAAAAAAGGATATGGATACGGCCAAAAATGAAGTAAAAATGTGGCAGGATGAAGTTAACAAAGCTGTTGATATTCATTCAAAATCCAATAAAGCGCTAGTGCAAACTCAAAAAGAAGCTCATGAAAAAGCTACTACGCAAAATAAGGCTTTTTGGACGAAGCAGAAAGACGATGCTACAAAAGCACTAGATTCAATCGCTTCGGCACAAAAGAAATTGATGGATGCCGGAAATTTCAAGGGTATAGACTCCGCTGTGGTAAAGTCCTATAAAGAAAATGCCAAGAAATTGAAAGAAGCTGAGAAAGAATTAAAAGTCTATGACTCATCTTCCAAACAGGACGATAAAACGCAAAAGTTACGTGAGGAGCAGGAAAAATACAAGCTCCTGCTCGATAAGCAAACACGCGAACAGGAACGAATCAAGATCGATTCAGCAAATGAACTCGAACAGATTGAAATAAACAAACTCAAAGAAAGTAGTGAAAAGGTCCTTAAACAAAGAGAGCTTAATCACAAACTAGAATTGCAGGCTATTGAGCGTGAAGCAGAAGATAAGAAATTACAAGAAATTGAAAAAGCTCGCTCTGCTTTTGAAGCTAATCCGGAAAACAAGAAGAAGACTTTTAATACAAGTGCTTTCATCAATTCTGAGTCAACGAAGAAACTGTTTGCCATGTTCGACAACGTTGCAAAGGAAGCCGCTGCGACTTCTGATACAAAGTACAATCGTGGAGATGATCTATCTGATTTGTTGAATCAGTATCAGGACTATACAGATCAACGGCTTGCGATTGAACGAAAGTTCAACGAAGATATTGCTACTCTTCAAGAACAGCGCAAACAGGCAGAAAAGGACGGAAATACAGAACAGGTAGAACAGATTGATCGTTCCATCACCCAAGCTACGAAAGATAAGGGTATGGAACTTATGAATATGGACTATAATAAGCTGAAAGAATCTCCGGAATACGTTCGTGCCTTTGAGAATTTGAAAGAAACATCTTCTGAAACATTGAACTCACTTCTTTCTCAGCTAGAGAATGCTAAGGGGGAGGCTGCCCGTGTACTATCCCCCGATCAACTTCGCGAATATACTAGTACTATTCAATCGATCATGGATGAATTGGATTCCCGTAACCCTTTTCAATCATTGTCAGATAAGAAAAAGGAACTTGCAGAAGCGGAAGAAGAACTGGCTAGAGCGCAAATCGAATTAGAGAATGCTAGAGCTCAAGCGGAAGCAGTAAAAGGTGGTGCCATGATTGAGAATGGTGTCAAATCATCGAAGTATAATCCCAAGACCGGAAAGATCGACTCTACCAAAGCATATCTGACCGAAGCACAGGCATTGGATAAGGTGAAGGAGAAAACGGATAACTACAATGAGGCAAAAGACAAAACGACGAAAGCCAGCGCAAAAGTACAAGCTGCTGAAAGGAAAGTGGCAAGCGTTATCGGAGAACTCGGTGACGCTTTAAAAGATCTAGGTTCAGCTATCGGCGGACAAGCCGGTGAAATTATAAGTATCATTGGCAATATCGGCACCTTCGCCATGACGGCGATGAATGGCGTAGAAACGGCATCCACAACAGCATCAACTGCAATCAAAGCGGTTGAAAAAGCATCTGTCATTCTCGCCATCATCGGTGCAGCTATGCAGATAGCAATGAAAATCTTCGACCTGTTCGGCAAAGATGACACAACAGAAAAGTATGAGAAAGCTAAAGAAGCTTATGAATCCTATATCAACATTCTTGATAGAGTGATAGAGAAACAACTGAAATTAGCTGAAACTCTTACCGGAGACAATGCGAATGCTGCTTATAATAAAGCTATTGAACTGATAAGGCTACAGAATGAGAATGCACGTGTTTTAGGTAAACAATACTTGAACTCTGGTGCATCCGGCAAGTCACATTCAAAGGGATATACTGAAGTGGAAGATATGTCCATGGAGGGGTGGAAGCAAGCGGCAGATACGCTAGGTATGAGCGTCGATGAATTTAAAGACAAAATGGGCGGACGCATGGCCGGTCTGTTTGATTTGACAGATGAACAACTTGCAAAACTTCAAGAAAATGCTGGGATCTTCTGGTCACAACTTGACTCTGACACTCAAAAATTCGCGGATCAGATAGTGGATGGTGTTACCCAGGTTGCAGAGGTTGTCGAGCAGAAGATCACCGATGCTACTCTCATTGATATAGACGGACTTCGTTCAGACTTTCAGGATCTGCTTACAGATATGGATGCCGATAGTGCTGATTTCGCAGATAACTTCGAGGAATACATGAGAAATGCTATTCTTAATTCCATGCTCAAAGAAGACTATATGGACCGATTAACAGCTTGGAGGAAGAAGTTTTATGACGCCATGGATGATGGAGTAACCGAAGAAGAATATAATGCTTTAAAAGCGGAAGGTCAGCAGATTTCTGATGATATGAAAGCCAAACGAGATGCGTTGGCTGAAATGTATGGCTGGAACAAAGATGACGATGAGCGTGAAGCATCAAAGAAAGGTTTTGCCTCCATGTCGCAGGACTCTGCAGATAAACTGGATGGTGCATTTACTGTTATGACTTCTCACACATATTCAATAAACGAAGGAGTCAAGCAAATACAATTGAGTACAGATAAGATCATTGAGAAGCTTGTATACCTATCCAGCATGGACAAGAATATAGGTGAAATGATGAAACATAGCGATCTTGTCATTACTTACCTGTCAGACATAAGTAGTCATACGGCACGCCTTGAAGCTATTGAGAAGGCTATAGAATCTATCAGAATGGGGATTGACACATTGAACACTAAAGGCATAACATTGAAGCGATGACAGGACAATTTTACATAGATGGAATAGACGCATATACCAGTTTAGGGATATGCGTTACAAAGGGAAGTTACAATAATCTTGTAGCCTTCCCTGCTATCAAAGAACCGGAAAAAAACGACTGGCCGGAAGAAGACGGACAAGAATTTGATCTTTCTAATATTGCCCTAAATACAAGTGATATAAGCATTGAATTTGCGTATATGGGCAGTATGGGCATTGGCGGACTAATTGATAAGCTCTCGGACCTGAGTTATCATGAATTTCGTTTTCCACTTATTAACAGAACATACACCCTACGTATGTCTTCTCAAAACAGTTATGTAATCAATGCGGGTATTGAAGTCGCTAAGTTCACTCTTACAAATGACTTTCCCCGTGAAGCCAACTATGAGTATCAAGAACCTATTAACGATAGTGAACTCCCATTTCCAAAGGGCTATGAGCTTGACGGTAAAGATCTGACCGACTATGGTGTAGTAGTATTGAAAGGCAGTACAGCAGAGATACTGAAAACTCCTGCGGTAAAGAAGAATCTGCTGCAAAATTTCAAGTACCAGGACGGAGCCATCTACGACGGGAATGCCGTAAAGTTTCAAACTAAAGATGTAGCTATAAAATGCGCAATGCGAGCTAAGACGATCGAAACATTCTGGCACAATCGTGATGCTCTACTTCATGACTTGACAAAGCTATATTTAAAGACAGATGATGAAGGATATGAGTATTCCGATGCGGAACGTATATTTTATTGTGACGAGTGGAGTGAAAGCTATCCCTGCTATTATAAGAGCTGTCAGACAAACAGTTTTACTCTGAATAACGGTGTATGGTGGGAATTTACCTTGAAGCTCGTATTTACTAGCTTCCGGATTGGAGAAACAGACTTCCTGCTTGCATCCGAGGCGGGTGAGTTTATTATAACAGAGGACGGAGAGTTTTATATTGACTTAAATTGAAGAGACCATGGATGAAAAAGAAATGGATGGAATCGTAATTAAAGGAGAATATCATGAGGCGGTACAATGGGACCTGGAAGGATTCAAATGTCACAAATGTTCCCTTTATAAAGTTTGTGATTGTATAGCAACTTGTACATTATCAGATATGTCTCTTTGTGAACATATTACTGATAATAAATTGTCTGTGTTTGTCAATCGCGGAAAAGTGAAAATAGAAAAAGTATAGAAGCCATGCCATTAAAAAAGAAAAGAATATCAGAAATGAACGAAGCCAGCGACATGAAAGGCTTCTACACTATTGGATACCGAATAGTAAGCGGTGTCAAGACAAGTCTAAAATTCGGGCTAGAGAAGATTCAGACAGCTTTAGATAATATGCTCAAAGCTACGAGCGATGCCAAAACCGCTACTACCGATATGCGGCAATTAGAGGCTACCGTTGAAGGGAATGAATCAGCTCGTGAAACTGCTGAGTCTCGTCGTAACGCTTCCGAGCAATCAAGGCAGACAGCTGAAACAGGACGTTCAAGAGAAGAACAGGCCCGTGAAGCAGCTGAATCAGTGCGCATCACTAATGAGAATGCACGTAAGAGCGCCGAAACTGGACGTTCCTCTGCTGAAAGTAATCGTGTAACCGCAGAGGGTAAGCGAGTAACAGCCGAAGGCACACGTGAGTCTAATGAACAAACGAGAAAGAATGCTGAGACTACCAGAGGCACGGCAGAAGCCGAACGCCTATCCTCTGAAACAGCTCGCAAGTCTGCCGAGTCTGCTAGAGTTACCGCAGAAGGAAAACGGGTAGCTATAGAAGAAGCACGCGTCTCAACTGAAACAGCTCGTTCCTCTGCAGAAAATATCAGAAAGCAGAATGAAGAGGCACGAAAAACGGCTGAAAGTACTCGCAGTTCAAATGAGACAAAACGCATGAATGCTGAAACAGATCGTAATAATGCAGAAATAGCACGATCATCCGCAGAAGAAACTAGGGTATCCGATGAAGATGTACGCAAGATCGCCGAAGCCGCTAGGGTGAAAGTTGAATCCGATCGTGTTACGGCTGAGAATGCACGTAAAACGGCTGAAACTACCCGGGCATCCGAAGAACAAACACGCAAAACAAATGAGGATGCTCGTAAAACGGCTGAATCTGGACGTTCTACTGCTGAGAATACAAGAATACAGAATGAGGATGCCCGTAAAACGGCTGAAACTGCTCGCGCAACCGCAGAAGGAAAGCGTGTTACGGCTGAAACCAGTCGTGTGGACACAGAAAATAAACGTGTCTCTGACGAACAAACACGCAAAAGCAATGAAGAAGCTCGTAAAACAGCCGAAAGCGGACGTTCTTCTGCTGAATCGGAACGTGTGAAGGAAGAAGATAAGCGCAAAACAGCTGAAACGACTCGTTCTACTGCCGAATCAGGTCGTGTTACAGCAGAAGATAAACGGAAGGAAGCCGAAGTCACAAGGGGAACGAATGAAACTTCCCGTGTGGCAGCCGAGACCGCTAGAGTCACCGTTGAATCCGAACGCGTATCTGCCGAAACATCTCGTAAGTCTGCGGAAACAGGCCGGGTGTCGGAGGAAAACAAAAGAAAGGCTGCTGAAACTTCCCGTGCCACGGCCGAAACTTCCCGGGCATCCGAAGAAGACAAAAGAACGCAGAATGAAGATGCCCGTAAAACAGCGGAAGGCACTCGCGGATCAAATGAGACAAAACGTGTGAATGCTGAAACAGGACGTGTAGAGGCGGAATCTAAACGTAAGTCAGAGTATGCCGGTATTGTGCAGGAAATGACACAAGCAACAAATGAAGCCACCGGACAGATTGCTATTGTCAAGCAATTAACAGATGATGCAAATGCAGCTAAAAATGCGTCTGTTGAACAGACAGCTCTAGCGAAGAAAGCTACAGACGCGGCTAATACTGCGGCTGGTAGTGTCAATGCTGCAAAAGAAGCTGCTAATACTGCAGCGGCAGGTGCCAATGCTGCTAAAACAGCTTCAGAAGCCCAAACTGCTCTTGCAAAGAAGGCCACTGACGATGCAAATGCAGCTAAAAGTGCATCTGTAACACAGACAGGTTTAGCAAAGAAAGCTACTGATGATGCAAATGCTGCTGCACTGGCTGCTAACAATGCTGTTTCGGGAGTTGATGCAAAAGTGCAGGCAGCGATTGATAAGTTAGTCGCTGGAGCTCCAGATGCTCTTGATACATTGATTGAGTTAGCGAACGCACTTAATAATGATCCGAACTTTGCAGCAACTATGGCAATAGAGTTAGGGAAAAAACTCAATATAACTGATATCGTTAATAATCTGACGACCGGGGGGACTAGTAAGGTCCTTTCTGCCGAACAAGGGAAGGCTTTGAAAGCTGCTCTGGATGCGCATAATCACGATGCAGTATATGAGAAGATTATTACTAAACTAACTGCCTTCAATAAAAATTTCGGTACGGCTGCCGGAACCGTGTGCGAAGGTAACGATGCCCGCTTAAGTAATGCAAGAACTCCGTTAGCTCACTCACATAAGAAAGCAGATATTAGCGATTTCCCAACTTCAATGCCGGCAAGTGACGTGCCCGCATGGGCAAAGGCTGCCAATAAACCTACCTATACGGCAAGCGAAGTCGGGGCCTCTCCTACTAATCATAACCATAATGGAACTTATGAACCCGCATTCACTAAGAACACAGCCTTTAATAAGAACTTTGGTAGTGCTGCCGGGACTATATGCGAAGGTAATGACGCTCGTTTAAGTGATGCTCGTACACCGAAAGCACATACTCATAAGAAGTCTGAGATCAGTGATTTCCCTGCTTCAATGCCCGCCAGCGATGTGCCAGATTGGGCAAAAGCATCTAACAAACCTTCATATACAGCGAGCGAAGTTGGTGCATCACCGTCGAACCACAATCATGCGGGTACTTATGAGCCTGCATTTACTAAAAAAACGGCTTTTAATAAAGATTTTGGTACGGCTGCCGGAACCGTGTGCGAAGGTAATGATGCCCGCTTAAGTAATGCAAGAACTCCGTTAGCTCATACACACAAGAAAGCAGATATTAGCGATTTCCCAACGTCAATGCCGGCAAGTGATGTATCTGCTTGGGCAAAGGCAGCAAAGAAACCGAGTTACACCGCAAGCGAAGTCGGGGCCTCTCCTTCTAATCATAACCATAATGCAGATTATCAGCCGCTCGGTGATTATGCCGACGAATCACATACTCATGATGCTTCTGATATTACGCCTGATTCTACACACAGGTTCGTATCTGACTCTGAAAAAAGCACATGGAACAGTAAGGCTGCCGGAAATCACAACCATTCCGGAGTATATCAACCTGTTGGTAGTTATGCTCCTTCATCACATAGCCATACTGCCAGTGATATAACTCCTGATTCAACACATCGGTTTGTGACTGATTCGGAAAAAAGCACTTGGAATAGTAAAGCAGCCGGTAACCACAATCATGACTCTGCTTATCAGCCTAAAGGCAGTTATGCTCCTTCATCACATAGCCATGTTGCCACTGAAGTGACTCCGGATGCTACTCATCGCTTTGTTACTGATACGGAAAAAAGTACATGGAATGGTAAAGCTGAAGGGAATCATAATCATGACTCAACTTATCAGCCTAAGGGAAGTTATGCTGCCGCATCACATTCACATTCTGCTTCAGACATAACAGAAGTGACAAATAAGAAGTTTATGACGGATGCGGAAAAGAGTGTACTAAGTTCTCTTGGAACTACGTATGCTTTGAAAGATTTCTCTAATATCGGAGTCAAAT
>DXOL01000061.1:0-9008 GCA_019412825.1 Bacteroides thetaiotaomicron | reverse complement strand
CTGGTTAACTTTGTCTTTCAACTGTTGTGTTGCGAAGAGTTCGGAAAGTTTTGCGCCCGGAGCAGTCTTCTGGTATTCTCTGACGAACAGGGTGATGATATCATCCTGGCTGTTGACAGCTTGTTTTGCAGCTTCGTTCAACGCCTTGTTGAAATTTTCATCCGGCTTGTTATCAGCCAATGCTTTGATAACATCAGGCACAGAAACTTCAAGGATAACGTTCATACCACCTTTCAGGTCCAAACCTAAACTGATCTCCATTTCACGACATTGTTTCAGCGTCCAGTTCCACAGCATTACTTTCTCATTGGAGAGAGAGTCAAGGTAGTCCTGTTCTACTTTCGGGTCGCCGTTCGCAATCTCTTTCGCCTTATTTGTGTAATGGCGAGTTACGAAGGAGAAGGAGAGGTAGAACACGCACACCAGCGTGAGCAGTACCGCAAAAACCTTTACAAATCCTTTGTTTTGCATTTTACTTTTAATTTATGATGATTACTTTTTTAATTTAATTTTCAGTTAAATTCTGTCGTATACAAGTACTATTTGCCGCATACAAGGCTGCAAATATAGTTTTTTTTTCACATTCATATGTAATAAGCCCTCAAATATTTGATGTTTAAGGGCTTTTTTGCCGTTTTATTTCATTCCTCTGTTTTTCAGTAACGGCTCCAGACTTGGTTCTGCACCGCGGAAATTCTTATAAAGTATCATCGGATCTTCGCTGTCTCCCTTCTCCAATACGTTGTAGCGGAAGAGGTCGGCGGTGTTTTTATCAAAGATTCCATGTTCTTTGAAGGCTTCAAAGGCATCATTGTCAAGTACATTCGCCCAAAGGTAACTGTAGTATCCGGCAGCGTATCCGCCAATGATATGATTGAAGTAAGTGACGCGGTAACGGGGGGCAATTTCGGGGATCAGACCGAGCTTGTCCATGGCTTCTTTTTCGAAAGCAAGCATATCCAGATTCTTTACATCTGTTATCATGTGAAGGTTCATGTCGAGGATGGCGGCAGCCAGTAATTCGGTGGTCATGAATCCTTGGTTGAACGTTTTCTGTTTCAGAATCTTTTCGATGATTTCATCGGGGATCACTTCACCTGTCTGATAGTGTTTGGCGTACATCTTCAGTACTTCCGGTTCGGTAGCCCAGTGTTCGTTGATCTGAGAAGGAAGTTCAACAAAGTCACGTACGACATTGGTGCCGGAAGTTCCTTTGTATTCGCACTTTGTCAGTAAGCCGTGCAGGGCATGGCCAAATTCGTGGAACAGGGTTTCTACTTCGTCCATTGTCAACAGAGAAGGGGTGTCTCCGACCGGTTTGGTGAAACTGCATACGTTGCATACCAAGGGACGGGTTGCTCCCTGCTGTTCGCGGTAATTGCTCATCCATGCGCCACCGCTTTTTCCGGAACGCGGGAAATAGTCTACATAGAATATACCCAGTTGGGAGCCGTCAGCGTCTTTCACTTCGAAGACTTCTACATCCGGATGATAAGTCGGGATACCTTCCAGTTTGTTCAGAGTGATACCATATAGTTTGTTGGCGACTGCGAAAGCTCCTTCGCGTACATTTTCCAGTTTAAAATAAGGTTTGGTGTCTTCTTCGGAGAGGTTGTATTTCTCTTTGCGGAGTTTTTCTGTGTAGTACCACCAGTCCCAGGCTTCCAGCTTTTCGCCTTTGCCTTCTTTGTTCATTAACTGTTGAAGTTCTGCGGCTTCGGCTTTCGCTTTCGGGAGGGCATAGCTCCAGAGGTTGTTCAGCAGGCTCATTACGTTGCTGTCATTCTTTGCCATTGTCTCATCCAGTACAAAGTTGGCGTAGTTGTTGAAGCCCAATAGCCTTGCTTTTTCCAGGCGGAGGGAGACGATCTTGCGGATCGTTTCTTTGTTGTCATTCTTGTCATTGTTATTGCCGCGGTTGATGTATGCTTTGTACATTTTCTCACGGAGAGGGCGGTTCTCAGCGTATTGCAGGAACGGCAGGCGGCTGGCGTTGTGCAGGGTGAACAGCCATTTTCCCGGTTGTCCGGCAGCTTTGGCTTCTTCGGCTGCGCTTTGGCAGAACCATTCGGGCAATCCGGCTAAATCTTCTTTCTTGTCTACGAAAAGTTGGAAAGCATTGTTTTCATTCAGTACATTATTGCTGAATGTGATGCCGAGAGTGGAAAGTTCTTTGTTTATTTCACGCAGACGTGCCTGCTTCTCTGCATCCAGATTGGCACCCGAACGGACAAATCCTTTGTAAGTCTTGTCTAGCAGACGTTTCTGTTCCGTGGTCAGATTCATGGAATCTTTCTGTTGGTATACAGCGTTTACACGTTTGAAAAGTTCCTGATTCAGGGAGATGTTATCTTCGTGCTCGGAAAGGACCGGTGCCATTTTGATAGAGAGCTCGGTAAGCTCATCGGTTGTTTCCGCATCCGTCATATTGAAAAAAATGGCGCTTACACGGTTCAGAATGGGTGCGCTGTTGTCCAAAGCTACAATCGTATTGTCGAAAGTAGGCACTTCCGGGCTTGCGATAATGGCCTGGATATTCTGGTTCTGCTCTTCAATACCTTTCAGAAAGGCGGGTTCGTAATGTCCCAGTTTGATCTTATCGAAAGAAGGAACACCATACTCTGTTTGAAATTCAGTGAAGAAAGGGTTGCTTTCTGTTTTTGTTTCACAGGAGTACATCATACAACTTACTGCTAAAATGGTTAAAGTTTTTCTAATCATCATGGTATTTATTTAAGTTTTTCTGCATTATTGCTTGCCTATATAGCACCAGATCGGGTAATGGTCCGAATCTTTGATCGAACGGTCTACGGTGCAGTTGTAGGCTTTCTGGTTGGGGCTGATCAGAATATTGTCTATCCGGAAATAGAATTTATTCAGATTATAGGAGATGCCCAGTCCCCTGCCGGATTGTGTAAAGGCGTCATCCAGCTGTTGTGTCAGGATGCGATGGGTGTATGAAATAGAAGCGTCGTTGAAATCGCCACAGGTAATAATAGTCGGGTATTTGCTGTTTGCGATGGCGACGGCTACAGAATCCGCTTGCGAAGAACGGATAGCCGATGCTTCCGCCAGTTTCTTTATTAATTGCCGGAGTCCCGTTTTTACCTTCTTTGCGTTTGGGTCTTTAATCATATCTTCATAAATCACCTTGTCTTCTTTCGTCAGTTTGTTGGATTCCAAATGGTTGTTTATGAGGGTGATGGTGTCCTCATTTACTTTCAGGGTGTACTGCATCGAACCGTTGTAAGTGCTTTCATACTTGATGGGACGTGCCGAAAGTATGGGGAATTTGGAGAAACAGGCCAACTGGCTGCCTCCTTTTTCCGGATTATGGATAGAGCGGTAAGGATATGCTTTCAATGCTTTTCTGATGTCTTCGTCTGTCAGATATTTCTTGTTTCCGGTGGAGTTGTACTCTTGGAGGCAGATAATATCGGCTTCGCTGTCGGCCAGATAGGATAATATCGGATTCTTTCCGTTCTTTTTCTCCAGATTGTTAAATCCCATCACATTGTAAGACAGAAACTTGATGCTGCCGTCCGGTATCGTTTCTACTGTAGCATTAATGGGAATGTAGGTGCGTATCTGCGGGATACATATCAGAAAGCCGATGACCGGCAATAGGGCATAGCGGTAGCTGATGATTACCCAAAAGAGGGCGAAACAGATGTTTACAGCAAGGAAGATGGGGAAGGCAAGCCCCAGGCAAGAAGCTATCGGATGTATTTTCGGCTGAAGATACGGGCTATAGGCACTCAGAATCAACATTCCTACAAAGAGTGCGTTGACTGCCAATATCAAATAAAGGACAAATTTGCCAATGTGTTCCATTTTTTATCTTTTGCTTGCGTCGAACAAGCTCTTTTTCTCTTCCGTCGTCAGGCTTTCATAACCGGATTTTTTCAGCTTTTCCAGAATGCGGTCTACTTCATCCGATTGTGCTTTCTTACGGGCGTTATAATCGTAATCTTTCTCGCGACTTGTATCGCTTCCATAATGTACTTTCATTTTCGGTTTGCGTTTCCATGTCTTTTTCTGAAACAGGGAAGCGAAGCCGTCAAGGAACCAGTTGATCCAGTAAGTCAGGTCTTTGCCTTTGCTCAGGCTGGCTGCAAACCAGAGTCCGGCAAGTGCGCCGCCTAAATGGGCGATGTGTCCTCCGGCATTATTGGACGTAATGAAGAGCAGGTCCGTTCCGATAACGATCAATGCGAGGTATTTCAAACGGACGGCGCCGAAAAGGAAAAGTTGTACCCGATAGTTCGGTTCTCTGTAGGCGGTGGCGGCTACGATAGCCAGCACGGAAGCGGAAGCACCGACCAGTGTGGAGAACGGCAATGTCTGGCTGAAATAAGGGAAGATGTTATAGGCTATCATGTAGAACAATCCTCCGCAGATACCACCCAATACATACAATCCCCGTAAATGCTTTCCCGAAAAGAAATAGAGAAACAGGCTTCCGAACCAGTACAGCCAGAGCATATTGAACAGGATATGCAGGAAGCCTGCATGCATGAACATATAGCTGAGCAATGACCATGGCTGAAGAATAAACCGGTGAAGGGAAGCCGGAAGGGCGAATAAATCGAATATTCCCGTTGCAGTCAAGTTGAACAGCTGCAATATGACACTGATTAACGTACCGATAACAAAGATGCCTACGTTAATGTAAATCAGTCGGATGAAAGTGTTTCCTCTTCTGAACGTTTCTTTTAAATCAGTTATAATATGTCCCATTGTTTCTACTTTTTTTTCTCCAATACATAATCAGGATAAATCCGAATATCATACCTCCCAAGTGGGCGAAATGCGCGACATTATCTCCGGGATTATTGGCAAAGCCGGCATACAGTTCAATCAAAGCATAACCGATAACAAAGAATTTAGCTTTGATAGGGAAGGGCAGCGGAAAGATGAATAGCTGGTTGTTGGGGAACAACATACCGAATGCGAGCAAGATGGCATATACAGCTCCCGAAGCGCCCACGGTGGTCAGCATATTTAGAAAATCTCCCATGGGAATGATGCCCGTTCCTATATCCACCTGTGAATAGTGGCTGTAGTCTACTATATATTTGATGTATTGCACTCCTTCCTGGATAAGTCCTGCGCCGATACCACAGACGATATAATAAAAAAGGAAACGTTTCGGTCCCCAGGTCCGTTCAAGAACAGTTCCAAACATGAAAACAGCAAACATATTGAAAAAAATGTGGCTGAACCCGCCATGCATGAACATATAAGTGATAAGCTGTGCCGGATTGAAGTCACTGGCGAGGAAGAAATGTAATCCCAGATAATTAGTCAGATCGATACCGTATCGTTGAGCGACAAGTGTCCCGAAAAAGACTAGTACATTGATAATTATCAGGTTTTTAGTTACAGTTGGCATAATTTTATATTCTGAATATTTAAGTAATGAACGCAAAAGTACGAATAAATTCTGTTTTAAAGCATGGAAAAGCTTCCCTATTAGCTCTTTTTCAATAATTTGCTGCGTTTTTTTTATGTTTTTATTTGATATATTGTTTTGTTCATCTATATTTGTAAAGTCGTAATGGGAAATCTTTTGTGTAACATATATATTAATTAATCATTTTACGTATCATGAATAAGTCTGAACTTATTAGTGCAATGGCTGCTGAAGCTCAAATGAGTAAAGCCGATGCGAAGAAAGCTCTTGATGCTTTCATTTCTTCAGTTACTAACGCTATGAAAGCTGGTGATAAGGTAGCTTTGGTTGGTTTTGGAACGTTCTCTGTAAGTGAAAGAGCGGCAAGAACTGGTATTAATCCTTCTACAAAGGCGGCTATTACTATTCCTGCAAAGAAAGTAGCTAAGTTTAAAGCTGGTGCTGAATTGTCTGCAGCTGTTGAATAAACATATAGTTGAAAGAAATTAGAAGAGGGAGGCGCGTGCGTCTCCTTTTTTTGTATCTTTGCGCGCAAGAAACAACTTGATTATGAAGATAGAAGATAAACTTGTAGCGTCCGTCATCAACGGACTAAAAGCACTTTACGGTCAGGAAGTCCCTGAGAAGATGGTGCAGTTGCAAAAAACGAAGAAAGAATTTGAAGGACATTTGACACTGGTGGTGTTCCCTTTTCTGAAAATGTCAAGAAAAGGACCGGAACAGACAGCGCAGGAAATTGGCGAATATCTGAAGGCGAACGAACCGGCTGTAGCTGCTTTCAATGTAATAAAAGGCTTTTTGAATCTGACTATTGCATCGGCTACCTGGATTGAGTTGCTGAATGAGATTCAGTCGGATGAAGAGTACGGTCTGGTGAAAGCTACCGAAACTTCTCCGTTGGTGATGATTGAGTATTCTTCACCGAATACCAACAAGCCGCTTCACCTGGGGCATGTACGCAACAATCTTTTGGGAAATGCGCTGGCTAACATTGTGGCTGCAAACGGAAACAAAGTAGTAAAGACGAATATAGTAAACGACCGTGGTATCCATATCTGCAAATCCATGCTGGCATGGAAGAAATACGGAAACGGCGAAACTCCCGAAAGCACCGGCAAGAAAGGTGATCATCTGGTAGGCGACTACTATGTGTCTTTCGACAAGCATTATAAAGCGGAACTTGCCGAACTGATGGAAAAAGGCAAGTCGAAAGAGGAAGCGGAAGCTGCTTCTCCGTTGATGCAGGAAGCCCGCGAAATGCTGGTGAAATGGGAAGCCGGCGATCCGGAAGTACGTGCCCTGTGGGAAATGATGAACAACTGGGTGTATGCCGGATTTGATGAGACTTACCGGAAAATGGGTGTCAGCTTCGATAAGATATATTATGAATCCAATACTTATCTCGAAGGAAAAGAGAAAGTAATGGAGGGACTGGAAAAAGGCTTTTTCTTCAAAAAAGAAGACGGCTCTGTCTGGGCTGACCTGACTGCCGAGGGGCTGGATCATAAACTGCTTCTTCGCGGCGACGGAACCTCTGTTTATATGACGCAGGATATCGGTACTGCCAAACTTCGTTTCGCCGATTATCCGATTGATAAAATGATTTATGTCGTTGGTAACGAACAGAATTATCACTTCCAGGTACTTTCCATCCTGTTGGATAAGCTCGGTTTTGAATGGGGTAAAGGTCTTGTACATTTCTCTTATGGTATGGTAGAATTGCCGGAAGGTAAGATGAAATCCCGTGAAGGAACCGTTGTTGATGCTGATGACCTGATGGAAGAGATGGTATCGACTGCCAAAGAAACCTCGCAGGAACTCGGAAAACTGGATGGTCTGACACAGGAAGAAGCGGATGATATTGCCCGTATTGTTGGTCTGGGTGCTTTGAAGTACTTTATTCTCAAAGTAGATGCCCGTAAGAATATGACTTTCAATCCGAAAGAGTCTATCGACTTCAATGGTAATACAGGACCGTTCATTCAATATACGTATGCCCGTATTCAGTCTGTGCTTCGTAAAGCGGCTGAATCCGGAATTGTGATACCTGAACAGATTCCTGCTGGTATCGAGCTGAGCGAGAAGGAAGAAGGACTGATTCAGATGGTTGCTGACTTTGCGGCAGTTGTAAAACAGGCCGGAGAAGACTACAGTCCGTCTATTATCGCGAATTATACCTATGATCTGGTGAAAGAATATAATCAGTTCTACCATGATTACAGTATTCTGCGTGAAGAGAATGAGGCGGTAAAAGTATTCCGTATTGCTCTGTCTGCCAATGTGGCAAAAGTGGTTCGCTTAGGAATGAGCTTGTTGGGCATTGAGGTACCTTCGAGAATGTAATACCTGCTCTGAACAAAATACTCTTTTACGGGGTTTCCTTAATAGGTATATTAAAGGAACCCCGTATGTTTTATTCACCCCATCCCTTACTCAGGAAGAGAGAAACGGAAACAGCTTCCGTCTCTTATTCAGAGTTGTTGTTCGACCTGATCTATGTATTCTCGGTCACGCAACTTTCACATTATTTGCTCCACAACCTTACTTGGGCAGGGTTATTGAAAGAAACCATCTTGTGGTTTGCTGTATGGATGTTGTGGCAGCATACTATTTGGGTGACTAACTGGTTTAATCCTGACACCCGACCTATCCGTATACTGCTTTTTGTCAGTATGCTGATCGGACTGGTTATGTCGGCAGCTATCCCATACGCCTTTACATATAGAGGACTTGTTTTTGCAGTTTGCTATGTGCTTATACAAGCGGGGCGCACGCTCTACATTCTTTTTGTGCTGGGGGATCATCATCTTTCCGCTAACTTCAGGCGAATTATGGGATGGTTCTGTATTTCTGCCGTTTTCTGGATTACAGGAGCCATACTTGAAGGGGAGTGGCAAATTGTTTTGTGGATTATTGCAGCTGTTTGTGATTACACCGCTCCGATGCATGGTTTTGCCTTGCCTCGTTTGGGACGTTCTGATAGCAGTAAGGAATGGACGATAGAGGGACATCATTTGGTAGAACGTTGCCAGCTGTTTGTCATTATCGCTTTTGGAGAAACCTTATTGATGACAGGAGCTTCTTTGAGTGATATAGAAGAGTGGACTCCTCTCGTTATTGCTTCGGCTGTAATTTCCTTTATTGGAAGTCTGGCTATGTGGTGGGTCTATTTTGATGTTAGCAGCGAAGCTGGTAGCCGAAAGATACAACAAGTAAAAGACCCGGGCAAATTGGGGTTGATCTATAATGCCATTCATATTGTGTTAGTTGGTGCACTGATTATTTGTGCAGTGGGTGACGAGTTAATTGTAGCCCATCCTGATCAGGAAATGGGGGCAGAAGTCGTGTTTGTATTGATAATAGGTCCTATTATTTATCTGTTGGCAAACAGTGTATATAAATATGTTACCTGTCGTATGATTCCTCTGTCTCACATGATTGCTGTAGGAATCTTGTTTCTATTGATTCTTTGGCCTTATCACGTTTCTTTGTTGTTATTGAATGTACTAGTCACATCTGTATTCGTGTTTGTTATTGTGTTTGATATTGTTTATCCCAATAAAGGATATATTAAAAAAGGAATGCGATCCGG
>DXOL01000060.1:0-54013 GCA_019412825.1 Bacteroides thetaiotaomicron | reverse complement strand
AAAAAAAATAATATATACTTGTGTATAAAGGGTAGCTTCCCGAAGGAGGAGATTTAAGATACTGCCGACTTTTTAGTCAGCCCCAGTTTTAGTTACTTTTGACACGCCTTCTCATCCTTAAAATACAATCAGGCCGACCATTCAGACTACTTCGTATATTTAACAGGTTTCGACCAGATTTTATCCAATACGTTTTCCTGCGGAGCATACAAGGTTTCCATTATAAAAGAATCGCCTGTAAAATCTTCTAAAACGTCCTGTCCTTCCTTATTATAATAAGAAATTTTTGTTGTTTCTTCTCCTCCCTTGTTCCAAGTTAGCCTGGATGCCACTAATGTGCTGTCCAGCAACATGGAATATTTGATGACCAGATTACCACTCTGCATACTCTTAGAAACAATGGAACGATTTAACAGATAGCTCTGGTACTGTGTCCCATAAATGGTTCCTGTAAAGTCTGTAGCCAATGATTTATTCAACTCATCATCTTCCAGCCAGGCAGAAAAAATGATAGACCCCTCCCGCATATTCTCTAAAAGAATATCCGTCCTCTTGTTTTTGGCCAACTCATATCTGACAGTATCACTTTGATTCAATGCAAGAGCAATCTTTGTAGATCTCCCGTCTTTCACTATCGGAAATGAAATCAGTACCCTTTCCCATCCATTACGCACGGTTATTGAATCTTTCGATAATCGTGTAAGATACATGATTGGACCATCCTTAACAAAGTCCTTATAAGTCGCATCCATTGACTCGCAAGATATAATGGAACAAAATATCAAGATGCTGACTGATATAAATATAAATTTCTTCATAATACTTGTCTTTTATATAGCGATTACTGTGTAATTTTATCCTCCGGCGTTCCAAAGAAAGTGAGTTCCGCCACATTGATACGAGACGTTCCTACATTATAATTCTTGATACAAACAAACGTCACGTATCTATATGCGTCCAAATCTACGGAAAACTCAAGTTCATTTCCGTCCCTCGCCAGTTCCTTATCCGCATCGGTTAACGGAACAACGGCTGCCGGAATAACAGAGCCGTCAGCTCTAGGCAATACTCCTTGATATAACCGCACCCATCCTTCATCATTTTCCGGATCGAACTTGGTTACATTATTATCATTTCGTCCCCAAATTTCTATCTCTTTCGGGTACAGACCATCAAATATAGATGAATAATCAGTTCCATTTCTTCTTCCATAGACAATCATACGGCTGAGCTTAAACTTCTTCCCTAAGTCCAGTGTCACCGAACTCGGCTTGGTAAAATCATATCCCGCCGTTGTGAGAGTCATGAAAGTATTATTGCTTCCAATAATTCCGTCATACAGATTCTTGGGGGTATTAGCATTCGGTGCCAGATAGCCTTTGTATTCGCCAATGGCCAAGTATCCCATTTTTTTCTTATCTACTTCCTCTTCATAATATGGAGTCAGAGATATCTCCTTACTTTCAGAAAGATGTCCCCACCTATCCTTCACCACCACACTAAATTCTGAAGGAACGGCTTCCATACCACGTATGGGCTCATTAATCTCTTGCTTTTTTGTATATAAAGCTCCGGCTTCCGTCCATTTTCCAGTAGCATCCTTCCGGTATACATAAAAAGTAAGGGTCTCATTGCTGGTATTGGATGTCTTTATCCGGATACCTGCAAAATCCGGTTTTATTTCCATCTCCTTATAAGCTGTAATATAAGGTGGTTCTTGGGGATTTATTTTTACTTCCAGAGGTTCGGAATAGGCTTCTCCCGGACTAACAGAGTACAACTTCACATCATATTCGCCGGCTTTTTCAAATCCTTCCACCACTACAGAATCGGCAAAATACGAAGCATTGGTCGAGCGTTCTCCTATCTCTGTCATATATACAGCCTTCATATAAAGAAAATTTTTATCACTGGGCTGTGTGAAATAGATTATAGACTTCCCCGGCAGATTTTTTACACCATTCAATATTACCTGTTCAGGCGGAGTCGTACTTCCATGGGGAGAATTCATATCACTATCGTTATCGCAAGCACTAGGCAGCAATGTGATGGCTAGTACTAAAAGGCTACTGTATATTATCTTTTTCATAAATCAAATGTCACTTTAATTACTTACCAACCATAATTTTGAACTAAATTAGGATCCTTTCTCAACTCACCGATATCAATAGGCCAGAAATACATTTTAGGAGTGAAATCCCTGATAAGCACTAAGTTCTCACTATAATAATCTACATCAGTTTCTCCATAACGAACTTTCCAACCGGTCAATGGCTGTGTCAATTCTGTTGTCGCAGTTTTCCATCGACGGACATCCCAAAAATAATGTCCTTCAAATGCTAACTCAATACGACGTTCTTGCATGATGATTTGTCGTAGACCAGTCTGAGTAGCATACTTGCTGTTTCCTACATATTGGTCCCAACTTTCTTTTACGCCTTGAAGTCCCGAACGTTCTCTCACCATATCGATCCATGGCAATACTGTGGCATAATCCTCTCCTTTTTCATTTAAGGCTTCGGCATACATTAAATATAAGTCGGCCATACGTATAACAGGGAACGGATAAGTGACCGATGTAAATCCGGAAGCCGCATCAGACATAACCGTCTTGTAGTTAACCACCTTTTTAGGCCAAATACCAGTCAGGTTTTGAGAGTGATCTGCCGGAATGGGAGACACATTTCCTCCTTTACGCGCATTCACCGAATACAAACCCGAAAGTCCCGTCTTTCCTTGTCCGAACCAAATACCGCCATCAAAGCCTAAGCTGGCATAATACCTGTGTTCACGTTCCAGATTCAATTTGACTGTTCCCGTTTTATAATTCAGCATAATAGTGTTCTCATATCCGGGCTCAGCTTCCACCGGCGTGGGAGCCTGCACTTCAAATCTATTAGCATAATCCCATGTCTTATCTTCTTCTATAGGAACCCCATGTTTAGTATAAAATGAGTTAGTCAACCCAAGAGAAACACCCAGATTGGTTCTGTTCGTAGCATTCTTAGCATTCCTGCCAGGAACCAAGTCACGCGGCATTGCCTGTATCTGATAGTTGTCGTAAGAACCCGAACCTACCCATGACTGAGAGTTTGCCCATACCACTTCTTTGTTCCACTTCTCGGTGACAGCACCTCGCAGATTCATCATAAGCTTGTCGGATTCTGTCATGACCACAGTGGGATCATCAAAATAATATAAACCGAATCCCAAATCTTCGAGATAAGTGATGGCTTCTTTACACGCTTCGGCAGCCTTTACCCATTTCTGCCTTTTCTCTTCTTCCGTTTTAACCGGATTAAAGATTTTTACACCTCTATTATCTGTAATTACCTCATAATCCATATTTCCATTGAACAATGGACTTGCAGCAGTCACCAATACTTTCGCTTTCAATGCTTTAGCCATACCTACAGTCACTCGTCCCAGTTCTTCAGCTTCATTCTCTATTTTAGCCGGAACATCCGGATTAGCAATCACCTTGTCCAAAGTTTCTGTCACATAATTGAAACAACTGTCCAATGTCTCCCGATAAGGATGCATTTCCTCCGTACTGCTACTTACCGGAACATATCGGTCCATAATAGGAATCGGTCCATACATCCTGATCAGATAGAAATGATAATAAGCTTTCAGAAATTCCACTTCACCGATCCATCTGTTTTTCTCGCTATCATCCATATCCGGTGTAGTATGTATATTCTCAATCAGAATATTACAATAAGCAATTCCCTCATATAAATTACCCCATTGAGCACAATATGGTGAATCGGACTTTTGCAATCCTTGAGCGATATACCAGGCGCTGGTTCCCAAATAGCTCCGGAAAACATCGGAAATACAAAAATCGCCGGCACCAAGCAAAGCCACATTATTTTTGAGACTTCCGTCACTAGGCATATACCTGTAGCAAGTGAACAAGACTTTTTCCGCTTCTTTTCTCAAAGCGAAAGCATGGTCTTCAATGGTCGGTATGTTATCCGGGACGATATTCAGTTCACATGATGTCAATATAAACACCGACAAACATGACAATATACATATTTTGATTTTTTTCATAACCATTCTTTTTAGAAACTTACATTTACACCAATATTGAATACACGTTGTAACGGATAATTAAGACCATTACCTGCCAATTCCACATCCCAATCCTTGAACTTACTCAAAACAAAAAGATTGGTAGAAGACATATAGAGCCTCAGATTGGACATCCCCCATTTATTCACAATTTTTTGAGGTACGGTATATCCCAGTTCAACCAATTTCAGTCGTAAGAAGGAACCGTCCCTCATAAACCATGTACTCCGTTCTTTATTGTTGGCAACAGAAGTAGTTGACAATCTGGGCCATGTCGCATAACGGTCGCGGTTACTCTCCGACCAATAACTATTTGCAATAAATTTCACTAATTGATTATTCGTTTTCTGCTTCATATCCGGATCTTTAAAGAATGGAGACATCTTATCATAATCAATCCAGAAAGAAGACTGCGCCGAGCCGTGGAACTGGAAATTGATGTCAAAACCTTTATAGCTAAATGTTGATCCAAATCCATAGTTGATTTCCGGACTAGTCGGATGTCCAATAGGGACTTGATCCAATGAATTAATTACTCCATCTCCATTCATATCCCGGTATTTGATATCTCCGGCTTTATAATCACCAAACTGTACAGGTGAGTTGGCCACTTCCGCATCGTCTATAAATAACCCTTCCGCAATATATCCCCACTGTTGGTTGGGCGAATAGCCTATTTTGTATTTCCACCATTCCTTATCATACGTATTATCTTCATATTTCAGATATTCACTATGCGCATAGGTTAAGTTTCCGCGTACTATCAAAAAAGCGTTTTTGTTAAGGTTCTTTTGATACTTTAAATCAAGATCCACACCATGTCCTTTGGTCTCGCCAATGTTAGCATATACGTCTGCCTGATATCCCATTACGCCCGGAATACTGGCTCTTTTCTGTAATATGTCAGTACGATGTTCTGTGAAATATTCAGCTATCAGGTCGAATCCGTAGAAAGAAGCTTCCAATGCGAAATTAGCTTTACGAGATTTTTCCCATCCAATGGCAGGGTTAGCATAACGCGAAACATTTACGCCCGGTCTGCTATATTTGTTTTCATATCCGAAAGATGCTCCACCTGCATTCATATTCACATTAGACAGGTACAAGAAACGCTCATCGACTCTGCCAATCTTATCATTTCCCACCAAACCGTATGATGCTCTTAGTTTCAATTTTGTAATTTTTGAACTGAGCGGTTGAAAGAATGGTTCGTTCGAAATCATCCAGCCACCACCGACGGACGGAAAGAATCCCCATCTGTGTTTCTTATCAAAACGTTCGGAAGCATTGTATCCAAAATTGAACTCCGTGAAATATCGGTCGCTATAGGCATAAGTAAAACGTCCCGACACACCCATATTTCTTGAAGGCAAGCTCTCCTGTAAAGTTTTGTAGTTTGGATTCTTACTGTCGATATACTGAGTAACGATAAGACCACCTACAGAATGATCTCCGAAAGTCTGGTTATAACTGGTTCTCGTCTCGATGGTCATTACATTGTTGACAGTCTTGTCACCGGGACTAAAATCAAGGTATTCCGTTCCGGAGTCAGGATTGATATTTTCGATAGAATATTTCTCTGTCATAAAATCATAAGAACTTAAAGCATAGTAATATGGCTTATATTGCCTGGTCTGACCGTAATATGATTTGCGAGAAACATTAAAGAAACCTTCGAATTTCAAACCTTTGGTGATAAAGTTCAAGTCCTGCGTAACACCTAATGTAGCAAGAAGAGTCGTATTCTCATATTCCTTATATCCTTTTACCATTTCAGCATACGGGTTAAGATAACTTCCGTCATCACTGTTTCCAAAAAGAATGTGTTTGATATACTTATGCTGCTCATCGGTAGGATATACGGCAGGGAAAAGTACAGGATTGGCCTTCATTACCATCTTGTAAACATCCGATCCCGAATAAATAGGCCCTTCATAGGTGTCGAAGATTCCACTTAAATTTACTCTTACCTGGGTGGTTTTGGTCACATTGATGTTGACGTTGGCCCTCATCTGATAAGTTTGAAGATTGATGTTGTTGTTGAAGTTGTTCTTGCCGTCTACATTAAGCAAACCCTGGTCTTTAGTATATCGCAGAGACACGTAATACGTAGCAGAATTTCCTCCACCACTAACACTCATGTTGGCTCTTCCATTCCAGGTAGAATTCTTCATTAGTTGCTTTCTCCAGTTATTGGAGGGATAAATGATAGAACCCGATCCCGGCACAGTTCTGTCTATTTTATCATCACTATACATGACAGGAGCGGAAGGGTCACGTGTTAAGATAGCTTCATTATGCAATTTCATGTAAGTAATAGGGTCTGCCAGTTCAATATTACTTGTCGGGCGAGAGTTACTTCCCTCTATTCTTACATCAAATTTAGTCTTTCCTCTCTCTCCCTCTTTTGTCTTTACCAAAACGACACCGTTGGCTCCTCTCGAACCGTAAAGGGCCGTTGCCATGGCATCTTTCATGATTGAAAAACTTTCGATATCATCGGGGTTCAAGCGCCCCAGGTCTGTGCTCGTAGATTCAATGTTATCAATCAGAATCAAAGGACTGGTGTTAAATCCGAAAGATGCGATACCACGTACAAAAAAGCTAGCATCGTCCGCACCCGGCTCTCCTGATGTCTGATAAGAAATAATACCGGCTACCTGACCTGCCAATGCAGTTGTCATATTACTGCTCGGTACTCTAAGGCTTTTTGGCGAAAGTGTAGTGATAGACCCAATCACACTCTCCTTCTTTTGTGTTCCGAATGCCACAATCTCCACCGCATCCAGTTCATTTACGTTTTGTGAGAGTTGGATGGTAACGTTTGTTTTCCCTTTCAGTGGAAATTCTTGTGTGTTATATCCAATAAAGCTGACTACCAGTACATCCTTTTGAGGAGAAGCCATCAAAATAAACTTACCGTCCAGATCTGTGACAGTTCCACTGGTGGGATTACTTTTAAGAGTAACATTCGCTCCAGGTATTCCTTCACCGCTCTCATCGAAGACCTGCCCGGTGATCTTAACTTTCGCATCACTTTGCTGCTGACTCTTTTCATCACCAGCCATTTTCTGTTGCCCATCTTGCGAATATGCTCCTATTGAGACAAAGCAGGCTAGCAGAAACAAATAAAACTTTTCAATTTTCATAAATTATTAGATTAGTTAATGATAAATACTTGTTTTCCATTCAAAAGAAGTTCTTTCTCATTTCATTCATAGGCTTTTATATTTTAGATTCAATATTTTTCAAATTACATACAAAAACGTCTCCGATCACCAACCAGCGTGTTCTTCCTTGTTTTCACTCCAATCGGCGCTTCGCTTCTTCTCGTCAGTATAATTCCATTCAATTTCGTCAGTGTATTCTTTCCCATTGTATGTTGCAACGGTTTTAATTGTATTCTTACCTTGTTCCAAGGTTACATCATCCAAGACATAGTGTACGTCAGTATAACCTTTGCGAATACCTGTCAGTTCCTTTCCGTTAAGGTACACTTGCGGTGTACCTATGTTAGAATAGACAGTGACGGAAGTATGTTTTCGTTCGCGGTCGATGTTGCGACGCTGGGTCAGATAAAGTACGGGATCTTTGCTCCAGTTAGCTTTATACCAGTAATAGGAGTCTTTCTTGATTTTCCGGTCAAAAGTGATCAACCCCTTCAAGTTACGGGCAGGTACGCCGCCACGGCTCCACATCGGTACACCAAAGTCAAACATATTCCAAAGATAAGAAGCGATGATGTAAGGGTGTTTTGCAATAATACTCCACTGGTATTCATGGGTCTTGGTCTGAAAAGTTTCCGGATAGAAAGACTTTCCCCAGTTCAGAGCATCACCCAGATATTCTGTCTGATGGTCCAGATTTGCATCAGCACCATATTCCGTCAACATCAGTTTCTGCCACGGGTATTTCTCCTCCAGCCCTTTTACCCAAGGCTCGATATCCTGCAACTTTTTCTCATACCATCCGAAGTAGCGGTTCATTCCCTGAATATCCGCATTCTGATTGACCGGATGCTCTGCATGGCCATAACCATTTACAGATACAGTGTAGCGGTCAGGATCCTCTGTCTTGGCCAGATTATGAAGAGCTTGTGTCAATCCTGCCGTATATTCGTGAGGCTGGTATACTTCATTGTGCAATCCCCATACATAAATGGAAGGGTGATTGAAACTTTGACGAATCAGTTCACGAAGCTGAGACTGTGCATTTTCGGCTTCATATCCCGTCACCCGATTCACAAAAGGAATCTCTGCCCAGATAACCAATCCCAAAGAATCGCAACGGGAATACAGGTAATCCGACTGTTGATAGTGAGCGAAACGGACAGTAGTTGCTCCGATATCCATAATCTGAGCTAGGTCGAAATCATGTTCTTTGTTGGTTAGCGCACTACCCAGTCCCCACCAGTCCTGATGACGGGTTACCCCATACATCGGGTATTTCTCACCATTCAAGTAGAAGCCTTTGCCTGCCACAATCTCATATTTGCGAACACCCAATGGCTGTACCACCTCATCAATTACTTTTCCGTCCGCCATCAAGCGGGAAATGACCTTATATAAATAAGGGTCCTGACGTCCCTGCCACAGATGTGGTTTATTCAGCTTAAAGGTAGAAATGTAAGTCTGAGTTCCCTGCGGAGTGAGTTCCAAAGGAAGACGATGGGAAATGACTTTCTTACCTTCCTGCGTATAGAGGGTATTTTCTAGTACCAAATCAGCAGGAGTAAGACTTCCATTGTCCAACTTCACTTTTACAGTGATATCAGCAGAGCGTTTCGAGACATTCTTTTGAGTAATATACACACCCGGAGAGGCACAATCGGTAACTGTAATGTTATTCTGACCGGTAACAATCAGCCATACCGGACGATAGATACCTCCGTAAACCCCGAAAAGATGATGATTCACCGGAATTACATCGGGACGTGAAGCATTATCCGCCTTTACCATTATCTCATTTTCAGCTCCCAGTTTCAATGCGGTTCCAATTTCAAAAGCAAAGGCACTGTATGCTCCCCGGTGCATTCCGACAAGTTTACCGTTGACATACACTTCTGTGTTGGCACCCACACCTTCAAAACGAAGAAATACACGCTTTCCTTTCAATTCTTTGCCAAAGAATTGCGTCTTTCTGTAATAACCAACTCCTTCATAAAAGGAATCAGCTTTTACCTGCATATCTTTAGCGTTCCAAGTATGAGGCAGGTTTACAGTTACCCAATCCGCATTCCATTGAGCAACGACCTTCGGCGGGTCCTGTGAAAAAGGCCCCCGTTTGAATAGCCATCCTTCATTGAAAGAGGTCACTTCCCGGGCAGAGAGTGAAAGAATCTGTCCGATAAGCGCTGATAAAATGAGTATATATTTAAACTTCATAGAATCGTTTCTTTATCATTTATGTTAAAGCATCCCGATAAATACTTTTTGTTCCTTTGGCTGCACGAACTTTCAGCTGAATTACATAAGGTTCACCGGGATTCTTTTTAGGAACAGATACATTATATTCATTGCGGGTGGTCTCAACAACAGTGATATCTTCACCGGTAGTCAGCAAAGTGGCTTTTTCTACTGTAATGCCTTTCGGGGTCTTTACAATCAACCGTTCGCTATAAGGCTGATTAAATACTACCATATAAACCTCATCATTTTTACCACGTGTATAATATCCCCAGTCTTGTTTTTCAAATCCGGCATAGTCGCAGGCATAAACTGCTTTTCCATAACGATTCATCCACTTACCAATCGCTGTAGCCATCGCTTTCTCTTCGGGACGGAAATCACCATCTGCCTGAGGCCCGAAGTTTACAACCATGTTTCCACCCATGGAAACAGCGTGTACAATGCGGTCAATGACTTCAATCGGAGTTTTCACATAGCTCAATGACCAGTCTTTGTGGTATCCCCATTGATTTTCGGGTATAGTCATACAAGCCTCCCAGTCCCACTGTGTAACTTTGAGATCTTTCACCGGATCAGGTAAACGACGTTCATAGCCGGATTCGTAGTCTCCCATCAGACGACCATTGCTATCAAAATGACGTTTTCCTTTGTCATCAGCACGCAAACGACTATTGATGGCAACACCCGGAACGAGTTCCTTCAACATTTGTTCTGCATGAGCCGTCCACCAACCATTCTTTTTAATACTGGCATCCCACGTACCATCAAACCAGAAGTCTTTAACAGTCGGGTAACGTGTTGCCAGTTCTTTCAGTTGATTGTCAGTAAATTCCAGGAAACGACTGAACGCGATGCTATCTTCTTTTGATTTAATATCATACCGATAATCCGGATTGCTCCAGTCCATTACAGAGAAATAGAAATGTACATCAATGCCTTCATCATTATAGGCTTTCACCAATTCACCTAATATATCACGCTTATACGGGGTATTTGCTACAGTATATTTAGAATACTTACTAGGCCACAGACAGAAACCTTCATGATGTTTCGTCGTAATCTTGACATACTTAGTACCCATTTCTTTGGCCATCTTTGCCCATTTCTTTGCATCGAATTTCGTGGGGTTCCATTGGTCCATCAGTTTCATCCATTCATCCGAAGGAACTTTTGCCCAGCTTTTCAGCCATTCGGCAGCTCCGCCATATACTTTTCCATTCCATTCTCCCCCGGGGATAGCATAAAGCCCCCAGTGGATAAAAGCACCCAGACGGTTATCACGGAACTTCTGCATAGCAGGGTCCTGCCGTTTACCTTCGTTTGTCGCTCCATATTTCAAAGGAATTTCCTTTTTAACTTCTTGAGCCAAAGTTACAGAACTGATAGTAACTAATAGTAAGAGTAATGTTAGTAATCTGCTTTTCATGCGATAAATTATTGTGTTCTTCATACTTATTTTATTGTCTTTGATTCTATTGTATTAAAACAGAATGAAAGCATTGCAAAAATATGAGACCTATATTACATCTATAAACACTAATTTTACAAAAAGAACATTTTTACATCCACATGGAAAATTTGGACACCTATTATGGAAGATTTGGATACATCGTCCTTCTTTTCTGCACAAATGATGTTATCCAACCTATAGGAACCTATAGGTAGACATTTGGGGGATTAATAGCTGGATTGTCAGATATTAACAGCTGAATTGCCAAGTATTAACAACTGAATTATCGGATATTAATAGCTGACATGCCAGGTATTAATACTTGAGAAGTCAGGTAATGAAACAACTACTCCTTTTTACTCCTGACTCCTTGCGGAGCAACTCCGAAAAAGGCCTTAAAGGATTTGCTGAAATAGCGGGGAGAAGAAAAACCGAGCCGAACGGAAATCTCTGATATATTTAGCTCCGGATGATCCGTCAGCAAAGACATAGCTTCATCCAGCTTCACTTTCAAGATAAACTCATTCGGAGTCAACCCGGTCATTTGTTTAAACTGCATATATAATTTGCTACGTCCCATACACAATTCAGAAGCAAGCGCAGTAACATCAAAATCAGGGTTCTCAAAGTTCTCTCTGACAATATTTACACATTTCGTCAGCAATTCTTTATCTTTCTCGTTAATAGCTTCCGCTACAGGAGATTCCGTAATAACCTTACCCGCATAATGTGCAATCAGGCGTTTCTTGTTTTTTATCAAGTTATTGCAACGGGCCACCAATACCTTTATATTGAACGGTTTCGTTATATAATCATCCGCTCCAAACATCAGACCTTCTACAACATATTCCACAGAAGTCTGTGCAGTCAACAGAACGACAGAAATATGAGAAAGCTCTACATTGGTTTTGATTTTATAGCACAAATCTTTGCCCGACATCTCGGGCATAATCACGTCACTTACAATCAAGTCCGGTTGTATTTGTTGTGCCATCTCCAGTCCTTTGCGTCCATTACACGCAGTATATACATTATACATCGGTAAGAATATATCTTCCAGCATGGACAATAGTTCGGCATTGTCATCTACCAAAAGAATCGTAGGCTTATCTTCTTCATCTATGTTTTTCTGCGATTCAGGTTCTTTTATCTCTTCCGCCATCAACTGTCCATAAGAAGATACAGAAACTTCTGAAATGATAAGTGACTCCCGCCCTTCCGTCACAGCCATCTCTTCATCACTGAAATGTCGGTTTCCTAAAGGCAGAGACAAGATAAACTTAGTACCCTCGCCAACAGTACTTTCTACATCAATCTTTCCATGATGTATATTCATAATTCCCTTTGCCAACGCCAATCCGATACCTGTCCCCAAAGTAAAAGAGGAGGAGGAAGAGGCATTATCCGTCTGATAGAACCGGTCAAATATCTTCGAAATATGTTCTACTGGAATTCCAATACCCGTATCACATACCGAAACTATAGCTTGCGAAGCTACTTTCCTTACTTCTACAGTTATATTTCCTTTATTGGATGTATACTTAAAAGCATTCGACAATAAATTAAAAATAACTTTCTGTAATTGTATCGGGTCAAACCAGACAGAAATCGTTTCTTCTACAGAATCAAAGCGATATGTAATCTCCTTTTTTTGTGCATATTCATAAAAGCACATATAAATCTGACGAGTAAAAGTAACCAGATTCTGCTCTTCGACTCTGAGTTTCAAATAACCTTGCTCCTGTTTACGAAAATCGAGCAACTCGGATATCAAATTCCGCATATGCCAGGCGTTTTTATATATACGCTGAATACGATTATAGACAGTTGCACCCAAATCCATTTGCATCAATACCTCAATTTGCCCCAGAATAAGCGTTAATGGAGTACGAAATTCATGAGAAATATTAGTAAAGAAGCGCAATTTTACTTGATTGAGTTCTTCAATCCGTTCTTTTTCTTTTCGTTCAAACTCCAATGAAGATCTCAAAGCCGCCTGCCGTGTTTTAAAACGGATAAATGCGACCATCAATACAGTCAGACAAAGGAAATAAAACAGATATGCCCAGATGGTAGCATAAAAAGGAGCGGAAACATGTATATTCAAGCAGATTGCATCTTTCAGACTCTCCTTATTTTCCATCGAACGGACTTTAAGCGTATAATCTCCGGGAGGCAGATTGGTGTAAGTCACCGTAGTGCCGGAGGTTTGGGTCCACACTTTATCGAAACCATCCAGATAATACTCAAACAAACGATTACGGTCACTATTATAATTAAAAGTAGCAAATTCCACCGTTACGTTATTCTGCTGATAGCTTAAAAAGATATCCGATGTTTTCGCCAATATTTCAGTCAGGATACCGGAGTCATCACCAGGAGCTATTTCTTCATTGAAGATAAACAATTTATCAAAGTTCAAAAAGCTTTTGACCTGAGATTCATAAAAAGATCGCTCTTGAAACATAGCCAATCCATTGGTACCACTTATATAAATAATCCCATTTTTACTTCGATATAAAGCGGATCCCAAATTATAAGTCTGACGAAACAAGTGATAAGTCTCTTCTGTAACCCCTTTTTCACGATCAAAGATCGAAAGTCCTTTCCCATGCAAAACAAGCAGACAATTATCCCTGGCAGACTCACAAATATAATAACAATAATTACTCGGAAGTACTCCATTGGTAGTTCCGTAAGACTTGAAAGTATTCTGTTTCTCCTGATACTTGAATATTCCCGAGCCAATCGTACTAAAATAGATATCTCCTTTATTATCTTCAAAGATATGCACGGTTTTGAATTTCCCTACCGTCAATGTGTCTTTTTCGGTATCAGCCAAATATTGAGTCACTTTTGAAGAAGATAAGTTTACGCACACTATCCCTCCGCCACCAACAGCCAGCCACATACGATGCCGGCTATCGATCAGAAACGTTTCAAAAGCATATTCCCTACTGATCAATTTCTGAATCGACGCATCATCCGTAAGCGGTGAGAATTTCTCGGTCACCGGATCAAAAAACACAGGGCCACCTTGTGTCAACATCGCAATGCCATCCTTATACTCCTGTATATCATTCACAATCTCATGGGGTAATGAGGTAGGGTCACCGTTTACATGATGGAGAGTATGTCCTTTATTCGATTTTAAATCCAGAACGAACAATCCTCCTAAATGAGTCCCCGCATACAATCGATTATTTTCCTTTCTATAGAAGACCGACTTGACATTATTACTCCCTAATGTCCCCAGGTCTCCTTTTTGATACATATATCGGGAGAAAACACCAGTATCCCCATGATAACAATTCAACCCTCCACCTTCAGTACAGATCCACACATTTCCTGCACTATCTTCAGTCATTTTACCAACTACCGGAAAGCTGAGACAGTCTTCACGTAAAGGTTCGGCACAATAAAAGCTATGATTATTCTTGTCGGGATTAAATACATTCACTCCTCCATAATAAGTCCCGACCCAAATATTACCTTGCATATCTTTATGAAGAGAGAGAATAGAAGTATGGCTTAAAGAATTTGAAGAACTTCCATAACGCGTATAATGACTCCATGTATCTGTAACCGGATCGTAACAATCGATCCCCTTGAACGTACCTACCCAAATATGCTTAAAATCATCTTCCAGTACGCACCGGACTTGATTATCGGATAACTCGCCCATTCCTGAATGACTAGCGTAAGCGGTAGTCTTCCGATCTGGAGAAACACGGTATAATCCATTCCAGGCTCCCACCCATATATTTCCGAAACTATCGCCTAAAATACAATTCCCCTTATCAAGGGTAAGTAATATGTTTTGTTGAAGAGGGTCTTCACGTGAAATTGATACTAAGTATTTTCTGGTAACAACCCACACAGTCTCTTTGTCTACATAGAGGGCCCTCCCCACAAAACCTTTCTGCACACGAGCAAAGAACGTCAACTCTGTGCCCTGTCCTGTATAATAATAAATACCATCCGCACAACTTACCCAAAGAGTATCTTTCTTACAAAACAGTCCAAACACACCTTTCTGCCGTAAACAAGTGAACCGCTCTGTATTAATATCCAGCTTAATCAGGTCGTTTCCCGAACGAATATACATTCTTCCGTTCTTATCTCCGCATAATTCATTAATCTCATTATTAGTCAGTTCATTATTACTTTCCGAAGGCTGGAATACTTTTACGTCCTTACCGTTGTATCTATTCAGTCCCTCAGTAGTTCCTAACCAAACTGCACCTAACTCATCCTGATAAATAGACGGGATACATACTTGGGATAACCCATCAGATACTCCCAAATGTTTAAAATAATGGTTAGTGGCTTCCGCCATCACCATAGGTAAAAGACTTAAGAGAAAGGTTATTGTTCTTCGCCACATTTTACACATAATTATATTGCGGGTAGCAAAAATACAAAAAAAACATAATTATTGGTTAAGAATCTCTTTAATTTATACCCTTCTAGCCGAAATGCAGTTTATTCATTTGACGATTCTTGCTAAAATACAGTCCCACAGTATTTTTTCAAGGAAAAATCAATGGTGTTTTTAGGTTAAAACCATATCTTTGCCACAAACTAAAAAGAATAATTGGATGTTTATCACATTTACATTCCGCAAGGATCCCGTTCTGTAAATAATCTGTAAGTCTTCCTCTCATTACAGATTATCCCTTACATTTTCTCCGGCATATTCATGCCAGAGTTGATTTCTATTTTCTAAAAATAACAACGTTTGTAGGCTCAAATGGTTTTAAGCATCCTCGTATGCCTCCATTTGTCGTACACTTAAAACATTAAAGACAATGAGTAACAATAATACATCTATACACGATTTCGACTTTTCTTTTATATGCAACTATTTCAAATTACTGAAACGTCAAGGTCCCGGAAGTCCGGAAGCCACACATAAAGCTGTAAGTTTCATCAACGAACTGACCGATAACGCAAAGATTGCCGATATCGGCTGCGGCACAGGCGGTCAGACGCTGTTTCTGGCTGACTACGTGAAAGGACAGATTACGGGCATAGACCTCTTTCCCGATTTTATCGAAATATTCAATGAGAATGCGGCGAAAGCCAATTACTCCGACAGAGTAAAAGGAATCACCGGGTCAATGGATAACCTCCCGTTTCAAAATGAGGAACTCGATCTGATCTGGTCGGAAGGAGCAATCTACAATATAGGATTCGAACGTGGGATGAACGAATGGAACAAATACCTGAAAAAAGGCGGATTCATCGCAGTGAGCGAAGCATCCTGGTTCACTTCGGAACGTCCTGCGGAAATAGAAGACTTCTGGATGGACGCCTATCCGGAGATCAGCGTAATCCCGACGTGTATTGACAAGATGGAAAAAGCCGGATATACTCCGACAGCACACTTCATACTACCGGAGAACTGCTGGACAGAGCATTATTTTGCCCCACAAGATGAAGTACGGGAGACATTCATGAAAGAACATGCGGGAAACAAAACCGCCTTGGATTTCATGGAAGGTCAGCAGTACGAACGGAGTCTGTATAGTAAATATAAAGATTACTATGGCTACGTATTCTATATAGGACAAAAAAGATAATCATTATTTGCCGGAGAAGTTAGCAAGATAGGACAACTCTCCGGCTCTTATTATTCTTTATTTTGCATCAAAATGGAAACGAAAGAAATAAATAGGCAGGAATATAAATTACGGATCGATAAAGTGACCGAATATATTCATCAAAACATAGACCAACCTCTATCATTGCATAAGATGGCAGGAATCGCATGCTTTTCTCCTTTCCACTTTCATCGCGTTTTCACGTTTCTGACGGGCGAAACACCGACGGAATACATCAAACGCACCCGGATTGAAAAAGCAGCGCTGCTACTACAGAATGACAGGCAACTATCTGCGACGGAAATAGCCGGTCGTTGTGGCTTCAGCAGTTTATCGCTCCTCAGCCGCAACTTTAAGCAACATTTCAATATCACTATCCGTGAATTTCGTTCACAGGAATAAACACCTAAAAGACATGGAAAATCAGATTCTAATTTTTCGGACCTCCATCACGAAGAGACGCGACATCAAGCTCATCGGAAGTCTCCTGGCAAAGTTCCCACAAATCACCCGATGGAATGTAGATTTCGAGGACTGGGAGAAGGTATTAAGAATCGAGTGCAGCAATATCACCGCACTCGAAATTTCGGAAACACTCCGGAATAATCATATCTTTGCTACGGAGCTGGAATAAGCAGTTGTTTCAGTTCCGCCACCCCTTCAGAAGCTCCTTTCCGAAGGATATGTATCGAACGGGAAGTATGTGTGTCCACCGGCTTCGGATCAATCAGATACACCTCTGCTCCTCTCGGTACATAATGCAGCAAACCCGCCGCAGGATATACATTGAGCGATGTGCCGATGATAACGAATATATCCGCCTTCTCTACATATCGGACAGCCGTCTCAATCTCCGGCACCGCCTCTCCGAACCAGACAATAAAAGGACGCAACTGAGTTCCGTCACCGGCCTTATCTCCCATTTTCACTTCATACTCTTCCGGCTTCAGTTCCTTTATATAATGAGGGTTATACGGGTCTCTGCTGGAACAGACCTTTGTCAACTCACCATGCAGGTGAATGATATGGCTGCTTCCTGCCCGTTCGTGCAGATTATCCACATTCTGTGTGATAACCGTCACATTGAAATTCTTTTCCAGTTCCGCCAGCAGTTCATGTCCGCGATTCGGCTTCACTTCCAGCAATTGCTTCCTTCGTTCATTATAGAAGTTAACCACCAATGCCGGATCACGCTGGTATCCTTCGGGAGTAGCTACCTGCTCCACAGGATATTTATCCCACAAACCGCCCGCATCGCGAAATGTGCTGATTCCACTTTCGGCACTCATGCCCGCACCTGTCAATACTACCAGATTCTTCATAACCGCTCCTCCTTATTATTTAAAGATATACAAATGTAATCAGAATCATTGAATAAAAGAAGACTTCCGCCCCCATAATCTAATCCAAGGTATACAAGAATTTAATACCGTCCATATGAAGACTTACTGCCGGATATACTAAAATCTATTCGTCTGACTATAGTAATTCTTTCGTCTGACTATAGTCAGACGATAATTCAACTGTAGTCAGACGCAAGTTTAACTATAGTCAGACGAATAAATTCCAGCATAAACGAACTTAAACAATAAGAACACAAAGATTAAATCTTAGGAATGAAGGAATTAATTCCTTAAAGAAAAGAGACTAACTTTTACGGATATAAGAATTTTTAAATACTAAATGCTAAATCATTCAAATAAAACGTGTACTTTTGCGATTCATAAATTTGCAATTGATTGAAAGCTAAAACCATGAAGGTGATATGCTTCGATCTTCAACAAAAACATTATATGGATAAATTCAGTTACGCTATTGGCCTCGGAATCGGTCAAAACTTATTAAGCATGGGTGCAAAAGGCATCGCCGTAGATGACTTTGCACAAGCAATTAAAGATGTATTGGAAGGTAATCAGACGGCTATCAGCCATCAGGAAGCCCGCGAAATAGTGAACAAGTATTTCGAAGAACTGGAAGCTAAGATGGGCGCTGCCGCCATCGAACAAGGAAAAGCTTACCTCGAAGAAAACAAGAAAAAACCGGGCGTGGTTACGCTGCCCAGCGGACTGCAATACGAAGTGATCAACGAAGGCACAGGTAAAAAAGCGAAAGCTACCGATCAGGTAAAATGCCACTACGAAGGCACACTGATCGACGGTACACTGTTCGACAGTTCTATCAAGCGCGGAGAACCGGCTGTATTCGGCGTCAATCAGGTAATCCCGGGATGGGTGGAAGCATTGCAACTGATGCCCGAAGGTTCCAAATGGAAACTCTATATTCCGTCCGACCTTGCTTATGGCGCCAGAGGTGCCGGAGAAATGATTCCTCCCCACAGCACATTGGTATTTGAAGTAGAATTACTCGAAGTATTATAAATAAAAAATTTCAAAGCAAAATGAAAAAAGTTAGTATTTTTATGGCAATCGCCGCTGCTGCAAGTCTTGCTTCTTGTACAGCTCAAGCTCCTAAAGCAAATCTGAAAACAGACATCGACTCACTGTCTTACTCTATCGGTATGGCCCAGACTCAAGGTCTGAAAGGCTATCTGACAGGCCGTCTGGACGTTGATACTGCATACATGGCAGAATTCATCAAAGGTTTGAACGAAGGTGCAAACAAAACTAGCAAGAAAGACATCGCTTACATGGCAGGTCTTCAGATCGGTCAGCAGATCAGCAATCAGATGATGAAAGGTATCAACCAGGAACTGTTCGCTGGTGACTCTACCAAAACAATCAGCAAAGACAACTTCTTAGCCGGTTTCATCGCAGGTACACTGGAAAAAGGTGGCGTGATGACTATGGAAGCTGCTCAGGAATATACTCGCACAGCTATGGAAACTATCAAAGCGAAAGCTATGGAAGAAAAATATGCTGACAACAAAGCTGCCGGTGAAAAATTCCTTGCTGAAAACAAAGCTAAAGAAGGTGTGAAAACTACTGAAAGCGGATTGCAGTACAAAGTGATCACTGAAGGTAAAGGTGAAATTCCTGCTGACACTTGCAAAGTGAAAGTGAACTATAAAGGTACTTTGATCGACGGTACAGAATTCGACAGCTCTTACAAACGTAACGAGCCTGCTACTTTCCGTGCCAACCAAGTAATCAAAGGCTGGACAGAAGCGCTGACTATGATGCCTGTAGGTTCTAAATGGGAACTTTACATCCCGCAAGAACTCGCTTACGGTTCAAGAGAATCAGGACAGATCAAACCGTTCTCTACTTTGATTTTCGAAGTTGAGCTGGTAGGTATCGAAAAAGATAAGAAATAAGAAAGTATCTTTCTAAATAGAAAAAGGAAAGGGGTGCAAAGTCTTTGCACTCCTTTTTTTTGCTTTTTCCTATTTTTTTTCCCGTAAAAGAAGAATAATTAAAATAAATCTCTATATTTGCTTACTATTTGATAACAACAGGAAAATATAATTTATTATTATGGAAAAAATAGACAACCTCGACAGGCAGATTCTAGAGATTATTTCGCAGAATGCCCGCATCCCTTTCAAAGACGTAGCAGCCGAATGCGGAGTGTCACGTGCAGCTATCCATCAACGCGTACAAAGACTGATTGACTTGGGCGTCATCGTAGGCTCAGGCTATCATGTGAACCCGAAATCACTGGGTTACAGAACTTGTACATACGTTGGAATCAAACTGGAAAAAGGTTCTATGTACAAATCAGTGGTGGCCGAATTGCAGAAGATTCCGGAAATCGTAGAATGCCATTTCACGACCGGTCCTTACACTATGCTGACCAAGCTCTACGCTTGCGACAACGAGCATCTCATGGATTTGCTGAATAACAAAATGCAAGAAATACCGGGTGTGGTTGCAACAGAAACACTGATTTCTCTGGAACAGAGTATCAAAAAAGAAATTCCTATCCGCGTAGAAAAATAACAGAATGGAATTCCTGAATGAATATCACCTTGCCGGGTTATTTATCGGAATTTGTACCTTTTTGATTATCGGCCTTTTTCACCCTGTCGTGGTAAAGGCCGAATATTATTGGGGCACCAAATGCTGGTGGATATTCCTGATACTAGGCATTGCAGGTGTCGCAGCATCGCTGAGCATCGACAATGTCATTCTGTCTTCTCTGTTAGGCGTATTTGCCTTCTCTTCGTTCTGGACCATCAAAGAGGTCTTTGAGCAGGAAGATCGGGTGAAAAAAGGCTGGTTCCCCAAGAACCCGAAACGCAAATATAAGTTCTGAGAAGAGAAAGTATCGTAGTTTTTTATTGTGAAGACTTGCATATTTCAATAGAAAATACTACTTTTGTCACCGCATCCAGTAAATGGATACACCGGACTTGTAGCTCAGTTGGTTAGAGCAACAGACTCATAATCTGGAGGTCCCTGGTTCAAGCCCAGGCTGGTCCACCGAAAAAGGTTGTAACATAAGTTGTTACGACCTTTTTTTATATATATTCGACATCTGATTCGGATCTATTACTTCCTTTAATTTTCGCCTCCTTTCAGAGATTTTGCTCCATAGCCAAAGAATATGAGAATATACTAATTCTCACAGAAAATAATACTACGTACAGAGCCTTAGATTCCACATATAAATAATGGCAGAATAAAGTATTTATTAAACTTATAATTTTAAAGATAAGGAAGAGACATATAAACGGGTATCATTCGAGAAACTTTAGATAAGGGGCATCTTTGAGTCCTAAAAAAAATCCCATTTTGAAAACCACTCTTGGCACCAAAATGGGATAACACAAACAAAACAAACAATATTGGAGCGATTTTCACAAACAGCTTCCTTTTCTTAATCTATATTTCATAACACTTATTAGTTCTATCTAATGTGAAAGTAATATTTCACCGCAAAAATATTATTTCCCCATTATATATAAAAAAGCTATATAATTGTAGTTATTAAAAATAATTTATTTAGATATAAAGATCTATCTAAAACTATTAAAAACAATTTTTAATAATTAGATAACTATTTATTTATCAACATCATACAATAAACGAGCATTCATATTAAAACTAAAAACATTCCATAAAAGCGAACACTAATTTTCGTATTCAGAACGCACAAGCGGAGCTAATAACCTTTAATATTTCACCTTATAAAACCACATTTCCGGCATCGTAAGCAGAGTAAACTACTCAACAACTTTCCACTCTGAGATTTAATTTCTATATTTGGGAAATATCCAACAAGCACTTATTTATTCATCTATGACTGATACTATTTCTTATCAATACGCTGTTCCGTCTGCTCTACAGCGCTCGTCCGGTCAAGACGAGCTATTTCTGGCAAAATACAGTGAAATAGAAAAGAAAGAAGCTCCCTGCTTCTTTTGGGGCAGATTGACACAACCTTATATGACGGCACGTTGCCTCATCGCGTTGTCCAACGTGGTACAATCCAGTTTTAATCTGACTCCTGCCCAGCTTTCCATGCTGAAAGACCCGATTGTGACAGCAGGAAATGAGCGTTTACGCTTTGAAGGATTTTCGAATTGTGCAGGCGTATATGCCAGAGTCGATGTACTGCCCGACGGACACGACGGAGAGTTCCTGGAGAACGGAACAACGAATGTTGACTTCAATGCCGGTATGATTTCTGCACTGGGAAGCATCAGCAAACAAGAAAAAGTAGTGATGTCAGTCGGCCCTAAAGAGGTGGGGCTTTACAATAAAGGTGAAAAAGTAATAGAACGCAAAGTACCGCTACCCGTAAAATGGATAAAGGGGCTGACCACGGTACAGATTTACCAGTCTGTTGCCGAACGGATGTATTCTTTCAATCGCATACAGACTTTGCAACTCTTTCAGACACTCCCCAAAGGAACCGTGAAATGTGACTATTATTTGGTGATGCGCGGACAAAAACCTGCCTTTTCACCGGTGAAAAGTCTGAATGCCGTTTGTATCGGAGGAGTACATCGTCTGCGCCTGCTCGAACCCCTGTTACCGTTTGCCGACGAGTTGAGAGTCTTTGTTCATCCGACGATGCAATCGACCATCTGGCAACTCTATTTCGGTCCGGTTCGTTTCAGCCTTTCCCTGTCGCGGGAATGTTGGCGCGGATTCTCAGGAGAAGGTGCGGCATTGGACGCTCTGCTTGAAGACGTACCGGAGAAATGGATAGAAGCGATGGATAAATACAGTTACGCCAACCAGCAGTTCAACCCCACTCTTTTCGCTATTGAGGAGCACATTGATCTCGATAAAGTGGATTCTTTGTCCGCACGACTGGCAGCTATGGGGTTACTGGGATTCGACTTGGATGAGAATAGCTTCTTTTATCGTCGCCTGCCTTTTAAGACAGAGCGCATCCTGAGTCTCAATCCGCGTATGATGGCTGCCGAGAAGCTATTGGAAGAAGAGAAAGTGGAAATTATATCAAATGACGGAAACCGGACAGAAGCACGTGTTGCAGGGAGCGGAGGAGTAAGACATACGGTTATACTGGACAGGGAAAGTGAAAAAGAACGCTGCACCTGTACCTGGTTTAGCGGCAATCAGGGAGAACGGGGAGCCTGCAAACATATTTTGGCAGTAAAGAAACTTGTACAATGGAAGAGCTGAAACGCGAGTTGGAGAAATTATCCAAAACTTATGTGGATACTCCGGAGAAAGAAGAAAAGATATTGATACCTTTTATCAAAAGGTTGTTAGAACTTTCAGTGAAAGAACGGAGAAAACTCCTGCCCACTATCCGGGAACTGCAATGGATAAAAGGGAAGTTTAGTGAAACTTTTTGCGATCATCACCGGGCACGCTTTCTGGGTGCCGTACAGTTCGTATGTGGCAATAAACGAGAAATGGACCTGGGATACCACATAGACTTCAACTTACTTTGCAAATTGCTTTCTCTTTATACTCCCAGTTGGCTGGCAGAGTATATAAATGATGCGGAAAGTTACTTGAATTTCAATATATCCTACGAACAGCTCATGCAGCTGATAGATATGGGCTATATGCAAGAACTCTCTCCAAAACGTATCGCACAAATATTGCCCGGTTATATCTGTATCAGATCTTCCATTCCTAAAGGGAAAGACACTTTTAACAGCGATTTACTGTTAAAAAGAGAAATCACCCTGAAAGAACACATCTGGTATCTTTTCGAACTGGAATCATCCATTGGTTATCATAATGACCGTGCCCAAACAGCCTATAAAGAAGGGACCACCTCACGGGATGAAAGCTTTAGCGCCGCTTTCTATCGTTTCTCTCTCGACGGACATCTGGACAGGAAGCGGCTTCTGCGAGCAACACTTTCCACCTTCAACCGAAGTTTTAAAAAAGACATGGTAAATTGGTTTGCCGGACTCTTTGAAGAATTGCAGCCAAGGGTTGAAGAACTCATATCCCTGCAAGAGGAAATCATGCAAGTGTTCACCTCTCCATACACCAAACCGGTGAATGTGATGTTACAACAACTAAAAAAGATTGCCTCCGAAGGCGGGTTCCACTATCAGGAGTTTATCGAGCGTGCGACTACTCTTTTCTTTTCCAGCCCCAAAAACTCACTGCTTACTATTTATTCCATTTTTGAGCAGATCGCTGCCGGGCACCCCGAAATGAAAGAAGCGTGTTGCATCCCACTCTGCCAACTATTCCTGAAGAAAGATGAAAGCCTGCAAAAGAAAGCTGCCAGCTTTATATCAAAATACGGAGACGCATCCTCTTCTACATTGCAAGAGGCATTGCTATCTTACCAATCCGAGATGTTCCAAAGCGTACAGGATATACTTGTTTCTTTCATGAAACAGCCTGCGGAAGAAGCCGGCCTTCCCGAAACAACCTTCCAAGAAAAGGTTCGTATTTGTCGGGAAGACAACCGTATCCCGTTTCCTGCCAATAAAGAAGATTTTCTGTTCCAGTTCAGCCGCCTGTTCGACATGAATGAAAGTTGGGAAACAGACACAACGATTGCCGCCCTCATTGCCTTCCATCCTCAGTTGGATGAAGAAGATTTCAGCCGGATGGAGCCTGTATTCCAACGGGCAGCCAACATCATTATCAATAGTTGGGCGGTATACGAGAGCTTTCTTGCCACTTTCCTGCTGGAATATCAACGTTTATGGACACAAAAAGACACTGCCAACCAAGGATTCCTAAGTAAAATCTTCGCCCACCTGGAAGAAAGACTTAAAGGGATAGACGCAAACAGAGGAGCCTACGACGAACGCGCTTTCAAGCGTCTTGCAGACTGGCAGCCAACTTACAGCAATAGAACCTGTTTTGAACCTATCAAACAATTGTGGCTGGAAGTAATCCGTAAAATCAAAAAAGGCGACTCATTACCTTTACTCTCTACCCCGACACATATCCCGGCATACATCCAGGCCACCGAACTTGTACGACGGCTCGCCGTTTATCAGGAAGCGAATGCAAAGCCTTGTTCATGGGATTTTCAGCTGGCCATAGCACGCTGCGCTTTAGAAGACAAGGAAGAAGCCATTACTGTCGCCCGGCAATTATTAAATAATGAATATCTGCATCTTTGTCTCTTTTTATTAGATAAAGAGACTCAGCCCGAACCACCGTACAATCATCCATCTGCCTGGCTTGCAGCCGGACTGGTGAAAGAGCCGGATACAGAATTTGAAGCATTCAAAAACTTCTCCTGCAACACGCTGCCCCACAACTACCTGACAGGAAATTACGGCTGGAAAGAACCGGCACAGAAAGAAAATCAATATGCAGCAGATGTACGTCTGCTCCAGCTCGATTTCTACAAGTGGCACGAATATGCAGAACACAACAGCCACCAGCTTTGGCAAGAACATCTGGTCATCAACAGCAGATACAATATAGGCGATTCCGACTATATGGAACGTCTGTTCAGCTTCTTCCCCAACCAACCGGAACCACTGGTTGCACAAATCATCAACTGCTACATGGACTTCGGTTCACCGCAGGAAGAGAGCAAACGCAGTGTAGCCAATGCTTTACGTATGTTATTGTCTTTTCACTGTCCGCTCCGGGAGATGAGTTTACTGTTGCTGGGCGGAGGCCTGCTTTTTGTTGACAAAACCGTCCGTTCATACGCTGCGGAGCTATGGGTGGAAGGCATCGCTAACAACAGAATAGACAATCACCGGTTAGGAGAAATAGTAGCACGAATTATCAATATGGGCATTGTTCCGCTAAAACGCTTCACCACAGAAGTGTATGAAAGCATATACAAACGAAGCGCCTTTCACAATCAACAACTGGAAGAGTTACTCACTGTATTGATCGGCGGATTGCCCGACAATCCGGTCACCGGACAAAAACAATTACTCGAACTCTACGCGGAAGTGCTTCGCATGAACGGTCATTGCGTAACTGACGAAAAAGTCCGCGAGCGCCTGGAAATGTGGAAAAAGAATGCTAATCTGAAAAAAGCAGTTACTGCATTAGACAGGTGATAAGTAATAGGTAACAGGTAATAAGTAATAGGTAATATTGCTTGGTATCAGGTTTTTATCATTTCAGGTGATCTTAATTGATTTAAAGTAGACTAATTTATAAACATGGATATTGTTATCATATATCCTTCAATCAAAATTATAACCATGACTGCACTAGAAACACAGCTTACCGAGATAGTAGAAAAAGAGCAAGGGCAGAAGATCATTCCTTTTCTGCAGAAACTGACACAGGAGGAGCGGGAGAGCCTCATCCCTTGCCTCAGCCGATTGGAAGAATACTATAATAAGTTTGTCCAGCTGGAAGAAAGGACATACGGTACGCGTGCCACGTCGGGACAGCATCACATTATTGATCTTGCCGCCCTTGTGATTTTTCCCCTCAAGGAATTTCGCAAACACGAATGGGGGATAAACACAGCGCATCTGAACGAGATAGCCGCATGGCATATTCCTACGTGGCTGGACAGTTATTTCGTTGAAGGCGAAGGTAAGGAGTTTGGAGGCTTCTACAATATGGACTACGAGATATTGATGGACTGGATAGAAAGGGGTATTCTCACCATTTCCCCCTCTCCGCAGACGATAGCAGGTTATCTCGTTAACTATATCCACACTACCCCCGTATTAGAAAAGCGGGATATTACAATCAACGAGCACATTTGGTATTTGTTTGAATATGACTGCGGGCAAAACTGGCACGCCAATCCGGCCAAAGGATATCCTTATTATACATTCCAGCACTTCACCGAGAATGGAAAGTTAGACCGTATGCGTGTACTGAAAGAGTCTTTGCTGGCAATCAACCGGAACTTTAACAAGAACCTGTGCAGCTGGTTTGCCGGTATGTTTACGGCACTCAGTCCCAGCGTTGAAGAACAACTGACATTACAGCCGGAGATGTTTGCCACACTATCTTCTCCCCATAGCCGTCCGATCAATATCATTCTCGGTCTTCTGAAGAATCTGTGCAGCCATCCACTGTTCCTGACAGATGATTTTCTGGATCAGACCACTGTCCTCTTCGCTTCGGACGTAAAAGCTGTCCATCAAAACACGCTGGGGGTTCTCAGCAAACTGGCGAAAGAGAAAAAAGAATATCGTGATACCATCTGTTGCGCTGCCGCACAAGGGTTGATGAGTCGCGACGAATCTACTCAGAACAAGATAGTGAAACTGATTCAAACATTTGGAGAAACAGAGTCGCCCACATTGAAAGAAGCACTCTCTGCTTATGCAGAAACAATGCTGACCAGCACTAAAAAAGAGTTGGCAGCTTATCTGAAAGACAATGTTTCAGATACTTTATCTACCGATAAAGTCTTGCTGACTACTCTTGACGAGCAGGCAAGTGTCGCCTCCTTCGACTATGAACCGATGCCACCCATCCTTCGGGAAGACAACCGGATACAGGAAATTACTTCCATCGAAGACCTGATATTTCTGGCCAGCCAAATACTAGATTCCAATGAGCTATACCACTTCGACCTTTTCCTGAATGCGTTGGTAGAATGGAATGAGCAACTGGAAGCGAAACATATCACCCAATGGACACCTGTTCTTCAACGTGCCTATAAGTTACTTATCAATGGCGGAAGTTCACGCAACGGAATATTGGATTCTATGATGGCAACGTTCCTTATCGACTATGCAAAATTATTAATCAAGCGTTTCCCCGTAGAAGCAAAAGAGCTGAGCGCCCTGCATGAGAAAATGGTGCAGAAGGACGAACTTCAGAAAGGTCAGTGGAGATATCGCAATCTGCAGAAGATAACCATCCGCCAGAAGAGTAATAAAAGAACGGAATTTCCTATTCACAAACAATTACTGTGCCGGACATTAGACCTTTTGGAAAGTAACGAGAACCGACTTCCCATGCTATCCACTCCTACGCATATGCCTGCATTTATTGACCCCATAGTTCTGATAAAAAGACTCGGACAATATCAGCAGGCCAATGCCGAACCGGACGATATGGATATGCAGATAGCCCTGTCGAGGATGGCATTGAATAATTATCCCTCGCAAGACCTTCCGACTGTCCTTCAGGAACTGGAAGGGGAATACCAAAGTTTGTTTTCCTTCTTGCTGGAAGCAAAAGATGCAGTTCCACAAGCTCCCTTCGCCCACCCTTCGTGGTGGATGACAGCAGGATTGATCAAATCACCGGAGACGGTTTATACTGAATTTAAAGATTTCTCTTATAGCAAAAGCTCACGCGAATTTCTGACGGGAAACTTCTCATGGTGGACTTTCCAAACCCCTCATTCATATACTGATTATCACAACAAAGTGGTAAACTGGACATCTTCAACCCTTAGTTTCAATGTTCCGGAAGGGGAGAACATCCACATCGTCAATAAAGGAAAGTATGATGAGAGAGTGAGTTATCACTCGTATGATCCGCATCCACTACTGGTGGAAATGTATTCACAGATAGAACGTTATGACGATATACAAAACGATCTGCCCCGCCTTGTATGGCTGGCTCCCAATACACCGGAACCATTGTTTGTATGGTGCATCCGCTGTGCCATTTATGATCCGATGCTAAATGAAGTGAGAGAAGTTGGTATCACCCAAGCCACCATAGAGGCACTCCACCAATTAAGGCACGAATGGCATGAAACCTCTTATCTGCTGGAAGCCAGTTGTATGCTGGTAGCCGACAAGACTTCCCGTTCTTATGCTGCCGGAATATGGACGGACCGTGTCAGCACAGGATGTATAGACAGTGCACGTATCGGCAGGATACTGGGTTCACACCAGCGTACCGGATGGGGACCTCTGAAAAGACTTACCGACTTGATACAACAGCAAATGATAAACGTCAGCCCACTACACAACCGGGAACTGGAGCTGCTGCTTACATCTCTGATTGCCGAACTTCCGGAACAGCCTGTCAAGGAACTGAAGAAGCTGCTGGAAATATATTCGGAACTGCTGTCTGTCAATAACAGCAGAGTAACGGATGAACGTATTCTGCAACTACTCGAAATATGGAAGAATACGGCCAATCTGAAAAAAGTAATAGCCAGTATCAACCGCTGAAAATCCGGATAAATCACAGAAGAATGTGTGCCAAAAGTCTGGCGCAGCATAGCCTCACCGATATTGAAACGATACTTGCATATAGGGTATAGTTACCGTTCATGCAGGGTATAGTTACCTAACATACAGGATATATATGTCCAACGTACAGGGGATATATATCCAACACGCAGGGCATATATGTCCAACGCGCAGGATATATAGATCCAACAAACAGCGTAAAAAAGGCTTTTTATTGGTGCTAAATTCAAAAAGAAGTATCTTTGGCACACAAAACCCAAAGGAGTAATGATGATGCTGAAATATAGTTTATCTGTCTTTTACTTTCTGCTGGCAGGGTATTCCTGCGTATCGGGGCATAAGGAGACAAAGACATCTGCAGAGACCGAAACAACGTGCACAGACTCTATGTGCGCAGGACTCGGAGATACAAGCCCCGAAGGTACAGCATCCGACTGTACATCCCTTGCTCATGCGGACTCCATTGATGCAGATTCTATTTATACATCCCCCTCGCAGAAAAATGAATCCGCCAGCACACTGATTCCAAGACATCAGAAAAGCCCGATGGCTCTTTACATGGATTCTCTGGGACTAATAAATATAGCGGAGCTGGACAACAGCATCGCCATCAGCCTAATGTACACAAAAGCGGATAACTTCACCGGAGAAATTCTTTATGACGACCTGTCCGAAGCCTATCTGCATCCTCATGCGGCGTATGCCCTCTTAAAAGCACAAGAAACACTGAAGGCACTGCATCCATCTTACAGCCTCATTATTTACGACGCCGCACGTCCGATGTCCGTACAGAGAAAAATGTGGGATGTGGTCAAAGGAACTTCCAAATACAGATATGTCTCCAATCCCAACCGTGGAGGCGGACTTCATAATTACGGCCTGGCGGTAGACATCAGCATTCAGGACTCGCTGGGGCAACCGTTGCCTATGGGCACAAAGGTAGATCATCTTGGAGTAGAAGCGCACATCACCGAAGAAGGCGAACTGATACGCAACGGAAAAATCACCGAAACGGAACGTCAGAACCGGATATTATTGAGGAAAGTAATGAAAGCCGCCGGATTCCGTGCATTGTCCAGCGAATGGTGGCATTTCAACTTCTGCAGCCGGGAAGAAGCCCGGAAGAAATACAACGTAATACCATAAACGAGTACCACCATATAACGCCGAATATAAACAACCTATGATGCAAATCTCCCCCGAAACCCAGCTCTTTATCCGCGAACATCAGACGGATGATGTACGTACTCTGGCCCTGCAAACCCGGAAATACCCGAACGTAGATATGTCGACCGCCATCACACAGATAGCAGGAAGGCAAGTTGCCGCCGAAAAGATTCCATCATGGAGAGATACGAATGATATATGGTACCCGAAGCACCTGTCACTGGAACAATGTTCGTCAGAAGTCACCGCCCGCTACAAAGCAACCCTTTTAAAAGGTAACTCCCTGACAGACCTGACCGGAGGATTCGGAATAGACTGCGCTTTCCTTGCTGCCAAATTCAAATCCGCCACTTACGTAGAACGCCAGCAGGAACTCTGCGAGATAGCAGCACACAACTTTCCCATCCTGAACCTAAACCATATCAACGTAAAGAACGAGGATGGAGTGAGTTATCTGCAAGCCATGTCTCCGGTAGACTGCATCTTCCTCGATCCTGCCCGCCGCAACGAGCACGGAGGAAAGACGGTTGCCATCTCGGACTGTGAACCCGATGTAGCCAAACTGGAAGAACTCTTACTGAACAAAGCGGGACAGGTCATGGTCAAACTCTCGCCCATGCTGGACTTGTCATTGGCACTGAAAGAGTTACAACACGTACAGGAAGTCCACATCATATCTGCCAATAATGAATGCAAAGAATTACTACTGATACTCGGACAAGCATCGGTAGAAAAAATATCCATCCATTGCGTAAATCTCCCTACCAGGGGGACGCAGGAAGAACAGCATTTCGTATTCACCCGCGAACAGGAGCAGTGCAGCGAATGCAACTATACCGACACACTGGAAAATTATCTCTATGAGCCGAACGCTTCACTCCTGAAAGCCGGAGCTTTCCGCAGCATCGCCTCCGCATTTCCTGTTAAAAAACTGCATCCTAACAGTCATCTTTATACTTCTGATGTGTTGATCGAAAACTTTCCCGGCAGGGCTTTCCACATCATTAGTCAGTGCAGCCTTAATAAAAAAGAACTAAAAGAAGGTCTCGGAGACTTGAAGAAAGCAAATATCACAGTACGTAACTTTCCGGCTACGGTTGCCGAACTCCGTAAACGAATCAAGTTGTCGGAAGGTGGAGACACCTATCTGTTTGCCAGCACCTTAAACAACGGGCAAAAAGTACTGATCCGCTGTGAGAAAGCCTGAGTCTGTAATAGCATTACAACACAGCCCCTTCTTGCACCATTTGCATCAGTATATGAAGTGGAAACGATAAGAAAGGATGAGAACCACTCAGTTGTTCTTAAACGACCGGGCTGAATATCCCGAAAAATAAATGAGAGTGTTTCAAAAGTCAATAGTAACTAAACTCTCCTCTTTCTTGAAGGAGGAGTCCCCGTAGGGGGAGGTGGTAGGTGAATACATAAGCTGTTGCTACTGACTTTTGACACCCTCATTTATTTTTATCTTATAAGAGTAATGTTATTACCGAAGTGTTACACTCAATTTATTCTCCGAAGGTATATCCGAACTATTGCCATACATGATTTCATATTTTCCGGGCATAATACGCATGGTATTTGTAGTCGGATCAAAGAACTCAAATGTAGTTGGTAAAAGATCGATAGATACTACACCAGACTCTCCCGCCTTTAGCGGTACCCGACGGAAAGCACGCAGACTCTTTATCGGTCCTTCCGTATCATCTACTTTGCGGACATACACCTGAATAACTTCAGCTCCATCACACTTCCCTGTATTCTTCACATTGACTTTAAAATTCAAACCCTGTCCGGCAGATATAGTTTTCTTATTCAAACGTCCTTTAGAAATATTGAAAGTAGTATAACTCAATCCGTATCCAAAAGGAAACAAAGGAACTTCCGTCATATATCTATAGGTACGATTCTTCATACTGTAATCTTCAAAATCCGGCAACTGGTCCGTATTCTTATAAAAAGTAACGGGCAGTTTTCCACTCGGATTAAAATCTCCGAACAGAACGTCCGCCACGGCCAATCCGCCAGACTGCCCGGGATACCATGCCTGCAAGATAGCATCACAAGACTCCATCTCAGGAACCAATGCGACTGCCGAACCAGAGCAGTTTACAAAAACCACCTTCTTACCCGCTTTCTTCAATGCTTTCAGGATATCACGCTGCACTTGCGGTAGTTCAATTGAAGTACGGTCGCCGCCAGCAAATCCGGGACTGTTAACGGAATACATCTCCTCGCCTTCCAAACTCGGCGAAATGCCACCTGCGAAAATAACAATATCCGCTTCTTTAACTCTATCGACAACCATCTCAGGTGAAATCCGGCGATAAATACCCAAATCAAACCGCAACAGTGCCTCCGCACCTGCCTGCATATATTCTATTCTGATCTTATAATCTGTTCCCGCAGTCGCTTTCAGTGTATAGTCTCTTTTTGCACTGGCATGTTCTCCCCAATAGTCAATCACCTTTTCACCGTTCACATATACCCGATAGCCATCATCCCCTTCGATCAGCAATTCATAAGCCTTACTCTCTTTCGGACGAAAAGTTCCCTCATAAACAGCAGTAAAATTATATAAACCCACACCGGTAGCATAGGCCGTATTACCGCCATTACTCAGATTAATCGGAGAAGTAATCTGAACTGTAGCCGCTACATCACCACTTAAATTCATATTATTCCAGTAGGTAGCCGTCAGACCGGGGCGACCATTGTTGGAGATATCATTAAAATTAGACTCAAAAATCCGATTGTCCAACAGTTCACATCCTTTCTCAAAAGGTACATCGCTTATCTTACCACGAATCCCTTCCAAAATGGTGTATGTATGCGAGGGAACGCCTTCATAGTTTCCCCATTGCATCACCGAATCAACCGCATTCGGTCCCATCACTGCGATGCGTGCTCCTGTTTTTGCTAACGGAAGCACACCATTATTATGAAGTAACACCATAGATTTATGTGCCAGATCCAAAGCCATCTGTTTGTGCAAATCACAATTCACAGTATCTATACTAATTTTACTCCAGGGAACGATAGAGTCCGGATCCATCTCGCCCAAAGCAAAACGGGCTTTCAACAAACGGCGCAAGCTTGTATTTATACCTTCTTCTGTGATTAATCCCTGCTTTACAGCCTCCTCCAAATGCGAATATACCGACCCGCATTCAAGGTCAGTTCCATTAATCACAGCAGAAGCACTGGCATCGGCAGCATCTTTATGCGTCTCATGCCGGCCTTTCACAAAGAAATCTTCGATAGCACCGCAATCGCTTACAACCAAATGTTTATAGCCCCATTCATCCCGCAATATTTGCGTTAACAACCGGTTGCTACCACAACAGGGCTCCCCTTCCAGGCGCTGATAAGCACACATCACTTCCTTCACGTCTGCTTCCTGCACCAGAGCCTTGAAAGCCGGGAGGTAAGTCTCCCATAAATCACGGGGAGAGAGATCTTCTACATCAAAAGAGTGACGTTTCGCCTCAGGACCACTATGCACCGCATAATGCTTGACACACGCATGAGCCTTGTCATATTCGGCATCTGCCGGTCCCTGCATTCCCTTTACTACAGCTACTCCCATACGGGTAGTCAGATAAGGGTCTTCGCCGAAAGTTTCCTGTCCCCGTCCCCAACGCGGATCACGGAAAATATTCACATTCGGATTCCAGAAAGTAAGCCCTTCATTTCCATATCCATAGCGGTTACGGCGATGTGCATCATGGTATTTAGCACGTCCTTCATCACTAACGGCAACATACACTCTTTCAATTGCTTCATCATCAAAGGTAGATGCCATACCCATAGTTATCGGAAACACTGTAGCCAGTCCATTGCGGGCAACACCATGCAAAGCCTCGCTCCACCAATTATAGGGAGCGATCCCTAGCCGTTCTACCGCAAAAGAAGAATTTTTCATCAATCCTATTTTTTCTTTCAAGGTTAATCTCCCTAATAAGTCTTCCGCACGCTCTTCCGGAGCTAGTTTCGGATTCTTATAGGGCTCATTCTGCGCGAAGCTGCCCATCGACACAACGATACTCAAACTCAAAGTTAACAGTACTTTTTTCATTTTGTCCAAATTAGTTGAAGTTTTATTTATTATGTTCCCTTGCAATTCCACCTTGATAAACTACATTCTAATCATTGTCTGTAAATACAATAACTATGATCGGGAAATGCTGTTGGATTCATCTGTCCAAGTGTTAACACCCAACTTGAGACGGCGATGAATGATAAATGTAATGCAAAAACAGTTGGTATACCAAACTTTTTTCCAACTATTTTTATTACCGGATGATTTTTGCGAATCAAAGCTTATTACTATTAGTCACAAAGCTTGATTATTGCCAAAAGTACATGAGTTTCTATTACATCATTGATAACCTGACTACTTCAAAAAGCCAATCTGAAAAGAAAAGAGGCTATTGAAAATACAGGTAAAGTAACAGCCTGTCAAGAACAGCAAGAAAGAAGATAAGTATATTCCGGCACTATTAAATAATGAGAAAAAAGAAATGTATTATTTTTACGGCTAAAACGAAAGAAGCGACAATAGAATCTCCCAACCTCGTTTCACCTTATCTTTCAAGAATTTCAAGGCCTTACCCATATGTATTTCTACAGTCTTCTGACTAATACCAAGCCGCTCGGCTATCTCCTTATAACTCAGATTTTCTTCACGGCTCAACAAAAAACACTTTCTTTGTTGCTCAGGAAGCGAATTGATTAATCTGTCAATGAAAATTTTTAGTTGGGAAGCACAATAATCTTCCTCCACAGTAGTGGAGTTATAATAACCTTCGTTTCCATAGGCTACCAAAACAGAGGTTTTGAGAAGATTCTCATTTACTCTCTTCTTATTTCTATTAAATACTATGTTTCGGGTAACAATAAAGAGAAAACCTTTGATATTTTCATCTTCCTTCAGTAAATGTCTTGACTCCCATAGCTTCACAAACACATCCTGAACAATTTCCTCTGCATCAGCAATTGTAGCAATGTACAATCGGCTAAAGTCATAAACTTGACTCCAATACTCGTTATACAAATCAATAAACGCCTGATGATCACCGCCTTTAATAGCCAACATTCTTTCTCTTTCGTTCATATTTGTGCAAATATTAGTGACAACAAAGCTACACATTATTTAAAAGATGCAAAAATAAAACACATTTTTTTTTATATCCGATAGGGGTAAATGCAATATGGGGAGTATTTAGTATGTAACCGAAGTCAATAACGATCATTATCATTAATATACAAAGATGTGAATTCAATAGAACTCATTAATATTATAAAAAAGATGTTAGCCGACAGACTGACAACTTCCGAAAGGGAACAGCTTCTCAATGAGAAGCCTATGATCAACTTTCAGTCTCAACAATGGGATAAAGCTCCTAAAGCTCATATACAAGATCATGTTGCCCCGCACACTATACTCAATAAGATTATGGTCAGATGCCGGAACGAAAAACAGCCTGTAGAGAGAAACAAAAAATACTATCGTATCGGATATTCCATCGCCGCCACTGTTGCCCTCTTCATTATCGGCTTTTGGATTGCCAACAATATTTCATCATCCGACATTAATATCAGTGCTCCAATGAATGATAAGCTGGCAGTCATGTTGCCGGACAGTTCGGAAGTATGGCTTAACGCAGCCTCCCAAATTCGCTATCACAAGTCATTCCTAAACAACAGAGAAATCTTCTTGGAAAAAGGAGAAGCTTTCTTTAAAGTGAAAAAAGCTCAGGGAGCACCCTTCAGGGTTTATTTCCGGGAATCGCATATTGAAGTGACCGGAACGGAATTCAACATCAAAGCCGGGCACATGGAATCAGAAATTACCCTGTTCACCGGCTCCATCAAATTCCAGGCAAAGGAAGGACAGCAAGAACTGCCGATGAAACCGAACGAACGAATCGTATACAATACCCAAGCTAAATCAATTGTACGCACGAATATTGATATCAACGAGTATGACTGGCGCTCAAGCAAATATCGCTTTACCAACAAGCCATTGCAGGAATTTATCGATTTTATTAACCGTTCCTATCATGTAAACATCATAATTAAAGAAGAAAAGCTCAAAAAGCTGAAGTTCAACGGAACCATACGTAAAGACGAGCCGCTTACCAATATCATCGAAAAGATATGTATCAGTCTCGACTTAAATGAAAAACAAGAAAATAACAACATCATATTATATTAATACATAAGAATCAATTATCAATATATTCACTATTAACCTTTTAGAAACATGAAAAACATGCATTTTAGTAACAGCATACTCAGATATGCCGTTCTATTGATTTGCTTCCTTCCAATGGCTCTCTACGCTCATGGCGCACAAGGAAAGAGAATCATTCTCAAGGGTCAGTCTATCACCATGCAACAGGCTATTCAGCTGATCGAAGAAAATAGCCAGTACACTTTCTTCTTCAAGTCCGGCGTTGTTGCCAATGACGAGAAAAAAGACTACGATTGCGAAGGAGACATTAACGAGATTTTAAGAAAAGTATTCAGTAACAGCGGAATCGACTATGTCATCAAGAATAATGAGATTATCTTGAAAAGCGCGAAAGCAGAGACTGTTCAACAAAAGAGTCAAGGACCGAAAAAGTCGGAAATAGTAGGTGTGGTAGTCGACGCCAATACAGGTGAATCCATTATCGGTGCTTCCGTACAAATCAAAGGGGCTGCTACAGGAGTAATCACCAACATTGACGGAAAGTTCACAATCATGGCTACTCCGTCGGATGTTATTATCATTTCTTATGTAGGATATACATCCAAAGAAATCAAGATCGGTTCACGCAAAGTGTTATCCATCGATCTGAATGAAGATGCCAAGCAGCTGGAAGAAGTAGTCATCACAGCTTATGGTACAGGGCAAAAGAAAGCCAGTATGGTAGGCTCTGTTGAATCTATCAAACCGGCTGAACTAAAGGTACCTTCCACCAATCTGTCTACTGCATTTGCCGGACGTCTGGCAGGTGTTATTGCTGTCCAAAAAAGTGGTCAGCCGGGAGCTGATGGCGCCAACTTTTGGATTCGCGGTGTTTCGACCATGAATGGAGTCACCGACCCATTAATTATTTTGGATGGTGTACAGGTAAGTTCAAGTGACTTGAATAATCTTGATCCTGAGATTATCGACAGTTTCTCTATCCTGAAAGATGCTACCGCAACAGCGATGTACGGTACCCGTGGTGCCAATGGTGTGATGATTGTAACCACCAAATCGGGTATGAACCTGGATAAGCCAATCATCAACTTCCGCATGGAAGCACAGATGTCTCAACCGACCAGCACCCCTAAATTCGTAGACGGCGCCACTTATATGGAACTTTTCAACGAAGCTGTCAATAATGATAACAGCGGTGACGTACTTTACAGTCAGGACAGAATCAACGGAACACGTGCCGGATTGAACCCTTATATCTATCCGAACGTAAACTGGTATGACGAACTATTCAAAGATGCTTCTTACAGCGAAAAATTCAACTTTAACATCCGTGGTGGTGGTAAACGTGTAGACTACTTCTCCAGTATCTCTGTCAACCACGAATCCGGCATGTTGAAAAATCGTTCAAAAGATTTCTTCTCTTATAATAATAACATTGAAATCATGCGCTATAACTTCCAGAATAACATCAATGCCAAATTGAGTAATTCTTCTAAGTTGTCCTTGCGTCTGAACGTACAATTGCGTGACATGACTACTCCTAACCAGGAAGTAGGAGCCATCTTTACCAATGCCATGAATACATCACCTGTTGAATTTCCGGTATATTTTCCGGATGACGGTGAAACACCTTATATTAAATGGGGAGCTACAGAACGTGTCAACGCTGACTATCAAACCAACCCGGTAGCTCAGGCTGCTACAGGCTACAACAAAGGATTCCAAAGCACAGTCATTGCAGCACTGGAATTTAACCAGAAGTTGGATTTCATCACCGAAGGTCTGAGTTTCAAAGCACTGGCTTCATTCAAAAACTGGTCGAGTTCCGAAAACAAGCGTGAAGGAAAGTGGAACAAATTCGCACTGACCGGATACGAAGACGATGGCAATGGTGGCTACACCTACACAACAAGTCGTATTGGAGACGAATATACGACAAACCTGACCGCAAAGAATACAAATACCGGCGACCGCCGTTTCTATTTGGAAGGAATGGTCAATTACAGTCGTACATTCGGTGAACATGACGTCAATGCGATGCTAATCTATAGCCAGGACGAACTTGTTAACAACACACCGGGCGATGGGAACTTTATCGGTTCATTGCCTCAACGCAAACAAGGTCTTGCAGCACGTGCCTCCTACGCTTATGCCGGGAAGTATATGGCTGAAGTGAACGTAGGATACAATGGATCGGAGAACTTTGCCAAAGGGCACCGTTTCGGTCTGTTCCCCTCCATTGCCGCAGGTTATAACATCAGCGAAGAATCTTTCTTCAAACCTTTGAAAAATGTTGTTTCTAAATTGAAGCTACGCGGTTCGTGGGGTCTGGTAGGTAATGACCAGATTAATGGCAGCCGTTTTATCTACATGTCCCAAATAGACTTGGGCGGCAAAGGATTTACAACAGGTGTCAATCAGAATGTGACCTACAATGGTCCCGTTTATCAACGTTATGCCAATGAAAATATTACATGGGAGGTAGGAGAAAAAATTAACTTTGGAGTCGATTTACAATTGTTCCACTCTCTGGACCTGACTTTTGATATCTTCCGCGAAAATCGTCGCGACATCTTCCAAGAAAAAGGGACCACTCCGACATATATGGGTACGGCTACCACTAAAGTATACGGCAACCTGGCAGCTATGCGCAATCAGGGATTTGAATTAGCAGCCAGCTATAACAAGCAGTTCAACAAAAACTGGTTCGTCAGTTTCAAAGGAACTTTCACGTATGCACATAATGAAATCACCAAATATGATGAATCACCGAAATACCCATGGCAGTCAAAAATCGGAGTCAGTGCCAATAAGAATGCCATTTATATTGCCGACGGACTCTTCATTGATGCAGCAGATATTGCCAACCACCCACAACAATTGGGAGCGGCAGTGATTCCGGGAGATATCAAATATATCAATATTTCAAGAGACTGGTACGGATATGATGATAACCTGACAGATACAGACGACTGGGTATGGGCAAAACATCCCGGCGTACCGGAGATTGTATATGGCTTCGGTCCCTCTATTAAATGGAAGAATCTGGATTTCTCCTTCTTCTTCCAGGGAATAGCCAGAACCTCCTTTATGGTAAAAGATTTCCATCCCTTTGGTGACAGTATGCTGCGCAACGTACTTTCATGGGTGGCAGATGAACGTTGGAGTCCCGACAATCAGAATACCAATGCGACTTACCCGCGCTTGTCACGCAAAACCAATAACAATAACAACAAGTTGTCCAGCTATTGGGAGCGTAACGGTGCCTTCCTGAAATTAAAGAATGCTGAGATCGGATATACCTATAAGAATATGCGTTTATACATCAGCGGCTCTAACCTAATGACCTTTGCTCCGTTCGATCTGTGGGATCCTGAACAGGGGGGTGGCAGTGGTCTTTCATATCCGACCCAGCGCGTATTCAACATTGGATTCCAGATGACTATTAACAACAAATAATACCTTAAAAATATGAAAAAGAATACACTATATCTATTCATCCTCTTATTGATTACAGGACTGAATACTTCCTGTAACTATCTGGATATCGTTCCCGACGAAACAGCCACAGAAAAGGATGCCTTTGCCAATCCCCGCGCTGCACTGCGATATCTATATTCCTGCTACGGATATCTGCCTCAATCAAACAAAGTTGAGACATGTATGGACTTCACCGGTGACGAAACGATCAGTCCGTTTACCGAAAGCTACGTAAAATTCGCTGAAGGTTCTTATGACTCAAGCAACACGATTATCAGCTATTGGAATACACTGTTCCAAGGAATACGTCAATGTTATTTGCTAAAAGAGAACATTAACTCTGTACCAAAAATCAGCCAGGATGAAATCGATCTTTACACGGCAGAGGCCGACTTCCTGATTGCCTATTTCCACCTCCTTCTGATCAAATGCTACGGACCGACCATCTTGGTGAAAGAACTTCCGGCACTCGACACTCCCGCAGACAATATGCTCGGACGTCGTCCGTACGATGAATGTATCGACTGGGTTGCCGACTTACTTGACGATGCAGCCACCAGACTTCCTGCCACACGCAATAGTTCGGATTATGGGCGTGCCACGAGCGTCATTGCCAAAAGCTTAAAAGCACGTATGTTGCTTTATGCCGCTTCACCATTATTCAACGGGAACCCTGATTACACAGACTTTAAGAATCCGGATGGCGAACAGCTCATGCCGACCGCTTATTCGGAAGAAAAATACAAACGTGCAGCAGATGCAGCATGGGATGCTATTCAGGCTGCATTAGGAGCCGGTCACGATCTCTATAAGACTAGTACTACAAGTAATGCTTATCCAGAACCGACTAATCTGACAGAACGCACACTTCGTATGACTTTCATGGATAGCGAGAACTTCAAAGAAGTCATCTTCCCCGAAACCCGTAAAGCAGGTGCTTATGGTATCCAACGTAAATCCATACCTTTCTTCCCCCGTGGCTCGTGGAATGGTATAGCCCCCACTATTACCATGCTCGACCGCTTCTACACAGTCAATGGATTACCGATTGATGAAGACCCGGCATTCAATACAAACAACAAACTGGATATCGTAACCATCCCTGAAGGCACTACCTATGCCGAACCGGGAAAAAGAACATTATACATGAACATGAACCGCGAACCCCGATTCTATGCGTGGGTTGCATTTGAGAACGGTTATTATGAATGTCGTACAGACGATAAAAGATATGCTTATCACAAATTCTGGGGTGCTGAGCGTTCTGAAGGAGACAAGTGGTTGACCGGATTTCTGGCAACAGAAAACTGCGGTGTCAGAGCCGATGACGGAAAGATAGTAACTGCGGCACGCTCTCAGAACTACTCCAAAACAGGATACCTGAACAAAAAAGGTGTACACCCAGGGATACAAGCTACCGTTGGTACCCCCGGACCAACGGTAGAATATCCATGGCCTGTGATACGTCTCGCCGAACTCTACCTGAACTATGCCGAAGCCTGCGTGGGATACGGCAAAGAAGGATATCCCGAAAAAGGAATGGCTTATCTGGACAAAGTGCGCGAACGCGCCGGACTCAAATCAGTACTGGAAAGCTGGGCAAATGCCAAAGTTCCTCTGACAAGCTATGACGGCCAATGCGGTCCCGACGGCAGAGTGATGAAAATCGTCAGACAGGAACGCATGATCGAGCTTTATCAGGAGAATCACAACTTCTGGGATATCCGCCGCTGGAAAATGGGAGAGACTTATTTCAATGTCAAGGTACGTGGACTGAACATTCTTGCCGAAACACTGGAAGACTTCGCCAAGATTGTAGAGATACAGGACAAGCGCACATTCGATGCACCCCGTCAATATCTGATGCCTATCCCGGCAGGTGAAGTAAGCAAGAACCCGAACATGGTGCAAAATCCGGGCTACTAATCAATGATGAATAACAATTTTTAAAAACAATCTGATTATGAAGAAGATACTTATGACGATATGTCTTATCGGAGGATTCGCCATGCTATGGTCTTGTAGCGATGACAAAGATTCCTATCCGACACCCAGCGACATCGAAAATCTGAAAGCGACTCCCGGTCCCGGACAGATTACTTTGAGTTGGACCAACCCTGCCGATGAAAACTTATATTATGTACAGATAGAATATACTATCGGAGCCACAGGAAAGTCATACAGAAAACAAGTCAGCCAATACGCCAGCGAATTGGTAATAGACAATCTGCTCCAAAAGTATGGTGAAATCGACTTCACCGTACAAGTCTTCAACCGTGGTAACACCACAGGAGACAGCCATCAAATAACAGCACAGGCAGAAAAAGCAACCCCCACTTTCGGCACTCCTGTAAAGATAGATCTGGACTATAAGAAAATATGGACGAACGCTCCATTTCCTACTCGTCCGATAAAAGACCTGGTAGACGGAAATATAGCAACCTTCTTCCACTCATGGTGGAGCTCACTAGTGGAAATGCCACATTATCTGGTAGTAGATTTAGGCGAAGAAGTCAGCGCTATTAAATTCCGTTCGACTAATACCAACCGTGCGAACGATAGTTCATGGAAAACGATCAACTTATATACAAGTGATAGTTATAATCCAGCAGAATGGTTTGATGGCGTCGAGAAAATTGATGGCAATACAGTGGATATCTCACAGGCAGGCACCCACAAGGAAACTACCTTAACGGGACTTCCCGACGGAGTGAGCGAAGTATATAACTCGGAGATAATCCCGCTGTCAAAACCTTCCCGCTATCTTTGGTTCGAAGTGACAGAGACCACGAAGGGCACCCCCTATTTTGCCTTGGGAGAGTTGGAAATCTATCAATGTTCAATGATCGTACTCGAATAAAAAAAGAATGAAGAAATATATACTGCTTTTCTTTCTATTATCGTTACTGCCATGCCTGTCTACGGCATGCTCTGACGATGACGGCTCTTCAACCCCCAATTTAACCGTTGGAAAAGAGACAGTTGATTTCAATAGTGAGTCCGGTAGCCAGAATGTAGCTGTCACTACCAATGTGGATACCTGGACTGTCAAATCAGATAAAAATTGGTGCCACCCGTCAGCAGACGGGAAGGCACTGAAAATATCTGTAGACGAAAGTGAAGAACGGTACGTGCGTAAAGCAACCGTTACCGTGATAGCTGCCGACCAGACAAAGACAATCACAGTACGCCAGTTGGGATACGAAGCAGCCATTCTGGTTGACCAGCCCAGCTTTGAGGTAGGTGTTATCGGTGGAGAAATCCAGTTTGACGTGACGACAAATGTAGAAGTAGCCATCACTTTGCCGGAATGGATTACCGCGAAACCTGCCAGCCGTGCACCGGCCACAGTCACCATCCCCCATACATATATGGTGAAAGCGACCGCACTCGACAGTCAACGTCATGGCAACATTGAAATAACAGAAGTATTACCGACTATCGATCCCGATACGGAACAGGCAGAACCTGTAAGCGCATCCGTATTTGTTACCCAGAAAGGACTCAACGAATTTGCCGAAGGCAACGGAGAAGACGTAAAAGGTGACATCAAGATCAAAATAGTAAGCGGAACGGCTTCTTCTTTTCAATCCGGCAGCAACATCGAAAAATCTTTTGACGGAGATTATTCGACACTTTATCATTCCAGTTGGAGTAATGGTGCAGGCAACTATTTCCCCATCACATTAACCTATAATTTTGAAACAGTCACAGATGTCGATTATTTGATATATCATCCGCGCAACAACGGAAATAATGGTAGATTCATAGAAACAGAAATACAATATTCAGCAGACGGTCACACATTCACAAAACTTATTGATAAGGATTTTCAAGGTTCGGCTACGGCAAGTAAAATAACATTTGACCAAACGATACAGGCTAAGTCTTTCCGTTTCATCGTAAAAAGCGGTGCCGGTGACGGACAAGGATTTGCTTCATGCGCCGAGATGGAGTTCTTTGCAAAGAATCCCATGAACTTTGATTATTCGACTCTCTTCACCGATGCAAGTTGCAGTGAACTGAAAACCGATATTACGGAAGATGACATAGCGAAGTGCGAATACCCGTTCTTTAAGAATATAGCCTACTATATGATTAAAGGCAAGTATCCCGCAGAATTCCGTATCAACGAGTTCAAGGCATATCCCAATCCGGATATCCAGTCGGAAACCCATAAAACCAACCCTTACAGCCAGTTGGACAATCCAACCGGAATATCGGTCAAGGCAGGTGAAAACCTGATTGTGCTGGTGGGAGACACACACGGATATGACATCGGACTGCGGGTACAGAATCTGGATGCACCAGAGAATGACGGTTTTGGCGGAGTGACCTACTTACTGAATCAGGGAATCAACAAGCTTTCTATCAGCGAACAAGGACTGGTATACGTGATGTACGTCACAAAAACTTTGGACGATCCGGCAGCGGTCCCTGTCAAAATCCATTTTGCATCGGGAAAAGTGAACGGCTACTTCGACTCGCAAAACCCGGAGCATAACGGACGCTGGTCGGAACTGCTCAACAAAGCAACCAACCGATATTTTGACGTACTGGGGAAATATGCCCACCTCACTTTCGAGACGAGTGACCTCCGGACGTACACAGGTTCCAAGGGAGATGAACTGATAGACCTTTATGACAAAATCGTGTACAGCGAGCAGCAGCTGCTGGGATTGGAGAAATACGACAAGATGTTCAGAAACCGGATGTATCTGAATGTCATGTATCATTCCTATATGTACGCCACAGCCTATCACACAGCCTACAACCGAACAACAATGAATGAAATCTGTAGTCCGGAGAAACTGAAGACAAGCGCTTGCTGGGGACCGGCACACGAGATAGGACATTGCAATCAGACCCGTCCGGGAGTATTGTGGGGCGGCAACACGGAAGTGACGAACAACATCATGTCCGAGTACATACAGACCACCATTTTCGGCCAGCCCTCCCGCATACAGGTCGAAGACATGGGAATCACCTACCGAAACAGATACTCCAAAGCATGGAGTGGTATTATTGCCACCGGAAGCCCGCACGCCGACTTCCAAAATCTGGGAAAGAATAATGCCAACGATGTATTCTGCAAGCTCGTTCCCTTCTGGCAACTGGAACTCTATTTCGGGAAAGTACTGGGCAGGACTCCGTTACAACAGGCGGGCAAAGGAGGTTTTTATCCGGAAGTATATGAATACGCCCGTAATAAAGACTACACCGGAATGACTCACGGAGAGATTCAGCTTGACTTTGTATATGCCTGCTCCAAGATTTCCGGTATGAACTTACTCGACTTCTTCACCAAATGGGGATTCCTGACTCCGGTAGACAAAGAACTGGACGACTACGGGAAAAAGCAGCTGACCGTGACACAAGACATGATAGACGCTCTCAAACAGAAGGTGAACGCACTGGGAGGCACCCCTCCGGATGTCGCTCTAGAATACATCTCGGATAACACGTACGAACTGTATAAAACGAAACCCGCCATCATCAAAGGAGAGAATGCCAATCATACTCCCAAGACATTTACGGTAGGTTCCGGCGATAATGCGGTGACTTACAACGGTGAGACCATCACAATCAAGAACTGGACCAATGTAGTGACGTACGAAGTGAGGGATGAAACCGGCAAATTCATCCTCATCTGCAGCGGCGAAAATGCCCCTTCGTCTGTAGATACATTCACCATTCCGGTTCGCTGGAAAGATGGTTTCCGGTTAAACGCCGTTTCCGTTACGGGCGAACGTATCGACATTCCAATGAATTGATCGTATCTCAGATACATTCAAGATAACTTTTTATCGGGTTAGGTATCGAAGGGTGTCCGCAGGCGGGCGCCCTTCTTGCGTAACACAATCGTAGCATATTTGTTACGTGTTCTTCAATCAACTGTAAAAAGCAAGAAACGTCAAACCTCTACTTTTGCAGCAAATAATTAACGCACGCTAACATTTATGAAACGATTTCTCAGATTAGTCTCTTTGACTCTTTTAATCATGAGTACAAGCGGAAATACTTTTGCAGAGGAAAAAGTAAACGTAGCCCGACAGGGTACGATCCGCGGACGCATAGTAGACACTTCCAAGCAAATTCTTCCGGGAGCCTCCATCTACATCGAAAAACTACATACCGGAGTGACAAGCGACGTCAACGGTTATTATACATTCGCCAATCTCACACCGGGCACATACACCGTGAAAGTCAGCTACGTAGGCTACTCTCCCGTCGAAATGAAAATCACCATTCCGGCAGGAAAGACACTCGAAAAGGACGTCGTACTCAATGAAGGGCTCGAACTGCAGGAAGTAGTGGTAGGCGGCGCCTTCCAGGGACAACGCCGCGCCATCAACTCACAGAAAAATAACCTCGGAATCACCAATGTCGTTTCAGCCGATCAGGTCGGAAAGTTCCCTGATTCCAATATCGGCGACGCCCTCAAACGTATCAACGGTATTAATGTACAATACGACCAGGGCGAAGCCCGCTTCGGACAAGTCCGCGGTACTTCCGCCGACCTCAGTTCCGTGACCATCAACGGCAACCGCCTCCCTTCTGCCGAAGGCGATACCCGTAATGTCCAGCTCGACCTTATCCCCGCCGACATGGTGCAGACAATCGAAGTGAACAAAGTCGTTACCTCGGATATGGACGGAGATGCCATCGGCGGCTCCATCAATCTGGTGACGAAAAGCACTCCTTACAAACGGATGTTCAGCGCCACAGCGGGAACCGGCTACAACTGGATCAGCCAAAAAGCACAGTTGAACTTAGGATTTACCTACGGCGACCGTTTCTTCAATGACAAACTGGGAATGATGGCCGCCATCTCTTATCAGAACGCTCCGTCAGGATCGGACGATGTGGAGTTTGAATATGACGTCAACAAAAAAGGAGAGGTAGTCATGGTGGAAGCACAGAAACGCCAGTACTACGTGACCCGCGAACGCCAAAGCTACTCACTGGCTTTCGACTACGACATCAACCCGAACCACCGGCTGACGTTGCAAGGTATCTACAACCGTCGCCACGACTGGGAAAACCGCTACCGCGTCACCTATAAGGATTTGGATAAGACAGGACTAGACGACGAAGGAGATATGCAGCAATCCGCCCAGATCGAGACAAAAGGAGGAACACCCGACAACAGAAACGCCCGTCTGGAATTACAGCAAACGATGGACCTCAGCCTGAGCGGTGAACATCAGTTCGGAAAACTATCCGTCAACTGGGGAGCTTCCTACGCCCGTGCCAGCGAAGACCGTCCGAACGAAAGATACTTCAGCCTGAAACAGGACTTCCTCGGCTTTACCGTCGTAGATGCCGGCGACCGCTTCCCTTACGTGACTACGGACGTCAACTTGCACAACGGAGAAGCAGACGGCGAAAGAGGCAAATGGAAAGTGAAGGAACTGACCGAAAGCAACCAGGAAATCTACGAAAAAGACCTGAAATTCAAAGTAGACTTCGAACTTCCGCTGACAAACGGCATCTATGGCAACAGCCTGCGGTTCGGAGCAAAGTACGCCTCCAAGACCAAAGACCGCAACACCCTTTGCTATGATTACGCAGATGCGTACAAGGACGCTTTCGACAAGGATTACATGAACAACCTCACCAGCCAGATTCGTGACGGATATATGCCGGGAGACCAATATAAGGCGACCGATTTCGTATCCAAAGAATACCTGGGCTCACTCGACCTCAGCAGTATGGAAGGCGAACAGGTACTCGAAGAATCCTCCGGCAACTACCACGCCCGTGAGAACGTAACTTCCGCCTTCTTCCGCTTCGACCAGAACTTGGGAAAAAAGATAAAAATGATGGCAGGCTTACGCATGGAAGCCACCCACATCAAATACGACGGCTGGAACTGGAACGTAGCCGACGACAAAGACGAGACAGAAACCCTCGAACCTACCGGAAACCATAAGAACAGCTATGTCAACTGGCTCCCCAGCCTCTTGTTCAAATACGATGTGAACGACGACTTAAAGCTCCGCGCTTCGTTCACCGAGACACTGAGCCGCCCGAAATACTCCGCATTGATCCCCTGTGTCAACATCAACCGCAGCGACAACGAACTGGTGATGGGTAACTCCGACCTGACCCCGACCATCTCCTACAACTTCGACCTCAGCGCAGACTACTACTTCAAAAGTGTCGGTCTGATCAGCGCAGGTATTTTCTACAAAAAGATCAATGACTTTATCGTCGATCAGGTTATCGGTGACTACACCTATCAGAACAACGAATACAAGAAGTTCACCCAACCCAAAAACGCCGGCGACGCCGACCTGCTGGGCGTAGAACTGGCCTATCAACGCGACTTCGGCTTCATCGCCCCCGCACTGAAATGTATCGGTTTCTATGGTACGTACACCTACACCCACACCCAAGTGAACAACTTCAACTTCGAAGGTCGTGAGAACGAGAAAGACCTGTCCCTGCCGGGATCACCCGAACATACAGCCAATGCTTCCCTTTACTTCGAAAAGAAAGGTTTCAACGTACGTTTCTCCTACAACTACGCTTCGAGCTTCATCGACGAAATGGGAGAAGTGGCAGCTCTCGACCGTTACTATGACGCAGTGAGCTACATGGACCTGAACGCCAGCTACACCTTCGGCAAGAAGATAAAGACCACGTTCTATGCAGACGCCACCAACCTGCTGAACCAGCCTCTTCGCTACTATCAGGGAACCAAAGACCGCACCATGCAGGCGGAGTACTACGGTGTAAAGATTAATGCCGGCGTAAAAGTTAACTTCTGACAATGCGAAAAGCGAAAACCTCCGTTCCTAAGAATGGAACGCCCCGTTGGTTTTAAAGGAACGGGGTCTTGGTTTTAAACCAACGCCTCCTTCCTTTAAAACCAAAAGAACAGAGAATTTCAGACTTTCAATAACAACAATTATAAATAACTAATAATCAATATAATATGAAGATAAAAAGCTTATTCATTCTTCTTTTCCTTTCCGTCTTTACATTCGCCCACGCACAGCTAACGGATTATTCCATCTTTGACAAGAAGTTTAACTTTTATGTAGCCAATGATTTAGGCCGCAACGGCTACTATGACCAAAAGCCAATCGCCGAACTGATGGGGACAATGGGCGAAGAGATAGGTCCCGAATTTGTATTAGCCACTGGAGACGTTCACCACTTCGACGGAGTGCGCAGCGTGAACGACCCTTTGTGGATGACCAACTACGAGCTTATCTACTCCCACCCCGAACTGATGATCGACTGGTTCTCCATCTTAGGCAACCACGAATATCGCGGAAACACTCAGGCAGTACTGGACTACACGAACATCAGCCGCCGCTGGTCGATGCCCGACCGTTACTACACCAAGGTATTCGAAGAAAAAGGAGCTACTATCCGCATCGTCTGGATAGACACCACTCCGCTGATTGATAAATACCGCAATGAAAGCGATAAATATCCGGATGCCTGCAAGCAGGATATCAGCAAACAGCTGTCATGGCTGGAATCTGTACTGGCAAGTGCCAAGGAGGACTGGATCATCGTAGCCGGCCATCACCCCATCTATGCCTACACCCCGAAAGAGGAAAGCGAGCGGCTTGATATGCAGAAACGCGTAGACAGCATCCTGCGCAAGCACAACGTAGATATGTACATCTGTGGTCATATCCACAACTTCCAGCATATCCGTGTACCGGGAAGCGACATTGACTATGTAGTCAACTCCGCCGCCTCCCTCGCACGAAAGGTAGAACCCATCGAAGGTACAAAATTCTGTAGCCCCGAACCGGGTTTCTCCGTTTGCTCTATCGACAAGAAGGAGCTTAATCTGCGTATGATAGATAAAAAGGGAAATGTACTTTATACAGTGACCCGAAAGAAATAAGTTCTCTATTAAAGAAAAAAATTCTACTCTCAGAAAAAACACACACGACAAAGGGCGTCTCCTTCGCGATGAAGGGGGCCCCTGATTTATTATAGTAATCCTTTGCCCCGGCAGATGCAAGGAAAATCACAAGATCATTAAGTAACGAGCTATTATTACTCTGATTTGTTACTCTGACTAGCAATATCCGCAGGGTTACTCTTGCTTAGATCATCCTTGGGAATCGTCGTTGCATTCCCGTCACGGACAGCCATGTAATGCGGAGACATAATCTCAATTCCCGCTTCATTAAATTTATCCTGAATAGTCTGATGCAAATCAGAATAAATCTGAGACATCTTATGCGCCTCCTTGATATAAGCATTGATCTGATATACCGGATACCAGTCACTCAACGAAGTTTCCAGCACAAACGGGCGCGGATCATCCACTACTCCGGGCGTATTCAACGCAGCATCAATCAGTATCTGATTGACCTGACGCCAAGGGACATCATAACCGATGGATACCTCCGAATGGATAATCAAGCCATACTCCCGTGCCGATGTACTATAATTCACGGTATGTGAAGACATGATAAAAGAGTTGGGCACCGTCACCACCTCATTTTTCGGAGTGCGGATACGGGTGACAAGCGGCGTCTTCTCTATGATATCGCCGGTAGTATCGTTCAGTTTAATCCGGTCGCCCATCTTGAACGGGCGCATATAAGTAATCACCAGTCCGGCAATAATATTTCCGATAACGGTACTTGATCCGAGAGAGACAATCAATCCGACAAAGACCGAAATTCCCTGGAACACACCGGAATCAGAACCCGGCAGATAAGGGTAAATCATCGCAATCATAAATGCGTAGAGCAGGAACCGGACAATGTGGAAAGTCGGCATGGCCCAATCCGGATAAAAACCGTTGAATTTAAGACGCCCCGCTTCTATCTCACGAGCCAGATAAAGCACCATACGTACCAGATACTTCACCGCATACCAGATAACAACAATTGTAAACAGATTGGGGACATAGTCTATTATATCCACAAAGATTTTCCGAATCGGATTCCAGATATAACCCAGCAAGCGGTATGCCAGTCCTTCGGTCTGCGGGAAGATGATAAAAATCAAAGGGACAGTAATCAACAGTTGTATCCCCATAAGGATATAACGCCCGATGCCGGCAAGGAAGACTAAGAGATTGGCTTGTTTCTGTGCATCCAGTAACTCGTATCCCTGGATAGACACAGGCTTTATCTTCGTATCTTTCAGACGCAGGATGCGCACTTTCAGTTTACGGAACAGCCAGTTGGTCAGACGGAAAAGGAGATACTGACCGACAATCACCAACAGGAAATAAAGGATACGCTTCGCCATTCGCCAGATGCTGTGCTCCGCCTTCATCTCATGCAGTTTGGTAATTACATTCACCTGCCTCTCTTTGGCAAGGGAGTCACGGGAGACTCCTTCCCACAAAGCATCCTGATCTGTAAGAGACAGCAATACCTTATTGCCATACATCAGGTCGGAAACAATATCCGAATGGTCGATGGAAACGGAATCGGGACGGAGATTAAAACGCTTTCCTATCTCTTCGATAGCGGCACCGGTCATCTGTGCCCGTTGCTGGGGAGTGTATCCGCCGCGTTTTGTAAAAAGATAAAACAGGGTATCCCCTTCGGCAACTACCGGTATTCCTTTCGTAAATTGACGCAGGGAGTCGATACGCTGCCGTTGCTGGGATAATTTCACCGAATCGGCAGCCATTGTCTGAAGCCTCATCTGCTCCATCTCCATACGCATATTGGCTTCATTGAGCCGGGCTTCTTCCAGTGATTTCTGCAAATTTGCCACACGGGCAGAATCTGAATCCCGGCGTAAAGAAGTTGGATGCGTTGCTACTGTATCTCCGGCAAAAATCTTCTTGACTGCCTGCTCCAGTTGCGCCTGTACATTCACTGCAAGGGAAGCCATTATGAGCAGCAATGCAAACCGTTTTATTTTTTTCATATCCATATAGAATGATTCCAAGTTAGGTGAATTAACTCTAATTTCACTTTTTAATAAACATGGCAAACATACGGATTGTTTTTGACATATCCATTCAAAAAACGGTATAAATCCAAACTGCGATGTCCGGACTCATACCGTTTCTCGGGAAGATAATCCCAAAGTACTGTTTTGCCGTGTATTTAAACCTCGGTCAGTTCAAGTACCCAACTTGCATATTCACGTTCCAGTTGCACCTCAATGCCGGTATTCATAAGCAAAGCTCCCGAGAATACACGATCATTCAGGAAACAGGGAGCGGCGCCCGGAGCTACGTTCAACTCACGAATTTTATAATTCTTCTTCGGGTCGAGCCCTGCCATACGAATACGTGGCAGAATCTGATTGACAAATTGTTCCATCTTATAGACAAAGAATACGGCACGGCTCTTATCTTCCGTGGTGTACATCAGCGAAGTCACTCCCTTGCGGTCGTAAGGAGAAATCAAACGATACAGATCGCCATACTGTATCACAGGACGGATCGACTTATAGGCAGCGATCGCCTTCTTCGAAAATTCTTTTTCCTCATCGGTCATATTTCTCGGCTGAATCTCCATACCCAGACGACCGGTCATGGCTACATCAAAGCGGAATTTAAGCGGCACTATACGCCCTGTCTGATGATTCGGGGAAGCACTGACATGTTGTGCCATCGCAATGGAAGGATAGAAATAAGAGGTCCCCCACTGGATAAACAGACGTTGCAGGGCATCGGTATTATCACTAACCCAGAACTCATCAAAATAAGGCATTACTCCATAGCTGACACGTCCGCCACCGCTTCCGCAGGCTTGAATCACTACATCCGGGTATTTAGCCCGAATCCGTTCCATCACTCTGACCAGTCCATGGTGATAATCTATATAGATATGCGATTGCTTGTCCTTCGGCAGATAAGAAGAACCGTAGTTCAGCAATTCACCGTTTGCGTCCCACTTGATATAGGCAATATCCGGATAGTTTGCCAATAGCGTATCGACTACATGAAAGACAAAATCCTGTACTTTCGGATTACATAAATCGAGCGCCACCTGTGTACCGCCACGACCGCATGACAGGTCACGGCTTCCGGCACGCAGCACCCAGTCGGGATGATGGTCAATCAGTTCACTCTTTGTATTGGTAAACTCCGGTTCGATCCATATACCGAATTTGATTCCATATTTCCCGGCCGCATCAGTCAGTCCTTTAATGCCATGAGGCAGCTTTTCCGTATCTACCACCCAGTCGCCCAACGAAGAGTTATCATTAATCCGGCGATATTTCCTGCCAAACCAGCCATCGTCCATCACAAAAAGCTCACCTCCCATAGAGGCAATATCGTTCATCATCTGATCCATCTCAGGTTCTTTGATATTCAGATATACGCCTTCCCAGCTATTGAGCAGGATATCTCGCGGCTTGTCACAACCATGAACCATGCCTGCACGTGCCCATCGGTGGAAATTACGGCTGGCACCACCGACGCCTTCCTGCGAATAAGTCAGCGCAAGCACCGGAGTAGCGAATACTTCCCCCGGTTCCAGTCTATACTCGGAGGCTTCTTCATTCATTCCGGCAAAGACGCTGTGCACGAATCTGCCGAATGTATCATCCATATCCACTCTAATCTTGGTACGGCCGCTCCAGCAAAGTGCCGCCCCAATGACCCGTCCGCTATTCTCCTGCGGTTTACCATCCAAAGAGAACATGACTTCCGAATGGTCACCGAGTCCGTTACGGATACCGTCCATGTTCTTCATCACTTTCATTCCCGACACCAGCGGTTCACTTTCCAATTGCGACTCCGCTCCCCAATGTCCGTGCAAGGACGATATCCACACATCTCCGCGACGAATCAGAAAATGGCCGGAGTCAAACCGTTTCAGCACTATGGCCTTCTTCTCTTTATGCGATACTTCCACCCATGTCTCTATCATATCTATATGCTGATAAGCTTTATAGTACATTTTGACAGTGAAAGGATATATCCGGTCTTTCATGGTAATGGTAGTCAGTACGGCATCCTTCACCGGATTCTGTTCTACCCGGTCGACTATTAAATCCAGCGTCTGATTGCCATCAGCATGAACCGCATGAAGAGCGGAGATTTCATAAGTGGAAGTACCGAATACCGGATATGCCGGGCGATGAAAACCGGTCCACGCATCAAAGACCTGGTGAATCTGATCTTCTTCCACTCTCTCCCCGAAGCTACCCTTTATACACAAGTCTTAGCTGATTAACTCATACAGTTCAAACTGT
>DXOL01000006.1:0-35451 GCA_019412825.1 Bacteroides thetaiotaomicron | reverse complement strand
TTCAGGTAGAAATACCCGAAGGGCTTTCTTGTGTTTGATACTTTAGGAATTTAAGCACATATCATCCACATACTTCAAATCTTCTGTTCTGCTTAAAAACAAACGACCGGACAATCTTTTACAATACTACTTTTCAGTATCCTTTTCAGCCTCTTTTTCCTTCAAGTTCATTCTTTTCCCTTCTGTTTTATTTAAAATCCCATATTCTGCCAAGACTAAATACCCTTTCAAAATTGAACTGCTTTTTCAAAATGGAAAGGTCGGCTCTGTTGTTTTATATTTCCTTCTTCTTTATATGTATTTGATAATCAGTATATTCCCATTCCTTTTAGAGTTTTGGCACGCATTTGGCATAATACATTGCAAGTATTATAATAATAAATATTTAAAAGATTAAAGACATGGAGATAACACTATCATTTGTTTTTTGCCTCTTGAGCGGCTTTGCCTGCTTCTGGCTATTTTGGAAATGTGTAGACTGGTTTGAAAAGATCTAGAAGAGGAAAGGAGAATTAATTATGTACACAGCACTATTTGTATTAGGTATTGCAATCTTCGGTTATTTGATGTATGTACTCATCAGACCCGAGAAGTTTTAAAGTTATACAGTTTAAGGTAAAAGTATGAATACAGAAATTTTAGGTGTGGTTGCACAAGTTGCCTTGATGGTGATTTTGGCTTATCCACTAGGAAGATACATTGCCAAGGTTTATAAAGGAGAGAAAACCTGGTCGGATTTCATGGCTCCTATTGAAAGAGTCATTTATAAAGTATGCGGAATTGACCCTAAAGAAGAAATGAACTGGAAACAGTTTCTGAAAGCATTATTGATATTGAATGCTTTTTGGTTCGTATGGGGAATGGTATTGCTGGTTTCGCAAGGATGGTTGCCTTTAAATCCGGATGGCAACGGACCCCAAACGCCGGATCAGGCTTTTAATACCTGTATCAGTTTTATGGTCAACTGTAACTTGCAGCACTATAGTGGCGAAAGCGGATTGACTTACTTCACACAATTGTTTGTCATTATGCTCTTCCAGTTTATTACCGCTGCAACCGGTATGGCTGCTATGGCTGGTATTATGAAGAGTATGGCTGCCAAGACAACAAAAACAATCGGTAACTTCTGGCATTTTTTGGTCGTAAGCTGTACCCGTATCCTGTTACCGCTTTCTTTGATCGTAGGTTTTATCCTGATTCTTCAGGGAACTCCGATGGGATTCGACGGAAAAATGAAGGTGACTACCCTCGAAGGACAGGAACAGATGGTTTCGCAAGGACCTGCGGCTGCCATTGTGCCCATTAAACAATTAGGAACAAATGGAGGCGGTTACTTTGGTGTTAACTCTTCTCATCCGTTGGAAAATCCGACTTATCTTACCAATATGCTGGAGTGCTGGTCTATCTTGATTATTCCGATGGCAATGGTACTGGCATTAGGGTTTTATACTCGTAGAAAGAAGCTGGCTTATAGTATCTTCGGAGTGATGCTCTTTGCTTTCCTGGTAGGCGTCTGTATCAATGTCAGTCAGGAAATGGGTGGAAATCCCCGTATCGATGAGCTGGGAATTGCGCAGGATAACGGTGCGATGGAAGGTAAGGAAGTTCGGCTGGGTGCCGGAGCTACAGCGCTTTGGAGCATTGTGACTACTGTTACTTCCAATGGTTCGGTGAATGGTATGCATGATTCTACTATGCCGTTGTCCGGTATGATGGAGATGCTGAATATGCAGATTAATACCTGGTTCGGCGGTGTCGGCGTAGGTTGGATGAATTATTATACGTTCATTATTATTGCTGTATTTATCAGCGGTTTGATGGTAGGACGTACACCGGAATTTCTCGGAAAGAAAGTAGAAGCCCGTGAAATGAAAATAGCTACGATAGTAGCACTGCTTCATCCATTCGTCATATTAGTATTCACGGCAATTTCCAGTTATATATATGTACATCATCCTGACTTTGTGGAAAGCGAGGGCGGTTGGCTGAACAATCTCGGATTCCACGGCTTGAGTGAGCAGCTTTATGAGTATACATCTTGTGCCGCTAACAATGGTTCCGGCTTTGAAGGACTAGGAGATAATACTTATTTTTGGAACTGGACCTGTGGTATTGTACTTATCCTTAGCCGTTTTCTGCCTATTATCGGACAGGTTGCCATTGCCGGCCTGCTGGCTCAGAAGAAGTTTATTCCCGAGAGTGCCGGAACACTGAAGACTGATACGCTGACTTTCGGAATAATGACGTTTGTCGTTATCTTCATCGTGGCTGCTCTGTCCTTCTTCCCGGTACACGCTTTAAGTACAATTGCCGAACATTTAAGTTTGTAATTCTGAATTAGAGAAGATATGAAAAATATGAAATCAGCTTCTTTGTTTCAAAAGGAGCAAGTTATAGAAAGCCTGAAACAATCATTCGTGAAGCTAAACCCGCGACTGATGATAAAGAACCCGATCATGTATACGGTAGAGGTGGCTACAGTGGTCATGTTGTTTGTGACACTTTACTCCATCATCAATCCCTCTCAGGGTTCGTTTGCCTACAACATAGCTGTGTTTATCATTCTGTTTATTACACTGCTGTTTGCCAATTTTGCCGAAGCGATTGCCGAAGCACGGGGAAAAGCGCAAGCCGACAGCCTGCGTAAAACACGGGAAGAGACACCTGCCAAAAAGGTGGAAGGTAATCAAATAGTGACTGTAAGTTCTTCGCAGCTAAAGAAAGGAGACGTGTTTGTCTGTGAAGCCGGAGACGTGATTCCGTCCGATGGGGAAATAATCGAAGGATTGGCCTCTATTGATGAAAGTGCGATTACAGGTGAGTCCGCTCCGGTGATCCGGGAGGCAGGCGGCGATAAAAGCTCAGTGACGGGAGGTACGAAAGTGCTGTCCGATCATATAAAAGTAATGGTGACCACCCAACCGGGAGAAAGTTTTCTAGATAAAATGATTGCACTGGTAGAAGGTGCATCCCGTCAGAAAACTCCGAATGAGATAGCGTTGACTATTCTGCTGGCAGGTTTTACGCTTGTCTTTGTCATTGTGTGTGTTACGTTGAAACCATTTGCCGATTATAGCAATACTGTCATCACCATTGCTTCACTTATTTCTTTGTTCGTGTGCCTCATACCGACAACTATCGGCGGACTTCTTTCTGCCATCGGTATTGCCGGTATGGACCGTGCACTGCGTGCCAATGTGATTACGAAATCGGGTAAAGCTGTGGAAACTGCCGGTGATATCGACACATTGCTGCTGGATAAGACCGGAACCATCACTATCGGCAATCGTAAAGCCACTCACTTTCACACGGCTCCGGGCATCGATTTGCACGATTTTGTAGAGACCTGTCTGCTTTCTTCTTTATCCGATGAAACGCCGGAAGGTAAATCTATCGTCGAGCTGGGACGTGAATCCGGTATCCGTATGCGCAGCCTGAATACGACAGGCGCACGAATGATTAAGTTTACAGCCGAAACCAAATGTTCGGGTGTCGATCTGCCGGACGGAACTCAGATTCGTAAAGGGGCTTTTGATGCTATCCGTAAGATTGTGGAAACTGCCGGAAACAAATTCCCCGAAGAAGTGGAAAAGGTGATTGCTGCTATTTCAAGCAATGGTGGTACGCCGTTGGTGGTATGTGTTAATCGGAAAGTGACGGGGGTTATCGAATTGCAGGATATCATCAAACCGGGGATTCAGGAACGTTTCGAACGCTTGCGCAAAATGGGAGTGAAGACGGTGATGGTGACCGGTGATAACCCGCTGACTGCCAAATATATTGCAGAAAAGGCAGGTGTCGATGATTTTATTGCCGAAGCGAAGCCGGAAGATAAAATGGAATATATCAAGAAGGAGCAACAGTCCGGCAAACTGGTAGCAATGATGGGGGACGGTACGAATGATGCTCCCGCTTTGGCTCAGGCGAATGTCGGAGTGGCGATGAACAGTGGTACGCAGGCTGCAAAGGAAGCCGGCAATATGGTGGACCTGGATAATGATCCTACAAAACTGATCGAGATTGTGGAAATCGGTAAGCAGTTGCTGATGACTCGTGGAACACTGACTACTTTCTCTATCGCCAACGATGTGGCTAAGTATTTTGCTATTGTGCCCGCTTTGTTTATGGTGGCTATCCCCGAGCTGGCAGCGTTGAATATCATGCAGTTGCATAGTCCTGAGAGTGCGATTCTTTCGGCAGTCATCTTCAATGCGATTATTATTCCGATCCTGATTCCACTGGCTTTGCGTGGCGTTCAGTACAAGCCGATAGGTGCAAGTGCTTTGCTTCGCCGGAATCTGCTGATTTACGGTGTAGGTGGTGTGATTGCTCCGTTTATCGGAATCAAGCTGATTGATTTATTAGTAGGTTTATTCTTTTAATTAAAAAACAATAGCGATGAAAACTTTATTTAAATCACTAAAGATAACTCTTGTTTTCTGTGTCTTTTTCTCCGTATTCTATATCCTTGTTTTGTGGTTGTTTGCACAAGCGGCAGGACCTAATAAGGGAAATGCTGAAGTTGTCACACTGGATGGAAAAGTGGTGGGTGCGGCCAATGTCGGTCAGATGTTTACAAAAGACATTTATTTCTGGGGACGTCCTTCGTGTGCCGGAGATGGCTACGATGCCACCAGTTCTTCCGGCAGCAACAAAGGACCTACGAATCCCGAATATCTGGCTGAAGTGGAAGCGCGTATCGATACGTTCCTCGTACATCATCCTTATCTGAGCCGTAAAGATGTTCCGGCGGAGATGGTAACGGCGAGTGCCTCCGGCCTCGATCCCAATATTACTCCGCAATGTGCATACGTGCAGGTAAAGAGAGTGGCACAGGCACGTGGACTGACTGAGAATCAAGTGAAAGAAATCGTTGATCAAAGTGTGGAGAAGCCTTTACTCGGACTTTTCGGAACGGAGAAAATAAATGTGCTGAAGCTGAATATAGCACTTGAAGAGAATAAATAACCAAACACTGGGCGGCGTGCCTGTCCGAATCGTTTTAGTTATTTATTGCGGTTCAAATAAACAGGGCTGGACAGGGCGCTGCTCTTTTTTAGAAACATAAAATAAAAAGATAAATATGAAGAGTTTTTTTAGTAAGAAGATTGTTGTAGGAGCATTGGTTGCGGCAACTGTATGCGTATCGGGTATAACGGATGCAAAAGCACAGGAATTTGCTGTGCAGGGAGATATTGTCAGTTCCTATGTCTGGCGGGGAATGTACCAGGGGGGAGGTGCGGCTTTTCAACCCACGCTGGGGTTTGGGCTCGATAATTTTTCTGTTACCGCATGGGGATCTACTAATTTCAGTGGAGGGAATAAAGAACTGGATCTGACTCTTGCCTATAAGTTTGGTAAGGCGGGACCTACGCTGACGGTTGCCGATTTGTGGTGGGAAGGTGAAGGGGCATATAAATATTTTAATTTTAAGAGCCACGAGACGGGACATCATTTTGAGGCGGGATTGGCTTATACGTTGCCCGTAGAGAAGTTTCCCCTGTCCGTAGCGTGGTATACGATGTTTGCCGGAAAAGACAAGAAGCTGAATGATAGCGGAGAACTGAAGCAGAATTATTCCTCCTATCTGGAACTGAACTATCCTTTCAGTGTAAAAAATGTCGATTTAAATGTAACTTGCGGCGCAGTGCCGTATAAGGCGGAGGGTATGTACACGAATAGTGGCTTCGCCGTGACTAATGTAGCTTTAAAAGGAATGACAGAGATAAAAATTAATGATAAGTTTTCATTGCCGATATTTGCACAGGCTATATGGAATCCATGTGTTGAAGATGCTTTTTTGGTTTTTGGCGTAACTTTAAGACCATAGATATAAACTCATGAATTTTTATTATGCAGAAACCCGTGGTGATCGTGATGATTACTACGGGTTGAAATAGTTTATAAACAGCAATTAATGAAATGGATATGGATAGAGAACAGAGTGTACAACATTTTTTGGATCTGATCAAGAAGTCTCATCGAGGCAAGTTTAAAATCTATATCGGCATGATAGCCGGTGTAGGGAAGTCTTACCGTATGCTTCAGGAGGCTCATGAACTGCTGGAGAATGGGGTGGATGTACAAATCGGCTATATTGAAACTCACGGGCGTGCCGGAACGGAGGCTCTGATGCAGGGGCTGCCTGTGATCCCCCGACGTAAAATTTTCTATAAAGGAAAAGAGTTGGAGGAAATGGATGTGGACGCCATTATCCGCCTTCATCCCGAGATTGTGATTGTGGACGAACTGGCACATACCAATGTGGAAGGCAGTTTGAACGAGAAGCGCTGGCAGGATGTGATGACTTTATTGGATGAGGGGATTAATGTGATTTCTGCAATCAATATCCAGCATATCGAGAGTGTGAATGAAGAAGTACAGGAGATTACAGGGATCGAGGTGAAAGAACGGGTACCGGATAGTGTGCTTCAGGAAGCGGATGAAGTGGTGAATATCGACTTGACAGCGGAAGAACTGATCTCGCGTCTGAAAGCAGGAAAGATATATCGTCCGGAAAAGATTCAGACGGCACTGGATAATTTCTTCCGGACCGAGAATATTCTTCAACTGCGGGAACTGGCTCTGAAGGAAGTGGCGCTCCGAGTGGAGAAGAAGGTGGAGAATGAGGTTGTGATGGGTGTCTCGGTCGGAATCAGGCATGAAAAGTTCATGGCTTGTATCAGTAGTCATGAGAAGACTCCCAGAAGGATTATCCGGAAGGCGGCACGTCTGGCAACACGATATAATACAACTTTTGTCGCTCTCTATGTGCAGACTCCGAGGGAGAGTATGGACCGGATTGATCTGGCCAGTCAGCGTTATCTGCTGAATCATTTTAAGCTGGTAGCAGAACTGGGCGGAGAGGTCGTTCAGGTGCAGTCGAAGGATATTTTGGGGAGTATTGTCAAAGTTTGTCAGGACAAGCAAATATCTTCTGTCTGCATGGGAACTCCTAATCTGAGATTTCCTCATGCCATTTGCTCCATACTCGGATATCGAAAGTTTTTGAATAATTTGTCACAAGCTAATGTAGATTTGATTATACTTGCATAATATTAACCGTATGAACGATATGAATATTAAAACAAAACTGATTCTCGGCATCGGGATGCTGGCGGGAATGATTATTTTGCTGGTAATACTTTCTGTTGTGAACCTTCAGCTGCTGACTGCCACAGAACCTGACAGCCCTGCCGCTATGCCGGCATTGGAACGTGCTCTGTTGTGGATTTCCGTTACCGGCGGTATTTGTATACTGACCGGATTGACATTACTATATTGGTTGCCCCGAACAATCAGCAAACCCATCAAGGAATTGAAACAGGGGATTCTTGAAATAGCCAATCATAATTATGAAGAACGGTTGGATATGAGAAATAATCAGGAGTTTCGGGAAGTTGCCGAAAGTTTCAACCGTATGGCGGAACGTCTGACTGAGTATCGGGCAAGTACGTTAGCGGATATTCTTTCTGCCAAGAAATTTATTGAGGCCATCGTGAACAGTATCGACGATCCGATAATCGGTCTGAATATGGATCGTGAGATTTTGTTTATTAATGAGGAAGCGCTGAATGTACTGAATCTGAAAAGAGGCAATGTCATACGTAAATCTGCGGAAGAATTGTCTTTGAAGAATGATCTGCTCCGCCGGCTGATTCGTGAACTGGTGACACCGGGAGATCAGAAAGAGCCGTTAAAGATATATGCCGATGATAAAGAGAGTTATTTCAAGGCTTCTTACATTCCTATCATAAATACGGATGCGGGAAAGGATGAACCCAGCAAATTAGGGGATGTCATTCTGCTGAAGAATATAACGGAGTTCAAGGAACTGGATTCTGCCAAGACTACATTTATCTCTACCATTTCGCACGAATTGAAAACTCCGATTGCGGCTATCATGATGAGTCTGCAGCTATTGGAAGATAAGCGTGTCGGTGCGCTGAATGATGAACAGGAACAGTTATCCAAAAGTATTAAGGAAAATAGCGAACGCCTGTTGAGCATTACGGGGGAATTGCTGAATATGACTCAGGTAGAGGCAGGCAAGCTGCAATTAATGCCAAAGATAACGAAGCCCATCGAGCTGATAGAATATGCGATTAAAGCTAATCAGGTACAGGCGGATAAGTTCAATATCCAGATAGAAGTGGAATATCCGGAAGAGAAAATCGGCAAGCTCTTTGTCGATAGTGAAAAGATAGCTTGGGTATTGACCAATTTGCTCAGCAATGCAATCCGTTATTCTAAAGAAAACGGGCGTGTCGTGATTGGTGCCAGGCAGGAAGGAGATATGATCGATCTGTACGTTCAGGATTTTGGCAAAGGCATCGATCCCCGTTATCACAAGAGTATTTTCGACCGTTATTTTCGTGTTCCCGGAACAAAAGTTCAGGGCAGCGGACTCGGCTTGTCTATTTCGAGAGACTTTGTGGAAGCACATGGCGGTACGCTGACAGTAGAAAGTGAACTGGGGAAGGGAAGCCGGTTTGTGATGCGTCTGAAGGCATAAAAGAGAATGTTCGGAAAGTGTCCGGAGGCTGTCACTGCGGTAAAGAAATGTGGTAGCTGATTTAATTTGAAATGAAACTTTGGGAATCAAGACATTGCAGCGTCTTTTAAAATCTTTATATTTGCAGACTAATTGAACGTAAAGTCAAATTTATACAATATAATAACTTAAAAGAACCAGAATCAGATGAAACAGGACATGATTGTTATCCTTGACTTGGGTAGTCACGAGAATACGGTATTGGCGCGCGCCATCCGTGCATTAGGAGTTTATAGTGAGATTTATCCTCACGACATCACAGTAGAAGAACTGAAAGCATTGCCCAACGTAAAGGGTATTATTATCAATGGTGGACTGAACAACGTGATTGACGGCGTTGCTATTGACGTGAATCCGTCTATCTATACGATGGGTATTCCTGTTATGGCTGCCGGTCATGATAAAGCGACTTGCGCAGTGAAGCTTCCGGCCTTTACAGATGATATCGAGGCTATTAAGGCTGCTGTAAAGTCTTTCGTATTTGATACTTGTCAGGCTGAAACCAACTGGAATATGGCCAACTTTGTCAATGACCAGATCGAGCTGATCAGACGTCAGGTGGGCGATAAGAAAGTATTGCTGGCATTGTCGGGCGGTGTTGACAGCTCTGTGGTAGCTGCTTTGCTTCTGAAGGCAATCGGTGATAATTTGGTATGTGTACACGTAAATCACGGCTTGATGCGTAAAGGTGAGTCTGAAGACGTTGTCGAAGTATTCAGTAACCAGTTGAAAGCAAATCTGATTTATGTAGATGTAACAGACCGCTTCCTTGGTAAATTGGCAGGTGTGGAAGATCCCGAACAAAAACGTAAGATAATCGGTGGTGAGTTTATCCGTGTGTTCGAAGAAGAAGCACGTAAATTGGATGGTATCGATTTCTTAGCCCAGGGTACTATTTATCCGGATATTGTGGAGAGCGGAACGAAGACTGCCAAAATGGTGAAATCTCATCATAATGTAGGCGGTCTGCCCGAAGATCTTAAGTTCCAGCTTGTAGAACCCTTGCGCCAGTTGTTCAAGGATGAGGTTCGTGCTTGTGGTCTGGAGTTAGGCTTGCCTTATGAAATGGTTTACCGTCAGCCGTTCCCCGGTCCCGGTTTAGGTGTACGTTGTCTGGGGGCTATCACACGCGATCGTCTGGAAGCAGTACGTGAATCTGACGCTATTCTGCGTGAAGAATTCCAGATTGCCGGTCTGGATAAAAAGGTATGGCAATACTTTACCGTAGTGCCTGACTTTAAATCTGTTGGTGTACGCGATAATGCCCGTTCTTTCGACTGGCCGGTGATTATCCGCGCTGTCAATACGATAGATGCCATGACAGCTACTATTGAACCGATAGACTGGCCAATCCTGATGAAAATCACAGACCGTATTCTGAAAGAAGTGAAGAATGTCAACCGTGTTTGCTATGATATGTCGCCGAAGCCTAATGCGACTATTGAATGGGAATAAGAGTATAGAGCATTAAATAGAATAGCCCCCGGAAGTTGAATATAAACTTTCGGGGGCTAATTTTGGGGTCATCTGCCAAACTTATGTGTTTAATCCGTCTAAATCGTAATAAACGCTCATAGTTACATTATCTTTTTTTTATTCTACGGATAATTCTTTTCTCTTCATCAATTAATTCGTCCGCCTATAGCCGGACGCAAGTTTGCCTATAGGCGACGTTGCGTTTGCCTATAGGCGGACGAAAGAATGCCTATAGCCGGACGAATTAATTGATGCATCCGAAGGGTTTACTTTCTTCGGGTAAGAAATTTACTTTCTTTAATTGCAATTTTAAAGATAAAAATGAATTCTAATTAGTTATACAGACTATAGATCTGTTAGCTATATGGCGTCTATTTTTGTTTTTCTTACTTATAGTAGAGTCGCTATTTCGGGCGATATTTCGATGCTTCCGTCTTCATGGACGATGATGAAATGAGTGTTGGATAGCATTTCTATCATTCGGGAGTACGTGACCGTACCCATGCCACGGAACTTTCTGATACTGTCCCACCCGTGTTCAGAAGCATATTTCAGGAGCTCGCTCACGGTGCTGATATTCGCCACCGTTGCCAAAACAGAATTGGCATGTGTTTCAAAAATATCGCTTATGCGGGTATTGGTGGGGTTGGTTGTATCGAATCGGCTGAATAACAGTTCCATCGTTCGCTGGCGTAGCGTAGCGATTCTCTGTGTATTTTCGCCTAATTTATCGAGGATAACGTTGTATGTTTCTGCGGCTTGTGCGTAGGTCATCTGGTGGCGTGCCGCTACCCGCGCAATGGGTTCTCCGGTGGAGATGGCAAGAAATATTTCCCGTTGGCAGTTGTCAATAATCAGTGCGCTGAGTTCTTCAATCAGGATATGGAAAAGGGGTTGATATAGCTTTTGGGTTTTCATCAGGAATAGTTCGTCTTCAAGATGGGCAAGCATTATTTCACGTTCCAACTCCTTCTCTTGAATGATTTTCTTAAGGCAGTCTTCGTTTAGTTCTTTGGTTTGATGGGCGTCGAGGAAGTGGCTCACGCTTTCGTCGTCCAGCATCACTACGTTGTCGATGGTCGATGATTTGATGTAACCTGAACTTTTCCAGTATCGGAGGGTGGTTTCATTGATGCCGCGTTTCTCTGATAGTTGTTGGAGGGTTAGCCATTTAGACATGTCGTATCCTCCTTTCTGACTATTGTACATGAAAACTGTATATTTCCGGAAAGAAAATAGTGCATCTCCAGAAGGAAGGCGATGCGACGGAATGCTTTTTTGTCTGGTCTGTTCATATCTTTTTGAATATTTATGAACGTCCACCTTAATTATATATATCCCTTATACATAATAGAAGTCGGGCGCTGAGTTCATATTTATTGGATGAAAGGTAGTACCAATACCTAGTGCATAATAAATATGTTCACACGCCCGACCCTACGTCGTACGTATGAAACAGAATTATTGATGCACTGTTTTTGGTTTAAAATAAATTTGGTACTTTCTTCATCCCAAAAAACGTTTCAATGAGCCGTATTTCTCTTCGGCTTTCTGAGGCAAAGATAGAGAATCTTATGAAAATGGCAAAAGAATTTAACAAGGAATTTTGGAGAAGTGAGGAGGTACATAAATAAAAAAAGAATAATACAGATAATCAACAAGGATTGCTACTTGATCCCAAAAGCATAGTATAATTGGAGATAAAAAAGAAAAAGGCACCCAGAAGTGGAAGCCTCCCAAATGCCTTATTCTTATCAAGTAGCGGGACCCGGGATTGAACCGGGGACCTCATGATTATGAATCATGCGCTCTAACCAGCTGAGCTATCCCGCCATCATTTCTCGATTGCGGGTGCAAAGATAGATGTTTTTCTGTAATCTCCAAAACAATTCATAACTTTTTTGTGTTTTTTCTTTAGAGCAGGGTTCTGTTTTTCCTATAAATAGGGAGTTTGGGGCCTTGAAAAGAAATAAGTTTTAAATAAAGTGTCTGATTTATGCCACATAATTAGAAAAAAGTATTTATCTTGGCACACGTAAAAACAATTCGAAATTGCTATGAAAAAAGAAAAGATTCATTTGGAGTATTTGTTGAACGCAACATCTAAAAATATTCTTTGGGCAGCTATTAGCACACCGACCGGGTTGGAGGACTGGTTTGCTGATAAAGTAGTATCTGATGATAAAATCGTAGAATTCCATTGGGGGAAGACTGAACAGAGAAACGCTGAAATTATTGCGATCCGTTCTTTCTCATTTATTCGCTTCCGTTGGCAGGATGACGAAAACGAACGCGATTACTTTGAGATCAAAATGACTTATAATGAGCTGACAAGTGACTATGTATTAGAAATTACAGACTTCGCAGAGGCGGACGAGGTTGCTGACATGAAAGAATTGTGGGAGTCACAAGTAGCGAAATTGAGAAGAACGTGTGGTTTTTAGTTAACTTTCAACTAAAAATTTTCTATGCTACTTTTTTTGTGCTAATTTTGCGTCTTAATTGCACGAACCTATTAAGATGCTACGCATAAAGAAATTAGATATATTTATCGTAAAGAGCTTCCTGATGCTCTTTATAGGTACATTCTTCATCTGTCTCTTCATCTTCATGATGCAGTTTTTGTGGAGATATGTAGACGAATTAGTCGGAAAGGGACTGGATATGAGTGTGATAGCTCAGTTCTTCTTCTATTCCGCATTGACACTGGTGCCAATATCGTTGCCGTTGGCAATATTGCTGGCTTCTTTAATAACCTTCGGCAACTTTGGCGAACGTTACGAGTTGCTCGCAATGAAAGCTGCGGGTATATCCTTGCTTAAAATTATGCGCCCGCTGGCTTTCTTTGTCTGTGGTTTGGTTGCTGTCTCTTTTTATTTCCAGAATGTCGTGGCTCCTATTGCTCAGACGAAACTATACACACTGATTATTTCGATGAAACAAAAGTCTCCGGAATTGGATATCCCGGAGGGGGTGTTTTATTCGGAAATACCGGATTATAACCTGAAGATAGCCAAGAAGAACCGGAAAACAGGTATGATGTATGATGTGCTGATCTATAATCTGAAAGACGGATTTGAGAACGCGCATATTATTTATGCAGATTCCGGACGAATGGAGATGACTGCAGACAAGCAGCATCTTTGGCTGCATCTGTTTAGTGGAGATTTATTTGAGAACTTGAAGTCACAGAGTATGAGGTCTCAGAATGTACCGTATCGTCGGGAGGAATTCCGGGAAAAACATACGATTATTGAGTTTGACTCAGACTTTAATATGGCGGATGCCAGTATTATGAGTAATACATCTGCTGCCAAAGATATGTCGATGTTGCAAGCTTCCATCGACTCAATGAGAATGGTGGGCGATAGTATCGGAAGACAATATTATCGGGAGGTTTCGGAAGGGAATTTCCGTTCCACCTATGGATTGACCAAGGAGGATACGGTCAAGATTATGGAGGCGAATATTACTGAATATAATATCGACAGTCTCTATGAAGTAGCTCCTTTGATGCAGAAGCAAAAGGTGATTTCATCTGCTGCAAGCCGTGCGGAAAATCTGAGCAGCGATATAAACTTCAAGAGCTATACGATGGGTAGCCATGATTATAGTATGCGGAAGCATGAGATAGAGTGGCATAAAAAGATCACTATTTCACTTTCATGCCTGCTATTCTTCTTCATTGGTGCTCCATTGGGCGGAATTATCCGTAAAGGTGGACTCGGTATGCCGGTCATCGTTTCGGTGATGGTATTCATCATTTATTATATCATAGACAATACGGGCTATAAGATGGCACGTGACGGCAGATGGGTCGTATGGATGGGAGTGTGGACCAGTAGTGCCGTGCTTGCCCCGTTGGGTGCTTTCCTGACTTACAAATCAAATAAAGACTCTGTAGTACTCAATGCCGATGCGTATATCAATTGGTTTAAGAAGATTGCCGGTATCCGTAACGTGCGCCATTTATTCAAGAAAGAGGTGGTGATTCACGATCCGGATTATAGTCGCATACCAGGTGATTTGAAGATACTTACTGATGAGTGCAAAGAGTATATAGCTAAGAACCGCTTGATGAAAGCTCCGAATTATTTTAAGCTGTGGATGTCGGGTGAGAAGGACGACGAGATGATGTCTATCAATGAAAAGTTAGAGACGTTGATAGAGGAAATGTCCAATACGAAGTCTGTGACTTTGCTGAATACGTTAAACAATTATCCGATTATTTCCGTTTCTGCTCATATACGTCCGTTCCACATCTATTGGTTGAATCTGGCTGCCGGGGTTATTTTCCCTATTGGACTATTCTTTTATTTCCGCATCTGGGCATTTCGTGTCCGGTTGGCAAAAGATATGGAACGGATTATAAAAAACAATGAACAAATTCAATTCATCATACAGAATATTAATAAATAAGTGTTATGGAAGAGATTAAAATGGATAGAATAGAAGATGCGATTGCCGATTTCAAAGAAGGCAAGTTTGTCATTGTAGTGGATGATGAAGATCGTGAAAACGAAGGTGATTTAATCATAGCTGCCGAAAAGATAACTCCTGAGAAAGTTAACTTCATGTTGAAACATGCGCGTGGTGTGCTCTGTGCACCTATCACGGTGTCGCGTTGTAAAGAACTGGATTTGCCGCATCAGGTCAGTGATAATACTTCTGTATTGGGCACTCCTTTTACGGTGACAATTGATAAACTGGAAGGCTGTACTACCGGAGTTTCTGTTTCCGACCGTGCTGCTACTATTCAGGCATTGGCTGATCCGGCTTCTACACCGGCTACTTTTGGGCGTCCCGGACATATTAATCCACTGTATGCACAGGAAAAAGGAGTACTTCGTCGTGCCGGACATACAGAAGCTACCATCGATATGGCACGCCTTGCCGGACTTTACCCCGCAGGTGCTCTGATGGAAATAATGAGCGATGACGGTACAATGGCACGTCTGCCGGAACTTCGTGCAATGGCTGATGAACATGGACTGAAACTGATTTCCATTCATGACTTGATTGCGTATCGTCTGAAACAGGAGTCAATCGTAGAAAAAGGCGTTGAGGTAAATATGCCGACCGAACATGGTATGTTCCGTCTGATTCCTTTCCGTCAGAAATCGAACGGCCTGGAGCATATGGCTATATTTAAAGGTACATGGAATGAAGACGAACCTATCTTGGTGCGTGTCCATTCATCTTGCGCTACTGGTGATATCCTTGGCTCACACCGTTGTGACTGTGGCGAGCAATTGCATAAAGCGATGGAAATGATTGAAAAAGAAGGAAAAGGTGTGGTGGTTTATCTGAATCAGGAAGGCCGTGGTATCGGTTTGATGGAAAAGATGAAAGCATATAAACTTCAGGAAGACGGTATGGATACCGTTGACGCAAACCTTTGTTTAGGACACTTGGCAGATGAACGCGACTATGGGGTAGGAGCCCAAATTCTGCGTGAACTGGGAGTGCACAAAATGAAACTTCTGACAAATAATCCTGTGAAACGTGTCGGGCTGGAAGCCTATGGACTGGAAATTGTGGAAAATGTACCTGTTGAAACAGTTCCTAATCCATATAATGAGCGATATCTGAGAACAAAGAAAGAAAGAATGGGACATACATTACATTTTAATAAGTAAAATGCCATTTTGTTTTCATATATCGAATATTATCGCTTATTTTGCAACGAATTTCACTCAACAACAATAAAATAGATACAAAATGAATCAATTATCAGATCGTTTGAACAGCTTGTCGCCGTCGGCGACGCTTGCCATGTCGCAAAAGAGCAACGAACTTAAAGCGCAAGGTGTTGATGTTATTAACTTAAGTGTAGGAGAACCGGATTTCAATACTCCTGACCACATCAAAGAAGCTGCGAAGAAAGCCATTGATGATAACTTTTCTCGCTACTCTCCGGTACCGGGTTATCCGGCTTTACGCAATGCGATTGTTGAGAAGCTGAAAAAAGAGAACGGTCTTGAATATACTGCTGCCCAGATTTCTTGTGCCAATGGTGCAAAGCAATCTGTTTGTAATGCAATCCTGGTATTGGTAAATCCGGGTGATGAAGTAATCGTACCGGCTCCTTACTGGGTGAGCTATCCGGAAATGGTGAAGATGGCAGAAGGTACTCCCGTCATTGTTTCTGCCGGCATCGAACAGGATTTCAAAATTACTCCGGAACAACTGGAAGCGGCTATTACTCCGAAAACAAAGGCATTGATTCTTTGTTCTCCGTCCAACCCGACAGGTTCTGTTTACAGCAAAGAAGAACTGGCTGGACTGGCAGCCGTACTGGCTAAGTATCCGCAAGTAGTGGTAATTGCTGACGAGATTTACGAACATATCAATTATATCGGTGCACATCAGAGCATTGCTCAGTTCCCGGAAATGAAAGAACGTACAGTGATCGTGAACGGTGTATCCAAAGCTTATGCAATGACTGGATGGAGAATCGGTTTCATCGCCGGTCCGGAATGGATTGTGAAAGCTTGTAACAAACTTCAGGGACAATACACTTCAGGTCCTTGCTCGGTATCTCAGAAAGCTGCCGAGGCTGCTTACGTAGGTACACAAGAACCGGTGAAAGAAATGCAGAAGGCATTTGAACGTCGTCGTGACCTGATCGTGAAGTTGGCTAAAGAAGTTCCGGGTTTCGAAGTAAACGTACCGCAAGGTGCTTTCTATCTGTTCCCGAAATGTAGCTACTTCTTCGGAAAGAGCAACGGCGAACGTAAGATTGAAAACTCGGACGACCTGGCAATGTACTTGCTCGAAGATGCTCATGTAGCTTGTGTAGGCGGTACTTCCTTTGGTGCTCCTGAATGTATTCGCATGAGCTACGCTACAAGTGATGAAAATATTGTAGAAGCTATCCGCCGAATCAAAGAAGCATTGGCTAAATTGAAATAAGCGATCTTAGAGAATATAGAACGGTAGACTATCCCCTGAAAAGGAAGGAAGTCTACCGTTTTTTTTGTGCATTTTTCTCTTCTCCGTAGTAGTAAAATAAAAAAGGCTGCCTTCCATAGAAAGCAGCCTATACTTTTTTGTAGATTGTATTATTCAGCCGGGTGAATAGCTTCAGACGGGCAAACGTCTGCGCAAGTTCCACAGTCAGTACATACATCTGGGTTGATAGAATAGATATCACCTTCAGAGATAGCTTCTACCGGACACTCGTCGATACAAGTTCCGCAAGCAATACAATCGTCACTAATTACGTAAGCCATTTTTTTAAGATTTAAATTATTAGTACTAATTCGTTCGGCAAAAATAAAGCTTTTATTCATTACTTGGTATGCTTCTTTGATTAAATTGACTTAATTTGTACGTCTTCTAAATAAGCAACCTCCCTATTATGTGCTATATTTTTCGTATTTTTGCAGCCAAATTACTAATATATAGCGATTATGCCTTTAAATTTACCCGATAAGCTCCCTGCAATAGAATTATTGAAGGAAGAGAATATTTTCGTAATTGATACTTCGCGTGCTACGCAACAGGATATTCGTCCGTTGCGGATTGTGATTCTGAACCTGATGCCGTTGAAGATTACAACGGAAACAGACTTGGTGCGGCTGCTCTCGAATACGCCTCTCCAGGTAGAAATCTCGTTTATGAAGATCAAAAGTCATACATCCAAGAATACGCCGATAGAACATATGCAAACGTTCTATACCGACTTCGAGCAAATGCGTAATGAGAAATACGACGGCATGATCATCACCGGTGCTCCGGTGGAACAGATGGACTTCGAGGAAGTGACTTATTGGGAGGAAATTACCGAGATATTTGATTGGGCACGTACGCACGTGACGTCTACCTTATATATATGCTGGGCTGCGCAAGCAGGACTGTATCATCACTACGGAGTTCCCAAGTATCCACTGGATCAGAAAATGTTCGGAATCTTCGAACATCGGGTGCTGGAACCTTTCCATTCTATCTTCCGCGGTTTTGACGATTGCTTCTATGTGCCGCATAGCCGCCATACGGAAGTACGCAGGGAAGACATCCTCAAAGTTCCGGAACTGACATTGCTTTCCGAATCGAAAGATGCGGGCGTTTATATGGCTATGGCACGTGGCGGACGTGAGTTCTTCGTGACCGGACATTCGGAATACTCTCCCTACACCTTGGATACGGAATATCGTCGTGATCTGGATAAAGGACTGCCGATTGAAATTCCCCGTAACTATTACGTAGATGATGATCCGGACAAAGGCCCGTTGGTACGTTGGCGTGCTCATGCCAACCTTTTGTTCTCCAACTGGCTGAACTACTTTGTTTATCAGGAAACGCCTTACAACATTAATGATATTGAATGATCAAGCAGCGTAAAATAGAACTTCTCGCCCCGGCGAAGAATCTGGAATGTGGTATCGAAGCTATCAATCACGGAGCAGATGCCGTATATATCGGTGCACCTAAATTTGGTGCCCGTGCTGCGGCTGTGAATTCTCTGGAAGATATCGAAGAATTGGTAAAATATGCTCACCTGTATAATGCCCGTATCTATGTCACTGTCAATACGATTCTGAAAGAAGAAGAGTTGAAAGAGACGGAAGAGATGATTCATGCTCTGTATCGGGTTGGCGTGGATGCTCTGATTGTGCAGGATATGGGAATCACGAAACTGAATCTTCCGCCGATACCTCTCCACGCCAGTACGCAGATGGACAATCGGACACCGGAGAAGGTGAAGTTTCTTTGGGAAGCGGGCTTCCGCCAGGTTGTTCTGGCACGGGAATTGTCGATTCGTGAAATAAGGAAGATACACGAAACTTGTCCCGAAGTTCCGCTGGAAGTATTTGTACACGGGGCACTTTGCGTAAGCTATAGCGGTCAGTGCTACGTTAGCCAGGCCTGTTTCGGGCGTAGCGCGAATCGGGGAGAGTGTGCGCAATTTTGCCGCTTGCCTTTCAGTCTAGTCGATTCGGAAGGAAAAGTGATTGTGAAAGACAAGCACTTGCTCTCTTTGAAAGATATGAACCAGAGTGACGAACTGGAACGGTTGCTGGATGCCGGAGCTTCCTCATTCAAAATAGAAGGACGTCTGAAAGATGTGTCTTATGTGAAGAATGTAACGGCTGCCTATCGTCAGAAGCTGGATGCCGTCTTTGCCCGCCGACCGGAATATGTGCGCGCTTCTTCCGGCACTTGCCGTTTCGACTTTAAACCGCAGCTGGACAAGAGCTTCAGTCGTGGATTTACTCATTACTTCCTGCATGGACGCAGTGAGGATATTTTTTCTTTCGATACTCCGAAATCATTGGGAGAGGAGATGGGCACAATGAAAGAAGCTCGTGGCAACTTTCTGACCGTTGCCGGACTGAAATCATTCAATAATGGAGACGGTGTCTGCTATATTGATGAACAGGGACGTTTGCAGGGATTCCGGATTAATAGGGTGGATGGAAACAAACTTTATCCTCAGGAGATGCCCCGCATCAAACCCCGTACCAAGCTCTATCGTAACTTCGATCAGGAGTTTGAACGCATACTTTCCCGCAAGTCAGCCGAACGGAAGATTGCCGTTAACATACTGCTTGCAGACAACAACTTCGGTTTCTCTCTGACACTGACGGATGAGGACGATAACAGCGTTACGCTCACTCTGCCTCGTGAGAAAGAGCCGGCTCGGACTCCACAGGCTGATAACTTGAAGACGCAGCTTGCTAAATTAGGAAACACGCCTTTTGAAGCGAAAAAGATCGAAATCTCCTTCTCAGAGAATTGGTTCTTACCGGCTTCTGTTTTGGCGGACTTCCGCCGTCAGGCGATAGAAAAGTTGATTGCTGCCCGACGCATCAATTACCGTCAGGAACAGGCTGTCTGGAAACCGACTTCCCATGCTTTCCCGCAGGCTGCACTTACTTATTTGGGAAACGTGATGAACACCCGTGCAGCTTCTTTTTATCGGGAACATGGAGTGCAGCAAGTGGCTGAGGCTTATGAAAAGGAACGGGTGGAAGATGCCGTGCTGATGTTCTGCAAACACTGTCTGCGTTATAGCATGGGCTGGTGTCCTATTCATCAGCGAGTGCGCTCGCCCTACAAAGAGCCATATTATCTGGTGTCGAATGACGGAAAACGTTTCCGCCTTGAATTCGATTGCAAAAACTGTCAAATGAAAGTAAAAGCGGTACAATGAAACGATTCCCCGACAGAGATATGCGGAGTTTAACGGAGCTTGTTTTCGGCAGAGAAAAGTTTCGTACTGCTTTGTGCTGTTCTGTCGTGGGGATGTTACTGACTCTGCTGTTCCTTTCATCCTGTCACTATACCCGTCCCGATCTTACTTCCGAGGAGCTGTCGGAGAAGACGAAAGATTCTCTGAACTATCTTTATGACCGGCATTATACCTGGAATACGAATCTGGAAGTAACCACCGACTCGGTAACAATGGAGTGCCTGCCCATCAAAGACACCTACATCGCATTGTATAAAGGAGATCGGGTGGTTGTTGCCGAGTTTGCCATTCACCCTGCCGACAGTGTGGATAGTGTATGGGTAAAGCTGGCACATACACAAGAGGAGCAAGGATGGATACGTGAAACGGAACTGAAAGAATCGTTTGTGCCGACGGACAGTATTTCGCAGGCTATCCATTTTTTCAGTGATACGCATGCTTCTTATTTCATGGTTATCTTCGCGTTGTTTGTCGGGGTCTATCTGTTTCGCGCTTTCCGCCGGAAGCAGTTGCAGTTGGTTTATTTTAATGATATTGACAGTGTCTATCCGTTGTTTCTTTGTCTGTTGATGGCTTTCAGTGCAACGGTTTACGAATCGATGCAGGTCTTTGTGCCGGATACGTGGGAACATTTCTATTTCAATCCCACCTTATCGCCTTTTAAAGTACCTTTTATACTTTCAGTCTTTTTGCTGAGCATCTGGTTGTTTCTGATTGTTGCTTTGGCGGTGCTTGATGACCTGTTCCGGCAGTTGACTCCTGCGGCTGCGGTCTTTTATCTGCTGGGATTGATGTCCAGTTGTATTTTCTGCTATTTCTTCTTTATCCTGATGACACATATTTATATCGGTTATTTGTTCCTTGCATTCTTTATCTGGGTCTTTGCGAAGAAGGTGCATCGGAATATCAGCTATAAGTATCGTTGCGGACATTGCGGGGAGAAGTTGAAGGAGAAAGGTGTTTGCCCCCATTGTGGAGCGATTAATGAATAATCTTTTATATTTTGTTTCACTTTCAAATCATACTTCTGAATGATGGAAATCAGACCTACCGAATTGACAGATCTCCCTTTGGTGATGGAGATTTATGATTATGCCCGTGCTTTTATGCGTGCCAATGGGAATGCGACCCAATGGATTGACGGCTATCCGTCCGAATCATTTATCCGTCAGGAGATAGAAGACGGTCATAGCTTTGTCTGTACGGACGAACAAGGGGAGATATTGGGAACTTTCTGCTTTATATTAGGCGAAGATCCTACTTATCTGAATATTTATGAAGGCGCGTGGCTCAATGACGAACCTTACGGTGTCATCCACCGGATGGCTGCCAGTGGTAAAAGGAAAGGTGTATCGGAAGCCTGTCTGAATTGGTGCTTTGAGCATTTCGGGAATATCCGTGTGGATACACATCGGGATAACAAGGTGATGCAGCACATTCTGACGAAATACGGCTTTCAGCGCTGTGGCATCATCTATGTCAAGAACGGTACGGAGCGTATTGCTTATCAAAAAGTACTTGCCCTTTGATAAAGACTAATCGTTTTCTCCTAAATATCTTTCTACCGTAATTTATAAGATCAGCCAGCAGTTGGCAGGAGAATGGATTGATGCTTATGTAATACTTGAAGCAAAAACATTATTAAAATCGGGAAAGCTGACCATTCAGCAGATCAGCGAACAGCTGAACTTCTCGAATCAATCATTCTTCGGGAAGTTCTTTAAGCGCTGTGCTGGTATGTCTCCAAAGGACTATATGAACAGTTGATCTGTTATTTCTTAGAATCGGCAGCGGAGATCTATTCCGAATTGTACGGGACGTCCTTTCTGCATAAATCCTTTGTTCATCGTTTCAAAGTAGAAGGCTGCATAGTCTTTGTCCAGGAAGTTGCGTGCCCAGAAGCTGATCATTGCATTTCCTTTCTCAAGGTTCATGCGCCAGTTGAGAGTGCCATAGAAGGCTTGGCTGACGTCATTTTGTTCGGTCCAGTAGATGCGTCCGGCAGCATTGTAGTTTGCCTGGAAGACAACGCGGTCGAAGATGGAACGGGAGCTACAGGAGATGGCGTATTCTCCTCCGATATTAAGTGTATGCTTGGGGACGAAGGGAACATATTTGCCGTTGTAGTCAGCTTTTACAGTCAGGTTGCCATCCTTGTCTGCTTCATTTATAATATAGTCGGTAAAGGTAGCGTACGTATATCCGTAACTTGCGTTCAGACTGAGTTCGTTGGTCACGCTGGCACGAAGAGAAGCTTCTGCGCCGTAACTGTGACTCTTTCCTGCGTTGATTGTGACACGTCCTAAACCACTTGCTGCAAATTGGGAGATTTGCTGGTCGCGTGTATCCATGTAGAATACAGCAAGGTCTGCCCAAAGTTTGCCCTCCCATAAGGTAAGATGGCTTCCCAACTCATAGTTCCACGAATATTCGGGCTTGTATGTGGTGGATTTTTTTACATCAGGTTCATTCGGTATCCGTGAACCTAACATTTGTTCAAATACGGCACCGTATTGGGGATGCTTCCCGAGATTCGGACTTTCCATGATGGCATTCATCATAGAACGACTCATCTCTGTCTGGGATAGGTCAGAGAACATTTGTATATTATATCCTCCCGAACGATAGCCTTTTGCAACAGTAGCATAGATATTATTACGCTTGTTCCATTCATATTGAATGGCAAATTTAGGAAGAAGCTGTAAATAGTCTGTCGATAACTTTCCTACAAAGGAAGTGGGGGCTTTCATATTATGATCACTAAGGGACATCATAGGTCCCATTTTCAGGTCAAAGTCAAAATCAACCGGAGTACTGACTGAATTGTACTTCATGCTTATCTTTTCATAGTCAAGCCGAAGTCCTGCAGTGAAAGAAAGTCCTTCTGTAAATAGATCATTGAAAGTTGATTCATGGTAGAGGGCACCGCTTAAGGTAGGGGTGTCAAAAGTACCTCCGACACTCAATGTGGGGTTATGCAGGGTCATGCGCATAGTCGGACCTTTACCTTCCATTGTTGCAAAAGCATTATTAGCGTTATCTTCTATCATCGTTTTGACTCCTTCTTCTTTGAACAATACAGGACCTGTGGTGTGCAACCATTGATAGAATCCGAAAGCTCCTGTTGCCCATTGCCATCTTTTCCCTGGTTTGGCTTTCAGGATAATTTCTTCAGAAATGGTATTAGACCGTTGTTTCTGTTCAATATTGAAGATATCCCGTTCGGTGAAGTCTTGATCGAGGAACATACGGTCTTTCAGATTTTGATAACCTGTTACGGCACTCAGAATAAAGTTTTGGGCTTGATATTCAATATTGACGCCTGCATTGAGCAGTCCGCGATAGTAGCTGCTTCGATCGTTATACGAAATCTTTCCGATGTAATCGGCACGGTCTTCTGTAATTTCTTTCTTATTCTTTTTAGCTTCAGCTATAGCGCTTGGAGTAATTCCGGTATAATAATATGGATAGCCTCCTTGGTCGCTGTATTCATAACTGAATGCCATATCTATTTTCAGATTGGATGTAGGCATATAAATACCGCGGAAACGTCCGCCTCCGGCATTACTTTTGTCTACTTTCTCATTATTTCTTGCTGAATTTTCGAAGAAGCCGCCTGCATGTTCGTAAAATCCTCCGGTAGAGAAGGCAAAGCGCTCGGATATGCGATGATAGTGTGTTAATGAAACATTGTAATTGTTATAGGTGGCAGCTCCCATCCGTATATCAGTCCCCTGATAAGTGAAAGGAGATTTTGTATGTACTTTGATGAGTCCTCCCATTGTGTTACGGCCATAGAGAGTTCCTTGCGGACCCCGAAGGATGTCAATACGTTCAATATCGGCATAATTGAAGTCGAAAGCTGATTTGTCAATATAAGGAATATTATCTACGTAAAGTCCCACTGATGGAGTATTGATACGTGAACCGATTCCACGGATATAAATGGAGGTAGTCAGTTTCGAACCATAGTCCGGAATAAATAAGTTAGGAACAATGCCCGTCAGGTTTTTCACGGAATTCACCTGATTAGCTTGCATGTCTTTCTGCGACAATACTGTTGTAGCAGCCGGTAGTTCACGCAGTTTCTTGTTTTCTTTCGGAGTGGCAATCACTACCACTTCTTCGATATCTACTACTTTTAATGAGTCTTTTGGAAGGTCTTCTCCCCATGCTGTCCCTGTCGTCAAAAGAGTGAGGGCAATTAAGATATTCTTTTTATTCATCTGCTGTTATTTTGTCTGGTGCAAAGTAACGACAAATATAGATGGTAGGCAATCCTCATTTATTAGGATTATGCCTCATATTTTAAGAAATCAGATTCGGTCCGCCTCTATGTATCCGTTCATTACGGCATAGATGGTTAATCCTGATACAGACTTGATTCCAAGTTTTTCCGTGATGTTTTTCCTGTGGGTGATGACGGTAGTCAGACTGATATTCAGTTTGTCGGCAATTTCTTTGTTGATTAATCCTTTGGTAATCAGAACCAGTACTTCTATCTCACGGGCAGATAAGATTTCCTGATGTACCTCCGGCATAGCAATCGGGGGCATATCTTTTACAGGATAGCCGTTGTGGTGTGCGTGTTGATGAAGCTTCAAAAGACTTTTCACCAGTTTCTCTTCCGGTTCGTAGATATTGAGTACAGGCACACCCGACAGTTGGAATTGCGGGCTGTCACTGGCCAGCACAATTGTTTTCCGCTTTCGGGGGAGGAAGAAGGCATTGTGTTCAACATAGATTTGTGCCGAGATGAAGTAATGGGCATACATATCCGGAGTATCATCCATTAGTTCACTGAAACTATGGAAAGTACGGATAGTTGCCATTGGAATAATTTCTTCCAATATACTTTTCAGTCCGAGACAAGTGAGGGTATTGGACTCGATAATGGCTATTTCAGGTTTGTAGTTCATTTGACCGTAGAATATTTATTAATGATTGATATAATTTGCTACCGCTTCCGCACACCGTTCTCCATCTACTCCTGCCGAAACAATTCCACCTGCATACCCTGCACCTTCTCCGCAGGGAAACAACCCGCGGACAGTGACGTGCTGTAACGTCTCCTTATCCCGCACGATGCGGACTGGGGAAGAGGTACGAGTCTCTACTCCAATCATCACCGCTTCATTCGTAAGGAAACCATGACTGCTACGCCCGAACTGCTGAAAACCGAGAGATAACCTTTTGCTGATAAAGTCCGGCATCCAGAAATGAAGCGGAGAAGAAATCAGCCCTGGACTGTAGGAAGATTCCGGTAAATCAAAACTTAATTTCTTGCGGGTAAAGTCCAGCATACGTTGCGCCGGTGCCGTCTGGCGTCTGCCACCCTGCAACCAGCATTGACGTTCCAACTCCTCCTGAAAGTGAAGGGGAGTAAGTTGAGTCTTGAGAATCGAGAGTTGAGAATTGCTCAGCAATGGGTTAATGGCTAATAACTGCTCATTTTGTTGCGCAGCCAACTCTCCACTCTCCATTTTCAACTCTCCACTTATAAAATCTTCTGGTTGAATCTCTACCACCATTCCCGAGTTACTCCAACGCGATCCGCGGTTAGAAGGAGACATTCCGTTTACTACAACTTGTTCCGGTCCGCTGGCGGCAGGAACAATAAAACCGCCGGGACACATACAGAAGCTATAAACTCCTCTGCCTTCAGCTTGTGTCACGAAACTGTATTCGGCAGCAGGAAGGTATTTCCCCCGCCCGTTCTTATTGTGGTATTGTATCTGGTCAATCAGCATAGCCGGATGTTCCAGTCGGACACCGACAGCGATTCCTTTGGCTTCTATCGTAACACCGTTTGCAGCCAGCCAGCGATATACATCTCTTGCGGAATGTCCGGTTGCCAGTATCACAGGACCGAGAAAAGTCTTTCCTGTGTTGGTTTCAATACCTTTGATTTCGTAGTTCTCAATAATCAGTGCATCCATTCTGGTCTGAAAATGCACTTCTCCGCCGCACTCGATAATCGTATTCCGCATATTTTCAATGACACGCGGAAGTTTGTCTGTCCCGATGTGAGGATGGGCATCGGCCAGTATAGCCGCAGAAGCTCCGTGCTGACAGAATACATTCAGTATCTTGTCTACATTTCCTCTTTTCTTGCTGCGGGTGTAAAGTTTTCCATCCGAATAAGCTCCTGCTCCTCCTTCGCCAAAGCTATAGTTCGATTCCGGATCTACAGTATGTTCTCTGCTGATTTGTGCCAGATCCTTTTTCCGTTCGCGCACATCTTTTCCCCGTTCTACGATAACCGGACGTAGTCCGAGTTCGATGAGGCGTAAGGCGGCAAACAGTCCTCCGGGACCGGCACCGACTACGATAACCTGTGGCTTGCCTTCCACATTATTATATATAGTGCGTTCGTATTCATCCTCCTTGGGCATCTCATTGATGTATGCCCGTACCTTCAGGTTGACAAAGATAGTCCGTTGACGTGCATCGATGCTTCGTTTCAGTATTCGGGTAGCAGTGATATTACGCAGGTTAATGCCTTTTTCTTTAGATATATATTCTTTCAGTCGCTGTTCGTTTGCTGCGATTTCGGGAAGGATGCGGAGTTGGTATTCTTGTGTCATGGGTTTATATTAATTAAAACTTATCCGAAGAGTGCTCTGAATGCTTCTTCTACCTTTCTTACAGGTACTAATTCTATTTTTAGTTTTTGGGTATCAATCCCTTGCAGGTTATACTTAGGAAGCAGGAACCGTTTGAATCCTAACTTTTCCGCCTCTCCGATTCGCTGCTCTATTCGATTCACGGGGCGTATCTCTCCCGACAGACCGATTTCTCCTGCCATACAGACTTCCGGTTCGACAGCGGCATCCATATTGGAAGAAAGGATGGCGCTGATCACTGCCAGGTCAATAGCCGGATCATTCACCTTCAATCCTCCGGCAATATTCAGAAACACATCTTTCTGCGCAAGCTTGAAGCCCACACGCTTTTCGAGAACAGCCAGAAGCATATTCATTCTCCGTATATCGAAGCCGGTTGCCGACCGTTGAGGATTTCCATAGACGGCAGAACTCACCAACGCCTGTGTCTCAATCAGGAACGGGCGTACTCCTTCGATAGCAGAAGCAATCGCTACTCCGCTCATCCCTTCATGATCCTGACTTAACAGCAACTCCGAAGGATTGCTGACCTGACGTAATCCGTCCTGGCGCATTTCGTAAATACCTAGCTCGGCAGTACTTCCGAACCGGTTCTTGATGCTTCGCAGAATACGGTACATATAATGCTGGTCTCCTTCAAACTGGAGAACTGTATCTACAATATGCTCCAGTACCTTTGGACCTGCAATACTACCTTCTTTATTTATATGTCCGATCAGCAGGACCGGTGTATGCGTTTCCTTGGCAAAACGGAGAATCGATGCCGAACATTCCCTTACCTGGGCAATGCTTCCGGGAGATGATTCTATATTTTCTGTGGAAATAGTCTGTATGGAGTCGATAATGACCAGGTCGGGACTGGTGTTCTTGATATGTACGTAAATCTGTTCAAGTGAAGTTTCGCAAACGATCAGACAGTCGCTGGAGACTTCCGAAAGGCGGTCGGCACGTAGTTTCAGCTGTCGTGCGCTCTCTTCACCGGATACATAGAGAATCTTCTTGTCAGGCATACGCAAGACAGTCTGCATGACGAGTGTCGATTTTCCGATTCCCGGTTCGCCGCCGATTAAAACCAGAGAGCCGGGCACAAGTCCTCCGCCCAATACACGATTCAGTTCGTCGTCGTGCATATTGATGCGCGGCTCATCATCGGCTTCTATTTCGCTGAGGATAACAGGTTTCGCTTTCTGCGTCTCGATGCCCGATACCGGACGGCGGTTGATCGTTTCTTTCCGTACGATTTCTTCTACATACGTATTCCATTCTCCGCACGACGGACACTTACCCACCCATTTCGGTGATTCCTGCCCGCAGTTACTGCATACATATACGGTCTTTTCTTTTGCCATTGAAATTCCTTTCTTCTTGTAGGGTACAAAAATAGGGATAATTTATTAGAAATAAGTTATCCCTGCCCAATAGATATGGATGAAGCCTATAGAGTGATCTCACCAGCTATCGACCGATTCATACGATCACGAACTTCATCCGGAGTATATCCGTGTCCCAATAAGAACATCAATTTAGTCACGGCCGACTCTGTCGTACTGTCATATCCAGAGACCACTCCTGCCTGTAGCAGCTGGTACCCTGTTTCGTAACGTTCCATCTCCACCATTCCGGCATTGCACTGGGTTACATTGACAATGACAATCCCCTGCGCACTGGCCTGACAAAGCTTGCGGATAAACCATTCCTTTCGGGGAGCATTGCCGGAACCATACGTTTCGAGTACGACTGCCTTTAATCCTTTGGTCCCTAACATCGTAGCTACTACATTCTCCTGAATGCCGGGGAATAACTTGAGAACCACGATGTTCGTATCCAATAAATAATGTGGCACTAACTCCTGCTTGCTTTTGTTGACATGAATCTGTGCCTGATTATATTTAATGTGAATACCCGCTTCCGCCAATACCGGATAATTGAATGAGCGGAATGCGTTGAAATTTTCCGCGTTCATCTTTGTCGTACGGTTTCCCCTCATCAGATGATTCTCAAAGAAGATGCAGACTTCCGGAACGAGTGCTTTCCCGTCCTTATCCTGTGCGGCGGCAATTTCGATACTTGTCATCAGGTTTTCCTTTCCGTCCGTGCGGAGCACCCCTATCGGGAGTTGGGAACCCGTAAGGATCACAGGTTTGTCCAGTCCTTCCAGCATAAAACTCAGGGCGGAGGCTGTATAAGCCATCGTATCCGTTCCGTGCAAAATGACGAAGCCATGATAGAGATCATAGTTCTCATGAATAATGTGTACCAGCTTTCTCCACATATCGGGTTCCATGTCCGAAGAGTCCATCGGAGGGTCAAACTGATAAGTATCAATCGGGAAGTTGAATTTTTGCAATTCGGGGATATGCCTTTGGAGTTGCTCGAAGTTGAAGTTCTCCAATGCGCCTGTTGCGGTGTTTTCAATCATTCCAATTGTTCCACCGGTGTATATTAACAATACGGAAGTATTTAACGGGGTCATATGCTGGTTTTATGCTGTTGTTTTTGCAAATATAATAATATAAACGATATATAAATAGCAAAATGTCATAAAAGTGCAGGGCTTTTATGAGAGGAAAAAGAGACGGAATGTTCTTTTTATCAGAAAAAAACCGAAAAAAGTGATAGATTGAACGTTTTTATTATTACTTTTGCGACACTTATCAAAAACAATGGTAGAAACAGAGACTATGATGAAGTACTATCCACATACAGTCACATCCATGTGTACCATGACCCTTTGGGGTTAATGGATAGTATTTGTGTATCTACGTGATTCACGCCTGTGTAAGTAGGCAAAACTCAATTTTAATTTTTTCGTAAACAACCAATCACCCTGTAATAACTATACTCAAGGGGATTGTATTTAAATATGTATCTTCATGAAAGTAATGAAATTCGGCGGAACGTCCGTAGGTTCCGTGAACAGCATTTTAAGTGTAAAGAGAATTGTAGAGTCGGCCGGCGAGCCGGTAATTGTAGTTGTTTCCGCGTTAGGGGGCATCACTGACAAATTGATTAATACATCGAAGATGGCGGCAGCCGGAGATTCGGCCTACGAAGGAGAGTTCCGCGAAATCGTCTATCGTCATGTGGAGATGATTAAAGAAGTGATTCCTGCCGGAGCAGGGCAAGTGGCATTGCAACGTCAGATTGGCGAATTGCTGAATGAGTTGAAAGACATTTTCCAGGGTATCTATCTGATCAGAGACCTTTCTCCGAAAACATCGGATACCATTGTCAGCTATGGCGAACGTCTTTCGTCCATCATCGTTGCCGAACTGATCGATGAGGCAAAATGGTTTGATTCGCGTACTTTTATCAAGACTGAAAAGAAGCATAATAAACATACGATTGATGCCGATCTGACTAATCAGTTAGTAAAAGAGGCTTTCCATTCCATTCCGAAAGTATCGTTGGTTCCCGGATTTATTTCTTCGGATAAGGTGTCGGGAGACGTAACGAATCTCGGTCGTGGTGGTTCCGATTATACGGCTGCCATTATTGCCGCAGCGCTCGATGCCAGCAGTCTGGAGATATGGACCGATGTGGACGGCTTTATGACTGCTGACCCGCGTGTGATCTCAACTGCCTATACTATTTCCGAACTGAGCTATGTAGAAGCAACCGAACTTTGTAACTTCGGTGCGAAAGTTGTTTATCCGCCGACAATCTATCCGGTATGTCATAAGAATATTCCTATTATAATAAAGAACACGTTCAATCCTGACGGAGTAGGAACGGTCATTAAGCAAGAACTTTCCAATCCGCAAGGGAAAGCCATCAAGGGTATTTCTTCAATCAACGATACGAGTCTGATCACTGTTCAGGGATTGGGTATGGTAGGTGTGATCGGTGTAAACTACCGTATATTCAAGGCTTTGGCAAAGAATGGAATCAGTGTATTCCTCGTTTCGCAGGCTTCATCAGAAAACAGTACCTCTATCGGTGTTCGGAACGCTGATGCCGATCTGGCTTGTGAAGTGCTGAATGAAGAATTTGCGAAAGAGATTGAGATGGGAGAGATTTCTCCGATCCTTGCAGAAAGAAATCTGGCTACGGTGGCAATCGTTGGCGAGAATATGAAACATACACCGGGTATAGCAGGAAAGCTCTTCGGTACACTGGGACGTAATGGTATCAATGTTATCGCTTGTGCGCAGGGAGCTTCGGAAACCAACATTTCTTTTGTTGTCGATTCCAAGTCATTGCGTAAATCTCTGAACGTTATCCATGACTCCTTCTTCCTGTCCGAATATCAGGTATTGAATCTCTTTATCTGCGGTATCGGTACGGTTGGCGGCAGTTTGGTAGAACAGATTCGTTGCCAGCAACAGAAGCTGATGATGGAGAACGGATTGAAGTTGCACGTCGTAGGTATCATCGATGCTGCGAAAGCCATGTTCAGTCGTGAGGGATTTGACCTTGCCAATTTCCGTGAGGAGTTGCAGAAGAAAGGCAAGGATAGTAACTTGCAGACAATCCGTGACGAAATAGTCGGAATGAATATCTTCAACTCCGTATTCGTGGATTGTACGGCAAGCCCCGACATTGCATCACTTTACAAAGACCTTTTGCAACACAACGTTTCCGTAGTGGCAGCCAATAAGATCGCTGCATCTTCGGCTTACGAGAACTATCGCGAACTGAAAACGATTGCCCGTCAACGGGGGGTGAAGTACCTGTTTGAAACAAACGTAGGTGCGGGACTGCCGATTATCAATACCATTAACGACCTGATTCACAGTGGTGATAAGATACTGAAGATTGAAGCCGTACTTTCGGGTACATTGAACTATATCTTTAATAAGATCAGCGCTGACATTCCTTTCAGCCGCACGATCAAGATGGCACAGGAAGAACGCTATTCCGAACCGGACCCGCGTATCGACCTGAGCGGAAAAGACGTGATCCGCAAACTGGTGATTCTGGCACGTGAAGCCGGATATCACATCGAGCAGGAAGACGTAGAAAAGAATCTCTTTGTCCCGAACGACTTCTTCGAAGGTTCGCTGGACGACTTCTGGAAACGAGTGCCGAGCCTCGACGCAGACTTCGAAGCCCGTCGTCAGGTATTGGAGAAAGAACATAAACATTGGCGCTTTGTAGCCAAACTGGAAGACGGAAAAGCCTCTGTCGGCCTGCAGGAAGTGGGTGCCAACCATCCGTTCTACGGACTGGAAGGCAGCAACAACATTATCTTGCTGACTACGGAACGCTATAAAGAATATCCGATGATGATTCAAGGATACGGTGCCGGTGCCGGAGTAACGGCTGCAGGAGTATTCGCTGATATCATGAGTATCGCAAACGTTTAAATAAGGGGTATTAAAATGAAGCATATTATCATACTGGGAGATGGAATGGCCGACTGGCCAGTGAAGTCATTGGGGGACAAGACGCTCCTGCAATATGCGAAGACGCCTTATATGGATAAGTTAGCCCGCATGGGACGCAATGGACGTTTGATTACTGTTGCCGAAGGTTTCCATCCGGGTAGTGAGGTTGCCAATATGTCCGTGTTGGGATATAATCTTCCGAAAGTATACGAAGGACGCGGGCCGCTCGAAGCAGCCAGTATCGGTGTAGACCTGAAACCGGGAGAAATGGCGATGCGTTGTAATCTGATTTGCGTGGAAGGAGAGATTCTGAAGAATCACTCTTCCGGACATATATCTACGGAAGAAGCGGATGTACTGATCCAGTATCTGCAAGAGAAGCTGGGGAATGACCGCGTACGCTTCCACACAGGAGTTCAGTATCGTCATCTGCTCGTTATCAAGGGGGGGAATAAAGAACTGGATTGCACCCCTCCGCACGATGTCCCGTTGAAACCTTTCCGCCCGTTGATGGTGAAACCCTTAGTGCCGGAAGCACAGGAAACGGCGGACCTTATCAATGATCTTATTCTTAAATCACAGGAATTGCTGAAGGACCATCCGTTGAATCTGAAACGGATGTCGGAAGGCAAGGACCCTGCAAACAGCATCTGGCCCTGGAGCCCCGGCTATCGTCCGCAGATGCCTACTTTCTCCGAAACCTTTCCGCAAGTAAAGAAAGGAGCAGTTATTTCGGCTGTCGACTTGATTAACGGAATCGGATATTATGCCGGCTTACGCCGTATTGCAGTAGAGGGAGCTACCGGATTGTATAATACAAATTATGAGAATAAAGTAGCTGCCGCTCTGGAAGCACTGAAGACGGACGATTTCGTTTATCTTCATATCGAGGCCAGTGATGAGGCGGGACACGAAGGAGATATCGATCTGAAACTCCTGACGATAGAGAACCTCGACAAACGTGCTGTAGGCCCTATCTACGAAGCAGTGAAGGACTGGGACGAGCCTGTGGCGATTGCCGTATTGCCCGACCATCCTACTCCCTGCGAACTTCGCACCCATACCTCCGATCCTATACCGTTCCTTATCTGGTATCCGGGCATCGAACCGGATGAAGTGCAGACGTATGACGAGATATCGGCTTGCGACGGCAGTTACGGTGTGCTGAAAGAAGATGAATTTATAAAAGAATTTATGAATCAAAAGAATATCCAATGAAATACTATAGTACAAATAAACAAGCGCCGATGGCTTCTTTGCAGGAAGCTGTAGTAAAAGGGCTTGCCGCCGACAGAGGACTTTTCATGCCAATGACTATCAAGCCTCTTCCCCAAGATTTTTACGATACGATAGATACTTTGTCTTTTCAGGAGATTGCTTATCGTGTAGCCGATGCTTTCTTTGGCGAAGACATCCCCGCCGATACACTGAAACAAATAGTGTACGATACATTGAGTTTTGATGTACCGTTGGTGAAAGTGGCGGACAACATCTATTCTTTGGAACTTTTCCACGGACCGACTCTGGCTTTCAAAGATGTAGGCGGCCGTTTTATGGCACGTTTGCTGGGCTACTTCATCAAGAAAGAAGGCCAGAAGGATGTGAATGTGCTGGTAGCGACTTCCGGTGATACGGGAAGTGCCGTTGCCAACGGTTTTCTGGGTGTGGAAGGTATTCATGTATATGTACTTTACCCGAAAGGAAAAGTCAGCGAAATACAGGAAAAGCAGTTCACTACTTTGGGACAGAATATCACCGCTCTCGAAGTGGACGGAACGTTTGATGATTGTCAGGCACTGGTGAAAGCTGCTTTCATGGATAAGGAACTGAACGAACATCTGTCACTGACTTCCGCCAATTCTATCAATGTAGCCCGCTTCCTGCCGCAAGCATTCTATTATTTCTATGCTTATGCACAGCTGAAGCGTGCCGGAAAAGCCGATAATGCCGTGATTTGTGTTCCTAGCGGAAACTTCGGAAACATCACAGCCGGATTGTTCGGCAAAAAGATGGGCTTGCCTGTCAAACGTTTTATTGCTGCTAACAATCGCAACGATATATTCTATCAATACCTGCAAACAGGTAAATATAATCCCCGCCCATCCGTTGCAACCATTGCCAACGCTATGGACGTAGGTGATCCGAGCAACTTTGCCCGTGTGCTTGACTTGTATGGCGGTTCTCATGCCGATATTTCTGCTGAGATTTCGGGAACTACATATACCGACGGGCAGATTCGCGAAACTGTGAAAGAAACCTGGAAGGAACATCATTACCTGCTCGATCCTCATGGAGCTTGCGGTTATCGCGCTTTGCAAGAAGGACTGAAACAGGGCGAAACGGGAGTCTTCCTTGAAACTGCTCATCCTGCTAAATTCCTGGAAACTGTAGAAAGTATCATTGGCGAAGCGGTAGAAATACCTGCCAAGTTGCAGGAATTTATGAAAGGGGAGAAGAAGAGCTTGCAAATGACAAAAGAATTTGCAGACTTCAAGAAGTATTTGCTTTCTGTTTGATTGGGTTGTTAAAGCAAGGTATAAAAGAAATAATTATGCAAGATATAGTAAACGGACGCTGTGGTTGGTGTGGAACCGACGAACTGTATGTGAAATATCATGATCAGGAGTGGGGAAATTTGGTCACTGACGACAAGACGCTGTTTGAGTTTCTTGTGCTGGAGAGTGCCCAGGCGGGGTTGAGCTGGATAACCATCCTCAGAAAACGGGAGGGTTATCGCAAAGCCTTTTGCGATTTTGATGCCGGACAGGTGGCACAGATGACCGATGAAGATGTAGAACGGTTGATGCACTTTGAAGGCATTGTGAAAAACCGGCTGAAAATCAAATCGACCATTACCAACGCCAGACAATTCCTTGCTATACAAAAGGAGTTCGGTAGTTTTTACGACTACACGCTCTCATTCTTTCCCGACAGAAAGCCCATTGTCAATACCTTTTGTTCATTGAGCGAGATTCCGGCATCTTCTCCCGAATCCGATGCAATGAGTAAGGACATGAAAAAGCGCGGATTCAAATTCTTTGGAACGACGATTTGTTATGCTCACTTACAGGCTTCGGGATTTATCAACGATCACTTGAAGGATTGTATTTGCGGGAAGAAATAAATAATAGAGAAATGAACTAAATTAAAAGTAGGCAGTATCTTTATTGGGCTGACTAAAAAGTCGGTAGTATCTTAACTCTCCTCCTTCTGGAAGCTACCCTTTATACACAAGTCTTAGCTGATTAACTCATACAGTTCAAACTG
>DXOL01000059.1:0-115668 GCA_019412825.1 Bacteroides thetaiotaomicron | reverse complement strand
CCTGCGATCCGGTAGGACCTGTTTCACCTTTAGGACCTGTCGCACCTGTTGCACCATTTATGGCACCTACACGAACAGTTGACCACGAAGCAGGAGATGTAGCCGGAGGAATAACTACACCCGCTCTCACCCATAGGTACTCATTCGTGGCACAAGCAGGCGGAGTTTTACTCCATCCACTTGCAGGTGCAACAGTACCAGACGTAGACTTTGCATATTCCTGCACTGGATACTGTCCGTCCTTTACTATACTGATCGTTATTTGTCCCCTTGCTACTATCATGTCATTATTTTAATGAAAGTTCAACTACAAATGTTGCTTTTACATCGACTTCTGACGCTGTGACAGTGATAGATTTTCCCGTTTTAACTCCGCTTGTCCCCCAGGCAGTATCTTGTGTTCCGTCCTTCTTATACTTCTTCCAGTCGAAAGTGAATTTGGTATCAGCCGCACTGTCAGCAAATGCTTCTCCATTTTGCCATACTTTGGCATTGATAGTCGTACTTCCTTGGCCGTTTACCAACTTGTCACCGGTAGTTGATGATACTTCGATTACATACGGGTCGGATAGGTCAGAAAACGAAATAATGTCACTTACTGACGTGTTATACGTGCCGCTCGCTGTATCCGTATCTTTGATAATACATTTGAACGATTCGAAGTTGAGAACAGCACTAGCCGGAATAGTAATCTCGTTCGTGGTTGTGCCTGTAATACCGTAAGCATTTGAAGCCGCTAGAGATTCCCAAGTCCCGTCCAATTTTAATTTGTGCCACTGATAGGCAACCTTATCAGCATCGATCCTACTACCTCGCCACATGTCACAATGTGCCGTTAACGTTGAGGATTGGTCGTTTTTGAAAACATTCCCCTTTGGAGCGTAGGCTATCGCGCAAATAAGCTGTCCGGCGTTCTCCGTTTTGGTGTAGTTGATAACTGCCTTAACAGGAGTTTCAAGTTTCGTATCGGGGTCAACATAAATACCGGAACATTCTATCTTTAACTGCGATGCGCTAGTCATGTTATTCTTGATAGTAAGCGCATAAGGCGAAGTAGCTGTAACCGTACCGCCAAATGCACTGATAGCACCACCGTTAATTGTGTAAGTTGGTGCTGCCTTCAATCGGCTGATTACATTCGTAGTCGTACCGGAGACATACAGTTCTGGAGTAATGACAAGGAACGGAGAAGCCGTCCAATTCGGTACATAAGAACTGTTTTCCTTGTTAAAGATTTGAGTGAGTGGTTGATTGCTTCCCAAATACATACTCACTGATTTTGCATCGTTTAAATCGACGATGGTAATTTGTCCTCTTGCGATTGGCATAATTTTGATTATTAATTTGTTACTACTATTTTTGTATTTCCACGTTAAAAACTTAATTATTATGAAATATTACCTATAGGTCCCATTTTTCCGGGATCATCTCCGCGACCAGATTTTGCGGCAGCTTCATGCAATTTCCTAAGCTCTTCGTCGGGAATATCTATTATCATTGGTGGTCCCTCTTGAAGAATCCGTGTGCCGGGGGGGAGCTTACTTAAATCTATATCCGACAATGATACTTTACTTAAAGGCTGACCGGGATTACGCTTGTCCGTTTCAGCAACTCTACAATTTTTTTCTTCCATAATAATAATCTTTAAAGTGAAACAATACAATTAAATGTTGCACGCCCCCAAACATCATCCGGGGTAAGTATAAGTACATGCCCGTGCCCGACATGCGTCTCGTTAAATATCTTATCGGTATCCGAATTGTTACTTTTCTTCTCCCACGAAAAGCGGGAAGCCGGAATGCTTTCGGTAATATCAGCATCTCCCTTCATAACATAGGTTGTTAGAGTTGTAGAGATTGCCCTGTTGGAGAATATATTCCCGTTTGAACTTAGGATATTGACTGTTACCGCATCTTTTCCTGCTGCCGATTTTTCCAGCCAGTCCGTTGCGTTTTCTTCCGGCTCTTGTGTTGTTGGCTTATCAGAGATGCATAGCCATGATGAGCCATTGTGAGTTACTTCGTCATAATAATAGTAAGTTCCCATCGCCCATTCTCCTTTGAAGCAAGGGACGCGACTTTCTGTTACCCCATCGTCGGAGATCTGTTTGATTACTCCTGTCATATAGATGTGACGCAGGTAAGCACTGTGTCCGGTCATGTCAATTCCAAATAGTTTCAAATTAGACAGATCACCTAGCTGCATCACGATCATGTCAGACGCAATTTCCCAATCGTTCACTCTTGTTAAGTAGCGGGAATAACTTTGTGTTGAGTAGCTAGACTTTTGTCGGTCTTTATTCGTGAAGTTACCATAAGCGACAAAATGCATCAATTTAGTAGGATGATGGGAGAATCCACTCCTTAGCACATATTTAAACGTGGAATTGCCTAATTTCTCTGTTATTCGGAAATAGGCTGTCTGGAATCCAGTCCGGTTATTAAATATGCCTTTGCAGATGTCGTCTGTTTCAAGACTTGCTAATTCGCCCGGTTCTAGTTTAAGATAGAGAAGTCTGTTAGCTTCGTCTACCTTTTCAATAATCCCACCGCCCGGAGCATTCCATTCCTCACCCGATATAACAGATACACGATTATACCTTAATTCATCAGCCTCAAGAAATTCGCGTATATGAACCGACTTAAATTCTGCTTCCCCGGAAGCATTGATAATCCATCCTAACAGCTTAGCTGCATAGTCAGAAGAAGAAATATCACCGGAAAACTTTGCGATACAAGCCGTCAAAGTTCCTATAACATCAATTCCACCTTTAAAATGAATCAGTTTTTCAGCTGTATCCTCTACGACCTTACTTAGATATTTCGCGTCTGCTACTTCTTCAGTAGAAATTTTGTGTAACTTAAAATGGTTTCTTCCGTCCTCTTTAGAAATAGATTCGTCCTCTACTAACAAATACAAACTCTTATCACCATCAATCGATATAACTTGCCCACGATAGGGAACATACGCTTCTTCATCTGTGTTACGTGCATATCTTAACGCATCTTCCATACTATTCCAAGTTTCAGTAGCGTCAATCGGGCGGTCTGACGTTCTACGGTATTGGATAGCTAGACTAGCACCCGGTATATTTAAAGATGCTAAACCGGCTAGCAGTACATTAACTAAGTTGTTTTTATTCATCTTTATGCTGTTTTAAAGGTGAACGTATCAGAGTCATTTGCCATGATAGACTGCACGATCCACATCTTGTATTTTATCGCTTCACTGTTATTTGCTCCTTCCACCGATATCTCAATTGGTCCTGAGCAGACCCCTCTGTCTTCGATGAAATTCCCAGGATAAGCAGTTAGCGTCAAATCTTTAATTGTATCAGCAGGAATACAGATCACAAACATTTTCCATTGTCCTACAGGAAATTTATAGGTGCCGGGACCGTTATATATGCCGTTAGATCCTAGTGCTCGCACGTCGGCAGAGGATTGAGGAATAGAAGAACACACGCCGGCGAACCATTTACGTTTGACGTTGACACTAATTGTATTATTGAGAGTTAACTCCCCCAACGAACCATCCGCACTTTTATTTAGCACTACAGTAGCCTTATAACTTTCCCCCGCAGTATAATATCCGTTTAATCGACGCACCGCCGTTTGCTGCCCGGAGTTCACTTCTGAGAAATTAAGTTTATTAATATTTGAATTGTCAATAAAAGCATTCTTAACAGGACCTTGCCCATTTAGTATTACAGTATAAGATATTTCTCCCTTTCCAGACCCAAACTCCAAATCGTTAGAAGTAGACAATTTACCTATTAATAAAGCTGATTCTTTTTTAGATAACATTGAAATAAAGATATCCTCAAAAGACATTCCTTCCGATAGAATATCACCAGTTTTAAGATATCCGGTTTGTTGTGCAGTAACTTTTATAGCTTTAGAGAGTTTACAATTACCGGAAGATTCAGAGCTTCCCGATCCGCTGCCTCCCTCCGAACCATTAAAGTCCGATATATCTTCCATAGTATGTTTATGCTTGTAAAAAGCATAAATCCCGTCATGGTTATGTCCTTTCAATGAAAATGGAGGATTATCCATCTCAAGTTCGTCAACCACTATCTTATTAAACTCAGCAGTATCCCCCTTAATGTGCCCTCCTACAGTAAGATTCTTGTCAACCGTCAGATTACCCTCTACGAGTTGCTCCTTATCTGATGAGATATCATCCCCGAACTCCCCCCATACCCTACGTTCGTCATTCCAAAATACGATTTCCCCTCCTATAGTAACATAATCCCCAGGACATCCTCCATAAGGATACGAATCCCATACCTTTTCCAAAGTATCGAATACACCCAAATTATGCACATCCTTCATCTTAAGAAGTCTTTAGCTATTGAAAACAATAAATCCCCTTGCTCCTTTTCTTTATAAGTCTGGCACACAAGTCCGGCAGCATAATAAATTATAGGTGTGTATATATGTTCACATATATCTATTGAATCGTTTTTTATAGAAGGGAAAGGCAAATACTTAGCCACCTTAACAGACACTGATTCTCCACCAATACAAGAATAAAACTCAAACACTTTTCCGGTCGGATAAGTCGTTATAGCACAAATCGGTTTGTCTATACCACCTCTTATTCCAGGAAATTTTGATTTCTGCAAAAAATAAACTGAGTCCGTATCTTCAATAGGAGTCACAACAGGTCTTCTCCAATCGCTCATTTGGAAAATTACCAATCTCATAAAATCGTCAGGAAGAGGCGTATAACCCATCCCTTTCCCCTTCGAACCACTTTCCCAATTAAGAGTAGTAGCAAAAGGAACTCCACCATCTAATAATCTGGAAGGAGAAACTTCTGCTACGCTCCTCGCCGCATCCAAAATTTTCTGTTCAATAATAGCGTCCATAGAAAGAGTATAGACATCATCAATAAAAAAAGTATTAACTTCATTTTCATCCAATGTCTTTCGGACATCCTTTATTACATCTTGAACGCTATAATTCATACTATTTCAAATTAGGAAATTCAATACCCAGTTCTTGTCCGTAAATCAATATATTCTCCTTACTCCGAATAGTCTTATCACATCCCTTCGTTAGCAGATACTCTTTAGCCTCCGCAAAAGAAGAAATATTCTCTTGGATATCTTTTCCAGTACTATTGGTAGCCTCTTCCCCATTGTCATCCTTAAGATCATTATTCTCGCCTAATGACTCCTCAGCTCCATCTTCTACCGGACCATCATCTTCCACGCCGTCACATTCCTCTTTTATTTTTTCCGTCACATGGATAATACTTCCAAACTGATCCAGTTTCTCAATACCCTCCTGCACAGCACGTTCACTTGTACGATATTGACTTTTTCCCCCGCTCATCGGTTCAAAAATGATTCTTCTTTTATTCCCGTTAATTTTTAGATTAAAAGAAATTTCAGACACACATTTATACACTTTTATCATATCCGTATGAATTAAAAAAGGGAGCGGGATTACTCCGCTCCCCAGTTATACACCCTGTTTATTTATTATTTACGCAGCTTTAGCCAACTTCAAACGAGCATGAGCTTTCGCATATCTCAGATAAACACAGCTAATTTCCTGCAATACAATCGCATCTGTATTTCTGACTCCCGAAGATTTCAAGTCCAGAATATTTCTACTCCAGCTCACAAAAGTACGCTTAGTCAAAAATTGAGGATCCAGCACCAAACCACAGTCACTCATGCCATTCTGATCGAACAGTTCATGATGAATAACCAAAATCTCCCCGAAATCAGTATCAAAGCTTTTAAACTTCAAACTCCAGTTCTCAACACTCTCCTTCAATCGGAACTTATCCGACTTAATTTTTGAAAATGCCGCAAGCATATCACTACCCGCAAATAAAATCTTACGCTTATTACCTACACCTACACCTGTAAACAAATCCTTCGTGATATCCACCAATTCATTATCAGTAATTTCAGCCTCACTTGTAGCATCGTTCCAGTCCCCCACAATAATATCCTTACCGGCCATCCACCAAATACCACCGGTAAACCACACACTCTGTTTCTTCACCGGATGTTTCGCTTTACCTCTCACGCCAAACAAGAAGGTATTCTCCATCCCCATTCTCATATCAAAGATAGAATCCTCTTCCAAGTCACTGAAATTCCATTCAACCTCCTTGCTCTGCAGCTTATCAAGAGTAGACTGTTCTACCTGCGTCATGAAATTCTGGCAATACTGTACCTCAGGAGTAGGAATATTGCTAAAAGAACTCGTCTGTGCGTCAAGTTCAGCACAAGCCTTTCCCATACGTATGATAACAGTACCATTCTCAATAGCAGGAATCCATATGTTATTCCCGTTACCGTCTTTCTTACCGTTTACCGCATATACTAAAGGATTTCCTGATGCAGCTGCTCCCGAAACACAAAGTACTAGCTCTTTTGTATCCTGCGTTGCACCATCATCTTTATATCCCATTACACCAATTACACGTATTGTGTCAGCTTCGCTGAACATATCAGGATCATTCACCACAAGCTCAGCCGTATTACCAGTAGTCTGAGCAGTAAAAGCAGCAGTCAGTTTCCCCTTAATCGGACGTGTACCCACAGTATAATATTTCACCTCCATACTCTTGGTACTCATAGCCTTCGCATGACGAGTAATCTGGTCAATCGGGGTAGCCATAGGTCTGATCTTCGTAATTCGTTTGTCAATCTCCTGAGTGTAAAGCTCATCCACAGCCTCTTTCCCATCTGTGATTGTAGCGGCCCCCGGAATAGTCTTACCAGCATCCGGCAAGTCCACTGCTCCTTCAGCAAATAAAACGCTACCCGAAGCTCCCGTAAGAAATGCCACGAGCATAAGGAGCATAGCTCCTGTCACTTTGAATAAAAAACTTCTTTTCATTTTGATGTTAATATTAAATTAATAATTATGATTTTTTCCCTCTGCTCCAGATATCATCGGAGTCATCATCCGAATATTTAGCCAATGCGCCCTCAATTACAGGCTTCTTGCCGGCCTTATTACCTAAGGCTCCCTGTCCTCCCAATTGAGGAGGAATCCCATCCGGGATTGTATTCTTTTTCTTCTCCTTGTCAATTTTTGCGTTTCTTCCTCTTATTTCAGCCTCGCGCGCAGCATTCTCAATATCCATGTCATGATTCAATCCCTTCAGCAACATTAACCATGTATCTTTAGTTACCTTATCCACGATAGCATCCTCCTGAATCTGAGCAAACATTTCAAATGCTTTATCCGCATCTTCATCACTGCATCCCAATTCATTTTTCGCTTCTTCCAGTGCATCCAGCGAGATTGTTATATTCTGTTTCGCCGCCTCTTCCAACTGGCTGTTTTTCGACTGTCTTTCAAGATAAGCATTCTGCTTTTCCACAATCTTTTCCTTCATCTCCGGATCATCCAAAGCAGCTCTGATTTCATCCTGCCCAAAATTATCAATCAAATATAAAAGCGGATTTTCCCCCTTCGTCATGGCCAAGAACAAACTAGCTATTCTCGGATCTTTATTAAAAGCTCCCAACAACTTTTCTTCATTCTCTTTATACCCCTTCAATTCACCGTCGTAAGCGTCATAATCGTCGTTGATTGAACCATACAAAGCCTCCTCGTCATCATAATTCAAATCCGGCTTCTTTGCTTTCATCCGCTCAATAAAACGCTGTTTTCCGCTCTTAACTACCTGTTCTTCCGTATCTTCCATATTCATATTGTTTTTACGTCATTCTTACTGCGAACAAATGTACAATCCATCCTTTAATATGTTTTTCTACATATTAACGAGTATCTGTTCATTCTCATTAACTTTGTATCAGTCAGCATGATAGTAACTCATTTTTTATAGCCTTTATGGGAAAAAGAGGAAAGAAAGGACGATTTTTCGAATATAGGGACGAACGCAATGCAGATTTGCTATGTGTATTTAGAGAATGCGTCATGAACTCACCAGCAGATGAAAGCATGGATGAAGTCTACCAACGCATTGTAAACAGTAAATCCAAGCGTTTCTGGGTTTCCGAAGAGCAAGCATCAAAAGTAGTATCCTACATGATGAAAGGGAACAAGATAGACTATATGAGCGACAATAAAAGGAAAATGTTCGAAGAAATATATATCCGCGTCATGAAAATGAGAGAGGAAAATCCGAACATACGACTATTCCGGCTGGTAGAAATAATAGTTTCTCAGGAAGCCCCATGCTTCTATATGACATCTGGATCAGCAAAAGTAATAATCAGTCAGATAAAATCAAAATGGTGCAAACGAAGATTACAATTATTGCCGTTCTTACGATAATATTTTTCTTGAGAATCCCGTATGAGCCATATGGGATTTCCTCCACTTCTCCTTGGTGGACACATTTCACATACCTGTTTTTTCATGGAGACATCATACATCTCCTATGCAATTCATACGCTCTATGGTTTTGTCTGGATAAAAAACGTTTCTCACCGAAAATCATCATTCCGGTATATCTCATCACCGTAGCAGCATCTTTCATCATATCATCCCCTATTCCCATCATAGGAATATCAGGAGCCATATTTTCCATTATAGGCATCAACCTATCAGCAATTCCCACCAAAACTAATATCATATATACAATTATAATACTTGCTACCGGATTCTTCGTTCCGCATATATCAGGGCTCACCCATTTAGTATGCTTTATCATGGGATTTATATCATCAGTCATCTATCGAAATATAAAACGCTTTAAGAATGACTATTGCTGACATCATAAAAGAGGATAAAAAGAGGCTGAACGCGATCAATAGCACATTCAATCCGTTGACTGGAGAAGGAGCACCATTAGAACGCATTCCCCTAAGACTAGCTGATTATGCTCTTCCCGTCCAATACATCCCTAAATCAATGAGCAACAAAAAACTCGTGATTGAACTTTCCAAATACGGCTCCATATTCAAGTTTTTAAAGTCCATCAACGTCCCCGATAATGAAATGGAACAGGAACGGGAGAATCTGATAAAACAATTTGTATTATTAAGAATAAAGCACGACTTCCCGTTTTGGGCATATTCCTATGTCAAAATAAAAAATAAATTAGGGGGGAAAAACATACCATTCAAGCTCAACCGCCCCCAACGAAAACTGCTGCTGGTACTTGAGCAAATGAGACTGGCCGGAGTTCCCATTCGCGTCATACTTCTTAAAGCCCGCCAATGGGGAGGATCAACATTAGTTCAGATATATATGGCATGGATTCAACTTGTTCACAAAGAAGGATTCTATTCCGCCATCGTAGCGCAGGATGCCGGAACTTCACGCAAAATACGAGCCATGTATTCCAAGATGCTGAAAGAGTATCCACCTGAATTGCTTGAACTGGATTCCTCCCGAAAATTAGAATTAACGCCCTACGAAGGTTCTCACAATGACACCATTATTTCCCAAAAAGGAGAAGTAGCCCGAGATTCCGTTATATGTATAGGAACAGCCGAACGTCCCGATTCTATCCGCGGAGGAGACATATCTCTGGCACACATGTCCGAAGTAGGACTTTGGAAAGCCACTGACGGAAAAACACCAGAAGACATCATCCGGTCTGTATCATCTTCCATCCTTCTTGAACCTCTGACAATGGACGTTATAGAATCAACAGCCAACGGGACCGGGAATTTTTTCCATACCGAATGGTTAGCAGCCAAAGACAAAAAATCAGATCGAACACCGATATTTGTCTCATGGTTTGAAATCGACATGTACTCCAAGCCATTTAAGTCCGAACGGGATAAAGAAGAGTTTGCAAACTTCATCATAGATGGAAGAGAGAATACAGAAGAAACATCCCGTTCCGAAAGCGGACGTTACCTGTGGAAATTATGGAAAATGGGAGCCACACTTGAAGCCATCAATTGGTATGTCACCAAACGAAAATCTTACAATTCACATTCAGACATGGCAGCAGAATTTCCGTCCGATGACATTGAGGCATTCAAACACTCTGGGAAAAAAGTATTCGACCAATATTCCGTAGAAGAATTACGAAAATACTGCCGTGATCCACGTTTCAAAGGCGAAGTCAGGGGAGATGCTACAGAAGGGAAAAAAGCACTGTCAGGAACAAGATTTGTGCAAGATAACCAAGGATTATTCAAAGTATGGGAACTTCCCGACAAAGAAATAAATGTCAGCAACAGATACCTGGTAGTAGTCGATGTCGGAGGACGTTCCGACGCTGCCGACTTCTCCGTCATAACCGTATTAGACAGATTCTGGTTGATGTACGGTGACAAACCCGTCATAGTAGCCGAATGGAGTGGGCACATACGTCACGACCTGCTATCATGGAAAATGGCACAAATAGCCGAGTTCTACAACCGTGCACTTCTGGTAGTCGAAAGCAATACCTACGAGAAAGACCAGGACACCGACGGAGATCACACCGAATATATCCTTAATCAGATAGGAGAAGTATACTCCAACATGTACAAGCGTGAAGCCTCTGAGCAATCCATCAAGGAAGGACGTCCCACCATGTGGGGATTCCAAACGAATCGTCTGACCAAACCTCTGATTATAGACAACTTAGTGAAATACATTGAAGAACAACTTTATATAGAAAGAGACAATGATACCATCGACGAATACCTCTGTTACGAAAAGAAAAAGAACGGAGCCTTCGGAGCAATAGACGGCAAACATGATGATAAGCTGATGACACGGGCCATCGCTCTTCACATCTCCAACAATATACCGATACCCAAAATAATAGAAAATAAACCCAAAGCAGCCAAAAGAAAAATCGTATCTGCGGCTACTTTATAAAAACATAACAGTATGATCAAAACATTAGTAAATTACATCCACTACAACGTGGACGAATTAAAATTGAAGTTTGCCATCCGTATGGCAGACAAAGCGCATTCCCAAAACGGAAAACGCTACTTCGTTATGCCAGACGAAAAAGACAAGCTAATAATTATGCACCGCCCATCATTCAAAAAGCTGAAAAATACCGGACGGATGTCATACCATGCCAAAGTAGCAGATCTAAAACGTGAAAGTTTCTATTTCACACCGTACTCTGTCAGTGTAAAGAAACAAAATGATCACCCCTCATTTTGCGAATACAAAGACAATGCATCTTTCCTTACGATCGAAACAGAATCCATAACTCCCGGCATTCAGGAATCCAAACGCATCATGTTCCACAAATACATGAAAGAATCTCGGCTCCAACGAAAGAACAAATATCGGCTACCACTTCTCACCCGTTTAAAATTAAAGTTCAAAATACTAGCCGTCCAGTACAAGATGGCAGTCAGATAAAACAAAACGGGTAGCCTCACCAGCTACCCATTATCCTATTTCATTGCAGCCTGCAACTGTTGCACAGCCTGTGGATTAGCGTTCTGAGCTACCTGTTGTTGAAGTTCCGGTGAAATTCCTTGCGGAACCTTCCCATTCTCTATCTCCTCCCGCTGGCTCTTTATACTTTGTAACAATCTGTCTGCAAAAGGAAAATTCCCATTTTCAAGCAATTGTTCTACACTGATTTGTCCCGCCTTCCATATTTCCATCAGGAAATCATTGGCAATCATCCGATAAACAGGAGTATTAGCGCTCTCTACGATAGAAAGGTCAAACTCAACATCATTTATCTTCTCAGGATCATACTCCGAAACACCATTCGCATTCTGTCCCACAATATTGAGCACCCGTTTACTATCATAAAATTGCTGAATGTTCTTCACCTTCTTTATACTCGACTCAATAATAAAGCTAGAAAACGACTCTAGCAAATCAAGCAAAGAAGAAGAAGAGTTCTGCTGCTGTTGATTATATAACGAAGCACTCATACCCGAATATCCGGGTTTTCCCTGAAGTGCTCCGGTCACCCCCGTCACATCCTCCATCAAGTTCATCTGCATCTGCAACATTTCCGAAATCCCAATATTCGTACTCTTATTCGCAACCTGTGTAGGAACCTTATCCGTCTTCCCCGAAGTATAAACAATCACCCCATTAAAACGTGCCCACTCATCAGCAAAATCCTCCACAGTCATATTCTCAGGTATACATTCCTCCGGAATCAGCAGTGCTCCCTTGGCACTGGCTCTGATTATAAAGTCATTCAGCGTAATCAATCTATTCACATATCTCTGCTGATCAATAACATCACTCACAAAACTATGAATCTCCCCATCAATGAAAGGATACAATTTGATCGTGTATGGATGACTTCTATGTTTATAAGGAGTCTCCCCCTCCATCAGACATTGCCCAAAAGGAGTCAGAAAACGATAATACCAATAATCATCCATAAACCAGTCATACTCAATCAACGGGATATCATCCTGATCCATACCAGCAGCTATACCCTCCTCTATTCTCGCCTGGTTCTCGGCCTCTATATTGGAAAGATTCTCCACCTCATCCTTATAATAATCGCCATTCAAATAGTCATGGCACCTATATCTCGGTTTCTGTTCTTTCCTCCACACCTCTATCACCCGACACAGGTTTGTATCATATGGAGATAGAAAATCAATATTTTCCAATCTGCTCTTAGCTAACCGATCCGCATACTCCGACAGAAATTTCCTATCAGCAGCCAAATTATATATTTCCCGAAACCTCTTATAATCCTCCGGAGACCTGGCAAAAGACACGCACAACCGTTCAAAAGTCAAATCATGAATCTCACCGATAAGAGACACATCCCAATGCCGCACATCCCTCATCACCCCATCAAAGAAAATATGATTCGGACTGACCATATCACTCCAGCAGTCCATCTTGTCATTCCTCCAGTCATACGTCTCCTTCTCAAAAGCTCCGCCACTGATAAGAAACTCCTCAAAGATTCTCCCATTCACCTCCTGCATGCGGTTTGCTTTCCAATTACATTGCAGGGCAATACTCATTGTCTCCCCCAGCTTCTGTTCATCCCTGTCATTAGCCGTACAAGTAGGCTCCTTACTTTGCCCTCTATACACTCCCATTACCGTACGAACCAGCCTCCTTATCAGATTATTTTTCAAAGGAATACTCCCCTGTTCCATGATATACTTTTCCTCCGTTATCATCTTCCCGTTCCCATCTTCCACCATATCACTCCATTGGTCCCCGTAAGTATATCTTTTATTTCTGGAACGTTCCTCACGATAAGGTCTCAACCCATCCCAGCAATGTTGCGCCTGAAGCAACACATCAAAATTATTTCCTAAATCCCTGCTACTCTCTCTTTTCACACTGTCCAGTTCTACATTATCCGTAATCCTCGACTTGGGTATCAACCTTCTTTTCGCCATGACATCATATTTTCGGCAAAGGAAAACAGAACCTGACAGAAGCACATTCTATCCATTAATCATAAGGGGCACCACTATCAATGGCACCCCTCATTCCAGCTATCTTATATCCTTTAGCTCATCTATCATCTCCATCTTCATTAGATTAATCTCCATCTCAATTTCTTTCTTCTCCTCCGGATCAGACTCCTTAATAGCCCTTCGCATGTCATCTATCACCGACTTATATTCCTTCATCACCTGATATCGTTCATACTCCTTAGAATCATAAAGAAAATCATACTTCTCAGCATACTCCTCAATACCCATCTCCGCTTCATTCTCATAACCCCTCAAACGCTGTTCCGTCTCCTTCAGTTCATCCATACATTGATAATAAACCTCATTTACCTTCCTAAACTCTATTTTATTATCGCTACCAGACACGAACCTGTTAGCCACCGGGACATTGCGCCACATCCGCTCATCTTCATCCCATATCATTGATATAGTCTTATACAATTGATTAGCCGTCTTCCCCATACCACCTAAATACCCTTCGAAAAGATGTTCAATTGTAGCTGGATTCAAATCAACATTCCCCTGCCTATACTTATCTCCACCTGATACTTCATTGATAAACTCCGCACTGTTTACCATCCATTTTGCGGTTCCGCTATAAGCCTTTGTCCACGCTGGCATCAACTCATTATAGTCCCCTTTCTTATAGATTGGCTTACCAAAGAAATCCCTGTTTGCAAATACCTGGTACAAAGGTTTCCCAGCATCAGGAACAATTACACTAAGTGCGTCACCATTGCCACCCAGTGGATTAATAGGAAGTAACTCTGTTAGTTGGTTCACCATATCAACAGAGGCTTTTTTTACGTCTACTTTCCCGTCAATCCCGTTCATATTGCCTTTTCCCATCTGATACCACATTTCCCCCAATCCGTAAAACGCTCTTAATTCAATGGGTAAGGGAATAGTTATAAAGCGCTCACCCCCTGTCCAAATACAAAAGTTACTTCGTCTGACCCATTCAGGAAGATTATCATAAGCATCCCTTTTTCTTATCCATTCCGCTTGTTCTTCATCAGTCATGTCATCATCACCATCACCTATCAGCATTCCGATAATAGCATTATTAATCATTGGCATCAATATACCGGCAGCTGCAAATCCTCCAATGGAAGTATAGAATTTAGATTTACTCCTCCCATGAAGCTCCTTGAAGTTATTCAACGACTGTACTGCTGCATTGAAAAATAAGAATAAGCTCTTAAATGTTCCGGCTCCAAGTCCACCCGCCCCTTTCTTATTAAAATTCACTGTAACCTCTTTAGCATCCTCGATAGATTCAGAGATACCCCTCCCCATTTCTCGGCTAGTCTGATAAGTCGTAAATCGACTCACATTCTCAGCGCAACGATTCATAAAGCTAACAGCATCAACAATAGCATGCATACCGGAAGATACGCTCCCCAACGTTCCATTCGACTTCTTCACATGTCGATCCATCTTCTTCTTGTACTCATTCACATTATGCAATGCAGTATATCCGGTTTCTCCGCCATTTTCCAAAAATTCAAGGAAATGCCTGTCTCTAGAATTACGCATGTCTAGTCTGCCTGATTTATACCGTGCCATTAGTCCGGCAATAGCACCAATATTCTTTACTATATTCTTATCGAAACGCTTAGCATACTTCCAATCCTCCTTTACCCAGATAGCAGATGTAGAGAAGATAACATCCCTACTCATATTACTCAATACAAAAGCTGGATTCCTAGTAGTAAAGTTAGCGGCCAGTTGTCTGTTCAATCTTCCAATAAGTTGCATCATTTTATGATCCGATGCGTCTGGATTAGTCAATCCGTTAATAGCTTGGGAAGCTCTCGGATTACCATTAATATAAATCACATACTCTTTTCCTCCGCTTTTCACAACTACTGTATGTTCATTCTTCTCACGTGTAGAAGCACGATAGTCAAGCTTTATCCCATTGATAGATTTGGTAGCCATCCCATTCTTTCTCAACTCATTCATTCTCGATTCATGAGCTTCAATAGCATTACCTATTTCATCCGCTGTAGCATCAACAGAAATATCTGGAATAGACTGTACCCATTTAGGATTTTCGCTGGAACCGGCGTTTTCATACCACATCGTCTTCACCGTAGTCAAAGACGTAGGATGGTTCAGAACCATATTGAGGAACTTCTGCTTCATCAGATTCCTATTCCCCTGCAATATACCACTTTCAGCCATATTCCCAATATTAGCAAACGGATCATCAGCCTGAGATTCCCTACCTAAAGCAGCTTTTACAGGAGCCTGAAAAGCGGAACGCTCAGATAACATATACTCATACACATCACTGGCTATTTTATCATTCCATCCACGCAACGGAACATAATACTCAAACATATTTCTCACCTTGTCATAGGTACTCCTTGTCATTAATCCGCTTTCGTATGACTTCTTTAGCGTATTCTTTGTCGCCAGATTAATCTTCTCCCAAAGTTGATCACATAATTCTCCATGAGCCTCCTCGAATTGGTCCACAATCTCCTTTGCAGCCTCTTCATAGTCTTCCTCTTCTTCAGTAAGTTGTGTAAGTCCCGAATAATCCCTCATGCGGTTCATCATATATTGCTCCTCATAGAAATCCTTCTTCTGAATATTCAATCCATCTAACTTTTCCTCCCACTCATCATAGCTGATATCACCCTTATCGAGTAATCTGTTGACATCAGAGATCTTTTCATCAAACTCATCGTTAGCAGCTTGTTCCGCATCCCGTTTAGCAAACACAATATTTCTTTCAAGTCCATGTTTCGCCATCACATAAGCATTGACTTCATCACGATTCACCTTTTTATCCGTAATCGCTTTGATAGCATCCAACATCGGACGAAGAAACTTATCCTTATACACTTCTGTTTCAAATGCGCTCTTGCTGCTCATTTGATTTTCCGCCATATAAGCATCCTCGAAATATTTTAAGACCTCTCCCGATTCTTTAATGATGGCATCCTGTAGTTTTTTCAGCGCAAGCATACTGTCTTGATAAGCCTCTTTCCATCGATACATTCTATTCTTTGTCTTATCTAAAGCATCCTCATACTCTCTCTTCGCAATATCTTTCTCCTCCCGCTCATCTGTGTCTTCTTCCCTGAACCTAAATATCCGGTCACTCACCTCACGATCTTTCGCAATCCTATCCGCCTTCTCCACAATGCCGTCTCCATCTCTCAGACGATTCATTGATTTCCATAGAATATACCTCAAATCCTCATCTCGTAAAGACATCGGCAATTTAATCCCCGCCCGTATAAGCATATCAGAGAAAAACTTCTTTATCTTCTCCCAAACACTCCTTTCATGAACATCCTCAAATCCCCGCTCTGCAAGAGAAGCTAAATACTCTTCCGTAGCAACTCGGATATCAAACTTATTTTTATGAACCAAACGATTAATGCGATCTCGTATTTCTTCGCTTCCCCCCCTGTATACATCATCCAAAAACACATCAAACTCTTCCCCGAACATTTCGCGAAGTCCCTTGTGAGCCACTACCTCATGAAGTATAGTAGCTTGTGCATCTTCCACACTATTCGCATTCGGAAGCACAAACACAACTTCACCAGTCTTCGGGTCAAACCACCCTTTAGATTCCTGTTTATGTTGTAGCATATCACTATCTGAATCCGTCAGTTCATTCACATCCCGCACAATACGCACAAGAGTATTCAAATCACTGGATAGAGACTTTACAGAAGAGCTTATTTCGTCTCTTGCTTCGTTTCTTTTTCTTTCAGATTCTGCTCCATCTTCTTCTCGTATTCTTCCAGAGTCAGTCCTTCCGCTTCCGCTCTTTTCCTCATTGCTATGCGGAGCTTCATCGTCCCGCAATTCAGCATCCGCTCCCAATTCTTGTCGAAGTAATCTTCTTCCTCTTTCATTTTCTTTTTCATAACCAATAAAATCTAGTATTTTAGTTACAACCTCGTTGTTCTGTATGGGGCCAAAGAATTTATCGAATCCTTGATATATCCCAACCTCTAATGAGTAGACAACACATTCCTCCTTAGCTGCCAACTCACTTTCTCCAAGTTGCTTATAAACTTCTAAGGCTTTATCAAACTTTGCTTTTTTCGTTGGATAAACAAGCGCAAACAATCCATTTATATCTTCCTCTGATAGTTCTAGCTTGCGAATTGCCCGATGGAAGTTTTCATGAAATAATGAAGACTCATAATCCCCACTTCCATTCTCTGCAAATATAAGTATTCTATCATAAAATGGAGAATAGAACGCAGATGTTTCCCCATCGGAAGCTATTTCTTTTATGTCATTCAAAAAACGATCATCAATAATACCAACCGCTTTAGCCTGTTCCACTGCCGTATCAGCATCCTTGATAATAAGTATATCCCCGCTATTATAACGAGATGCGAAATCATTCTGTACACGAATAGCCTCATCATAACGACTTTCATTTCCATCTTCAAACCGAAAACGAATGTCACCATTATCGCCGGAAAATTCGCCATTATTATCCGTCGCCGATTTTATCTGTGCTGGCTCCATGGCTATCCAAACCCGATGTCGAGTACCATCTTTATCATTATATCGGCCACCACCAATATGGGTAACGCCGTCATAACCTAATGATACAGGTAAATCATACAATATCTCTTGCGCCTCGTTTTTTGGATATTCATTATATTCAAAAGATTCTAAAACACTTTTATATACACTTTCATTCGTAGAGTCTTCACCTATCTCCACGCTAATATCATCTGGCAATGCTTCTTTCCAGCCTTCAGCAATATTATGGCTATTTATGTCCAACGGGTGACGTATATTCAAGAATACGCCATACACCTGCTTCTTGTCACCCTTGCCCTTATCCGTATAAGATTCCGCGACTTCACGGTCATTAGTAAAGTAAGAACCTTGCCCAAATAACCCGAAATTAGAACCATAAGTATTGAATATTGTAAATCCACCGGTAGATGTACCATGATAAACCACCAAAGGTTCCCCATTCTCATCCAAAACTTTTGAAGCATTCTCCGGATCATGTTCCCAGTCACCAAACCAATCCTTAAAAGCCTCTGATCTTACTTGAATCCATTGCCTTTCATCCAGCCTTGAAGGTCTCCCATTCGGAGCTTTCATATGCCCCGCATCCTTTTCCACATTGACAGGCTTCACACTCTTATACTCTGCAAACGGTTTCGTTTTACGACGGGAAGAATTAACCCACTTTTCGAATATCTCCTTAGATACGCCTGTGATATTTCCAAGGCCTTTCCATCCTGGAGAATAATTGGAAAGATACGCTTCTTTCGCCTCATCCATAGAGTCGAATCCATACATAACCTTATGCTCGTCGAAAGAACCATCATCTTTAACCTGGTCCACAACATACACCCCATCACCTGTATCTCCGAGGAATATATCAATATGATCACCATCCACACCTTCAGTACCCCGAATATAGCCATAAGTGTTATTCATCTTGACGCTCCATGACTTGCCGGCAGCATCTAAGCCGCTGCGCTCACTACCTTTTGGATTTTCAATAGTAATATCGAATCCATCAACCTTTATATGACCCTTCTTGTAATTTCCGGCTTCCTTCTGTGCTTCCGTAGGATTAGTATCTACCTTTTGTTCTTCTTCATGCAAAATATGTGCGTCATTCACACGTTCAGCATATTCAAAAATAGATTCACCTTCTACGTGTTCAGGAGTCGCAAATATTGTTTTCTCTTCTTCTACGTCTCTTCCGGATATGTTTTCTGATGTAGTTCCATCCTCAATACTGCCTTGCAAGCCAGCTTGTACATCTCCTCTTTCGTCTTCGCCTGTTCCAGTTCGCCCGGACGAAGCAACTTCTTCTCCTTGCAGAACTGCATCGCTTTCAGCAGTTCCTCTGTTTTTTCTTTCGGTGTCATTATCTTCTTTATTTAATTCTTCTACAAATCTACCATAAAATTCATCTGCATCAAAGTCTTTATAACGTTCCCCAACAGAAGGAATAATCTGTTCTTCATATGTCTCGTAATCCTCGGGTGACATGTGGAAAGACTCATCACACCAACGCTCATACGCTTCGTATTCCGCTTGGCGTTCGCGTTCAGCCATAGCCTCCCGTCCTTTATTGATGTAGTTGACTAAATCCCCCTTGGTACGAGCAGATGACAACACCTCAATGATTGCATTACGTCCAGCATTCGGATCATTCTGATCAAAGAAGTTAGTACCATTCTCCAAGTCCGCAAGCATCAATTGTTCTCCAGCTTGCTCAATAGTCATACCACCATTTTCTTTGGAAGCAAACATCCCAAACATACCACGGGCATCTGTATTACTAAAACCAGTTTCACGCTTATAATCACCATATAAAAGAGGAAGTTTCCCGTTACCAAGCATTACAGCTGCCAATTCTCCACCATTCAAAGGTTCTCCCATAGATTTTATTCCCTCAGCTGCCACATCTCCCGGCTGTTCACGGGTAGCTTGTATCTGAGCTTCCATTTCATTCCAATAGTCATTCTGTGCTTGTGCATCCGCCATCTCATCGGTCCATGCTTTCTTATCCATTTGGTACTTCTCAAGATTAGTACCCACTTTCGGTTTTCCCTTTTGAAGCTTCTCAACCCTTTTAGCGGCCTCAACCTTCTGTGAGTTCACAAACTCATCCGTTTCCGCATTATCAAGACCATAAGCACGCATATCTCCCAAGGATACTTCCACAGGAACTTTATGATAAACCTTATTCCCTTTCTTATCAACCGGGATAGATACCACCTGATTCTCTTCAGCAGATTCCGTTTCTGTAGCGGCAGGATCAACCACCTGTTCCTGAGCAGGAATACCTTCAATAGCAGTTTCCTCAATAGGAACAACATCTATTTCTTCGGCAGGTTGTTTTCCCTCATTATCTAACACATTGCTTTGTTCATCCGGCACTATCTCATCATTTACAACGTCGTCTCCTGCCAAAGCATCAGAATTTGTATCATCAGGAATAATGATAGATTGCACTTGTTCATCAGACAGTTCGATGATTTGTGACTTTTTCCCATTATATTCAATAGGCTCATCAAATTGCAATATAGTAGAGCCATCACTTTTTGATTGTACAGTGGCAGTAGCCTTGATACCTTGCATATCAAGAGAAACAACATCCCCAGGTTGAATAGATGCAACCTCCTCCGCTTTCTCCTCCGCTCCAGGAGTTTCGATCTCTTCAGCATACCTTGCCGATTCTTGTTCACGTATACTTTGTGCAGTAATATCTTTCAATGCATCAGCATTGTTAGACGATTCCAATCTATACAAATCATCAACAGAACGCATCTCAATCTTTCCTGTATCATCGCGGACAACAAAACGGCTATCAGATCTCTTCCTATCCACTATCCCATTCTCATCAACAACGATCTTCCCGTTAATAGGGAACACATGCTTCTTCTCATCTACGGTAAGAGTCACGTCATAGACATTTCCATCTTGATGAGTAAGATTCGTGATATATTGGTTAGATGTAGCAACCTTCTCATCTATCGCATCACGAATACCTGTAATCATTCCGTTAAACCTCGACTCCGCATTGATATAAACTAACTCATTCGACACATTTTCTCCAGCGTCTGCACGCTGTCTCAATAATTCATATCGACCATCATCGTCAGCAGATAAAAACTCATCGTCAAGTTTTGATTCAACATTATTGAGTTCTTTGAGAGCCTTTCTTTTTTCTTCCTTATCCGCCTCAGCTAATTTATAGCCTTCATCAAAATTCATCTGAGACTGAACCAACTCATCAGGAGTATCATCCTCTACCTTTCTCTTCAAGTCAGCCAAACTAGCTCCATGATAGGCCTTCAGTCTCCCAGCATAAACCAAAGCCGCCTGCTTACCTTCATCACTTATATTTGTATCAGACATCACCCCTGAAAGAATTGAAATCAATTCTGAATCATCCGCCTGATCAATTTGCCCTTTAAGATCCATCCAATCCTTGGCACCTACAGCATCCGGGCCTGCAGCAAAATGATCAGCTTCATTCAGTTTCTTTTTAGCATTATGTTTTTCTATCGCGTATCCGAATGTCTTTATACTGGAAAAGAAACCACCAAGCGCAGAAACGCCGAGGAATGTATCTATCTGAGTGTCAGGATCAATCATATCAGATAACTCATTATCTCCGACTGTTAACGCATTCATCGCCATTCCTGCCTGTTCCTCCAAGTACTCTCCAATCGTTCCGTTCCATTTCGTTTTAGTCTGAAAGTTATTAATAGCTCTTGCGATATCACTTGATTTTATATCTCCAATTATCTTATTGACCTTTCCCAAACCGATCTTACTCATTCCCTTCCCCACGTTACTTCCGATGAAACTACCAATAGGAGCAAGATAATCACCAAACATTTCAGAAAAATTCTCAATCGTACTAGCTCCGTATGCCTTTACCAATGCTTCCAGCGGATCATCTCCTCCTTCAGTCCCCTCAAAACGGTAATATCCATCACTGTCAACAACAGGTTTCACCTCGCCAATCGTTCTATCAACAGCATCCGCAACAGTCCTCATCGCTCCAGTCGTCCCAGTCATTATCCCGGCACCGGCAATATCCCCAGCCACACGTGCCGAATTACGCGCAATCCTCCCAATCGTACTTTTAGCCGCCTCTTTACCGAAATCAGATATAATCCTTTTAGCCGCTGCCTTACCCACCGATTGTCCAGTACCCGTAGCAGGATTAACCATAAATTCAGCCATAAAAGGTAAAGATTCAGCCGTAGTTGATCCCGCTTTATACCCTCTCCCCAAGTCTCTGGAAAACTCTCCGTTAGCTGCAGCTTCCAGTGCCACGGCATCAAGAAGAGTCTCTTCCTCATTTGTTAGAGGCTGATTCTCGTTATACTTATGCACAGCATTCAATATCGAAGTAGACTTCGACATATCAAGCATTCCCATATCCCACGTACTCAACTTCGACAACTTATTCCAAAATCCACGTCCAAACCCGCTAACACCAGCGATTATTCCCGTTTCATCTTTATGCTTTGCCTCATTCATTAGTTCTTCGGCCTGACTAACAGATTCAGAGGCAGAATGCAAATTCTTTATCTTTTCATCCGTATGTATGGGAGATAAAGGGAATCCACGATGAACATCTCTACCAGCCTCAGAAACGCCCTCTACAATCTTTCGAAACCAACCTTTTTGATCATCTTCCTCCTTTTCCTTTTTTGAATGCTCCTGATACGCTTTTTTCAGTCCTTTATCAGTAGCTAGTTTCTGTTGAGCAATCTGTTCTTCAATCCGCTTCTTTTCCTGCTCCCTTCGCTCACTATCCGTCGGACCATCCATCACCTCCTTTAAATAAAAGTCTGTATCTGGTTTCTCTTGAATAATCGGTTTAAAGTCTCTTACGCTATCCATCTGTTGAACGTGAGAAGAATCAACAGAAACAGGAGGATCAGACTTGACTTCAGAAGTTTCACTTGGTGCTTTATCAAAAGGAGTAGCATCCTTGTAAGCAAAAAGAAATCCACTTCTCTCCGACACTGGTATATTGTAATTTCGCCCATTAGCAACATATTTTTGCGTAGCGTCAGGATAAGTCTTTTCAAATCCCTCTACTTCGTTGTCAGGTATATTATACGTTTTACCGTTTCTTTGATATATTGGCATAGTTTCATATTTTTATTTTATTCCGCATATTTGGCATAAGGATCATCATTAGACTCATATTTAGCATATGGGTCTTCTTCTGTATTATCACCCTTTATTTCTACTGGATCAATCTCACTTAGAGCTTTCATTATTGCTGAAGCGCGCGGACTCTTTGTCCAATTCTGCTTCACAAAATCCTCTTTTTCCCGTGAAGTCATTTCAGAAACCTTTCTTTTCCACATCGATTCTGATATTTTATCAGGTCTAAAATCTTTAGATAAAACATCGAATACCTGCTGCATTGACCCCTTCCATACATTCTCATAGATACCAACATCATTCCCTGAACCATCAGAAAATCCTATACGCTTTCCCCTTGATATTTTTCCCCCCATTGCTTTAATACGTTCTTCTTGTATTTTAGTCGCATCTTCCTGAGCTTTCTTACGCAATTCATGGTTAGCCCATTCAAGAGAAGTAGCATTATTTTGTGCATCTTTACGTAATTCGTAATTTCGATCACTATCAGCCATATTGAACTCATCACGTGCCTTATTCCTTTCCTTAGCATCTTTATAACGCTCATTATCTGTCGTTACTTGCTCCTTATGCCATTCTCCCGACCTCTTCCAATTTACATCATCCCGATCTTTCTGATAATTGAAACCGCGGTCCCTATCATAAGCCGTCAGTCTAGCGTCATCCCACTTTTCTTGCATCTTCCTGCGTCTATCAAGTATTTCTTGATAACGTTTAGTATTCGCAGCACTCATAGATGTCTGCTCCACATTCTTCGCCCCCTTTCCGGTGAAATACAAATTGGAAATAGCAGAAACGCCATCGGCAATAGCAGATATAATCTGTCTTGACTTCTCACGCTTCCTTTCTTTCGCCAACTCTTCTTCGGTAGGCATACGGCTTTTATACATAGCATCCGTCACATCTCCAAGGCTATTATATTGTTTAGTCGGATGCTCCATCTCAGGTTTTGGAGCTACTTGTTCCACACCACCCTGCTCATGACCTTGTAATGAAGCCACATTAGATGAATGTTCAATTGTTTCCTGTTTATTAGGCACATGATCAACGGATGGTTTAACCACAGGTTGTGCTTCTGGAGGAGCTGCAATTGATTTATCCTTATCAGGTTCACCCAATATCATAGATTGTATCGGTCCCATAATTATTTGTTTGGTAATATTCCATTCATTATTCCAGAACCGGCAGAAGACATTCCACCAATAGCACCAGCAATATTATTAGCTTTCTGCTGTTCGTTACCCAATTGAGCATCGAACAATTGAGCATCCCGAGCTTGGTACTGTGCTTCAATAGCATCCTTCCTAGCTTCTCCATTAATTGCTATATTACTCATAGTTTCAGCAAGAGCTTTATTCTGCGCTTCTTTTTCGATAGCCATGCTCTCTTCAGTTCCTCCCATTACGGCAGACGTTCCGGCAGCAGCGGCAGTACGATCCTTCATCGCCTCACGCATCTTCGTTATAGCGGCCTGAGCCTCCGCACGTTGGGTACTATCTTCGTTATATCTCCTGTCAAACCACGCCTGGTTCTTATTTTTCTCATCCGCAATCATGCGTGCCTGTTTACGTGCCGATTTCGCTCCCATGATACCACCGGCTATAGCACCACCAACCTTTAAAGCTCCTCCGACAATTGCTCCTAACATATATACATATTTATGATTAATACTTAGAATTACTGTACGAAAGTATCTGATTTACTTTGTACGATAATTCTAAGTATTAACCTACTGCAATCTAATGTATATGATTGTAGTTTACATTTACGAAATATGCCACAGCCAAAAGGAAAGACGGGAAATCCGAACGGTCGCCCGAAAGGATCTATTAATAAATCTACTCAGATGATTAGAATGGCATACGCCAAACTACTGGAGGATAATATCGAGAAAATGCAAGAAGATCTTAATTCTATCGATAAACCGGAAATGAGATTGAAACTGTTAATTGATATAAGCAAGTTTGTCGTACCCGCCCTGTCCAGCGTTAACATAGACACTTCCGAGAGAGCACAAAGTTCTTTCGAAGACAGATTTAAGAAGCTGGCAGCAGAAGATGAAAAAGGCAGCCAATAAGCTGCCTTCATCGTTTACTTTAATGGTCATTTACACAGATTTTTCCACCTCTTACCATCCGATTGTAAATTCTCATTTCTCCAGTATCGGCATTCTCTATCTTAACATCCACTCTTGCCATTTCCGGGATATCCTCAGGAAGGAATTGATTCATCCTCTCCATCACATCCTTAATGTTGTTAAACCCTACATCTGCAATTTCACCAATCTTTCTTTTATTAAAATAGAGAGTACCATATATCAAAGATTTATAAGAAGATACGATTCTGTAAGACTTCGGTTCATCTGTTTCCAAAATTTTCTCTTGCTCATTATTGATCTTAACACCATTTACAATATACTCATACAACGCTTCACACATCCGGGTAGTTCTATACCAATCTTCACGGATATACCCTTTTGTTATTCTATGCCCTGAAGAATGATTCATAGCAAAAGCAACATCATCATCAGTATACCCTAGCTCATTTCTACAAATAGTAGCGAACGAATGCCGGAAGGTATATGAACTCATTTTCCCCATCTTATGGTATTTACATAGCCTAGATATACCGGCATTGATGCCAGCGTTAAAACTATCCAACGTACTATATTTCTCATAGAAGTTAAAATAATATCCACTTCCTTCCTTTGCTCTATACTTCCTGATAAGATGTCTGATACATTCTGGAATAGGCAACTCACAATATGCATTATCCCGCCGGGAATTTCTTGTTTTACATCTATTATATCTGATGGTATCATCATCACACATTTCTTCCTTCAAGCAGAATAAATCAGCAGTGCTAATACCGCCTAGAAAAAGAATGAGAGAAGCCACATCCTGCCCAATCTCTTCAGATTGAACCATCATTTTAGTTGGAGGAAGATCTGCTTTCATGAACGCTCTTAATACATCCACACTTACCGATTTCTTTTCCGGCATATCCGCTTCAGGGATTTTAATACGGAGAAATGGATTACTTTTGATTCGAATTATATCTCGATCCTCGTCATTCAAATCAAGCATAGCTTTTCGAAAGACCTGCCTTATACATATTGGATACATTTCTTTTGCCCTAGCCGTACTCGATAACGATTCAATCCATTGCTCCAAAACCTTTCTTGTAAGCTGAGAAAACATTACTCTATTTGTACCAATGAATCTTTCCAAATTACCTATTGCCAAATAATAGTTCTTTGCATTTCTCTCCTGCCCGTGATTATACATAGCATCTGTAAACTTCTTGGCATACTCACTAAAACATACATCTTCGTCAATGGAATTAAGGTAAGCAATGACCTCTTGAATAGTCCAATTTTTAGAATCAACCTTATTTATTTTTTCCGCATACCCAGCAATTACATTTGCACAGTATCTATTAACGTTTACATCCTTAAAAACACCATTCACATCCGGTGAATCAGATATTTTATCTGTTTTGATATACCCATTTTTTCTATTATGTACAACCTTGATATACACTGTGTACAATCCATCACTTCTTTTATACTTAACGCACGCTTTAAATGTAGCCATAGCAACATGTATTATTAGTGCGCGCTTAGTGCGCATCACTTTGCAAAGATATTATTTTTTAGTGCGCAAGCAAGCATATTACTCATAAAAAATCATGTATAACCATATTAAAACAAAAAGGCGATTGAAGCACCTAACCAGCTTCAACCGCCCTACAGTACGCTATTTCAGCGTTTTTATTTATCCTTCAATTGCTGCCTGAGCCGCTGCTAATCTTGCGATAGGCACCCGGAACGGAGAGCAACTAACGTAATTCAAACCTACTCTATGGCAGAACTTCACGGAAGACGGTTCACCACCATGTTCGCCACAGATACCGCATTTCAAATCCGGACGGATAGCACGGCCTTTTTCTGTAGCCATACGTACCAACTGACCTACACCATTCTGATCGAGCACCTGGAACGGATCTACTTTCAGAATCTTCTTTTCCAGATAGACCGGAAGGAAGGAAGCGATATCGTCACGAGAATATCCGAAGGTCATCTGAGTCAAGTCATTCGTACCGAATGAGAAGAATTCAGCAGATGAAGCGATACGATCAGCAGTCAGAGCTGCACGAGGAATTTCAATCATAGTACCTACTTTGAAATCAATGCTGTCGCCCACTTCTTCAAACAACTTGGCAGCCTCTTCACGAATCACCTTCTCTTGTTCCTTAAATTCGTACAAGATACCGGTCAACGGAACCATGATTTCAGGATGAGTCTCTACTCCTTCTTTCTTCAGTTCAAGAGCAGCACCCAAGATAGCACGTGTCTGCATCTGAGTTATTTCAGGATATGTATTTCCCAGACGGCAACCACGGTGGCCCAACATCGGATTGTGTTCACACAGCGATTCTACACGTTGCTGGATATATTGCAGGCTTACCCCCATCGTATCAGCCATTTCCTGCTGTCCCTTCGTATCATGAGGAACAAACTCATGCAAAGGAGGATCAAGCAGACGAACAGTCACCGGACAACCGGCCATTGCTTTAAAGATACCCTTAAAGTCGGCTTGCTGATACGGAAGAATCTTAGCGAGTGCTTTACGACGTCCTTCTGCATTTTCTGCCAGAATCATTTCGCGCATTGCCTTGATCTTTTCACCTTCGAAGAACATATGTTCCGTACGGCAAAGACCGATACCTACTGCACCAAAGTTGCGTGCTACTTCTGCATCGTGCGGAGTATCCGCATTGGTACGTACTTGCAGACGGGTATATTTATCTGAGAGTTTCATCAAATCGGCAAAGTCTCCGGAAAGTTCGGCAGCCTGAGTTTCTACCTTACCATTATATACTTCGCCCGTACTACCGTTCAAAGAAATATAATCGCCTTCTTTCAGATGTACACCGTCAATTTCTACTGTACGGGTCTTATAGTCGATGTTCAATGCTCCTGCACCGGATACACAACATTTACCCATACCACGAGCTACCACAGCAGCATGAGAAGTCATACCACCACGAGCTGTCAGGATACCCTCGGCAACTGCCATACCGGCCAAGTCTTCCGGAGAAGTCTCGATACGTACCATTACCACTTTCTTTCCAGCAGCATGCCATTCGGCGGCATCATCAGCGAAGAAGACAATCTGACCGGTTGCAGCACCCGGAGAAGCCGGAAGACCGCGAGTCAGTACTTTCGCCTGTTTCAAAGCAGATTTATCGAATACCGGGTGAAGGAGTTCATCCAGTTTGTTAGGTTCTACACGCATCAAAGCAGTCTTTTCATCAATCATGCCCTGACGGAGCAAGTCCATTGCGATTTTCACCATAGCCGCACCGGTACGTTTACCGTTACGAGTCTGCAGGAACCATAACTTACCTTCCTGCACGGTGAACTCCATGTCTTGCATATCTTTATAGTGGTTCTCCAATTTAGTCTGCAATGCATCCAGTTCCTTATAGATTTCCGGCATAGCTTCTTCCATTGAAGGAAATCTCGCAGCACGAATATCTTCAGTCACACCTGCCAGTACAGCCCAGCGCTGAGAACCAACCTTCGTAATCTGTTGCGGAGTACGGATACCGGCTACCACATCTTCACCTTGTGCGTTGATCAGGTATTCACCGTTGAAAAGGTCTTCACCTGTACCGGCATCACGGGAGAAGCAAACACCCGTTGCAGAAGTGTCACCCATATTACCGAATACCATAGCCTGTACGTTTACAGCTGTCCCCCATTCATCAGGGATACTTTCCATCTTACGATAAAGGATAGCACGTTCGTTCATCCATGAATCAAATACGGCACAGATAGCTCCCCAAAGTTGTTCGTAAGCACAAGTCGGGAAATCTTTTCCGGTCTGTTCTTTCACAGCGGCCTTGAATTTCTTCACAAGTTCTTGCAGGTCTGCTACTTCCAGCTCGTTATCAAGCTTCACTCCTTTTGATTCTTTTACTTCTTCGATGATTGCTTCGAATGGATCGATATCTTCCTTGTTCGTCGGCTTCATGCCCAGAACAACGTCACCGTACATCTGTACAAAACGACGATAAGAGTCCCAAGCAAAACGGGCATTACCAGTCTTGCGGATAATACCTTCCACCACCTCGTCATTCAGACCCAGGTTCAGAATAGTATCCATCATACCCGGCATAGACGCACGGGCACCTGAACGTACAGAAACCAACAATGGATTTTCGATATCACCGAATTTAGATTTCATCAATTCTTCTACACGGGCAATGGCCTTTACTACTTCATCTTTCAGCAACTCAACCACTTTATCACGTCCCAACGTATTATACTCCGTGCAAACATCTGTAGTTATTGTGAATCCGGGAGGAACGGGAATTCCAATTAAATTCATCTCGGCAAGATTGGCACCTTTACCACCTAACAAATTCTTCATGTCGGCCTTTCCTTCTGCCTGACCATTTCCAAAGGTATAAACTCTTTTTTTATCCATAATATTGTGTTTAAAGTTACATTATGATTTTTTTCTGTTCGCAAATCTAAGTATATTTCGCAAACCAGAAAACTTTTTGAGAAAAAACTTTCTATTAAAATGCAATTTCGACATTACAATCTGGAATATTTTCATAGACACGAAAGTTTTCCAAAAAAAATACCTACTTTTGCATCATAATTATTAGATTGGTGTAAAAGTGGCAAGAAAGAGAAAAGAACTTCCCCTGCTGGAGAAGGTAACAATAACGGATGTGGCTGCCGAAGGAAAAGCCATTGCAAAAGTAAACGACCTGGTGATTTTTGTTCCTTATGTAGTGCCAGGTGATGTTGTAGACCTGCAGATCAAGCGCAAAAAGAACAAATACGCCGAAGCCGAAGCTGTGAAATTCCACGAGCTGTCGCCCGTACGTGCCGTTCCTTTCTGCCAACACTACGGCGTATGCGGCGGTTGTAAATGGCAGGTACTCCCCTATTCGGAACAAATCAGGTATAAGCAAAAACAAGTAGAGGACAATCTGAGACGTATCGGAAAGATTGAACTTCCGGAAATTTCACCGATTCTGGGTTCTGCCAAAACAGAGTTCTACCGGAATAAACTGGAGTTCACTTTTTCGAACAAACGCTGGCTCACGAACGATGAAGTCCGGCAGGATGTGAAGTATGATCAGATGAATGCGGTAGGTTTCCATATTCCCGGAGCTTTCGACAAAGTGCTGGCTATTGAAAAATGCTGGTTGCAAGACGACATATCCAATCGTATCCGTAATGCTGTACGCGATTATGCTTACGAGCATGATTACTCCTTCATCAATCTGCGCACTCAGGAAGGTATGCTACGGAATATGATTATCCGTACTTCATCAACCGGAGAATTAATGGTGATTGTCATCTGCAAGATTACGGAAGACCATGAAATGGAACTATTCAAGCAACTGCTGCAGTTCATTGCCGATTCATTCCCCGAAATCACTTCTCTCCTATACATTATTAATAATAAGTGCAACGATACGATCAATGATCTGGATGTATATGTATTCAAGGGAAAAGACCATATGTTTGAAGAAATGGAAGGACTGCGTTTCAAAGTCGGTCCGAAGTCATTCTATCAGACTAACTCCGAACAGGCATACAATTTATATAAGATAGCCCGCGAATTTGCCGGGTTGACCGGAAAGGAACTGGTATACGACTTATATACCGGAACGGGAACCATTGCCAATTTTGTATCCCGCCAGGCTCGTCAGGTGATTGGTATCGAGTATGTGCCGGAAGCTATCGAAGACGCAAAGGTAAATGCCGAGATTAATGAGATAAAGAATGCCTTGTTCTATGCCGGAGATATGAAAGATATGCTGACTCAGGAATTTATCAATCAGCATGGACGTCCGGATGTGATTATCACCGACCCTCCACGTGCAGGTATGCATCAGGATGTGGTTGATGTTATTCTGTTTGCCGAACCGAAGCGGATTGTGTATGTAAGCTGCAACCCGGCTACGCAGGCACGCGATTTACAACTGCTGGACGGCAAATATAAAGTGAAAGCTGTGCAACCTGTAGATATGTTCCCGCATACGCATCATGTGGAAAATGTAGTGTTGCTGGAGCTTCGATAATACGTTAGTTGAATTGTTCGCAAAAGAAAAAAGAAATGGAAAAAAGACCGAGAAGAACTCCTGCAGAAAAAGCACGTGCCCAATATACGAACTATGCAGTCAAAGAGCCCATGGAACTAATGGAGTTTCTGGCTGCCAAAATGCCGGACGCAAGCCGTACGAAACTGAAGTCATTACTGAGCAAACGGGTGGTGTTGGTAGATAACGTAATCACCACTCAGTTCAACTTCCTGCTGCAACCCGGAATGAAAGTACAAATCAGCAAGGAAAAAGGAAAGAAGGAATTTCATAACAGGCTGCTGAAAATTGTATATGAGGACGCTTATATCATTGTAGTGGAAAAAATGCAAGGACTCTTATCTGTCAATACCGAACGACAAAAAGAGCGCACCGCCTATACGATTCTGAATGAATATGTACAGCGTTCGGGCAGACAGCACCGTGTGTTTATCGTACATCGTCTGGACAGGGATACATCAGGATTAATGATGTTCGCAAAAGACGAGAAAACACAACGGACATTACGTGACAACTGGCATGAAATAGTGACTGACCGCCGTTATGTAGCTGTTGTTGAGGGAACAATGGAGAAGGACTATGACACTGTGGTTTCCTGGCTGACGGATAAAACTCTTTATGTAAGCTCCAGCGATTATGATGATGGTGGTTCTAAATCCATCACACACTACAAGACAATCAAACGTGCTAACGGTTATTCACTGTTAGAACTTGATCTGGAAACAGGACGTAAGAATCAAATCCGCGTACATATGCAGGATTTAGGACATCCCATTATAGGTGACGGAAGATATGGAGGCGAAGAATCGCTTAACCCGATCGGAAGACTGGCACTCCACGCCTTCAAACTTTGTTTCTATCATCCGGTGACGGGAGATTTAATGGAGTTTGAGACACCTTATCCGGGAGAGTTTAAGAAGTTGTTCCTGAAGAAATAAAAAAGGATATATAATAAAGGAGAGGTTGATTAGCTCAACCTCTCCTTTATTACATCGTCTCCTCTTATCTGTTTATTCCCTTCTTCAAAGAAAGACTCAATACATCAATCGTTATTGCATATATAATTCCACATCCCCAAAGTAAAACCCATCAATATATAAAGTTCCCGTCATACGTCCATGACTAACATATACATTACGTAATTCGCGTGGAGCAGCAACATTACCATAATCAATATAAAGGGCTCCGTTTCCCACTCTCCATTGTAGTCTTAATGGTTTTCCATAATAATCTCCATTATCATAGTAGCATAGCTGATCCTCTCCAAATCCATCAGCGCCTAAGTAGATGCCACTTTCCAAAGGATCATGATAACGATCAGATTCAAATCCTAAATCACCAACCCACGTACGTCCAACGATTCTATCAAATATAGTTTCATCATCTTCGCACGAAGTAAAGCCGACCAATAAAGTCAGCAACATGAGAACACCTACGTATTTTTTCAAATTCTTCATAATTTTCTAGTTTATTGCGTTTATTATTGCAAAATTAGCGTTTTTATTTTACTATATGCCTTAAGACGCAAGTTTTTTGTACCTTTGCCCCACTAACAGTAAAATTTACACATGAAACTTCTTTGGCTTGATTTAAATAGCTCCTATGCGCACTCATCGCTGGCATTGCCTGCATTACATGCTCAAATAGCAGATGACACTAGCATTGATTGGTGTACAGTATCGGCAACCATCAACGAAAATACCGGAATGGTAGTCAACCAAATCTATCACCATCAACCGGATATTATTGCTGCTACCAACTGGCTATTTAATCACGAGCAACTGTTGCATATTGTTTCACGTGCCAAAGCTTTGCTACCTCATTGCTGCATCGTACTCGGCGGTCCGGAGTTTTTAGGAAATAACGAAGCCTTCTTAAGAAAGAACAAATTTGTCAACGCAGTGTTTCGGGGAGAAGGAGAAGAAGTATTCCCTATTTGGTTAAAAGTATGGAATCACCCTGTGAATGAGTGGAATCAGATATCCGGATTATGCTATCTGGACGAATCAGACCAATATAAAGACAACGGTATTGCCCGTGTCATGAACTTCTCTCAACTTGTCTCACCGGAGAAAAGTCGTTTTTTTAATTGGAGCAAGCCTTTCGTACAACTGGAAACTACCCGAGGATGTTTCAACACATGCGCTTTCTGCGTCAGCGGAGGTGAAAAACCGGTTCGCACCATTTCATTGGAGGCAATCCGCGAACGATTGAATGTTATCCATCAGCATGACATCAAAAATGTGCGTGTACTCGACCGCACTTTCAACTATAATAATAAGCGAGCCAAAGAACTTCTTCACCTCTTCCGTGAATATGCCCCGGACATCTGTTTCCATTTAGAAATTCATCCGGCACTTCTCTCCGAAGAATTGAAAGAAGAACTCGCTATTTTACCTAATGGTCTGCTACACCTTGAAGCAGGTATTCAAAGTCTTCGTGAACCCGTATTAGAGAAAAGCCGACGTATCGGAAAATTATCTGATGCCCTTCAAGGTCTTAAATATCTTTGTTCTCTTAAGAACATGGAGACACATGCTGACTTGATAGCCGGACTTCCTCTCTATCATCTATCCGAAATATTTGAAGACGTTCGTACACTTGCCGAATATGGTGCAGGAGAAATACAACTGGAATCATTAAAATTACTTCCCGGCACAGAAATGCGAAGAAGGGCGGAAGAGTTAGGCATTCAATACTCTCCTCTCCCTCCCTACGAAGTTTTGCAAACCAAAGAAATTTCCGTAGAAGAATTGCAGACCGCCCACTATCTGTCCCGTCTTTTAGACGGATTCTATAATACACCTATATGGCGAAGTCTGACTCGTACCCTCATTTTGGAAAATCCGCATTTTCTGCATGAGTTACTTGACCATTTAGTACAGACAGATGTCATCGACACTCCATTGAGCCTGGAAAAAAGAGGACTTATCCTCTATAATTTCTGCAAGAATCATTATCCCGATTACGTAACACAAGTCAGTATTGCATGGATAGAAGCCGGTATGTCGTTAAAGAAAATTCCCGCTGAAAAAGTAAAGACAAAACGCCAAGTTTCTCCTGATAATTGGGAAATTATATATGGTTCATACCGTGAGAACCTACGGTTATGTTTTCTTCCTATTGATGAAGAAGGACATGGCTATTGGTTCGGATTTGAATCGGAGATTCAGAAGATAGAACCGGTATTCAAAGCAAAACGATTATCTTAAATACAAACATCACAGAATGATAACAAGAACTATGAGTCCTACAATGCTCAGAAAAGAAATGCAAACAGATATATTCGAAAACATTGTCCCCTATCTCAAAAGAAATTATGATAACAAAATACGGAGATATTATCAGCCGTCAAGAACGTATATACATATTTAAGACATTTGTCTCTAAAGACTTATTAAGAAAAGATCAAGTTTTTGCAAAATTGTATAGTAATATGGAAGAAAAAACTTTCTGAATAATATCGTGTGCCTGAATGACCTAGAATCATATTTGCTCAAGCTATGCGGTTCTCTTTTAACCTCAAAATTATAAATACGCCTATACAAAAAAAAGAAAAGTATTCTCATATTATGTAAAATAGCCATTATTTATTCATTACACAAAGCAGCATTTTCACTTTTTCATCGTCCATAGAATAAACTATACTAGCACACTATATGGACGTTTACAAATATCAGTTAGGTACTCTTTGTCTATTATTACTCCCTTTATCCGTAGCAGGACAAGAGTGGAGCAAACAAGATTCATTGAGGCTACAGCAAACATTAAATTCTGAGCAAGAAATCAGAATCAATAAGGAATTCGTAAAGAAGACAGAACAGAACATATTATATCATACAAAACTCTTTGTTGACTTTGATCCAACATTACCGACTCTTAAATCAACGATCATATCTCCGAAATTACCTTTTCATACTCATAACATCTTTCGACAGACTAATTCTACCTTCTTACCCACTTATTCACAGCTCAAAATAAACAAAAATATCACTCTGCATAGTAAAAGTAACTTTAGTGAAAGTTCAAACCACTTTCATATCCAAACTCAAATGGATTATAAGCTCTCTAAAAAATGGTTTCTTAGCATATATGGTGAACAAAATCTGGACACCCGAAGATATCGTGGACTTTCCTCTGAAGCAATACCAACCACACTAGGCAGCGACATTGTTTTAAAAGTTGGTAAAGGCTGGAAATTGAAAACCGGCGTACAATATCAATATAACACCATACAAAAGAGATGGGAATGGATACCTCAGATCAGTATTTCTTATGAATGGTAAAAATCTTTTTTATTATTATTCAAACTACAAAAAAATAAATAAACTAAAAGCAAAGACTGACCTTATTATTCTATAAAACTATATTTCAAGAATCAGTATATAATTAAAACCACCTTCATATATAAAATAATATCAAAAATAAAGTACTCTAGCCAGTTAAAGTCTTTTTCATTAGTATCAGAATAGCAATCATTCAAAAAACGAAATCACAAGTTTTAATTCCACAAGGTCCAATTAATACGGATCTGGAATTAGATGTTGATTACTGGACTAAGTAGTTTCAATTCCGCAAGGTCCAATTAATACTGTAATCTTCTTCCTCTTCTTTCGTATCCCGTTCTAAGTTTCAATTCCGCAAGGTCCAATTAATACAAGCCAAAAGATGAAGAGCATAAAATTCAGGTATCTAGTTTCAATTCCGCAAGGTCCAATTAATACATATTGAATATAAGACTGACGTTGATTCATGAGTGTTTCAATTCCGCAAGGTCCAATTAATACCCTTTCATGATCTGATCGAAATATTTGATTTTCTTGTTTCAATTCCGCAAGGTCCAATTAATACAACGAGACAGAGCGTTTACATCTGCATGGAATAGTATTTCAATTCCGCAAGGTCCAATTAATACTACATTAACGCTGGGTTTAATCCCGCTTTTTTTAAGATTTCAATTCCGCAAGGTCCAATTAATACAATATAATTATGAGATACGCAGTAGTAACAATCGATATTTCAATTCCGCAAGGTCCAATTAATACTGGATATTAGTCTGCCTGTCTATAGGTTTGGTCGTGATTTCAATTCCGCAAGGTCCAATTAATACGAGTCGCCGTTTCGAACGTTAATCCGTCTTTACGAATTTCAATTCCGCAAGGTCCAATTAATACGCGTGATTGATACGGATGCTGTCTTAGACACACTTGTATTTCAATTCCGCAAGGTCCAATTAATACACTGCCGCTACATCTAATAATTTTCATTGTACACTTATTTCAATTCCGCAAGGTCCAATTAATACATGCTTATTCACATAATGAGTAATATCGTCAGCAAATTTCAATTCCGCAAGGTCCAATTAATACGAAAAACAGCTTTCATGGATGGATGCTCAAGCTAAGAATTTCAATTCCGCAAGGTCCAATTAATACTCTACGAGCTTGCCGCAAGGGGTATCTGCGTAGTCGTATTTCAATTCCGCAAGGTCCAATTAATACACCGCTCATCGTCGCCTCTCAATCATCGAATCCGCAATTTCAATTCCGCAAGGTCCAATTAATACACTGGTTTCTTAAACCTCAGATATGTAAAAAACCGCTATTTCAATTCCGCAAGGTCCAATTAATACAGTAGGTGATAATATCTTGCGTATTGAAACGGTCTATATTTCAATTCCGCAAGGTCCAATTAATACATAGTACGTTGAACCGTCATCCGCAGTATTCTCAAATTTCAATTCCGCAAGGTCCAATTAATACATATAGAGGCAATGATCCAGATGATCTCAAAGAATATTTCAATTCCGCAAGGTCCAATTAATACTGTGAGCCTTTTGCATTTACTGACTCATGTCTATCAATTTCAATTCCGCAAGGTCCAATTAATACATAGGAATGAATAACGCTTTAATACCTTTCTTTCCATAATTTCAATTCCGCAAGGTCCAATTAATACTTGAGTTTCAGCAGTAGCATTTTCACACATAGCAATTTCAATTCCGCAAGGTCCAATTAATACTGAATATATGATTCTCATGTTTGAAACTTCCAAATAGATTTCAATTCCGCAAGGTCCAATTAATACGTTGTTAAAATTTTGTTCCATTGTTATTTAATTTTATTTCAATTCCGCAAGGTCCAATTAATACATACTCAATTGTTGCCGAAGCATTTCACTTATCGATTTCAATTCCGCAAGGTCCAATTAATACTGTTAACAATCAGATCAATGTTAATATTTTTGATATTTCAATTCCGCAAGGTCCAATTAATACTGGAATTTTCCTCGTGAAGGATCGTTTCAGAACATTATTTCAATTCCGCAAGGTCCAATTAATACTTCTGAGTATTAGCATTTTGCGCTAATGCACCAAATTTCAATTCCGCAAGGTCCAATTAATACATGTCATTTTCCCGAAGGGTAGCCGATTAATCCACTATTTCAATTCCGCAAGGTCCAATTAATACTGCTTCGGAGGATGCTGATGATACTCGTTATGATATTTCAATTCCGCAAGGTCCAATTAATACCCTGAATAAGGATCACTAACAGAAATATCCAAACACATTTCAATTCCGCAAGGTCCAATTAATACGCGCGCACAAGGTCAGTCAAAAACTCAATCCAAAATTTCAATTCCGCAAGGTCCAATTAATACTTAGATTCAGTATAAGTAGCATCCAATACCTCACTAATTTCAATTCCGCAAGGTCCAATTAATACCTGAATATGCTGCTACTACTACTACGAATATTTCAATTCCGCAAGGTCCAATTAATACCGGTAATAGACCATGCAGTATTAGAAGCTTGTACAATTTCAATTCCGCAAGGTCCAATTAATACAGAAACTACGAACTTAGTGAAACAAGAAAATTCACATTTCAATTCCGCAAGGTCCAATTAATACTGATTAACGTAAGGGCGTGCACCCGGCAAAAGCCGATTTCAATTCCGCAAGGTCCAATTAATACACATCGAAAGTCATGTACTGACGCACCCAACAGTATTTCAATTCCGCAAGGTCCAATTAATACCGGAGGAATAAACTATGACACTAAAGAAAAACATATTTCAATTCCGCAAGGTCCAATTAATACTATTTGCAGACACAAGTTTAGGTTCAATGAACTTTATTTCAATTCCGCAAGGTCCAATTAATACTTCGGATCATTGTCCACATGAGGAGTTTCCGTGGAATTTCAATTCCGCAAGGTCCAATTAATACCTCTTCGTTGTTCTTATCAAGCCGTTGCCTCTAAATTTCAATTCCGCAAGGTCCAATTAATACCGTTACGATGAATTGCTTATGCCTGAGTTCTTTGGATTTCAATTCCGCAAGGTCCAATTAATACGGCGTAGGAGTAACAATTAAAATACCTATAACAAATTTCAATTCCGCAAGGTCCAATTAATACGAATTTGCAGGGAAATACAACCGTTTAAAATAAGATTTCAATTCCGCAAGGTCCAATTAATACTACTCAGAACGCTATCAATGCTAATAAGCAATCACATTTCAATTCCGCAAGGTCCAATTAATACGATGTTAACAATCAGATCAATGTTAATACCTTTGATATTTCAATTCCGCAAGGTCCAATTAATACAATCGAACCACCGACAAAATACAGAAGTTGAAAATTTCAATTCCGCAAGGTCCAATTAATACCTGATGATGGTACAGATTTGACTGATAAGATTTAATTTCAATTCCGCAAGGTCCAATTAATACACGGATGAGCTGGGAGAAGTATGAGAAGCAATACAGCATTTCAATTCCGCAAGGTCCAATTAATACATTAGTATGGAAAATATACTCTACAGCAGATGTCTTATTTCAATTCCGCAAGGTCCAATTAATACTGAAACGGAATACAATTCTTTCATCAGGATTAAGGCATTTCAATTCCGCAAGGTCCAATTAATACGGCTGGAATAAAGTTTATACTTGACAAAGTTAATATTTCAATTCCGCAAGGTCCAATTAATACCTTCGTCTGTCCAACAATGGCTTTATTGATAATCCCATTTCAATTCCGCAAGGTCCAATTAATACTCGGATTGATCCTGAGTAATCAATGAATCATTGTATTTCAATTCCGCAAGGTCCAATTAATACTAAGAATACCTGAGTTTGATATTTCTTGTATTAATCTATTTCAATTCCGCAAGGTCCAATTAATACCTTCAGGGAACGTTTGGTATTATCTATTTCGACAATTTCAATTCCGCAAGGTCCAATTAATACAATCAATCAAGCTTTGCAGTAAGTTCTTATTTTCGTATTTCAATTCCGCAAGGTCCAATTAATACTCCGGACGACTACCAAATAGCCGGCAAAGTTCTGAATTTCAATTCCGCAAGGTCCAATTAATACTGCTGGCGGCAATGCCGTCGATATAAATAGTAATGTATTTCAATTCCGCAAGGTCCAATTAATACTTGACGACCTGATAAACCCGCAACACAAGGAACAAATTTCAATTCCGCAAGGTCCAATTAATACTTCATTCTTTGTTTGAAGTTAATAAAAAAACTACCATTTCAATTCCGCAAGGTCCAATTAATACTCTCTCATCAATCCAATAATCACCATTATAAATGAGTAAGTTACAATTCTAAAAAAGTTTTTTAAAAGAACAAAAGAGTGTCGATCCCTAAAAGTATAAAAAGTACTGGAGATCGACACTACACTTATATTGCTGTAAATCAACAAGTCAAAGAGCTCTTAAGAAGTATCTTCCCTGGGAAGGAAGCTATTATTAGAATCATCGACAACTAAGTTATAGAAAATTATCTATACTACACCGTTCTTTCCCTACTATTTCTTTTTCCAAAGAGCTATGATTAGGTCCTTTGAAAACAATGATGCTATCTTCAGATTCATCTATAAACTTTTTAGCTGAAGATAAGAGTTCTTTTAAGCGTACTTCAGATATTTCACCTTCAAAAACAGAATTCTGTATCCAGTTTAAATATTTACGACACAGTTTCAACATTTTAGCCACCCTTCTCTCTCCACAATCATATACTAAAATGACATACATACTCTACCAATACATCTTAAAAGGTTTATACTCTTCAATTTCCAGTAAGTGTTTTGCCAACTTATAACACTCCAATTTTATCAAATGTCTATAACTTACATTACGATTCAAAGTCCGATGCTTTATTGTTTCTAATAATTTATCTTCTATAGCCTTTACAAATATCTTTTTTCCAGATTGATTAAGCAAACATTTATTCAACTTTCTATCAAAATGTTTTTCCTGAATTTCTTTCTTATTCAATACTTTAAAAATAACCCTATCAATAATTACAGGTTTAAAAACTTCTGCAATATCCAATGCCAAGGAATAACGTCGCTCACCCGGAGTATGCAAAAAACTAATAGTCGGATTCAACTGAGTCTGATGAATTGCACGCAAACATAAAGTATAGCACATCATATTTCCAAAAGATATCAGTGCATTTACTTCATTCTGAGGAGGCTGTTTGGTTCGGTTACCCATTTCAAAATCATTTAATATCAAGTTAAAAGCATCATAATAGGTCTGACGAATCATGCCTTCCGTCCCCATTAGCTCTTGCACAGAAACAGTTTGAGGAAGTTTTGCTGCATATCCTTTTATTATATCGATTATATCTTCCACATCCTTCCCCCGGCGATTATAATACTGCAGATTCTTAATCATATTATAAGCGGCAGATTCTATGAATTTCTGAGCAATTAAAAGTCGTTTTTTCTTATTCTGAAAAGCAGATGTTTGTGCAAGAAGCATTCTACCACTCAACAAGGAATCTTTAGGCATATAGGATCCAGTATAATTCTCATAATAATCGAAAAAATGTACAGCAATATCTTTCTGTCCTAAAAAATTAAATAGCGAACTATTAGCTCGCAAAGAACCGAAAACATAAAACTCATTAATATCCTCGACAGGCAAGTATCGCGGCGCCCCGACAGACTCTTCGCCATTACCATCTTCAACGACCGGAGTAAATTTCAGAGTATTATCTTTTCGTTCTAATTGTCCCGGATTAAATAAATAATATGTTTTCTTCATTCTTCTTCCTCTCCGCTATAACAAAAATCTAAGTAACTACAATTTTTACATACCCTCTTCTTTTCCAACGGTGGACAAGAATCCGATTCTATTATCTGCAAAATATCATGTTCCATTTCGCAAATCATTTCACGATCAATATTACTAAGATATATCAGATTTTTTTTGCGTAAAACCGGATATTCTAATATTCCGGTTACTCCTTCCATTCCATTCCGCTCAAATATGTATATATAATATTTCAACTGCCATTCATGAGCCCGTTCTATCTTGTCTGACTTTTTAATCTCATGAATTATCTTATTTCCGGTATCATAATAATCAACTTTAATACCATCTATCTCAACTTCTTCATACTTGGCCGAACGTTGTGGATATGATTCCTCATGAATCAGTTTCCCCTCATAGACTAAATCTGAAGTATGCTCCATTGTTATACCATTAGCAAACAACCAAAGTTTACGTTTACAAACTTGATAATAATTAAAATGAGTACCGGTTACTTTCATCTTCTACCTATATTTTGAAAAATCAGGCAGAGTAAAATGCTCTGCCTGAAAATATAAAGAGTATTTTATTTCTGATTTTCGTAATCAAAAGCAGATAGTAATTCTATCAAACGTTCTTCCGCTTTCTGTAATGCATCTGCAGATTCTGTTTCAGTCACCATATATCCGGAACACGGCAGGGTTACAAACAACTCTGCTCCGGCCGTTTCATCCACCATGGGCTTAGCTTTTGTTTTTTCCGAATCATCAATTAATTTAGCACGTATAGCTCCAGCCAAAGTATTCGCATTATCGCTAATTGCAATAGCTAAAGTTTCCATCAGACTGAACGTCCTTGATTGATTACTGGAAATCCGCCAATTGATTAAAGCCTTTGCTATAGCCGGTATTGCTTTATCCCGACTCTCTTTAGGCATAATTAAACACTCTCCAAATACATTTCGGGAACTTATCCATCCTTTCCCTTTCAATTCTTCAATTTTCTCCTTTGTCAATTCCGGTTCCATTTGATTGACAGAAACGGCAAACAAGGTCCTTAAATCAATGGCTACGTCATAAACAAACAATCCGGTAGCTCTTGCGTTATCAGGAATCCATTTACGATATAAACTTCTATCCGTACCTGCCAATAATTCTTCAACTGCCTCTTCGGACATAGGTTTACCTGATGCATCTCTTACAACAACCTTATGAATTTCAGGTTTGTCACTCCGATCAAAGGTTGCATTCTCTGAAAATCGTCCACCTAACAAAGGATGAAGCAGACGCATGGCAGAAATAGAAAATGGACTTCTTCTTTTAAGAGTTCTCTCCTTCCCTCCCTTGGCAGCTTTCATCCAACCTCCAAGAAGTTGGTCAAAGTATTGAGGATCACAAAGCGAAAGAACTTCTCCTTCTCCCAAAGCTCCCTTATTGTTCACATCAAAAACAAAAGTTACCGAAGAAGGATCTACTTGCAATTCGCTGTTTATAGTATCCAAGATACTCCTTTTCACTTGTTGACCACTAGAGAAAGGCACCCGCACATTAAATACAGGATCCCAATATGATTTTTGACCACTCTCTACACAAAATACGGACAGGTCTACATGACGCAATCCCCTCAAATAAATGTAAGGTTTCATAGTAATAATATTTTTATTTATTCAGTAATGCATATTGAAATCTAATGAGCGTATTAAAATACGGAAAATTATCCTTTGGCATCATATTTACCATTTTCCCCATATTTTCATATCCAGTTCTTTCTTCTTCATCTTTTACAATAGGTATAAGATTCAAAAGAAACTGTTTTGTCGAAACAGATTCAAGCAGTTGATTAACATTATTTGTTCTATCCTTTCTGCCCTTTCCGGCACCTGCTTCATATTTTAAAAGCAGTTCTGCAAATTCACGGGACATGTCCCATAGCTTTTCGTTGTTCAACATGGCTAATATCCAAATTAAGTAAGTATTAAACGTTATTTTTTGTTCCTCGTCACCTTTATATGAGATCTTTTTCATGCCTTTTTCTGTCGGAAAAAAAGCTCTAAGTCCTTTAGGTTCCATAGCAGGTATCCCGATACATCCGGCTTGACACGCTGCCCTAAGCCCTATGGCGGTTCCATATAATGCCTCTACTTTCTTTCGGTTTTGATTCCATACAGGTTCACCAAATATCTTTACATACAACTGACTGGGGCGTATTATATCTTGAAGTTTAAAAGGAATAAAACCAACGGTAGTATTTGTCTGTCCGATACTATACAGATATCCCACCATATTTGACATCGGATTATTCCGGGCAATCCCTGCAATTACCTCCGCCCAGGGAACCGTCTGCAAATTGAACAATCCATCGCTCATCGGCACCAAGGGATTAAAATTCATCAACGGATCATCCGAATCATATTCCCGGTCATAACGATGTGAAATCCAGCGTCCATTCCATGTATTTATCTGGTTCCCTTTCAATAAAGGGTTTTTCTCCAAATATTGTCGATAATAATGCCAACCTTCAAATGTATCCAATAGGATTTGCTCATGATTGAAGAGAATGGTTAATCCACCTACAACCCCAATTCCAAGTCCGGCACCAATCCACGAAAGATAAATATCTTCTTTGTTATCAGGAAAAGCGATGCTTGAAATTTGTCCGGTAGTAGCAGCAGTAGCATCAACAACTCCATAGCCGATAGCAATACTTGCATCAGCCTTCTCTGTTTCAATCTTATGAATCATTTTATTGATTCTCTCTTGTCTACGCTCCGGAGTCTCAAAAGGCTTTTTCCCTTTAATCATATCATCCCAACTTAACTTGGGATTCTCCAGTGGAGAATTACCGGCAGTCATCATATATTTATGATGATCAAAAAATAACGGCACAAACACGTCTTCAAAAAAAGACTTTGCTGTATATTCTGTTTTAAACTTACAATTATAAGCTTTTAAAAATGTGCGTCCTATAGTTGTTGCATACATAAGCTACCATATTTGATAATTAGTATCATAATTTTCTGCTCCGGTTTTAGCTAAATCCAATCCTCTTTCCGAAGAATATGCAATATCCGGAACGACAAAAGGATGAGAGCCAACATCCAATTGTTTCAATTTTTTCCATCTCAAAGAACTATATCTGACCGGAATTTCCATTAAAATTCGTTCTTCCTTATCAGCCTCTCTATACTTACCACTCTCATCATCTTCCTGTGTAATACATACTACAGAATCGATATCAAGTTTTTCAATCAGTGCAGACTTCGAAAGATGCCAAAGCTCTTTCAACCTCCATTTCCCATCTACAAATACAGCATCCAAATCTATGTCAAGCCTCTCTGTTTTAGGATATACCTGATTTATTAATGACTGCAGTTCTGTTTCTCTCAAAAGCTCACCACCATCCGGCAATACCTTAAAGCTATCCCTTAATACTTCAGGATTATAAGGCAAACAGTCAGAATCTTTTTGGGGTGGTGCTATTATGTAAATCGGTTTGTACTTTCCGATGGTTTCAGCGGTGCGTTTCCTGTTTATTCTTCCAAAACGCTGAATTAATGCATCAATAGGAGCAGTTTCTGTTATCATCAAATCAAAACTTATATCCAGACTAACTTCCACGACCTGTGTAGCAACTACAATACAAGCATACGGACTCACGTTGTATTCATTCTTCAATTCTTTTTCAAGACAATTTCTATCTCCCCGTTTGAAGCGGCTATGGATCAGCATCTTTTTTGTTTCAGGATAGAGTTCTTCTATTCGTTCAAAAATGACTTGTGCATTAGCCACCCGATTACATACTATTAAAATTTTCTTCTCCTGTTCCACAGCTTGTTGAAGAACAGGAAGTAAATCAGTAAATGCTTCTGCCTTATATATTTCATGTCGATTGAACGAAGTCAATACCTCATCTGATAATTGCACATATTGCACTTGCTCTTTTCCTAAAATTTCAAGAATTTCTTTCTCCAAAGCAGAAGGTATTGTGGCAGTTCCTACATGAATCCGGCAACCTACATGATTCAACACTTCAATCATCTTCAAGACAATAGCCTGCATAATATCCGAATAAGTATGAATCTCATCCAGTATAATATCACACCCTTGCAAATCAAATAAAACAGACTCATATCCCCTTATACCAAAAGCAATGGAAGCAAGTTGATGCGGAGTCAGCACTTTTATCGATGCACCAAATTTATCCTGTATCACTTTTTCTGTAATACGTTCCTCACCAATAAGAAGTTGTGATATAGAATGCAGTAAACGAATATCCTCCACATGATCTCCCAAATCATGCAGAATACGTTCATACATGGCATTGATAGAAGCCTGAAAAGGCAATGTATAAAAGATACGCCCCCGACAACGCTTGATAAGGAAATCTGTTTTCCCTGCCCCTGTAGGTGCTTTCACAAAAGTATGCTTCTTAGTTCCATCCGAATCAATAAGCGATAACGGATACAACTCACCCTTTCTATTATAATAACTGACATCAGGATCGGCAAACAATACCGGCACATTCTCTTTAAAATCTCCGACAGCGGAAGCAATATGATCAGCCCCCATCAACAAGCCTTTCCATTGAGACCATCCCTTTTGTCTTTTCCTGCAATAATCCAAAGCAAAATAATAAGCTTCACGTGCATCCTCTTCAGTAATCACTGTTTCATGGGTAACTCCGGGAAATTTTAATTCCGCCAAAATTCCGATAGCTTCCGATGCCCATAACGAAAAATCAGATAGATGAAACTGAAGAATATCCTCTTCATATTCATTATCCAAATCTATAAATCCTGTCCCCGAAACATCTTTGTAGATCGATTTATGGTGGGCCACAATCATATCTATCACAGAAGGTCGCAAATCAGGAGACACGAGTTTCAAAAAAAATAAGGAAGCTATTTCGTGCCGGAAAGGTAATTCTAATGGAGACGGTTTACTTCTCAATCTCTTTTGAAACACAACACTAGCTTTACCAATATCGTGCAACAATGCACCCTGACGAGCAACCTCAGTATCCATTCCGGCATAACGGGCTGCTACAACTGCAAAATCAGCAACAGACTCCAAATGTGATTCCAAAGTAGTAGCTCCGTTTTCTACACTCTTGGCTAAAATATGATTATAGTTGTTCATACCTTTCTTTTTGGACAGGATTGCCGACTATTTCAATATATCCCATCATTTCTTCATTTTCTTTGAATCGGTTATATCCGACAAGAAATGAATCTGTGTTTGTCTCAAAACGAAGTTCATATCCGTCCAGCCGATCAAATTCCTCTTGAGTCATCTCCTTAATTGAAGCATCCGGTAAAAGCACATCTTCATTTCTACATAAACAAATATGTTGTAGTGCTGCTCTTTCAGCATCATCCGAGTACTCAAAAGCTAGATATAAACTAGGGTAAAGCATTACGCCACGCTTAAGAATAGAACGTTCTTTTATATATTGTTTTCCCTTCTTACTCCAAGCTTTAGCTTGAACAACTTCCTGTTGTACATCGATACCGGCATAGGTTAACCTATGCCTCAATATACTTTTCACTTCAAGTTTTTGCCTGATCCCTTCTACTATGGAAGGAGTCAGAAATTGCTGAGAATAAGTTTCACCGCCACTCGCATCTCTGACCGCGGACCAAGGTTTGATAAAGCCGAAAGGACCCGAAAATTTAACTACATAGTATTTCATGACAGATCGTTTTATAACAAAGAACCGAATGAAGAGCCTGTTGAGTTTCCAAGACCTACTGTCCATGCAAACAGTTTACTTTGCGGACTTCCGTGAATAATGACAGGACACATACTAGCTTTACTTTTGATACCATGTATTGTCACCATTTTAACTTGCTTCTTAGGATAAGTTAAGTCAAATTCTACTTTCAGAGTTTCATCTTCAGGCAATCCAGCCTCTTGCATCTTATGCCTCAGCGTTTCCGTCATTAGCATATTACTGTCCACATCATCATACAAGTAGAATTTATAATTCTGAATCCCATCTTGAAGTCGCTTAATAAAAACAGGAGAAGCTAGTCTGAAAGATTGTGCATCTTCTGAAAATAATGGTTGATTGACCACAGTTATATCTCGTACTTCAAGTCCACAAAACATTTCCGGATCAGACAGAATAGTTCTTATTAATATCTTAAGATATTCTTCTTCATAAAAACTAACAAAGAAATTTGCGCCTTCAGAAAAAGTAAACCCCTGATTTTTAACCATTTTTCCACCTAATAGCCAAGAAAAAGAATACAAAGAAATTTTATCATGTATCTCATTATTTCCTAACCATTTATGAATGGTTCCTATGAGCTTCTGTTGGTAATCAAAAGGAAGTACAGAAGAATTTGGAGTGGTTTGTATGTATATTCTCATATTCGTTTTATTTTTACTTTGCAAGTAAAATATTTTATTTTAAAATCCAGCATACTTGTTCCTCTTTTTTTAGATATATGTTCAGAAACATAAAAGGAAAACCAATATCACAAAGTAAAAAATTACGTATCCTATTTATAAAGATAACAAAGTTTTAGAAAGCAGAAAAGAGCATCTTCCATTTATTCTCGTACCTTTGTAGTACGATTAAAAAAACATCCTATAATAATGAAGAACTTTATCAAGGGATTCCGGTTTACTCCCTCCAATTATCCGGCTGAAGTAGAAGCGAAAATACAGAAATACAGAAAACAAGGTTACAAACTGCCACCGCGCAAAGTGCTACGCACGCCCGAGCAACTGGAAGGAATCCGTGAGAGTGCCAAAATCAACACTGCCCTGTTGGATTATATTTCGGAGAATATCCGTGAAGGAATGTCGACCGAAGAAATCGACGTCATGGTATATGACTTCACCACAAAGCACGGTGCCATCCCCGCTCCTCTCAACTACGAAGGATTTCCTAAAAGTGTCTGCACCAGTATCAATGACGTGGTATGCCACGGTATTCCCAGCAAAACAGAGATACTGCAAAGCGGAGATATCATCAATGTAGATGTTTCTACCATTTACAAAGGATATTTCTCCGACGCATCCCGTATGTTTATGATCGGTGACGTAAGTCCCGAAATGCGCAAACTGGTTCAAGTGACTAAAGAGTGTATGGAAATAGGTATAGCCGCCGCACAGCCTTGGAAACAATTAGGAGATGTAGGTGCCGCCATTCAGGAACATGCAGAGAAGAACGGGTTCAGCGTGGTCCGCGATCTTTGCGGACATGGTGTAGGAATGCAGTTTCACGAAGCACCGGATGTGGAACATTTCGGACGTCGGGGAACGGGAATGATGATCGTTCCGGGCATGACCTTTACCATTGAACCGATGATAAATATGGGTACTTATGAAGTCTTCGTTGACGAAGCTGACGGATGGACGGTATGCACGGATGACGGACTGCCTTCTGCCCAATGGGAGAATATGATTCTGATTACTGAAACCGGAAACGAAATTCTGACTTATTGATGGAACTGATCCTACTTATTGTTATTGCCGCATTAGCAGTAATCTCGATTGTACTATCACTGGCAAAAGGAAATAATCATGCGCAAGCGGAACAATTACAGACAGCCTTGCGCCAGCAAATGCAAGAGAACCGCGAAGAACTAAACCGCAGTATCCGGGAACTTCGCATGGAAATGACCCAAACGCTGAATCAGAATATGCAGCAACTGCAAGACGTGCTGCATAAGAACATGATGACGAACGGAGAACTGCAACGCCAGAAGTTCGACACGATGGCACGCCAGCAAGAGGTCTTGATAAAATCCACCGAGAAGCGACTGGATGATATGCGACTAATGGTGGAAGAGAAATTACAGAAGACACTGAATGAACGCATTGGACAGTCCTTTGAAATCGTCCGTTCACAACTGGAAAATGTACAGAAGGGACTGGGAGAAATGAAGTCTCTCGCACAAGACGTCGGCGGACTGAAAAAAGTATTGAGTAACGTAAAAATGCGCGGTACATTCGGTGAAGTTCAGTTAGGAGCATTGCTGGAACAAATGATGAGTCCGGAACAATATGACGCTAATGTGAAAACCAAGAAAAGCGGAACTGAATTTGTGGAATTTGCCATTAAGTTACCGGGTAAGGATGATGCGAACAGCACTGTATACCTGCCTATCGATGCTAAATTCCCGAAAGATGTATATGAACAATATTACGATGCTTTCGAAGCAGGAGATACTGCATTGATGGAATCATCCGGCAAGCAGCTGGAAACGACTATCAAGAAAATGGCGAAAGATATTCACGATAAATATGTAGACCCGCCTTTCACCACAGACTTTGCCATTATGTTCCTGCCTTTTGAAAGTATTTACGCAGAGGTGATCCGAAGAACAAGCTTGGTAGAGACACTGCAAAAAGAATATAAGATTGTTGTGACGGGACCGACTACCCTTGGTGCTATATTGAACAGTCTTCAGATGGGATTCCGCACGCTGGCTATTCAAAAGCGGACCGGAGAAGTGTGGACAGTTTTGGGAGCAGTTAAAACAGAATTTAGCAAATTCGGAGGACTACTTGAAAAAGTACAAAAGAACCTGCAAAGTGCCGGTGACCAACTGGAAGAAGTGATGGGAAAAAGAACCCGCGCTATTGAACGGAAACTACGCCAAGTGGAGCAACTACCGCATGAAGAAAGTCAGAAAATTCTGCCGATAGCGGATGACGGGGATGACGAATAAAACAAAAATTATAGACCTTTTAAGACGGTGTCGCTATCCGGTTGGGATAGTGTCACCATATTGATTGGATGGTGTCACTATGCTGATTGGATAGTGTCACTATGCTGGCTATATAGTGACACTATTTATAAACTAATTAGTTATCAGTTGAATAATTAATCTTCAATGCACTACATTCCCTTAGCACCTGCTTGATATCCGTCACATATCCTATCTTACACCCCTTCTCTATCTTGAGGCCAATAACCAAACTTTCCGGATCAGCTTCCTTTGCACGTGCAGCAGTGACTTTCTGTTTCAATTCCGTTAAAGTAAAATCTTTCATTACTTCCTGCCCTTCCGAAGTGTGAAGTGTTACCACAACCCCACTGATTTTTTCCTCCATCGAAGGCTCTTTCAATCCATAATTTCTTGCAGCACCTTCCGATAGTAGAACGGGAAACAACCGGTCCAATGCTTCTTCACTTTTATCTGTCAATGTAATAGACAAATCAGCACGAATTTGCTCAAATGCTCCTTTTACTTCTTTGAGTATAGTAGTGAGTGCAGCAATTTCACTTCCGCGATCAACCTGAAAAGAAATAACTTGGTATTCTTTCCTCTTACTTTCTTCCCAGGACTTCATCAAATTCTTCACAATAGTAGACTTCAACTCATCCACTGAACATACATCATTATCGAACATCATCCTATTTTGTTTATTAACAAAAAGGGAGTGAACCTGTCTTACTTTAATCTTAGAGGGTGGATACGCTCCATTAACCAGCTTGCTGTATCTCTCTCCCTCTTCTTTGAAAAAAAGCATCAAAGATGAATAATCATCCGCTTCTTTTTGCTGAAGTTCAGACTGAATCTGTCGCGGAACTTCTTTCACTTCCGGCTGTGCAAACACATAAAGCGCTCCAGCCATCACAGGCACGGCAAGCAACAGCTTTAATCGTGCCCAACGATTGGTTCTTTCTTTTAACATCATAGTGATACGTTTTTTAAGTTTAGAGTGATTAAAGCCATTGGCCATAGAGTAGAGCCTTGTACCAACAGCTTTTTTCACCAGTAATAATTGATATTTAGTTGCATCGACGCCTGTATTAATTACGCCATTATCGGCTTCAAATTCATGTATTTCCTGCAACTCCCGTTTTAGCAGCCAAACAACAGGATTAAACCAATGAACAAGCAGGAATATCTGCATAAACAATAAGTCCAAGGTATGATGATTTCGCAAATGCATCGTTTCGTGGAGGAGTATTTCTTCGGACTGTTGAGAGTAGTCAACTGCTGAAATAACAATGTATCTACCCCAGCTAAATGAAGCAGTCGGCTGCTGAGGAATCACTAATACATAGTTACCAAACCGTTTTTTCTCTGATGTACGAATCAACTGAATCAAACGGCAAGTGGATATGGATAACCAGATAAATGTCGCCAAAGTCCCCATTCCATATATAAAAGCCAAAGTCACAGGAACCCAATTCAAAGACCTTATTTCCGGATTCTTTTCAGGTATAAGAATAGGATCTTCCACCTGTTCCGGATTTAGAATGACAGACTCCGTGCTTTGCAATATTTCGTGAATGGCATACAACGGAGTATGCAAAAAAGTCTCCTCAGTAGTTGTCAGCTCTATAAGTGGAAGCAAAGTACATCCTAACAACCCAACTAACAAAGTGATACGGTTGAAACGGAAAAAAGTACTCCGGCTCATCAGCAGCTTAAAGAAAATATAAAAGACCACTAAGCAACATCCGGATTTCAGCAGATAGAATAAAAAGGCTCCCATTGTGTTTTCAGATTAAAAGTTGTTTGTCCATAGAATAAAAATCGTATCTGTCCGATAGACCACAGAAAGATTACTTCTTCTTTTTACCTTGCTCTATATACTCTATCAACGATTTAAGTTCATCAACAGACATCCCTTCTTCTTCAATAAAAGAAGACACTACATTGATATAGGAATTATTATAATACTGGGAAACCACTTCTTTGAGTGCCGAACTCTTATACTCCTTTTCCGAAACAAGAGCATAATATTGATAAGTATTTCCGTAAGCTTTATACCCCACAAAACCTTTCTCCTCCAGCCCTCGAACAAGGGTAGAAACTGTGTTATAATGCGGTTTCGGTTCATCATAGAATGATAGAAGTTCACGAACAAACATAGGTCCATGTTCCCAAAATATACGCATAATTTCTTCCTCTTTGACGGTCAATCGTTTCATCTGTTTCATAGTCTACATATTTTTTATTCTTCCAATGGCACAAATATAATACTATTTTTCAAACAAACAACTAATACAATTAGTTAATCTACTAAATAAAGCAGTTGTTTAACTAATATTATTAGTAGATATCATTTTCACCTTATTATATATACAATAAAAAAAAGGCATATCGTCTGATTAATATCCGATATGCCTGAACGACTGATCTCTAATAATTATTTCTGCTTTCGGACAGGTAACACTATCCTGAGTACAATGTATCCTAATAACCCGGAAAGAATAGTCCCCGATAGCACTCCGAACTTAGCCTGATTCAACAGAACAGGGTAGTTTGCACCAAAAGAAAGATTGGCTATGAAAAGCGACACCGTAAAACCGATCCCTCCCAACAGGGCTATACCGGAAAGATTCTTCCAAGTCATACCCGGCGGCATTGGAGTGAGTTTTATCTTTATAGCCAACCAGGTAAAGAAATAAATTCCCGCAAATTTACCAAACAGCAACCCTGCTGCCACTGCCATCCCTACACTTCCTACCAACTCACCGCCACCACTAAAGACAACGCCTGCATTGACAAAGGCAAACAACGGAAGAATCAGATAATTGACAGCTCCATGCAAATTATCCTCCAAAGACTGCAGAGGACTGATAACACGGTCGGAAGCAGATTCGACCTCTTTCAGTTTGGCAATCTGCTCATTAGTCAACACGATACTTCCCGATTCCACCACCGGGAAACCTGCAATTGTATGACGAATATGCTCGATATATTTTCCGACATCCAGACGGGGTTTCGCCGGAATGACAAACGCCAGAATAACTCCCGAAATAGTACTATGAATACCGGATTGCAAAAATAAATACCATATAACGACACCGATCACTAAAAAGAATATCTTATGGGTCGCCCCACGCTTTCCTATAAAATAAAGTAAAACGTAGAGCAATGCAGCTATCAGAATACACCCATACGACACATGCGAACTATAAAAAAGAGCAATTACAAGAATACCTCCGATATCATCAACTACCGCAAAAGCCGTCAGAAATATCTTCAGGCTCAACGGCACACGGCTTCCCAACAGACTTAATACCCCTAACGAAAAAGCAATATCCGTTGCCATTGGAATGGCCAATCCCTGACTTCCCTCACTGCCCGGAGGACAGATTGACATATAAACAATCACCGGAAACAGCATACCACCACAGGCAGCAATAAAGGGAAGCACCGCCTTGCGGAAGGAGGAAAGCTCACCAACCAGCACTTCCCGTTTGATCTCCAATCCTACCAGCAAGAAAAAGATGGTCATCAGCCCGTCATTGATGAACTCAATCATCCGCAGATTCTCTCCGCCATGCGACAGCAGATTAAAATTACCGATCTGCAAATGAAGTTCATGCAAAAGGAACTCCTGATATACCGGAGCAACCGGAGAATTGGCTATGATAGCAGCCGCTATTGCCGCTACAAACAAAAGGATACTCGCCGCAATATTCATTGACGAGAAATTTCGCATTGTACGCAAAATTGTCATAATGAAAGGTGTTTATAGTATTTGATCCGCAATATATGGATTTTTTTAATCACTATAGCTCCTTAAAGCCAAGTTTTTCACCCAAAGGACAAATATTCCTGTCAGAATAAGATTCAACACCAATGTAAGTACGGAAATGACCAGTGCCGGACCGCCGAGATTATAACCCAATGCAATAAATATAATTCCGGCACCTACCTCACCGCGGGTAAACATACCAATGGAAAGGGCCAGTCGCTCACTCAACTTCCGGTCACGATAGAAGAACATCGGACAAAGTTTGCCTATATTCGATAAGAAAGAAACTATGACAACATGGAACAAAATCATTCCCCAAGACATCATCTCCTGCGAGCCTGTCACCGAATGCGTTCCTGCATGAGTTTCCGCAAAGTTAACTCCGATAAAATGAGGCATACTCATACCTACCAGGAACATAAACAGGAAGGAGATTCCAGTAGAGACTTTTCGTTCTACAGGAGTATCGTACTCTTTATGCTTCATGATCATACCCAATACAAATGCCGGCAACAGGACTTCGATATGGATACTTCCTTCTTCTCCATACAGCTCTTTACTGCCGAGATAAAGTATCTGCGTAGCCAGAAATATGATAACGGAATAGAAGAGAATAGCTTTCCAATCCTGCCGCCAGTTATACTTATTCAGTTGTTTCCATCCAATGGACAATAGCATAAATACGATAACCACCACAATAATCAGCTGCCAACGCAAACCAATCATCATTATCTGAAGAGGGATCATCAAAAGAATGGTATCCAGATCATCAAAAATAGCCAGGACCTGAATCTTCTTATATATCCAACTGGACTTTAGCCCGATAGCCGCCAACATCGTAAACAAGATACCGGCCGACGTAGGTGCGGCAAAACGACTTAGCAACAGATTCTCTTTCCAAGCCTCCCAACTGTTCCAGTAATCAGGCGGAAGAAGCACGAATACATAATAGATAGCAATCATGAACCAAGGCAGGGCAGCTGTAGCCATCGCTATAAAATAATCCTCGGCATAACTTTTCCAGCGGACTTTGTCGAGCACAAACTCCCGACCCACATTAATCATTATAAAACTAAGACATACATAAAGTAGTATATTCGACAGGACCTTAACAGCTCCATATCCTTCTCCCGCTATCATCGGGAGGAATTGTGAAATGACGAGCCCCAACATCAGGAAGCCCGAAAAAGACAGAACTTTTCTCATATTTATAGTTGTTTGTTTCAAAAAAGGTGATTGCCAAGGAAAGCTCTGCAGACAGAAGACAATCACCTGGTGTATTAAAAAACTAACCGCAAGCCGATTTGTTCAGAATAACTCTCTGAAAAATCGCTTGCGGTTCATTTTTTAATCCAGCTTCAGTACGGCGAGGAAGGCTTTCTGCGGCACTTCCACATTACCGATTTGTTTCATTCGTTTTTTACCTTTTTTCTGCTTTTCAAGCAGTTTACGTTTACGGCTTACGTCACCACCATAACACTTCGCAGTTACATCCTTGCGAACTGCCTTAATAGTTTCACGAGCTATAATCTTAGCCCCGATAGCTGCCTGAATAGCGATTTCAAACTGCTGGCGAGGGATTAATTCTTTCAGTTTCTCACACATCCGGCGTCCCATATCATACGCGTTATCGAAGTGAATCAGCGTAGAAAGCGCATCAACCGGCTCACCGTTCAACATGATGTCCAGTTTCACCAACTTGGAAGGACGGAAACCATTGGGATGATAGTCGAACGACGCATATCCTTTCGAAATACTCTTCAATCGGTCATAGAAGTCGATCACGATTTCACCCAAAGGCATGTTATAATATATTTCCACACGATTACCGGAAATATACTCTTGTTTCAAGAGTTCTCCACGTTTACCCAGACAGAGGGTCATAATCGGGCCGATATAATCGGTAGTCGTAATAATGGATGCTTTGATATAAGGTTCTTCAATATGATCGATCAACGTCGGATCGGGCATACCACCGGGATTATGCACTTCCTTCATTTCGCCTTGTTTATCATATATATTATAAGATACGTTAGGCACGGTAGTAATCACGTTCATATCGAATTCACGATCCAGACGTTCCTGCACAATCTCCATATGAAGCAATCCGAGGAAACCGCAACGGAAACCAAAGCCCAGTGCCAGTGAAGATTCCGGCTGGAAAGTCAGCGAAGCATCGTTCAGCTGCAATTTCTCCAGAGAAGCACGCAGGTCCTCAAAATCTTCCGCCTCAATCGGATAGACTCCGGCAAAAACCATCGGCTTCACTTCTTCAAAACCTGCAATAGCTTTATTACACGGGCGGGCAACGTGAGTGATGGTATCTCCCACTTTCACCTCTTTCGAGGTCTTGATGCCCGATATAATGTAACCTACATCTCCCGTACGAAGTTCGTTGCGTGGAACCAGTTCCATTTTCAGTACACCTACTTCATCGGCATCATATTCTTTTCCGGTATTAAAGAACTTTACTTTATCTCCTTTGCGGATCACTCCGTTTTCGATCTTAAAGTAAGCGATAATGCCACGGAAGGAGTTGAATACAGAGTCAAAAATCAATGCCTGCAACGGAGCTTCCTCATCACCTTCGGGATGCGGAATGCGTTCGATAACGGCTGCGAGGATTTCCTCCACGCCCATTCCGGTCTTACCGGATGCACGGATAATCTCATCACGCTTGCAGCCCAGCAGTTCTACGATTTCGTCCTCTACCTCTTCGGGCATGGCACTTGCCATATCACATTTATTGATAATAGGGATAATTTCGAGATCATGCTCGATAGCCATATACAGATTGGAGATGGTCTGTGCCTGCACTCCCTGCGATGCGTCTACGATAAGCAGTGCGCCTTCGCAAGCAGCAATGGAACGGGATACCTCATACGAAAAGTCCACGTGTCCCGGAGTGTCAATCAGGTTAAGGGTATACTTTTCACCCTTGTAGTTGTACTCCATCTGGATAGCATGGCTCTTGATGGTGATACCTCTTTCCTTCTCCAAATCCATATCATCAAGCATCTGCCCGTTAGTCACCTGAATAGTGTTGGTAAACTCCAACAAGCGGTCTGCCAGGGTTGATTTACCGTGGTCAATGTGGGCAATGATGCAGAAATTTCGTATATTCTTCATTCTGAATTCTTATTATTTTGTCTTTTTGGTGTGCAAAGATACGTAAATGGCGGAATATAAAAAAATGCGTTGATAACATTATAATCATGTACCAACGCATTTTTTTATTGCTTAAGTGAGTTACTCGCTTAGATCAATTTGATGAAGAGTTCACCTTCTACTTCTTCAGCAGAAACTTTATCTTCTCTCAATAACCAGCCAAGGCCGAGGAACAAATCTTTGTCAACCAATTTAGTTGCTTTTTTCAGTTGCTTGGCAGTCATTCCTTCTGTTTCATTCAGTGCATTCCAGATATTACCTGCGATTACACCTGCTTTTTCTTTCAACATTTGCTTTTGAAATTATAGTTAGACATGCTTTAAAAATCATCCGGCCCGAAAGCTTTCAGATTTTATTTCGGGGACAAAGATAGTTATTTTTATGTTATATAACACTTTATTGAATATTTTTTTGCTGATTTTGTAATAAAAAAGCATTTTATCCCCTTATTTAGGGTGTTTCTCGAGGTATTCTACCCAAATTCTTGCCGCTTCTTCCACCATTTTAGCACACGGACGTTTGCTATAATATTGAGTATTACGTTCTTCGGGAACGGTAGAAATCGGATCTTTTTTCTTCAATCCCAACAATTCTCCGCAAATCAGCGACCCGTTGCGCTTTTTAAATTCGGCAGCCAACTCCTGCACTACCGCATAGTTTGCAGCTTTCCCTTCACGGTCTGTCGCTTCGGTAGCTCCGGTTTCCAGTCCGGCTACCAGAAACAGTCCGCAAGCAGCCCCGCACGTCTCACGCATCCGCCCGATCCCTCCGCCAAAGGAGGCTGACATACGCACTGCCTGCTCTTGCGTGAAACCATACATATCGGCAAATGCAGCTACTACAGACTGCGAGCAGTTATATCCGCTCTTAAAAAGCTCTACAGCTTTTTGTATTCTATCTTCCATGCTATTTTCTGTTTTTTTACTCTATTTCCAAAGCCATCGGACAATGGTCTGAATGTACGGCATCGTTCAGTATGCTGGCACTTTTCAGCATCGGACGTACCGGCTCACTGGTCATGCAATAGTCAATCCGCCAGCCTTTATTCTTGGCACGCGAATTAAAACGATAGCTCCACCACGTATACTCCTGTTTCTCCGGATAGAGCAGACGGAAAGAATCAATAAATCCTGCAGAAAGGAAACGGGTCATCCATTCCCGTTCTTCGGGCAGGAAGCCGCTGTTCGTGGCATTCCGGACGGGATCATGAATATCAATCGGCTCATGACAAATATTATAGTCACCGCAAAGGATAAGGTTCGGACGAGTCTTGCGCAGCTCTGTCACATATTTCTGAAAGTCTTCCAGCCACACCATTTTAAATGCCTGCCGTTCGTCTCCGCTCGTTCCCGAAGGATGATAAACACTGACTACGGACAAGTCGCCAAAATCCGCACGGATAAAACGCCCTTCATTGTCATAAGCTTCTATCCCCATACCATATTCCACATGATCGGGTTCCTGCTTCGTGAGAATCGCCACACCGCTGTATCCCTTCTTCTGCGCAGAATAGAGATAAGCCTTGTAGCCCAAAGCTTCAAACACTTCTGCCGGATATTGGTCCGGCTGTAGTTTTGTCTCTTGCAGACAAAGAATATCCGGATTCTCCTGTACCAGCCATTCCGGCAAACCTTTAGAAACGGCAGCACGAAGTCCGTTCACATTATAAGTAATAATCTTCATCATTTTATAGTTTATAGATTCATGTTCGTTTTATGAAAAAAGCAGCATTATATTCAATACCGAAACTATGACTGCAATAGCATATAATACAAAAGTACTCCAACGGCTATTGACATAATTCCCCATTACTTTTCGGGATGAAGTCAGCCCTACTTGCAGGAATACCGTGAAAGGCAACTGGATACTCAATATCATCTGCGAAATCAGTAATCCCTTGAATGGATCGCCAATAAAGAAAATCAGCAACAGCGCAATTCCCAACGAGAGGATTACTCCTACCTGCGAGTGACTGTCTTTGATATGATATGACTCTCCGAAGATACCTGCAAAGATAGAGCCTGCCGCCATTCCGCTTGTTATGGTGGACGAAATACCTGCCATCAACAGAGCCAATGCGAATACGATTGCCGCATTACTTCCCAATAAAGGTTCAAGCAGTGATTTGGCTTGTTGCAATTCTTCCACCTGAATGCCGCTTTTAAAGAAAGTAGCAGCAGCCAGCAGAATCATAGCACTGTTAATTGCCCAACCGACGATCATCGAGAAAAGCGTATCGAACAACTCGTATTTCAATACTTTCTTGATAGACGAATCGTCTTTCTTATTATACTCATGACTCTGTATTACCTCCGAATGCAAGAACAGATTATGAGGCATCACAACCGCTCCCAGCACACTCATAATAATCAGCATACTGCCCTTCGGGAAAGCAGGTGTCACCCAGCCCATCGTCGCAGCCGGCCAATCTATTTCTACCAGAAACAATTCATAAATAAATGAAAGACCGATCACCGAGACAAAAGCAATAATGGAACGTTCTATCTTTTTATAGGAGTTGGTAAAGAGCATGATGGAGACAAAAAGTGTGGTCAGCACCGCCCCCCACATAATAGGCATATCAAACAGCATCTCCAATGCGATGGCTCCTCCCAGAATCTCAGCCAATGAAGTAGAAATAGACGCCAATACCGCCGTACCCAAAATAGGACGGGATACCCATTTAGGAGTATATTTCGTAGCGGCTTCCGAAAGGCAAAGCCCCGTAACAATCCCCAAGTGAGCAACATTATGCTGGAGGACAATCAACATGATAGTGGATAAGGTGACCACCCAAAGAAGTGAATAGCCGAACTCGGAACCTGCGGCAAAATTTGATGCCCAGTTGCCCGGATCAATAAATCCGACAGTTACCAAAAGTCCGGGACCAATATATTTAAAAACATCCAGTCCGCCCAGATAGCGTTTATGATCTTTCCGTTTTAAGTCTTGAAAAATATTCTTCATCATTGCATAATAGTTATTCAGCACAAATATACTTATAAATAACGACCGAAGGTCGATTTTGGTTCAAAATACCGACAAATAGGGAAAGGTACGGCACAATAAAAAAGCCTCCGGCAAAATGAATTGCCGGAGGCCAGTGTCTATTTTATAAAGGAAAACTTCCGTTAATACCCCATCTCATGCAATGCATGGCATAGCTGATCGGGACAGGACGTCGGTCTGCCACTGCAACGTACTCCTTCAAGTTTCTTGATAACTTCTTCTACTTTCATTCCTTTTACCAGGCGTGAAAGTCCCTGAAGATTTCCGTTACATCCTCCCCAAAAGGCAACTTCCTTCACAACTCCGTCTTCTACATTCAGTTCGATGTTTGTGCTGCAAGTACCCTGGGTTTTATAAACATATTCCATAATCCGCTTACTCCTCGTCTTCGCTTTCTTCCGGCTTCATGTTTGTATAAACAGTCTGCACGTCATCAAATTCTTCAAGACGTTCTACCATCTTGTCCAAAGTTTCGCGTTGTTCCGGAGTCACGTCTTTCAGATCGTTCGGGATGTAAGTGAAGTCACCACCGACATCTTCGAAACCACATTCTTCAAGGTGTTTCTGAATAGCTGCATAGCTCTTAGGATCACCGTAGATAGTGATTGTTCCTTCTTCATCATCCTGTTCGTACTCATCTTCTACGTCGTAATCGATCAGATCAAGGATCAGTTCTTCCATATCCATGCCGTCCTTTATCTTGAAAGTGAACATACATTTATGGTCGAAAAGGAAAGCCAATGATCCCATTGTTCCAAGGTTACCACCAAATTTATTGAATACAGAGCGTACATCAGCTACCGTACGAGTCGTATTATCAGTCAGCGTATCTACAAAGACAGCAATTCCGTGAGGACCGTATCCTTCGTAAGTCATGCTCTTGTAATCGCTCTGGTCCTTACCCATCGCATTCTTAATCGCACGTTCGATATTGTCCTTCGGCATATTCTCACGCTTACAAGTAGCGATGACCGAACGCAGTGTCGGGTTATTTTCCGGTTCCGGACCACCCGCCTTCACGGCAATAGCGATCTGTTTACCCAGTCTTGTAAATGTTTTAGCCATGTGGCCCCATCTTTTCAGCTTTGCGGCTTTTCTATATTCAAATGCTCTTCCCATTGGTTTGTATTAATTTTGAATTGTGAATTTTAAATTTATCTCAATTTTGCATTCAGCTTGTCTTCCAGATTCTTCACCAGTTTAGACATGATCTTATCGATCATCTTATCGTTCAGCGTCTGAGTTTCATCCTGAAGCAGGAAGCTGACCGCATACGATTTCTTGCCTGCTTCAAGGTTCTTACCTTCGTATACATCGAAGAGTTCTACTTCTTTCAGCAGTTTCTTTTCTGTATCGTAAGCGATTTTTTCGATTTCGGCAAACTGTATGTTCTTATCGAGCAACAATGCCAAGTCACGCTTCACAGCAGGGAATTTGGAGATTTCCTTGTAGCTGATCTTCACTGAACGGATAGCCTTCATCAGTTCTTTCCAGTTCAGGTCGGCATAATACACCTCATTATCTATATCGAATGCTTTCAGCAGTTTCTTCGTCACAACACCGAAAGAAGCAAGACGCTTGCCCCCCTTGGTATGAACAGAAAGTGCGGTAGCGAAAATATCGTCAGTCAGATTGCCAACTACCAGGTTGTGCAAATCCAGTCCCAGGCGTTTCATGATATTTTCTACATAAGCCTTCAATTCGTATACCGAACTGTTTTCATCCGGGTGTGCCCATGAGTTGGCAACTTTCTTTCCTGTCACCCATAAACCCAAGTGATAGTCTTCCGAATAGGTAGCCAGTACTTTTTCCGGATTCTTCTTATCCGCATCGAAGTAATAGCAGTTACCGAATTCGAAGAATTTCAAATCGGCATTCTTGCGGTTTGCATTGTGAGCGATGCTTTCCAGTCCGCCGAACAGCAATGTCTGACGCATACAGTTCAAATCGGCACTCAGCGGATTCAGCAACATCACCAGATGGTTGGATGGATAGTTCTCCAGACCGTCGTAGTAAGCGGCGCGAGTCAGAGAATTATTCAGTATCTCATTGAAGCCACAGCCAACCAGCTGTTCAGCAACCAGATTCTGCAATTTGTTTGATTTATCATGTTCTCCCTTAGTGGTCAGACTGGAGTTCAGCGTAGTCGGGATTTCTACATTATTATATCCGTAGATACGTAGAATATCTTCGATCACATCACAATCACGCTGTACATCTACACGATAAGGAGGAACGGCCAATGTCAGTCCGTCAGCTGTCTCATTCGTGATTTTCATTTCCAGGCTGGTAACAATGCTCTTGATCGTTTCCACCGGAATCACTTTACCAATCAGCGAATTTACTTTCTCATAAGACAGTTCTACCATGAAGTCTTGCGGAGCAGCAGCACAAACATCCTTAATATCGGATGAGATAGTACCGCCGGCCAGTTCTTTCACCATCAGAGCAGCCAGTTTCAGACAATAGATTACTCCGTTCGGATCGATGCCACGTTCGAAACGGAAAGAAGCATCCGTATTCAGGCCATGACGACGGGCAGTCTTACGCACCCATGTAGGATGGAAATAAGCGCTTTCGATGAATACATCTGTCGTAGCTTCCGTAGAACCGGAATCCAGTCCGCCGAATACACCGGCAATGCACATCGCTTCCTCTTTATTGCAGATCATCAGATCGCGTTCGTTCAACTTACGTTCCACTTCATCCAATGTAACGAAGGGAGTACCTTCCGGCAATGTCTTGACAATTACTTCATTGCCTTTTATCTTTCCGGCATCGAAGCAATGCAACGGCTGACCGAAAGCATGAACGATATAATTAGTGATATCCACTACATTATTAATAGGACGTACGCCGATCAAGCGCAATTTATTCTGCAACCATTCGGGGCTTTCCTTCACAGTAACGCCTTTCACCGTAACACCGGCATAGTGAGGACAGACTTCGCTGTTTTCAACCACTACTTCGATATCCAAATCGTGGTTTTCTACCTTAAATCCGTCTACAGAGGGACGTTGCAAAGTAGCCTGCTTGCCATTCTGAATCAGGTAAGCATACAAGTCGCGGGCTACACCATAGTGCGAACAAGCGTCTGCACGGTTAGGAGTAATATCTACTTCGAGTACGTAGTCACTCTTAATATTATAATAGTCTTTAGCGAGAGTACCCGGAATAGCTTCAGCCGGTAACACGATGATTCCTGCATGATCGGTACCAATACCGATTTCGTCTTCTGCACAAATCATACCTGTAGATTCTACACCACGGATTTTTGACTTCTTGATAGTAAAGCATTCATCACCGTCATAAAGTTTGGTACCCAAAGTGGCAACCACTACTTTCTGTCCGGCAGCTACATTCGGAGCACCGCATACAATCTGCACAGGTTCGCCGTCTCCCAGATTGACGGTAGTGATATGCAGATGGTCGGAGTTCGGATGTTCTTCGCAAGTCAGCACTTCACCGATTACGAGTCCTTCCAAACCACCCTTAATGGTTTGCACTTCTTCTACACCACCTGTTTCCAAGCCGATTGAAGTCAGCGCAGCAGCCGTTTCATCGGGGGTCAAATCAAAGTTGACATACTCTTTCAGCCAGTTATAAGAGATATTCATATAATTAAATTTTTATTGTTTCTCAAAAAGTTTCGCAAAGTTAATAAGATTTTTCGGTTGACATAGAACGATTTGAGAGAAAATTGTCAAGAGAAGCTAAACTAACAGGACCTGACTGTATTATTCCCCAATAAATTCATGGTGGGTGACAAAGTGGCAAAAAAATAAAGGGGTATTCACATATATATGGGAAAATAATTAATTAATTCTATTTTATAATTCCATTTTTATTTCATTAATTATTTATTTTCCTATTATATATTCTCAGATAGAGATATTTTCTTGTCATTTTTGCCACCAGTCTCCATCAGAACTCTCCTAAGCTATATTTAATAAAAAAAATCGACCGCTCGATTGGGGTAAATCAAGCAGTCGTTTCTATCTGTTCAACCGTATCTTTTAATCAAATCAAGCGGTCGATTGCATTCAATCAAGCGGTCATTTTCATCTGACCAAGCGGTCATTTCTATTCAACCCAAAAGACGTTTTTTTAGAAAGGCAACGGCCCTTCCGTTGCACCGAACGGATTATTTCCCTGCGGAACAAAGTCCGGTTCCGGTGGAGGCGGAGCCATAGAGCCGGCATTCAGTTTAGAACCCAGCATAGCGCCTGCTGGTTCACCCGGCATTGGTATCACCATATCATCTTCCGGATTAGAGAATCGTGTAAACTCACCTTTGAATCGAAGCAAGACTTCACCTACTGCACCATTACGGTGCTTGGCTATCACAATTTCCGCCATACCACGAAGGTCGTTACCACGATCATCCTGGAAAATCTTATAATATTCCGGACGGTGAATAAAGCACACCATATCGGCATCCTGCTCGATGGCTCCGGATTCACGAAGGTCACTCAACTGAGGACGTTTACCATCAATACCTTCACGACTTTCTACACCACGATTCAACTGCGACAAGGCTATAATCGGTATACTCAACTCCTTCGCCAATCCTTTCAACGAACGGGATATCGTACTAACCTCTTCCTGACGGCTACCGAACGCCATACCACTCGCATTCATCAACTGAAGGTAGTCAATGATGATGATTCTCACCCCATGTTCACGTACCAGACGACGTGCTTTGGTTCGAAGTTCAAAGACCGACAAAGACGGAGTATCATCCACATAAAGCGGGGCATCCAGCAAATCTTTCAGTTTGTAGTCCAACTGTTGCCACTCATAGCTTGCCAACTGTCCACTCTTGATCTTCTCACTCGGAATCTCACAAACATTGGTGATAAGACGATTGACCAACTGGACATTACTCATTTCAAGAGAGAACAACGCTACCGGATTCCGATAATCAACGGCAATATTCTTAGCCATGGAAAGTACGAAAGCTGTTTTACCCATAGCAGGACGGGCCGCGATTACAATAAGGTCGGAGTTCTGCCAACCGGAAGTCATCTTGTCCAGCTTAGTAAATCCACTTTCAAGACCACTCAGACCGTCCGTTCGTGCAGCCGCTTTCTGAATCAGCTTATACGCTTCGTCAATTACCGGATTAATCTGCGTATAGTCTTTCTTCATATTCTGCTGGGAAATCTCAAACAACTTGCCTTCCGCCTCCTGCATCAAGTCGTCCACATCCAGTGTCTCATCAAAAGCCTTGCTTTGAATATTACTGGTAAACGTTATCAATTCGCGCGCCAACGATTTTTGTGCAATAATACGGGCGTGATATTCGATATGTGCGGAAGAAGCAACCTTACTGCTCAACTGAGTAATATAGAACGGTCCACCGACCTCTTCCAACTCACCTCTTTTGCTTAACTGCTCTTTGACCGTCAGAATGTCCACCGGCTTCTGATTAACGGCAAGATCAGTAATGGCAGCATAAATCAACTGATGACGATGCTCATAAAATGACTCCGGGCGAAGAATCTCACTCACCAGCGAATAAGCATCCTTCTCAATCATTAAAGCACCCAACACCGCCTCTTCCAGCTCCGGTGCCTGAGGTTGGATACGACCATAATCATTGACCGGTTGTACTTTAGTTGATTTTGTGTTACGGGAATTTCTTCTTTGTTCAGCCATCTGCTTATATACAATTTTATGATTTACAATTTATGATCCCCGGCTTTTATACATAGTAAAATCCGAAAGGGATGACAAAGATAGAATATAATAATGAAGAAAAGATAAGGAAAAATGAAGATTTTAGTAACTTTGTCACCAATAGCATAAATTCGCAACCCATAATTTAAAATTCAAAATAATAATTCAGAACGAATATGATCACTTTCCCAAACGCAAAAATAAACCTGGGACTCTCTATTACCGAGAAGCGTCCGGACGGATATCACAACCTCGAAACCGTATTCTACCCCGTCGCTCTCGAAGATGCGCTGGAAATCCGGACTTGTGCCGAAGCGGACAAAAAGTTCTCGCTGTATCAGTACGGAATGGAGATTTCCGGCAATCCGGAAGACAATTTAGTGGTGAAAGCCTATCTGCTATTAGATAAAGAGTTTCACCTCTCTCCTATCGAGATTCACCTGTACAAACACATTCCTTCCGGTGCCGGACTGGGAGGAGGCTCATCAGACGCGGCTTTCATGCTGAAATTACTCAACGAGCACTTTCAACTGAATTTATCCGAAGATCAGTTGGAAGTATACGCCGCAACTTTAGGAGCAGACTGCGCTTTCTTTATCAGAAACGCTCCGACCTTTGCCGAAGGTATCGGTAACATATTCTCCCCTATTCCATTATCTTTAAAAGGATATCAGATTCTGATCATCAAACCGGATGTATTCGTATCAACGCGGGAAGCTTTCGCCAATATTCATCCTCATCATCCCGAATTCTCGATCAAAGAAGCGATCAAACGTCCGATAAATGAATGGAAAAAGATATTAATCAATGATTTTGAAGACAGTGTATTCCCCCAGCATCCGGTAATCGGAGAAATTAAAGCCGAACTATACAAGCAAGGGGCTGTTTATGCCTCTATGAGTGGCTCCGGTTCTTCCGTATATGGATTGTTCGAGCCGGAAGGAACTTTACCTGAAACCGATTGGGGAACTAACGTATTCTGTTTTAAAGGCAGACTGTAAAGGAGTAACAAAAAACGGTACCACGACTCCCGTCGTAGTACCGTCACAACACAAACACAAAATAAAACACGACAAAACTACTATGCAATCATACCTGTCTATGCCGGAGAGGCATAAGTACCATTTATTCATATTCACATACTCACAAACAGATCAAGCTGATTAGCATCTAATAAACAAACCGCATAAACGATTTGTTTAAACTTTTATGTTAATTAAAACAAATATCTTTTTACTGAATGCCTCTTTCACGGAGTTTCAGCTGCCAATTCCATGCAGAGCGTAAAGTATCTTCCAATGTTTCTACCGCTTTCCAACCTAATTCCTGGTTGGCAAAATCGGGATTAGCCCATACCTTTTCAATATCACCTGCGCGACGGCCTACAATCTGATAATTCAATTTAACGCCGGTAGCTTTTTCAAAGCCATTAATCAGTTCCAATACAGAAACACCGCGTCCTGTACCGATATTGAATACTTCTACTTTTTCTTTCTGTTTTTGCTCCAGAATACGGCGGATTGCAATCACGTGTGCTTTAGCCAAGTCAACAACGTTGATAAAGTCACGGATACAAGAACCGTCAGGAGTATCATAATCGTCACCGAATACACTTAGTTTTTCACGGATACCCATCGCTGTCTGAGTCAGATAAGGAATCAGGTTTTGAGGAACACCGTTCGGAAGTTCACCCAGCAATGCTGTAGGATGTGCGCCAATCGGGTTGAAATAACGCAGCAAAATAGCATTGATCGGGGCACCGGAAGCTATTGTATCACGGATAATTTCTTCATTAATCTGTTTTGTATTTCCATAAGGAGATTCCGCTTTCTTGATCGGAGCCTTTTCCGTTACAGGCAATTCATCCGGTTGACCATATACTGTACAGGAAGAAGAGAACACAATACCTTCTACTCCATGCTTAGGCATTAACTCCAGAAGGTTGATCAAAGAAACCAGGTTGTTACGATAATAAAGCAACGGCTTCTCTACCGACTCTCCTACTGCTTTGCTTGCTGCGAAATGAATAATCGCTTTAATTCCTTTATATTTGGTAAATACGGCATCAAGACCCGCAAAATCAAGACAATCCAGTTTTTCAAAAGTTGGGCGGATACCGGATACTTTCTCTATATTGTCAACAACATCAGCACTCGAGTTTGATAAATTATCGATAATGATTACTTCGTATCCACTGTTTTGTAGTTCTACAACGGTATGAGACCCAATATAGCCCGTTCCTCCCGTTACTAAAATTCTTTCTTTCATATAATTTTAAAATATGGTTAGTTTTTCGGTTTTCAGTTTGTTTGAGGTACAAATGTATGGAAATAAAATGGAAATGCAATAAACTATCTCAATTTTATTCACAGGAAGATACTTACGGGACGATTTGAGGGCGTTTTGGTATGATAAAAATCATATTCGGTATGAACAGGTATAAAGAAAAAGGCCGGAAACAAACTGTCTGTATGTTGCCATACGACAGAGTTTCCAGCCTCTTTATCTAATTATCAACTTAGTCTTTTACACGACGCCTGAGAAGCCCATGAATGCCATTGCCAGCAAACCTGCGGTAATCAAAGCAATCGGAGTGCCCTGCATTCCTTTCGGAATCTTCACCAGGGTCATCTGCTCGCGCAATCCGGCAAACAATACCAATGCCAGACCGAAGCCAAGGGCAGTAGAGAATGCATATACAACGCCCGTCAGCAGATCAAAGTCTTTCTGGATTACCAGGATTGCCACACCGAGAATACAACAGTTCGTTGTAATCAACGGCAGGAACACACCCAACGCTTGATACAAAGAAGGAGAAACTTTCTTCAGAATAATTTCTACCATCTGCACCAGTCCGGCAATAACCAGAATAAAAGTGATTGTCTGTAAGTATCCCAATCCGAAAGCATCCAACACAAACTTCTGAATCAGGAATGTGACGATGGTAGCGATAGTCAGTACGAAAGCAACTGCCGCACTCATACCCATCGCTGTTTCCACCTTCTTGGAAACACCCAGGAACGGACAGATTCCCAGGAACTGCGACAACACGATGTTGTTTACAAAGATTGCCGAGATAAATATCAATATATATTCCATATTCTTTTCTTATTTAATAGGGTTAGGCTTTCTTCAGACTATTGATTATGGCAATCAGATAACCTAAAGCGATAAAGGCACCCGGAGCCAGAACAAAGATCAACATTCCGTATTCTTCCGGCAGAATGGTCAGATTGAATATCTTACCTGTTCCGAGGAATTCACGTACGGCACCCAACAGAGTCAGGGCAATGGTAAAACCAAGCCCCATACCGATACCATCAAACATAGAAGCCAGCGGATTGTTCTTCGCTGCGAAAGCTTCCGCACGTCCCAGTACGATACAGTTTACTACGATCAACGGAATGAAAAGGCCGAGTGTAGCATACAGATCGGGTACATAAGCCTGCATTATCATCTGAAGCAGCGTCACAAAAGACGCAATCACCACGATAAATGACGGGATGCGTACCATATCCGGAATCAGATTCTTGATAGATGAAATTACTACGTTCGAGCAAATCAAGACGAACATAGTGGCCAGTCCCATACCCATACCGTTGATAGCAGATGATGTCGTACCCAGTGTAGGACACATACCGAGCAGGAGCACAAAAATAGGATTCTCTTTGATAATCCCGTTCATCATTACTTTAAAATTATTCATAACTGTCTCCTCCTTTCTTAATTATTAGTGTCATTAGCAGCCGCTTCACCTTCCGGTGCAGCAGCCGGTTCGTTTTTCTGGGAAGCTCCGGAATTCGTATCCACCTCACCGCCTTTGTATGCTTGATAAGCAGCATTCACCGCATTCAGGAAAGCACGTGAAGTGATAGTAGAAGCCGTGATGGCATCTACCTGTCCATTCATGTCTTTGGTCACAGCCAATGGAGTTTCTCCCGGATTCATGCCCAAAATAGACTTTGCACTTTCTTCATGAGATACCGGTTTTTCGTTCTTTGCAGGATCATAAGCTCCAAACCATTTGTCCGCTTTCGAGCCCAGTCCCGGAGTTTCGACGTGTGCCAGCAAAGAGTAGTTATAAATCTTGCCTTCAGCATCAAAGCCTACCAGTACTTTCAGTTCACCGCCAAATCCCATGGACTTGGCTTCAACGGCAGAACCTACCCACTCTTCGCCATTCTTGGCCGGATAGATAATGAAATCCACGATTTTCTTTCCGTCTTTCTCGCTGAAAACAGTATCGCTTTCGGCTACCGGATTATTGGTATATTCAGGAAGAACCTTTTTCAAGGCCTCGTTCAGCGTCTTTGCATTCGCTTCGGCAATCGGGCCTTTCGTCAGTTCGTTCACATAAGCCAGCAACGCTACGGAAACGGCTGTAACGCCCGTAAGTACCAGCAACATATTCTTTAAAGATGATTGTAACTTTTTCATTTCTTCTTCGCTACCTCCCCAAAGCGTTTAGGTTTACAATAGGTGTTAATCAGCGGAGTGAACGCATTCATAATCAGGATGGCGAATGACATACCTTCGGGATATGCACCGAACAGACGGATAACCACCGTCAGCAGACCGATACAAACACCGTAAATCAGCATACCTTTCTTGCTCATCGGAGAAGTCACATAGTCGGTTGCCATAAAGACAGCTCCCAGCATCAGACCTCCGGAGAGTAGTTGCAATACCGGAGAAACATACTTTTCGGGATCTACCATATGCATAATGCCTGCAAATACAAATACAGTCACAATGATAGAAACCGGAATATGCCAGGTGATGATCTTTTTCCAGAGCATGTATACCAGTCCGAGCAACAGTGCCAGCGCACTTACTTCACCGATACATCCGCCGTTCTGTCCGATAAACAGAGTCAGCGCATCAGGTATCTGGCTCAAAGCACTCGCATCGCCGTGAATAGCCTGTTTCATCAATGCCAGCGGAGTAGCACCGGTGGTAGCGTCCATATAAGATGTCAGCTGACCTACTACCGGCCATGTCGTCATCTGCACCGGGAAAGAAAGCAACAGGAATACACGTCCCGCCAATGCCGGGTTGAATGGGTTGCAGCCCAGACCACCGAAAGACATCTTGCCTACACCGATTGCGAACAGTGCACCCAGAATGATAATCCAGATAGGCAGATTGGAGGGTAAATTGAATGCCAGCAACACACCTGTAATAACAGCAGAACCGTCACAGATGGTTGTAGCAGGTTTCTTCATTAAGAATTTAACGATCGCCCATTCGAAGAATAAACAGGCTGCTACCGAAGTAGCCGTGACAATCAGAGCCCCCAGCCCGAAGAAATAAAGCGACACCAGAAAAGCCGGAATCAGTGCGATCAGCACGCCATACATATTTTTCTGTACGCTGTCTCCGCCATGAACGTGGGGTGATAGTGATACGATTAATTTATTTTCCATACTTCGTTATTTTTTAGCTTGACGTGCACGAATCATGCCTCCTACTTTGCCCTTACCCAGACGGCAGTAATCAAGCAGCGGACGGTTGGCAGGACAAGTGAACTGACAGGAACCGCACTCGATACAATCCATGATTCTTTCTTTTTCCATTGTTTCAAAATCTCCGTTTTCGGACAAAGCTCCGAGCAAGTACGGCTCCAGTCCCATCGGACAAGCGCTCACGCACTTTGCGCAACGGATACAGGTTTGTGCTTCACCACGCTTGGCTTCCTTCTGATTCATGATCAGAATGCCGGAGCTGCCTTTTGCGGTAGGAACTTCGATATTCACCAGAGCCTTACCCATCATCGGACCGCCGCCGATCACCTTTCCCGTATCCTCCGGCAGACCGCCGCAAGCATCAATCAGCTGCTTCATCGGTGTACCGATACGCGCCAGGAAGTTGGAAGGTTTGGCCACAGACTTACCAGTTACGGTAATCACACGCTCAAACAACGGTTTATTTTTCTGAACGGCTTCATAAACAGCGAATGCCGTACCCACATTCTGCACAACTGCTCCTGTAGAGATAGGCAGCGCACCACTTGCCACCTGGCGTCTGGTAATCGCATCAATCAACTGTTTCTCACCGCCCTGAGGATATTTCACTTTCAAAGGAACAACTTCGATGCCGGCATAACTGGAAGCGACTTTCGTCATCAGTTCAATAGCATCCGGCTTGTTATTCTCAATTCCGATAAATGCCTTGTTTACCTTCACGGCTTTCATCAGAATGGAGACACCTACCATGACTTCTTCCGCGTGTTCCAGCATCAGCTGATGGTCGGCAGTCAGATACGGTTCACATTCCACCGCATTGATAATCACACATTCTGCCTTGAACGAAGGCGGCGGACAAAGCTTCACCTGTGTAGGGAAACAAGCACCACCCAAACCTACGATACCGGCATCGGCAATCTTCTTCACGATTTCTTCGGACGAAAGCTCACATTCTTTGACCAATGTCTTGCTACGATCAATGGTTTCTTCCCATTCATCGCCTTCTACATCAATAAAGATAGCAGGTTTTGCATAACCGCTCGCATCGACTACTGTATCAATCTTCGCCACTTTTCCACTGACAGAAGAGTGAATTGCTGCCGAAACGAAGCCGGCAGGTTCGGCAATCTTCGTGCCTACCTTCACCATATCACCTTTCGCTACTATCGGTTTGGCAGGTGCGCCAATGTGCTGCCCCAACAGAATAACTGCCTTCGCAGGAACTTCCGCCGTGATGATAGGTTGATGTGCCGACAATTTATTTTCGTGTGGATGAACTCCACCAATTGAAAATGTCTTTAACATACAATTCTGTATTTTATTCTGTTATTATTCTGTTACCTTCGGAGCTTCTGCAGCAACTGTTTTCGGAGCTTCCTCTGCCTTCGGTTTACGTGGAGGGAAGTTCAGCTCGATAATCGTGTTCTGCGGACAAACTTCCACGCACTTACGGCATGATTTACACTTGTTCGGATCGATGTAAGCCAGGTTGTTCTCCAGCGTAATGGCTTCGAACGGACAAGTCTTGACACACTTACCACAGCCGATACAGCTCACTGTACAAGCCTTACGTGCTACGGCTCCCTTGTCTTTGTTCACACAAGAGATGTACACACGGCGTGATTTCTTGCCTTGCGGACGAATCTCGATGATCGCCTTCGGACAAGCCTTCACACAAGCGCCACAAGCTGTACATTTGGCTTCATCCACTTCCGGAAGTCCCGTTTCGGGATTCATGTGGATAGCATCAAACTGGCAGGCAGCCACACAGTCGCCACATCCGAGGCATCCGTAGCTACAACCTGTTTCTCCACCATACAATGAAGCGGCAATAGCGCAACTCTTCGCACCATCGTATTGATTAATACGCGGACGGTTGGCACAGCTTCCGTTACATCTCACTACTGCTACCATCGGTTCAGCTTCAGTAGCTGCCAGTCCGAGAATATCAGCAATTTGTGCCATGACAGGCTGACCGCCTACAGGGCAGAATTTACCATCCAGCGAACCGGCTTTGACGCAAGCATCGGCAAATCCGCTACAACCAGGATAGCCACATCCACCACAGTTTGCCTGGGGCAACACTTCCCCCACCTGGGCAATCCGCGGGTCTTCATACACGGCAAATTTCTTGGAAGCTACATAAAGAATAGCGGCCAGCACGAGCGCTATAGCTCCCAATGAAATCACTGCAATCAGAATCAAATTCATAATGTTTTAGTTATTTATTGGTTTTATAGTAAATGAAAAATGTTGTTTCATTCGCGTTTTATTGAGCCACAATACGAAATAATAAGGAATAAGAACTGCCAGAGAAAGAAGAGCCGCATACAATTCATTCCCTATCAACGCCATCCATACGAACAGGGAAACAATCAGAAGTACAAAAGGAATTATGAATGCAAGGGTTACAGCCATCATGCCCATCGACGTTTCGCCGATCACCATCACCCGCTCTCCTACCTGATAGGAAGCAGCTGTAACATCCGTTATATCTATGATTTTGTCTTTACTATCCGCCGAAGAACAGTGGCCTTTTGCGCTACAAGCCGCACAAGCCGACGTCTGAACGATCCTCACCGACAGATGAGAACCCTGTATGTTTTCCACAATACCCAGATGCTTTATAGTATTATTCGTCATTTTGCAAACTCAGCATTACAAATCGCGGCAAATTTAATCATTATTTGTGAACTACGAAGCATTCCCTCATTTTTTTCTACATAATAAAATGTTATTTTTTGTGTTTTCGTTATCGCACACGAAAAAGTGATGCCAACTATTTGATATTTTAGCATACAACAAAGCAGGCGGGAAAGTTCTTCCCGCCTGCCTGTCTTATCTAACCAATTACTTTATTTACTGAATGCTGCTTACAATGACGCAGCCTGTACTCCCAGTACTCCGGCAATCGCACCGGCTACAGCAATAATTACTTTCAAAACTACACTCCAAGTTTTCTTCATAGATTTTTTCCTCCTTTCTTTTTTAAGCTTTTCAGATTATACAGTCGGATCCGGAGCTTCCTCGTCTCCTCCTCCTTCATTTCCACTACCGCCATTTTCACCGTCATCCGGATCATCCGGAGTCACAGAGGCGTTCAACTTCTTCAGATATTCATCCAGACTGATCAAATCCAGTTTTTCATCTGCACGGGTAGCCGTCTTCGTGATACGCAGTTCCTTATTCGCCTGAAAGAAGATGCGTACGCTATCCACACTTTTAGCATTGACGTCTTTCGCCGCATCCGCCCCTTTCGAGCAGGCAGTCAGCATAAATACACCCAAGCCTTCGATATTCACAGACTTACCTTCCAGAAGTTGCTCTTTCATTTTCTCCACAAAATTCTGAATCACACTCTTGATATCACCGATAGATAAAGAAGAATAGCCCTGCATTTTCTGCGCAATATATTTCAGATTGACAGACTGACCTAAAGTGATCAGATGCGGATAATATTTCTTGGGAGAATTGGGAACACGCGGGTCAGATGGTCGCGTAACAACCTTGTAAATTACACTCATAATACGTTTTTTAAAAGATTCAAATTCAAGTTATTTTATTCACGTTTTGTTGATCAACAATGCAAAGGTGAGGCTTTTATTTCAGATAGCAAAAAGAAAAGCCCCTTGCGGGGCTCTTTTTCTGAGAAAAGTTATAATTCATAGATATTCAGATATTTATCTTTTTGTATCTTGGCCATATCCATAGCCGTAGCCATAACGTTTACCATATCCGTAATGCTTACCATACTTACCGTAGCCGTAGTAATAACCGTATTTTCGCTTCTTCAGGTCTACGCCGTTAATGACAGTACAAAGATTAGGCAGCTTCTTCTCAAAAGACAGTTCATTGATCAATGTATATTCCGCCTTATGAGTGTAGTCAGCACGGCATACGTAAACTGACAAGTCTGCTACACGACCTATTAATAAGGTATCGGTTACCATGCCGATAGGAGCAGTATCAAGGATGACATAATCGAAGTTCTTCTTCAAGGTTTCTATCGCTCTGTCCAAACCGTTACGAGCCAACAGTTCTGTTGGATTAGGAGGAACAGTACCACCTGGAAGAATAAACAGATTCTTATTCACATCAGAAGGTTGAACAAGCTCCATCAAATCCGTTTCAGGATTGGAAAGATACTGAGTAATACCTTTCTCCTTATTAGAGAGCTGGAATACTTTATTCAATCCCGGCTTACGAATATCGAGTCCCACAATCACCACTTTCTTTCCCAAAAGAGAAAGACTGATTGCCAGGTTCGACGAAACGAATGATTTTCCTTCACCACTGACAGTCGAAGTCACAAGAATAACCTTCTGATCGTTATCAAGCATAAACTGAAGGTTGGTCCGGATATTACGGAAGGTTTCACTCATCAGATTGTTCTTGTTCTCAAATACAGCGATAGAACCATTCTTATCATTCTTCTCATCAGTCAATGGAATATCACCGACAACAGGAACACTCGTCAGTTTCTCTACATCGGCACGTCCTTCAATCTTGAATTTCGTCAGTTCAATCAAGTAGATGATACCAACCGGAATTCCAACACCAAGTACCAATGCAATCAAATAGATCATAGAGCGTTTAGGAGATACCGGAATATCGTCAGCTATCGCTTCATCGATTATCTTCGCATTATTCGCAGTGGCAGCAAGCGCAATCGCATTCTCTTCACGTTTCTGTAACAACATCAGATACAATCCCGCCTTGATTTCCTGCTGACGGGCGATGCTTACATAAGCCCGTTCCTGTCCCGGAGCGTTACTGATACGACGGGAATAGCGGCTCGCTTCACGATCAAGACTCTCTTTGGTGATCATCAAGCCCTGCAAGGTTCCTTCAAGGGTAGCCTGTACATTGGCTTTCATTGCACGGATACTCGTATCCAAATTCACAATCGTAGGGTTATTCTCTGTGGATGTGCGCAGCAGGCGTTTACGTTCCATCAACATCTCGTTGTAACGTTCAATTGCTCCAATCAAGGCGGCATCCTGCAAACCTACATTACTTGGTAATACTTCGTATTCATTACCTCTCAAGTATTTACGCAAGTCATTTACCAAACTGATTTGAGTACGGTTCTCCACACTTTTCTTTTCATACTCAGCATTACCGGCCAAAGCTATCTGAGCTTCACTCGTCAAATCCGTGATACCCGCATCACGCTTGAAAGTCTCTAAATTAGCTTCCGTACTACCCAATTCTTTTGAAATAATACCAATACGTTCATCAATAAACTCTGCTGTCTTCTGAGCGATTTCGTTTTTATCATTGTTCGTATTGCGATTATACATTTCAAGCAACTGGTTGATAAAATCCTGTCCACGCTGCAAACTGGAGTTCTTCAGCGAAATTACGGCTACAGAAGTAGTCTTAGAAGTAGGAGCAATAGACAGGCTTTTACAATAGTCTCTTGCCACTCTCATCGGTTTGTTTATTGTCGCAGTTATATGATGTACGTCCTTCTCTATCCGAGGAACTCTTGTCCCATCCTGTAAAGTTACCGAATCAACTTCCTGAAAGAAAGCCAGCGTACCTTCATCAGTCGGAAAAATAGCAGGCAACTTTTCAAAATGTTTCTGATAGCCCTTTTCACCTACAGTCACATTCACATCCATACTCCCTTCAGGCTGTAAGGTCATCTCCACCACCATTGAAGTCTTCAGTTTTTCAGCCTCCTGAGGTGTCAGACTTACCTGTACTGGAGATGTCTTATATAAACCTTTAGCAGGAAACTCATCCTCATCTTTATAAGTTATATACAATCCCAACTGATTTACAACCTCTTTTACGAGTGTTTTCGAACGCAGAACCTCCAACTCATTATCAATATTTTTAGAGGAAGTCATCAGGCCGCTTAAACCCATATCCTCCAATTCCGAAGAAAGTCCTGCACCTCCACCCTTCTTCTCGTCTTTTATGAGAACAGTGGCGGAAATATTATAAATGGGGGTAGCCCAATGCAAATAAAACCACGCGCCAACAAAACATAGCAACACTGCCCCAACAAACCAGGGCCAATGAATGATATATTTAAAAAGAAGCGCCCGGAAATCAATCTGCTCCTCAGTCAGTTCACGTTCCTTCACGTTTTGATTTTCTTCCTTCATAACCCTTTCTTTTTATTTCAAGATGTTAAACAATAAACTGGCAATAGAAACAAGGATCGAAGTAGCAGAGAACCACAGGCTTGTACTAGTTCCGATATCCGAATTTCGTGCTTTTGCTTTATTAGGAGTCACGTAGATGATATCATTCTGCTGTAAATAGTAATAAGGAGAAAGAATAGTCTCCGCCTTGTTCAGGTCCAACGGAATAATTTCCTGCTTACCATTGGCATTCTCCCGTATCAGCTTAACATCATCACGCAGGCCGTATACAGTCATATCACCTGCCATAGCCAAAGCTTCCAAGATGTTCACCTTTTCATTGGAAATCGTGAATGTACCGGGACGAGCAACTTCACCAATCACTGAAATCTTATAATTCACCATACGCACCGTTACAATAGGTATTTCCGTAATATAAGGTTTCAACTTTTCCACAATCATTTGCTCGGTTTCCTTTTTGGTTAATCCGCCCACATGTAGTTCACCCAACACAGGAAAATTAATATTACCTTCATTATCCACCAGGTATTGTTGCAAGACTGGCTGAGTGGTAACATAATTCAAGGCCATATTATTCTGTGTTGCAACTGTCAAATTGAAAGGTGCTGCCAGTTCAGGACTGGTACATGACACTACAATCGTCAACAAATCTTTGGGCATAATCTTTGCATCATACAACTGTTCGTTCTGAGTACTGTACAGTACCACTTCCGCATCCTGCAAGTAAGGTACTTTTTTGTATGACTGGCAAGCCGTAAGGAGCAGAGTCAACAACAATATTAAGACATTCTTTCCGTTTAATTTTTCCATAATATATAAATTATAAATTTAGGCACCTTTCAAATACCATTCATAAAGACGCTGGATTCCTTCATCAATCTCAACCTTATGATGCCAACCTAAACTGTGTAGCTTCGAAACATCTGTCAACTTACGCATTGTACCATCAGGCTTTGAACTATCCCAACGAAGATCACCTTTAAACCCTATTTCCTTCACAATCATCCCGGCAACTTCACAGATGCTAACTTCCTTACCTGTACCCACATTGATATGACAGTTACGAATATCTTTACTACCTTCCGTATAGGTATCCTTGAAATCAACATTCAATAATACATGAACACTCGCATCAGCCATCTCTTCACTCCAAAGGAACTCACGCATAGGTGTACCGGTACCCCAAAGAGTTACCAATTCAGGAGTAATACCAAATTTTGCCAATTTATCCAATATTTCAGCATCAGAATTACTGCCAGTCACACCTTCCACAGGACGCAAGTCAAGGTCTCTGCGAACTGCCTTCCAGTCACCTTCGTTTAAACATTTAGCCAGATGAATCTTGCGAATCATGGCAGGAAGAACATGACTGTTCTCCAAATGGAAATTATCATTCGGACCATAAAGGTTGGTAGGCATCACGGCAATGTAATTCGTGCCATACTGAAGATTGAAGCTTTCGCACATCTTCAAACCCGCAATCTTGGCAATGGCATAAGGTTCGTTCGTATATTCCAAAGGAGAAGTCAGCAAAGCGTCCTCTTTCATTGGTTGTGCGACATCACGGGGATAGATGCAGGTACTACCCAGGAAAAGTAGTTTCTTTACGTTATGACGGAAGCTCTCACCTATCACATTCTGCTGAATCTGGAGATTCTGATAGATAAAATCGGCACGATACTGCAAGTTTGCAAGGATACCACCGACATGCGCAGCGGCAAGGACAACAGCATCAGGCTGTTCTTCATCAAAGAATTGTTTTACGACCACGCCATCAAGAAGGTCTAACTCTTTATGAGAGCGTCCTACAAGATTCGTGTAACCACGACCCTGCAAATTATTCCAGATAGCAGAACCCACCAAACCATGATGTCCCGCTACATAGATTTTCGTATTCTTATCCATTCTTATTCTTCTTCTCTATTCATCAGTTCTTTTATATGAAGATTCTTCACAAACTTCATATCATGCGATACCATAATTTTTACCAGTTCGGAGAAAGAAGTCTTCCTTGGATTCCAGCCAAGTAATGTACGCGCTTTCGTAGGATCACCCAGTAACTGTTCTACTTCAGCAGGACGAAAATACTTAGAATCGACTTCAACCAATACTTTTCCAGTTGATACATCAATGCCTTTCTCATCCACTCCTTCACCTTCCCAACGAAGTTCAATGCCGACTTCTTTGAAAGCCAGTGTCGTAAATTCACGTACAGTGTGATATTCTCCCGTAGCAATTACAAAGTCTTCAGGAGTGTCATGCTGAAGGATCAGCCACATGCACTCAACATAGTCCTTGGCGTATCCCCAGTCACGAAGTGAGTTCAGATTACCCAAATAAAGTTTGTCCTGAAGCCCTTGCGCAATACGGGCAGCGGCCAATGTTATCTTACGGGTTACGAAAGTCTCGCCTCTACGTTCACTTTCATGATTAAAAAGGATTCCGTTTACAGCATACATGCCATAGCTTTCACGATAGTTCTTGGTTATCCAGAAACCGTATTGTTTGGCTACTCCATACGGGGAACGGGGATAGAAAGGAGTAGTTTCCTTCTGTGGAACTTCCTGTACCAAACCAAAGAGTTCGGAAGTGGAAGCCTGATATATCCTTGTCTTCTTCTCCATTCCAAGGATACGGACAGCCTCCAGCATACGAAGTGTACCGATGGCATCCGCTTCAGCTGTATATTCCGGTACATCAAAAGAAACTTTCACATGGCTTTGTGCGGCCAGGTTATAAATTTCATCCGGCTGTACCTGCTGGATAATGCGGATCAAAGAACTGGAATCTGTCATATCCCCATAATGAAGATTGACCAGACGGTCTTTCTTCATGTCACGTACCCATTCATCCAAATAAAGATGCTCGATACGTGCGGTGTTAAAAGAAGAGGAACGGCGAAGGATACCATGGACTTCATATCCTTTTTCAATTAAGAACTCGGCTAGGAACGAACCATCCTGACCGGTGATTCCTGATATTAAAGCTACCTTTTTTATTTTATTCATTAATTAAAACTTTTATCTTATTTACAATATACACAACATCTTCCTTTCGAACAGCCTCTTATCTGTGACTTTTTACGATATCAACAAGATTTTCAATTATATACGCCACATCATCATCTGTAAGTCTGGTATGTAGTGGTAACGTTATCTCATTATGATACATCTCATATGCATTAGGATAATCTTTAATATCAAATCCCAGTGCTTTATACGCTGTCATCATCGGCAACGGCTTATAGTGTACATTGCAAGCAATGCCCCGCTCCGCCATTTTGATGATAATCGCATTACGTTCCTCGATAGTTTTATCCTCCAATCGGCAGATATACAGGTGACCACTCGATGACGTTCCCTCATCATTATCAGGATAATGATTCAACGGAGTAATACAAGCCCCCTTCACTCCCTCATTATACAGACCTATTATTTCACGTCTGCGACGTAACATCTCCGGATAACGCTTTAATTGCGCCAGTCCGATACCTGACATCACATCCGTCATGTTACATTTATAAAAAGGAGCAATGATATCATATTCCCATGCACCCAGCTGCGTCTTAGCCAGTGCATCCTTGTTCTGTCCATGCAGACTTAACAGCTGAAACTGCTTATACAGCATCTCATTGTCCACACCTTCACAGTTCACCCAAGTCAACGCACCGCCTTCGGCCGTAGTCAGGTTCTTCACCGCATGAAATGAGAATGATGTAAAGTCAGCAATCGCACCACACATCTTTCCATTACGTCTTGCACCAAATGCATGAGCGGCATCAGCCATCACAATCGCCCTGCCATACGCTTTCTGAATATCATTAGCCGGCTTAAAGAGATGCCTCTTGCTCTTCACCGCCTCAAATATCTTATCATAGTCACACACGATACCAGCCAAATCAACGGGAATAACCACTTTTGTGCGCTCGGTGATAGCATCAGCCATCTTATCGTAATCCATTTCAAACGACCCTGGCTTCGTATCCACCATCACCACCTTTGCACCAACGTGGCAAGTAACACTTGCCGTTGCGGTATACGTATATGCGCTGGTAATCACCTCATCACCCGGTCCTACACCTAAGGCTCTCAAGATTGATTCCATACAAGCCGTAGCCGAGTTCAAACATACCGCCTTCTCCGTGCCACAACACAGAGCAATCAGCTGTTCAAATTCCTTAGTCTTCGGACCTGTAGTGATCCAACCGGAGCGCAGAGCATCCGCTACCATCTCGATTTCCGCATCGCTCATATCAGGGGGAGAAAACGGAATATCCCTTAACTTCATATTCATAGTTACATTATACTTTTATAAAACTATTCACTTCTATTTATCAGTATTTCTGTTTAGCCAAACTAGTCTTTTGCCACACTCTTTATAACGTCTACATACTTCTGCGTGCCAATCTCCCTTGTCAGATTTTCCATTACAAACTTTCGACCATTCTCACCATATTTCCGGCACAGCTCCCTATTCCGGTAAAGTTCAAGAATTGCATCTGTAAATGCCTGCTTATCACCTGCCTTCGTGAACACACCGCATTCGTTCTCACTAAGAATAGTCTTAATCTCATTCTCATCAAAATTTGCCAGTACCGGTCTCGATGCCGACATTATACTCCAGGTCTTGCTTGGTACTGAGTTTTCACCTACACCCGGTTTAGAAATAATAATACCCACATCCCCAAGGCTAAACACATGGCTAATATCTTCATATGGTTGAAAAGGTAAAAGAGCAACATTCTTGATATTATTACGAGTAATAATTTCCTTGACCTGCTCCTTATAAGCCCCCTCTCCAATCAATACAAACTGGATTTCCTCATTGTCTTCCAAACTTCTAGCCACATCGAGCAGCAAATCCATATTCTGGGTCAGACCTATATTTCCACTATAAGTGATATAAAACTTATTTCTATCCAAATGATACTTATCAAACAACTTATTATCCTTTCGGGCAACATTCTTCACTGCATTCTGATCCACCCAATTGTAGACAACTACAATTTTCTCTTCAGGTACACCTTTAGCCATGATATTTCTCCTGAAACCTTCCGAAATAACAATTATCTTGTCCGCATGCTTATAAGTAAAGTTCTCTACCACACGCCCTATCCTCCATATCAATCCATCCTTACGTACCAAGCCGGTACCTGCAAGAGAATCAGGAAAGATATCCTGAAGATTATACACAAAAGGAACTCTTTTGATTTTTTTCAGCAAACAGCCCAATGCACCTTGAATAGGAGGTGTACTTGCTAGATAAATTAAATCAATATCCTTGGCACACAATCCTTTCCCAAATTGTACACACCAGCAAATCCCATATCGCAAAGCACGATTAATGGGATTTTTTCCTTCACTATACATAGGAAAACGATGAATCACTAATTTATTATCGTATTTGTACTCTATTTTACGCTCTTTATATTCAAAACGTATTTCTTCAGATACGCCTCGCGTTGGCATTGGAGCATACAGATCTAATATGAAGCCAGCATTACACATAGCTTCACGAATATTATCTCCTAAATAAGGACTTGCAGCTTGCTCTGGATAATAATATGCAGGTAACACCAAGATTTTCATAATGACATTAATCTAATTGTTTTTCCATTATAAGTTCCTTAAACCTAATTGAACGTTTGGTTCCTACCTCTTTAAAGCCCAAATGTGAATAGAAAGATATTACTCCCTTACTTTTAATATAAACATCCAAACATATTCTGGAACATCCATTTTTTATTGCAAATTGTTCTATATACAAAAGATTCCTTTTCCCAATTCCTTTTCCTTCATATTGAGGTAAGGTGGCAATCTTTCTTATATAAAGACTACTATCACTATTTTTGTACATTTGAAATGTACTTGTATAATCATTTAATTCCTCATTCCAAACTAAGACTACAGTCTTAGTTTGGCAGTCTCTTCTGATATTCCGTTTTGAATAAGAAGGAATCCAATGAAATAATCTTTTTTTTAAAGCCATATTGTAGCCACAATTACGTAAAATGTGGAATATTATTCCTATATATTCAGAATTGTGACTGTCTACTATGATAAATCTATCCATTTCATCAGTTAGTATAAAGGTTCTCGTGTTTCAATACAGTTTCAATGGTTTTGAAAAATATCTTTACATCCAATAAAAAACTTACATTATTCGCATACCAAGCATCTTTCAATCGTTTTTCTCTTACAGATGCATTATTCCTAAAATATGCTTGACAATAACCAGTCAACCCAGGCACAACTTTTGTCTTGTCCTTCTCGTCATCTTCATAAGTGTCAACACTCTCCCAATCGCCTGCACGAGGTCCAATAATACTCATGTCCCCTTTTATGATATTCAATATTTGAGGTGTCTCATCAAGACTAGTTTCTCTTAAAAACTTACCTATTTTAGTAACTCGCGGATCATTAGCTGAGTTATATGTGCCACCATCAACATTACGCAAATCAGGAGCATTTACTCTCATTGAACGGAATTTGAGCATATTAAATTTTTGAAATCCCCTTCCAACTCTTGCTGATTTATAAAATACCGGACCACCATCATCTAACTTTATTGCGATTGCAACAGGAATTAATATTAAGCCAAAAAGCGGAAAGACTAATAATGAAAATGCAATATCTAATAATCTTTTAAAAATGTGCTTATACATAATTATTTTCTTAATATAGTTATATCGATCATTTGTCTTACTTTTGCCGCAAGTTCTATAGAGTGTTCTATTGTGGATGCTTTTGCTACAACATAACCACAACCATCAAGATTAGTTCTATATGGTGTGATAGAGTCTCCAACATGAAGATGATGTTCCACTATTACATTAAATTCAGTCTCGATTTTAATAAAATCAGGTAGAACTTTAACTATCCCTGGTTTTAGAGCTAAAAGTTTCGTAGCAACTGGCTGCGGAGATGTAGTTGGAATCCAGTTAGTTTCATCACCGACAGCCGCTTTAATCATATTGCCCATGTAATCAATACCTGTACCTGTCGGTATTATATGAGAACCAATCAGATTTCCTCCCATGCGAGCACCAATATCCACAATATGTACTTGACCTTCACTGTTTATCAACAAATCCATATTTACAGAGCCATGATTAACTCCAAGAGCTATAAGAGCATTCTTTACGCATCCTTTTACCTTATTTTCTAAAGATAAAGAAAGACCAGAAGGTATAGCGTGCCCCAGCTCTGCATAAAATGGAGGTAATGTCATATCTTTCTGCATCACTGCCAATACATAAATTTTCCCATTATCTACAAATGATTCTACACCATATTCACGGCCTACAATAAATGGCTCAGCAACTGCTCTATGAGTTATAGAACCATTTATAGCAAGTTCACAAGCCTTAATAAAATCCTCACCCCTATCAACTCTTGACGCCCCTCTACTACCAGAACCATCACAAGGTTTGACCATTACAGGATATTTAATGTTATTCTTATATTTTTCAGCTTCCTCTACATTATGTATCTCATAAGAATATCCTGTATCATCAGCTTTTGCATCAAAAAGGCATTTTCTAACAGTTGCTTTATTCCTGATTCTTCTAGCTGCTTCATAATTAATTCCTGGTAGTTCTAGTTCTTGAGCAATATAGCTCATAGTAAGTACACCATAATCAGTCGCTGCTGTAAGCACGCCATCTACATTTTTTTCACAAGCATATGTAAGACAAGCTTCTTCATCCACAATATTGATAACTGCATGTTCATTTGCTGACAAAAAGCCCAATGCATTTGGGTCCGCATCTAAGCAAAAAACATAATAGCCCATTTCACGTGCTTTTTTAATAACAAAATTTTGAAGGAAACCACCTCCAAGCATTAAAAGTTTTTTCATAAGATAAGTAAACACTCGCCGTATAATTATACTACTTTTAGTAGTATAGTAGCACACTTTGAACTTTTTTGATTAATAATTGAGTTGTTTAGTAAATATTAACTAGCTGAGATATCATATAATCCTCGTCAATCGATAAACCTACATTCAATCTATTAAACCCAGCATTTTTATCCTTCATTTATGAAAGATGCTATCATTGAGTGGCAGCAATAAACTGTCTACAAAACAACCTTCTCATTCTAAATATCAGGTTACTTCGTTTATAAATTGATATAAGTATCAAGACAATACTTGATGTTCAAAAATCAAGGTTCTTGTACGTTGTCATCATAGTCAGTGGTTTATCGCGTAAACAATTCATTTCCCGCCCATTGTAATCCTTCAGAGCCTCATTGTAGTATTCAATAACCTAAAGACAAAAGCCAATGCTTAAACTGTACCAATCCGATAGCAATCATGATATCTGTCATCAATCACCTATCCAAAGTTTTTTATGTTACAGAATAAGTTCTTCTATAGTCAACCTTTCCTTTTGGAACAAGTTGATATTCTCCTTCAGTTTCTCCTCCGGCATATCCCACCATTGTAATCCCTGTAACTTTGTAATAATGTCCTCTGAGAAACGATAACGGATTATCTTTGCAGGAACGCCACCAACGATGGCATAAGGTGGCACATCCTTCACTACGACTGCTCCAGCACCAATACACGCTCCATTACCGATATGTACACCTCCATTAACAAGGACATGAGAACCAATCCACACATCATTTCCAATATATACAGTTTTTTCTTTAGTTTTGTGCTTAAACACGTCTCTGTGAGTCCACTTCTCTTGAAGAGCATTTACCCTCTGGGTAAAGATAGGGGACGTTGACAGGCAACTCAAAGAATGCCCACTCATACCAATACGACAATGGTCTGCTATAGAACAATACTTACCTATAACCGCATTCTCAATTTCTGTATTTGCCGCAACATAAGAATGGGCGCCAATAGTGGCATGCTTTGCCTTAACACCTCTATAGATATATGCAGTCTTGTCAACTTTAACATTTACAGAAACAATAGCAAATATCGAAATACGAGAATTGAAAAGATTCTTCAAGATACCTTTTAAATAATGTACTATTGGGAACATAATTATTGACTGATAGCTTTTTTAGCAATTTCAGAATACAAAAAACTCTTAGCTGCAACTGACGCCTTATTCAAGTATTCATTATAAGATGGCTCTATTTGCATTTTACATATAGCATTTGATAATTCATCAACATCATCCCCCTTCACAAAAATGCAATTACCATTAACATTTACATGTTCCATTTCTTTCCATCGCTTGAATATTGCGGGAAGTCCAACTCCTACTGATTGTTCCCATAGAGTGGAATGAGTTCCCGGAAAACATGCTACATCCGCTGCTACCATACAGTCCATCACTTTTTCAGCATTACACCAACCCAAGTAATGGATATTAGGCATTGCTTCTATACTCTTCTTAAGATACTCCATTTCAGGCGTAAACGTCCCACATATAATTAAGTGTAAATGACCATCATTTCTTTTTTTCAGTGCCTCAATTAGTATATGGATATTCTTCAATATATCAATTTTCCCTCCTGTTAAAATGACCTTGTCGGTCATAGGTATACCAAGTTCCATTCTTATAACAGAACGTACCTCACTACGATTTAAAGGAATGGCATCATCATCAACACCCATAGGAAGAAACTCTATTATATCTTTGCTAATATGATACATCTCACTTAGAAATCTACAACGCATAGGTGTCACTCCAAAACACTTGGTAAGGTATGGTTCTATTTTCTTTGCATAATATCTCCATATAATAGGATGAAGAATATACTTTGACATGAAGTTCTTTGCACTGTTCACAAAATCGGCATGATTGTCAGCATAAACTTTCACTCCGGGATACCTCTTCAAATAATCTTCGAGAATCGAAATATCTGCGAATGAAATATTATGTAAAAAAATCACGTCAGGACTTTCCTTCTCTAAAACTTCAGCAGTTCCTTCATAATGACGAAGAGTCTTGTTTATTTTTACAGGACTTTTGTATGCTAATCTGATAACATGATATCCATTTTTGTCATTATATTCAGAAGGTTCATCCAAAAAACATCCTTTTCCTTCTTTATTAAAAGAGAATAATGATGCGATGACTGTTACTTTATGGCCCATCTTAACATGATACTTGGGTAACATATTCTCTTGATAAGAGTAGTTATCAATGAAAAATGCGCTAAGACATAAATGAACTATTTTCATTGCTTTATTATTAAGTTACCAATACTCCTAAACTACAGATACAATAATAGTTCCACTTGTATGGTAGCTTACTATATATTGTTTATTATAGCCGTCCGTCAATGATATCACGAGGAAGTATACCTTTTACATCATAGATTACGCCACCTTCCTTAACAAGACTCTTAACGTCAAGTTCAAGGAACTGTTTGTGCGCTACGCCAAGAATGACAGCATCAAACTTTCCCGTAGGCCTTTCATTAGTAACATCAATGTTATACTCATGCTTGACAATCTCCGGATTTACCCAAGGATCATATACATTAATTTTGTTAGTATATTCCTCCAAAGTCGTATAGATATCCACTATCTTTGAGTTACGAAGGTCTGGACAATTTTCTTTAAAAGTGATGCCAAGGATAAGAATTTTGGAATCCTTCACCATCACACCTTTTTTGTTCATACATTTGATGGTCTGATTTGCAACGTATGCACCCATACCATCATTCAAACGGCGTGCAGCTGACATAATACGAGGTAGAACACCATAAACCTGAGCCTTTTGTATGAGGTAATAAGGATCTACAGAGATGCAGTGCCCGCCTACAAGACCGGGCTTTAGCTTAATAAAGTTCCACTTACTTGATGCCGCTTCTATTACATCAGCTGTGTCAATCCCCATTGCATTGAAAATCTTAGCTAGTTCATTCATAAATGCAATGTTTACATCACGCTGGCTGTTTTCAATAATTTTTGAGGCCTCTGCAACTTTAATAGAAGGTGCTTTATGAGTACCATTAATAAGTACAGAATTGTATACACCATCTACAATGTCCGCTATCTCGGGAGTTGAACCGGAAGTAACTTTCTTTATCTTCTCTACCGTATGCTCTTTATCGCCTGGATTAATGCGTTCAGGAGAATAGCCTGCAAAAAAATCCTTATTAAACTTCAAACCGCTGATCTTCTCAACAACAGGGAGACATTCCTCTTCAGTTACACCAGGATAGACCGTCGACTCATATACTACGATATCCCCCTTACTAATTACCTTACCGACAGTTTCGCTTGCACCCCATAACGGCTTAAGGTCAGGATGGTTGTCTGTATCTACAGGCGTAGGTACTGCTACCACATAAAAATTACATTCCTTAATATCTTCAAGGTTAGTAGTACACTTGAAGCCATGATTGCTGATGGCATTCTGAAGAAGTTCATCTGACACTTCAAGAGTGGCATCATGACCTGTCATAAGAGTATCAACACGTTTCTGATTCATATCGAAGCCGATAGTCTGATACTTGGTAGAAAACAGACGAGCCAGTGGAAGACCTACATATCCAAGGCCAATCACACAAATTTTAATTTCGTTCATTTTTACTATATGTTGTATTTCAATATCTATTTCGTTGTTTGTAGGCATGACAAACAAGATCTAATTCATTTTGATAGATTTAGATTTCCTCCTATAATGATAAGCACTCTTACCCTAAGCCTTTCTCCAAACCATTCGGTTAATAATACCAGTATAACTCTGAATGAGTTTCACTACCTTAATACTCACATTAATGTCGTCGTAAGCTGGACAAGAAATTGCAATCTCGTCATTTCTATGCATTTTTACTGCAAGATCCACAGCCTGCAAAACCTGCTCAGTAGTAATACAACCAATTGTAAATACCCCCTTATCCATCGCTTCAGGGCGTTCTGTAGATGTACGGATAGAAACAGCAGGAAATTTAAAGTAGCTTCCTTCCTCTGGTAGTGTACCACTATCAGAAACTACACAGAAAGCGTACTGCTGCAAATGATTATAGTCATGGAAACCTAGTGGCTGGTGCTGTATAACACGAGAATCGAATTTAAAGCCACGCTGTTCGATATATTTCTTGCTACGAGGATGACATGAGTATAAAATAGGCATATTGTACTTTGCCGCCATTGCATTAACAGCATTCATCAAACTGAGAAAATTGGACTCTATATCTATATTTTCCTCGCGATGAGCAGATAATAGAATATATTTATGTTCTTCCAGTCCCAGTTCTTTGAGTATAGTACTAGAATTAATCTGTTCGATATTGTCATCAAGTATCTCACGCATAGGAGAGCCTACAACATAGGTGTTTTCTGGTTTCACACCAGTATCAAGAATATAACGACGGGCATGCTCGCTATAGCAGAGGTTCACATCACTAGTTACATCTACAATTCGACGAATTACCTCCTCCGGAAGGTTTTCATCTTTACAACGGTTACCTGCCTCCATATGAAATATAGGTATTTTAAGACGTTTGGCGGAAATAACTGACAAGCAACTATTGGTATCTCCAAGCACAATCACAGCGTCAGGCTTAACCTGTGCCATGAGTTCATAACTTTTTGAGATAACATTCCCCATGGTCTGCCCGATATTTTCACCTACTACACCTAAGTAATAATCCGGTTCACGCAAACCAAGATCTCTGAAAAACACTTCGTTAAGAGTGTAGTCATAGTTCTGCCCAGTATGGACTAGCAAATGCTCAAAATATTTATCACATTTTTTTATAATTGCAGACATCTTAATAATCTCAGGACGAGTACCAAGAATAGTCATTAGTTTTAGTTTACTCATAATCGTTAGTATAAAGGATATATTTCTTTATGATTATTAACCCACTCTTTCATTTCAATAATCATTTGCTCGTAAGAGGGTACTACAAAATCAAAATCTGTTCGTTTGCAAAGCAGTGTTTTATCAAGTACAAGCTTATCAGACTGTTTGATAGTCAATTCGTTGTTACGGAAATATTGATTAAAAAGACAAAGAAGATCATATTTGTTAATGCTATCATTATTTACAAGGTTGTATAAACCGCTCAAATCAGTCCGTATAGCACACTCCATAGCCTTTGCAAGAGTCAGGGTAGTCACGCCTGTCCAAATAGCCTTAGTAAATCCATTGATAGAACCATTTTGTTGCATGAACCAATGAAATAGACCTATACCATTTTCATTAATATCCGGTCCGATGATGGAGTTACGAAAAGTAAGATTCTTATCATCATTCACTTCTCCCAAAGCCTTCGTTCGGTCATAATACGACTTTCCATCAGGAAATGATTCTTCATCGTAAGGACCTGTATTACCAGCAAACACACAATCAGTACTCATCTGAATAAAACGAGTAGATGTATCTTTTAGCCAGGACACAATCAAATGAGGCAGATAACTGTTTATATAGATAGCCTTTTCCGGAGCTGACTCTGCAAACTGATTGAGTAAACCAATGCAGTTAATTACCACATCATATCTACCTGTAGTCACTATTGTTTTTAAATTCTCAATATCGAAAGCATCCCCCTGAATCCACATGCAATAAGGAAAAGGTCTGCGAGCAAAAGCATGAACCTCATACCCTTGTTCTTTAAAATATAACGCAACGGTATGACCGGCCATACCAAATGCGCCAAGTACTAAGATTTTCATATTTCTTAAATCTACTTTCTTTATTAAAACGTGATAACTACCTCCTACCAAATCGGGGGAGGCAATTATAATTATTCGCTACGAATTTCTTTGGCCCTCGAACGAGGCTGGAGTCCTAAATCCTCACGAATAAAACGAAGTTTTAACAAGAGCTCCTTCATACCCTCTACATCAAGGCGTTCAGTGTTGTGACTGTGATAATCGTCAATCTTTGAGAGTTTCTCATTGCCATCAGTGAAATATTTATCATAATTGAGATCGCGATTGTCACAAGGAATACGATAATAATTCCCCATATCAATAGCCTTAGCCATTTCTTCACGAGTTACGAGAGTCTCATAAAGTTTTTCACCATGCCGAGTACCAATGACCTTAACTTCTATTTCATTGTACTTTGGATCAATTTGTGCATAAGTTGACTTTAGTGCCTGAGCTAAAACATCAAGAGTAGCTGCTGGTGCTTTCTGTACAAATAAATCTCCATTCTTACCATGAGTAAAAGCATAAATTACCAAATCTACAGCATCATCTAAAGTCATCATAAAGCGAGTCATATTGGGATCAGTAATAGTAATAGGTTTTCCTTCCTCCATTTGCTCGACCCACAAAGGAATAACAGAACCACGAGAAGCCATTACATTACCATAGCGAGTACAACAAATGGTAGTATTCGCATTCTCTCCAAGCTCACGTCCCTGTGCCATAGCTACCTTTTCCATCATTGCCTTCGAAATACCCATTGCATTGATAGGATAAGCTGCCTTATCGGTTGAAAGAACAACTACATTCTTCACACCATGCTGAATAGCTGATAACAACACATTGTTTGTACCCTCCACATTAGTACGCACAGCCTCCATAGGAAAAAATTCACACGATGGGACCTGTTTCAGCGCAGCAGCACTAAAAACGTAGTCAACACCATGCATTGCGAGATCAACAGACTCTTTGTTACGTACATTACCAATATAGAACTTAACCTTAGAATTTTGGATAGCATGACGCATATCGTCTTGTTTCTTTTCGTCACGTGAGAAAATACGAATTTCTTTAATGTCGCTATCGAGGAAACGACGTAATACTGCGTTACCAAAACTTCCTGTACCACCTGTAATTAACAGGACTTTGTCTTTAAATATACTCATGATTTACTCTAATTCCGGGAGTTTAAATATTTTCTTTGTTTTCTTAGTATTAATGAATATCTTTACTGAATTACATAATGCTTTACATATATACCCGAATGATACTTTTCGATAAGTATGTGCAATAAAATTTGTTGCAATAGCAGCATCAAATATGTTATGAATCTCAAAATCAGAACCTTCAAATCTTATAGAATTTGTTATAGCAGAACCGATGATGGGAGAATTCTCTCTCCATCTGCGTTTTGTTTTCTTGTATAGAGCTTCAAATAATGGTAGAAGTTCATGCTGTTTAGCTATTTCTTTCAATATTTTTAATTCACGCACAAGTACGCTATTGTCAAAAGGAGATGTACTCATCTGTTTAAATGCAGCTCTTAACAAATCCTCCATACTAAAAAGCTTAAACTTGCCAGGCCATCCCGGTAAATCTCTTGCAGTAAGTAGGTAATCAGCAGTCATCAGCGTTGTCAAAGGAGAATAAGGCTGAGATGCTAAATCTTTATGCATCGTTCTTCGAATATTATCATTAAAGAACTGTTGTGACTCAAATCTTGATTTCACATCGGTTCTACCATAATTCTTTCCCTGAGATTTCTTAGTATCGCCACATAAAGATAACGGTTCGTTTGTGAAAACATAGTCTTCAACTTCTCCTGCTAAAACAACACCGGAAAAGCCATCCGGGGTTGGACAATAGTAGAAAGAATGATCAGGAGTTCTACTCTTTACTCGATTGACTAACACCGTAGATGCAACCCCTTTCATGTAAAACATGGGACATTCATCAATCTGATATTGGAACGTACGAGCAATCTTATTAAGAAAGTCTTCTGACTTAATAATTGTTACTGAAAAATTCCGCCTACGCTTAACAGCAAAGATACTCTTACCATTTTCTGAATAATGGAATATTGGGGCGGCCCAAGTAAGTAACTGCTTTCCAGTATCTCTTAAAATTTCATACATTCTCCAAATACAACCCGGTAAAAGCGCATCGTCTCCTCCAAGTGCCATCACATAGCCAGGCTTTACTTGGTTAAGAGCAAATTCAAAATTATCTCTCATTCCAAGATGATGTTCATGTGCAAACAAACGAATTCGAGAATCTCTTTGTGCCAATTCACGCACGATCTCAACAGAATTATCTTCGCTACAATCATCCGAAACGATAATTTCAAATTTTGGATAATCCTGTATCATACATGTTCTCAAGGTATGGACAAGATACTCTGCTCTATCTTTTTGAGGAATAATAACTGAAAACCACGGAAGATGATCATACTTTTCCATAAAGCTTATATTTATTGATTTGTTGGTTATAGTCTAATTTGAAGAAAAATATTGCGAGCATATAAAATATGAGAGTCAGGTTTCCCATATAGGCATATGGAAAAAGAAACATTGCTCCATCAACGCATACATTCAATATTATAAATATTAAAATAAGCCTATGAAATGGTATAATTCCATTATTTAGTTTTGTATGTCTATTAGCCAATAGTGTAAAACTTAAAAATAAGAAGAAAGCTAAAATTGGTCCAAAATCTATAGTAAAATCTCCCACAAATGATGAAAAGACTTCATCTCCTATATACAAATTGGGATATTTTTCTCTTCCTTCCCAAAAATTCATAGGTACATCATCAAAACCCACAGCTTTTTTAAAAAGAGTAAGCGTTCTATCACCATTTCTTATACCATTGTTATTCAATCCATAATTATTGAAATAGAGATTACATTGGCCCATATAGTAATACAACGAAGACTGAGTGTTAGTTGTACTATTAGATTCATCACCAAATCGACTTATTGTTAAGGCAATAGTAGGTAGCGTTATTAATACTATGGTTATAATACCTATTCTCTTTATAATTCTGTCCGTTCTTTCCGACAGGAATTTTCTTAACAAAAAATAAGAAGACAATAAGGATATTGAAGTATGAAAAACGCCTCCTCTTTGCCCAGAGACCATAAATGATAACATCCACGAAAGTAGGGCATAGATTAATCCTCCGATAATCCAATTATTTCTTTTTTCAAGAGTCAAATAGTAAAATAAGAGAAAAGCACCTAACTTACTATACAATCCATTAATAATCGCTGGTAAGTTTGATATAGACCCGGCTTTGTTGGCTTGTGCAATCTCAATAGATTCTCGATATGATGTTAGTCCTACAGAAGAGTCAAGTAAAAGCAATGGTATCTTCTGGACATTATTTATTAGTGCAGGCAATGACAATAAAGATGTGAATATAAAGAGGCTAGCAAACAGATTCAGTTTCCACATTGTAGGCTCCTGTATACTATAAACTTTACATGAATCAAATTTTTGTATTGGAATTGACGCAATATACAACATTACAAATAAATAGAGAAAAGGGAAAAACCTTAGTTCTTTAAACACATATATTTGTTCAGGGTCATTATAGAGCAGATAGGACATTATCGCAAAAAACGAATAACACATTAAAATAAAGACTGAAGCAGACATAGTCTTTTTCCTCTTCCATTTTGAATATGTTAGAAAGCACCATGCAGAAATATAGATCAACAGATAAATATTACTCATATTAAAAGAATCGTTTTTTCATATTATTTATTTCTCTATTTACAAACTGCCTCTCTGTTGGGGTCAATCCCCAAATGTAGGCAAGGGAACATACTAAAATTATATTCGTAAATACAATACTTATTATTCTATATATAGGGGATGTTATTTGACTATGTATAAAAACAGAAACAGACACAACCAATACAGAAATAATAACCGCCCGCCCCAAGAAGAATACAAAATAATCTCTCAAAGCATATGATGGATAAAGTTTCTTAAAACAGTAAAGTCTTGAAAGATGAGACAATGTCACACACACTATCATTACATAAAATGTAGATGAAGCGTCGTAGCCTATTTTGAAAAGTATATATGTGGCAGGCATACATGCAATAGTAAAGACTTCTACAAAAATACTATACATTTTAACTTTCCCTGTAGCTTGAACAATAAATGAAATCGGATTATTCAAGGCCAAAATAAAACCATAGACAACAATCAATCTTGAAAAATATATAGACTGAGGATCACGATGATTAAGCCACAAATTCAATATAGTATCCATCTCTATAGCCAAAGGAACACATATTAATAACATCAAATAATAGATAAATTTATTACTGATATTAAAAAGACGATTTAACTCATTATAGCACTTTTCGGCATATAACTTCATCATTGGAGGTCGCACCGCCAATAAGAAACTCGCTGTAAATGCACTGAGAATACTATTGAGTTGTAATGCAATACCACGAGAAGCATTTACTATCGGCCCAAAGAAAATATTAACAAGAATTGTATTTGCTTGATACATACAAATACTAGCTACCGATGCAAGTAATGTCCATCCGGAAAATGAAAGCATGTGATTTCTAAGTTGCTTATTATTTGGTTTTGAGTACCTACATTCTTTGTATTTTCTTCTACTAATCAGTATATATAAGCTAAGTCCAACCAATGAAATCAAAGCCAAAAATACAGAATACACAACCAGGTTATCAACATTGATAAAGAATAAGATTGCGACTGCAACAAATTTAAAAAAACAGTCAAGCAGGCTAATTACGGCAAATATCCCCATATCTTCGTGAAAGATAACAGATGCACTAAATGGTATCTGAAGAAATACTGCAACAAAAGATACGAGTGATGCCTGAAAAACCCAGTTAGCTGCAATTAATCTTGATGCAGGAATTACCAACTCATTATTTACAAACCACAAACCTAAGGTCTCTGCTAATAGTAACAATATAAGCACTATAATAAAATTGTTTTTTACGCTCGTAGAGAATATAGCTTGAAGCTCTGACTCCCCTTGCGCTACTGAATAAAAACGCTGAGTCGAGATTGACAAAACACTTGTCAAACAAGATAGTGTAGTGACAAACCCTGCGATTACATTATAAATGCCATAATCTTCAATTCCAAGTGCTTTAAGAACCAATCGTACTGTATACAAATTAATGAACATAACAATCATCATCCGTATATATAGCAACATTGTATTCTTTGCTATTCTCCTATTTTTATTCATTTGCAATCTTATAATATTTTCGAGGAAGGTAAGCACTCACTATACGACTACACTACCCACAAAGGTATTGTAACCCATATTGAATTATATTTTTGATTAATAATTAAGTTATTCAGCTATATTCATTGACAGAAGCGCCCAATAATTTAAGACAAGACCTACAGTGAAGATTACTTATCAAACTTATCATACACCGAATTATTCGACTTAAATTCCGGTACAACCTGTTTCATCAGTTTTACCGTATCATCTATCTTTACCAACAATGATAAGTTTTCAAGTTCATCATAAGCAGGAAGTATCGCATTCCGACTATACTCCCGAACTTTGGCAATACGTATTTTATAATGGTCGGTCGGAATCGTATTTTCTTCATTACTTAGAACTTCTTCATATAGTTTTTCTCCGGGACGTAAGCCTGTAAACTCAATTTTAATATCTTCATTCGGTACATACCCTGCCAAACGAATCATTCTTTCCGCCAAATCTACAATCCTAACGGGTTTTCCCATGTCAAATACAAAAATTTGGTTTCCTGTACTCATTGTAGCAGCTTCCATTACCAAACGACAAGCTTCGGGAATAGTCATAAAGAAACGAGTGATCTTCGGATCAGTAACCGTAACCGGGCCTCCCGAACTGATTTGTTTACGGAAATAAGGAATCACACTACCGTTACTACCCAGCACATTTCCAAAACGAGTAGTTACAAATTTCGTTATACCTTCTACTTCTCCACGTTCCATTGCCAAGCCTAAACTTTGCACATAGATTTCCGCCAAACGTTTGGAAGCTCCCATCACATTAGTTGGATTAACAGCCTTATCCGTAGAAATCATGATCATCTTTTCCACGCGATATTGCACACAAAAATCAGCGACCAAGCGCGAACCAACCACATTGACACGAACTGCCTCGCAAGGATTTTCCTCCATCAACGGAACATGCTTGTACGCTGCCGCATGAAAAACGACCTGCGGATGATATTTCTCAAAGGCCATGTGAAGACGTTCTTTATTTCGAACATCGCCAATAAACGGAGTGAAACTCAAATGGGGAAAGGATTTTTCTAACTCTAAACGTATCTCATGCATCGGAGTTTCAGCATTATCATACAACACCAAATGTTTGACCCCGAAAGTAGCTATCTGTCGACATAACTCACTGCCGATACTACCGGCAGCTCCTGTAATCATTATTGTCTTACCGGAAAAACTATCAATGATCTCTTGCATATTGATCTTGATCTCATCACGCCCCAAAAGATCCTCAATCTTCACTTCACGAATGGCGGTTTTCTTCAATCCCGTACCAACAATATCAATTGAAGGGGATACCAAATTTTTGATTCCTATGTTTTGACCATATTTCACAAGTTGATCGGATTCATCCTGGACTGCCTTGTCCGAAGGGAAAATAACACCACCAATATTATATTTACTTACAAAACGACGAAAATTTGTCTCATCATTAAAATGATAAACAGGTAGCTCAGATATTCTATATGATTTCAAGTTCTGACTGGGATTAATATACCCTACAACCTGATAATGTTTGCTACTATATAAGCGTTGTTTTAATGATACACTTTGATCATCTGTCCCATAAACCAACACACGAGTTTTTCTAAAATTTACCTGAGTGATCACGATATCATAAATCAATAATAAAAATACCCTAGAGCCTACCAAAAGAACAATAGACAACAGCAGGTCAATAAAGCAATAAACCCAAGCCAAACAAAATTCAATCCAACTTCCCACCACCACAACAACAGCCAACATACATAGCTCCTTGAGTAATACTGCAAAGACTATTTTCCCAATGCTTCTGACCGATGCATGGCGTATTATATTTTTATGGACTTTCAAAAAATAGAATAAAGTAAGGCTAAAAATAAAAGAACAGAATAGTAGTGATAAAAAGGCTGTTTTGCTAATATCTGCGATTAATTCAGAGACAAAAAGCATAGTTACACAAGTACTAACTACGGATAAAATAGAATCTGTAAGAAGTACTATCCAATAGCTAAAATAATTTTTATATAAATGCTGATTAAAATAAGCCAATAGATATCTCATGATTTGTACGTGTTTAATTTCAAAACTGATTACAAATAGTAGATAGTTGGAATCTCAAAGATGTAGGAGATAACTTCTTTAGAATCATTTGCGAACGCCTCAGAACAGTCTTCTTCTTTGCCTCATCCTCCGAGTTGGCATACATAGACACACTATATCCCATCAGAAGAGACAGACATAAAGCAGCTTCCTGCTCACCTGTCTTACCGTGACAAGGATACAGATCATTGATCTGTTCATGAATTTCGTTATTCAGTCGTGTAAGATCATCAACATACACACCCTCCATATAATTACTTTTATGGAGCAGAGCATGAACAGTATTTTGAAGTTTATCGATTTTTTCTTGTAAACAGGAAGTCGTCATCACTCACTTAGTTTTTTTCACCTATAGGCTCAACATAACCAATCGGCATGTCTACGCAGGCACAACCAAGCATGTTCAGTCGAACAGCAATCTTACTTTTACCATCCACATTGACAAGCTCACCCACAAGCCCCTGCAGAGGTCCTTTAATTACTTGAACTTTCTCACCACGAGCCAAAGGAGAGCTATTCATACAGACAGCTTCATCCGAATAATCAAGCATGAAACGAAAACGTGCCATCTGGTCGTCAGGAATAACAGCAGGACTGCTCTCACCGCGCATCACCATATAGCGGCTCACAGTAGTAAAGTTCAAGACTTCCATACGCTCCTTCGCGTCAGCGTGTACAAACACCATCATCGGAAGAAGAACGGATTCAACTAATTTACGGCGATCACTCCATTGATGGATTTCCTTCTGAACAGGTACAAAATTCTCAATCCCCACCTTGTTCAAATACTCGGAAACCTTCTTTTCATGATGCATACGAACTAATGCAACATACCAGCGTTTTGAGTGTGCTACGCCTTCCCCTGTCCCATAAATAGGCCCAGCATTTAGTGATTTCTCTTTTGTTAAAATCATACTTTTTTACCCCATGTTTTTCCGTTACTTCTTAGGTAACGGAAAAGTACACTTCAAAACAATTCGGGAGGAAAAAGTCGAAAAGTATCGGCTAATGAGGGTTGAGAGCATCTTGGCTTTAGAGAAAGCAGAGATTCTTAGGAAAATTGGGCATATAAATTCCTAAGCATGAAAATAGGCCTTTTTCATGTTCAGATACATTTTTTTTCAAATTCAGGGTTAAATCGAAAAAAAGTAGGTTTTTATTTGTTTAATACATGTGTTTTTGTCTATCTTTGCGTCAAATTTAAATCCGTTACCTAAGAAGTAACACACTACTATTAGCACTGATTATCAAAATTTTGACTATTCAAATCCGACCTAAAGGGCAAGTCTTCACGTAATGTAAATTCATACGATTTACCTCTGTACGTTCTTTCAACTCAAAACCCTTCAGATAAATTTGTGTCGTCTTTATAGACTTATGTCCTAAAGATTCACTGATCATTTCGATTGGAACTCCACGGAACTTTGCAGTAGTTGCCCAAGAATGGCGAATCGTGTAAGAAGTTACCGGCGAAGTCAGATGCAAAGCTCTCGCCAAGCTTTTCAAATGATTATTAAACCGGCGAAGTGCAGACTGATATTCACGGTAAGCACGTTCATCCTTACGTTTCTTATCACCGGAAAGGATACTAAAAAGGTAATCGGGACAACCCGGACGCGATGACTGGGAATTGCGAAGTTGATTCATCATTTCCTTAGCGGTATCCAAAACTTCCACACTCATTGGAGTTCTGGTTTTAATTCGATTATACCGAATTACATTACAATCTAAAGCCGATTTTTCCAAATGAGCTAAATCGGCAAAAGACATTCCACAGAATTGAAACATCAAAGCAGCAATAGACTGTGTACGCCGCAAACAATCCGTCTTGGGATCTTCATAAAGAAGCCTTCGGAGTTCACTCATCGGAAGAGCTCTTTTCTGACGGATATCCACTCCTGTATACACATCACGAAACAGGCCATGTACATAGGGCGCACTACCCAACTCCACTCCACGGTTATAGATACTGCGAAGCATACGCATATAAGTAGACACCGTATTCGGTTTTAAGCCCGAATCATACAGATGTTCCCCGTAACGACGCAATCGGTCACGAGTGACTTGCCTGAAAGATACACTGGTATTACCACAAAATTTATTAAAAGAAAAAAGAGCATTTTGATAGACATGTGCCGTAGAAAAACGACCTTCTTTTCGTAAAAGGCCGATGTATAGTTCCCCACATCGGCTAAATCCATTTTTATTCATCATTTGCATCACTAGTTATTTTATATACAATTATAGGGCGAAAATTTGGAATTTCCATCTCAACGCCATTTATTAATTTTATTTAATCCAAAAGAAATGACAACAACGAAAAAATGCCTAAAAAATGCAGCAGGCACACAAAAAAAGAGTAGTCTTGAAACTGATTATCAAGACGATGACGAAATTATTGACATCGATGAAGTTAGAAACAGAAAAGGTATTACAGGCGAGAAAAAGCACCATTTCATTGCCTGTCTTCGCACTTATTACGAAGATGACGAGTTTCAGGCCTATGTAAAATCTTTAACAGGACTGGCCAAGTACATTGCTGACTGGAGAATCTTTTACGTAAACACACATCATGGATACAGATTGATGAAATTCAGGAGTATACTCAGCGAAATTAGCAGTTTAAGCAAAGAAATCGGAATAATTTCGAAGCACGAAAAAGAAGAGAAAGAACAATACAAATCAAAGTATCACAGTAGAAAATAGCAGGAATAATTGGAGCGAAAAAATACAACTTATACTTTTGCCCCCGTTTTTTAGATAAAGAAAAGAACGAACTATCCGGCAGAAATTATAGTGACACTATAACAGCAAGATGGTGTCACTATCCCGGCAGGATAGTGTAACTATCATCGCACGATAGTGTAAGCATCCTACAGATAGTTCCGCCTTTTCTTTAAATACAACTATTTTACTAACAAATTTATGATGTAATGACAAAAGAAAAACGGCTGATAGCCACCAACAAAACAGAAGAACAAAGAGATCGATTAACGGAAGTATGGAAAAAACGGATCGTCGTAGAAAAAGGATATTCGGAAACGATAGCTGAACGAATAGCCAACCGAGTGAAAGCATTGGCAGACTATATGCAATACGGACATGCCATCATCGCATTCTACAAACAGAATGGTAATTTTCAGCTAGTTACAGGAACACTCATTTCTTATCACAGAGAGTTTCGCCACTCTTACGATATGCAGCAGGTGCATAGTACTTTTATCTTTTGGTGTATGGAAGAAAAAGGATGGAGAAGCTTTCAGATAGAAAATTTCCTGGATTGGAAACCAATAGTATAAACTTAAAAACAAATCATAATACTGATATGAGTACAACTTATCTGAGCGTTGACTATTTTCCGCTCACCGTAAACTTTTTCGACAGAGATGCAATCGAACTGGCAGAAGCTAAATATGGTATCAGAGTGGACGGAGCCGTATGCAAACTTCTATGCAAAATATTCAAAGAAGGATATTACATTCCATGGGGTGAAGAACAATCATTGATCTTCGCACGCAAGTTGGGAGGAGAACTGAAAGGAAAAGAGATAGACGGAATCATTCAAATTTTGCTTGACAAAGAGTTCTTTGACAAAGAAAGCTATGAAAAGTTTCAGATATTGACTTCCCTTGAAATTCAGCGCATTTGGCTGGATGCTACCTGCCGCAGAAAAAGAAAGTTAGAAGATTTGCCTTATCTACTGATTAAGGATACAAAGAAACAAGGAGATGAAAATGGTGAAAGGAATGCAAACAATTTGCCGACACAAGGTGCGTTGAATATGGAGAATGAGAACATTTCACCCGAAATTGCTGACATTTCCGAACAAAGTAAAGGAGAGCAGAGTAAAAGTAAAGCAGGAGAGGAAGAAGACAATACGGCTTCGCCTTCGCTCGAAATCCCCGGCTATGCCTACAACCAAAACACGCACAACGTAAAAGGACTTTTGGATAGCCTGACACAGCACGGAGTGACAAACAAGAAAGAGATTACAGCCATTCTCAAGCTGTCGGATTACGGAAAGAAGGGGACGCAGATATGGGTCACTCTATCCACCACCAAATGGGGAAAGATCGATAATCCGGGAAGGTATATCATTTCAACGTTGAGGACATAGAGATAAAATAAGGCACGGATTACACGAATTAACACGGTTTTTAGTTACTCAATTCCTGAAACCGTGAAATCTGTGTAATCCGTGCCTAAAAAAAATTACCACTTATAGTTGATACCAAAGCTCAGCAATTCCTTCAACTGGAAGAAGCTGCCATTTTCAACAGTTGGTTTTGAACTGTCGTCAAAACGGGCGTGTATGTAAAGTTTGGTAGAAAGATAGCGGTTCAAAACAAAGTTGAACGTATTCTCCCACTCCACACGTACCCATTCGTAATTGGTCAGATAGTTCAGACGGGATTCCAGCGAGACAGCCGAAATGATTTTCCAGTTGAACGTTGACTGCAACTGAGAACCGAAGTCGTTTTTAGAACATTTGCCTTTCTCCAGACCGAACTTAGTTTCATCAACTTCCGAATTGTCGATGTATCGCAAGTTATAAGTCAGCGGACCGATGAAAACAGAAAGATTGAATTTCTGCTTATTCAGTTTGTAGTCCATACCGACACTGACTGCCAAGTCTGCCGGAGACAGGAATGCGGAAACAAGTTCTTCGCTATTGGCTTTGTAACCGTGACAGAACTGAGTCTTAAACTCGGAAGAAATAGTATAGTACCAGTTCTTTAACGCTCTCAATCCTAGCTTATTGTACAGACGGAACTGGTCGGTATTGATCAGATAATCATGAAATTTATCCGACGGCGTGGACGTCATACCCAGTTTTGCCTCCAATTGATTTTCGAAAAGGACTTTCTCATTATCATTGTAATTGGCATAAAGCTGCAAGGTAGCCAGACCGGCGAAGTTGCTTTCTCCTCCCTTGTACCAGTTGTCCGAAAGGTGGTTCTGGCTGATTTGCAAAGAACCGTTACCTCCGGTGACCCACCAGTTAGGACGGCTGATTTTCATTTTTGCCTTGCCCACATCGTTGCTCATTTCTTCCGGCTGGAAAAGATGGACGACAGATGCCTTCGGAGAAATCTTCGGTTTCACATCCCGACGGAAGACATCACGGCTCATAATACGGTTTTCTGTGGTGACAACCAGTTCCGGGTGATTGAGATAAAGAGCCATCAGTGCTTTATTAACTGATTGGTTGGCACGCGCGGACCTCGTATATGCCAAAGTATCATAAGGAAGGAGTTCCGCTGTCAACTGATTCAAGTTGTCGGGCAAAGAGTCAAACCGCACCGGTTTCCAGTCCACCTTTGAATACTGCGCCATCGGAGCATAATAATAGGCCAACGGAGTAAACAGGCGAAAATAGTTGGGATCGGACGGAATATAACGTTCCGGTACAGACGGGTCATTCAGATAGTCCAACTGCCCGATATACTTATTATATAAGATAGATACGGTGTCCAATTTGGGAGTTTCTCCGGACAGATTCAATTTAAGCATTAAATACTTCTGAAGTTCTGACGAAAGCGTATCTGCCTTCACAATTTTCGCTTTAGCCACTACAGTAGAAGGTTGAGTGGTGGTCTGTGCTGAAAGCGATAAAGATAAAGTCGAGGTAAAAACTACGAATGATAATAACTCTCTTCTCATAATATTCCTAATTTGGTGCAAATCTACATTATTTTATTTAGAAAACATAGGAATCTTTCAAAATTGCATTTTTTAATAAAATTGTAGAGGGGAAAGTCTGCATTCTTCCCCTTTTTTTTATAATTTTGCGCTTTTTAAGTTCGTAAGAAACTACTAAAGTAAAAATAATTAAAACAGTTATAGCTGTGGGAGAAACAAAGTATATTTTCGTCACCGGTGGTGTTGCCTCTTCTTTAGGAAAAGGGATCATCTCATCCTCCATCGGTAAATTGCTGCAAGCAAGAGGTTACAATGTAACCATCCAGAAGTTTGACCCGTATATCAACATCGACCCGGGAACATTGAACCCTTATGAGCATGGAGAATGCTATGTGACCGTAGACGGACATGAAGCCGATCTCGACCTGGGACACTACGAACGTTTCCTGGGTATTCAAACTACAAAGGCCAACAATATCACTACGGGACGTATCTACAAAAGTGTAATTGACAAAGAACGTCGCGGAGACTATCTGGGTAAAACGATTCAGGTGATTCCTCATATTACGGATGAAATCAAACGGAACGTAAAATTGCTCGGTAACAAATACAAGTTCGATTTTGTAATTACCGAAATCGGTGGTACGGTAGGTGATATCGAATCACTCCCCTATCTCGAAAGTATCCGTCAGTTGAAATGGGAATTGGGTAAGAACGCTCTTTGCGTACACCTGACATACGTGCCTTATCTTGCCGCTGCCGGAGAATTGAAGACCAAACCGACACAGCATTCTGTTAAGGAACTCCAGAGCGTAGGTATTCAGCCGGATGTATTGGTGCTTCGTGCCGAACACCCGCTGAGCGACGGACTCCGCAAAAAAGTAGCTCAATTCTGTAATGTGGATGATAAGGCTGTCGTACAGTCTATCGACGCAGAAACAATTTATGAGGTGCCTCTCCTGATGCAGGCACAGGGACTGGACAGCACAATCCTTGAAAAGATGGGGCTGACCGTAGGAGAAACTCCGGGACTCGGTCCGTGGCGTAAATTCCTGGAACGCCGTCATGCTGCTGAAACGAAAGAACCCATCAATATCGCATTGGTAGGAAAATATGACTTGCAGGATGCTTACAAGTCAATCCGTGAAGCATTGTCACAGGCAGGTACTTACAACGACCGCAAGGTGGAAGTCCACTTTGTGAACAGCGAAAAACTGACAGATGAGAACGTAGCCGAAGCCTTGAAAGGCATGGCAGGCGTGATGATCGGTCCGGGATTCGGTCAGCGTGGTATCGACGGTAAGTTTGTTGCCATCAAATATACACGTACACATGATGTTCCGACCTTCGGTATCTGTCTGGGTATGCAATGTATCGCGATCGAATTTGCCCGCAACGTATTGGGATATGCTGATGCTGACTCACGCGAAATGGATGAAAAAACTCCGCACAACGTGATCGACATCATGGAGGAACAGAAAGCGATCACCAATATGGGAGGTACGATGCGTCTGGGCGCTTACGAATGTGTGCTTCAGAAAGGCTCGAAAGCATACCTTGCTTACGGCGAAGAACATATTCAGGAACGTCACCGCCATCGCTATGAGTTCAACAATGACTATAAGGCTCAATACGAAGCTGCCGGTATGAAATGCGTGGGTATCAACCCCGAATCGGATTTGGTGGAAATCGTAGAGATTCCGGCATTGAAATGGTTTATCGGTACTCAGTTCCATCCGGAATACAGCAGTACGGTGTTGAACCCGCATCCGTTGTTTGTGGCTTTCGTGAAGGCAGCCATCGAGAACGAGAAGAATTGACAATTGATAATTGACAATTTATTATTCAAAAATTTATAATTCATAATTAATAGGAATGGATAAAAACACCATTACAGGTCTCGTTTTAATAGGTATATTATTGGTAGGATTCAGTTTTCTGAGCCGTCCGAGCGAGGAGCAGATAGCTGCGCAGAAGAAATACTACGATTCTATTGCCGTGGTGCAACAGCAGCAGGAAGCGCTGAAAGCAAAAACAGAAGCCGCACTCGCCAACGAAAACAAAGGTGCAGTGGCAGCAGCAGATTCTTCTGCTCTGTTTTTCAACGCGATGCATGGAACTGATTCCAAAGTAAGCATTCAGAACAGCGTAGCGGAAATTACTTTCACTACGAAAGGCGGACGGGTATATTCGGCCATACTGAAAGACTATAAGGGGCAGGATAAGACAAACCCTGTTGTATTGTTCAACGGTGATGATGCAACGATGAGTTTCAACTTCTACAACAAGCAAGGAGCCATCCAGACGAAAGACTATTATTTCGATGCTGTCAACAAGACAGACAGTAGCGTCACAATGCGCCTGACTGCGGACAGTGCCAGCTACATCGATTTTATCTATACGCTGAAACCGAACAGCTACCTGATGAACTTTGAGATCAAAGCAACAGGTATGGAAGGCAAACTGGCTAGTACGGAGTACGTAGACATTGACTGGACACAGCGTGCACGCCAGCTGGAAAAGGGATTCACTTACGAAAACCGCCTCTCAGAACTGACTTATAAGGTAAAAGGTGACAATGTAGATAACTTGTCAGCTGCCAAGGATGACGAAAAGAATCTGGAAAATATGGCTATCGACTGGGTAGCATTCAAGAACCAGTTCTTCTCTTCCGTCTTCATCGCTGATCAGGACTTCAATAAGGTTTCCGTAAAGTCAAGAATGGAACAACAAGGAAGCGGATATATCAAGGATTATTCTGCTGAAATGAGCACATTCTTTGATCCGACGGGTAAACAACCGACAGAAATGTATTTCTACTTCGGTCCGAACCACTACAAAACCTTGAAAGCACTGGACAAAGGACGTGTTGAAAAGTGGGAACTTAACAGACTGGTATATCTGGGCTGGCCATTGATCCGCTGGATCAACCAGTTTATCACGATCAATCTATTCGACTGGTTGTCAGGCTGGGGTTTGAGCATGGGTATCGTTCTGTTGATTCTGACGATTATAGTGAAAGTTGTGGTTTATCCTGCTACTTGGAAAACGTATATGTCTTCTGCCAAGATGCGTGTGCTGAAACCGAAAATCGACGAGATCAACCAGAAGTATCCGAAGCAGGAAGATGCGATGAAGAAGCAGCAGGAGGTGATGAGCCTTTACAGCCAGTACGGTGTGAGTCCGATGGGTGGCTGTCTGCCGATGTTGTTGCAGTTCCCGATTTTGATGGCGTTGTTTATGTTCGTACCTAGTGCCATCGAATTGCGTCAGGAAAGTTTCTTGTGGGCGGATGACTTGTCTACATACGATGCGTTTATCACATTCCCGTTCCATATTCCGTTCCTGGGTAACCACCTCAGCTTATTCTGCGTGTTGATGACAGTGACTAACATCCTGAATACGAAGTACACAATGACTATGCAGGATACCGGAGCGCAGCCACAAATGGCAGCTATGAAATGGATGATGTATCTGATGCCGATCATGTTCTTGTTTGTCTTGAACGACTATCCGTCAGGTTTGAACTATTATTATTTCGTATCAACATTGATTAGTGTGGGTACCATGATTTTGCTACGTAAGACAACCAACGAAACAAAATTGCTGGCTATTCTGGAAGCGAAGAAGAAAGACCCGAAACAAGCAAAGAAAACCGGATTTGCTGCACGCCTGGAAGCTATGCAAAAGCAACAGGAACAGTTACAGCAGCAAAAACAGAATAAGCGATAAGAAATTATCCGAAGATATATTCTGAGAAAGCCGGGCAACCGAAAGGGGTTTGTCCGGCTTTCTTTCTCTAAAAAACAAACTTAATATGAAGACAAAATATACTTATAAACAAATTTGGACGATCGCCTACCCTATCCTGATCAGTCTGATCATGGAGCAGCTGATTGGCATGACCGACACGGCATTCCTTGGGCGTGTCGGAGAAATTGAATTGGGAGCATCCGCCATCGCAGGTGTTTACTACCTGGCTATTTTCATGATGGCATTCGGATTCAGCGTAGGAGCGCAGATATTGATCGCCCGCCGCAACGGGGAAGGAAACTACAAGGAAATCGGACCGATTTTCTATCAGGGGATTTATTTCCTGGTGGTGGTAGCTGCGATTCTGTTTACACTTTCCATCGTATTCTCGCCATTTATTTTAAAGAATATCATTTCGTCCCCTCACATTTATAATGCAGCGGAAAGTTATATCCACTGGCGGGTGTATGGGTTCTTCTTCTCATTTGTCGGAGTGATGTTCCGTGCCTTCTTTGTAGGAACGACACAGACCAAGACGCTGACGCTGAACTCCATCGTGATGGTACTTTCTAACGTGGTATTCAACTATATCCTGATTTTCGGTAAGTTCGGTTTCCCGCAACTGGGCATTGCCGGTGCAGCCATCGGTTCATCCCTCGCTGAACTGGTATCGGTGATTTTCTTTATTATCTATACCTGGAAGCGGATCGACTGCAAGAAGTATGCGCTGAATATCCTGCCCAAGTTCCAAAGAAAAACGTTGAAGAGAATTCTCAATGTCTCTGTGTGGACAATGATTCAGAACTTCGTTTCTTTGTCCACCTGGTTTATGTTCTTCCTGTTCGTGGAGCATCTGGGAGAACGGTCATTGGCTATCGCGAACATTATCCGAAATGTGTCGGGTATCCCGTTTATGATTGCCATGGCTTTTGCTGCAACCTGCGGATCTCTGGTCAGTAACCTTATCGGTGCGGGCGAAAAAGATTGCGTACGGGGAACCATCAATCAGCACATCCGTATCGGATATGTGTTCGTACTGCCGATATTGGTATTCTTCTGTCTGTTTCCCGACCTGATTCTGCGCATATACACGGATATGCCCGATTTGAGAAGCGCGTCCATCCCCTCGTTATGGGTATTATGCTCGGCTTACCTGGTATTAGTGCCCGCCAATGTGTATTTCCAGTCGGTATCAGGTACGGGAAATACGCGTACAGCACTGGCTATGGAGCTTTGTGTACTGACAATCTATGTAGCTTACGCTACTTATTTTATTCTTTACCTTAAAATGGACATTGCGTTCGCCTGGACTACAGAACATATATACGGAATCTTTATTCTTATGTTCTGCTACTGGTATATGAAGAAAGGAAACTGGCAGAAAAAGCAGATTTAAATCCTTTTTTCATTATCTTCGCAAGAAAATAAACATTTTTATAAAATATGAGACAAGCAAATCTATTTATGATGTCGGCAGCAATGTTGTTAGCTGCCTGCGGCGGAACAAAAGACGCGGGCAAAACGGATCAGGTGCTTATCGAAAAATCCGATATTAAGATCGAAGGGAAGCGTATGACGCCTGAAGCCCTTTGGGCAATGGGACGTATCGGAGGACTGGCGGTATCGCCCGACGGAAAGAAAATTGCGTATACGGTAGCATACTACAGTGTACCGGAGAACAAGAGTAATCGCGAAGTTTTCGTCATGAACGCGGACGGCAGCGATAACCGGCAAATCACCCGCACTCCTTATCAGGAGAATGAAGTGACCTGGATAAAAGGAGGAACGAAGCTGGCTTTCCTGAGCAACGACAGCGGAAGCAGCCAACTATACGAAATGAATCCGGACGGTAGCGGTCGTAAACAACTGACCAACTACGACGGTGACATCGAGGGGTATTCTATCTCACCGGACGGCAAGAAACTGCTGTTCATCTCGCAAGTGAAAACCAAAGAAAGCACTGCCGATAAATATCCGGATCTGCCGAAAGCTACAGGTATTATTGTCACCGACCTGATGTATAAGCACTGGGATGAATGGGTGACAACTGCTCCGCATCCTTTCGTGGCTGACTTTGACGGTAACGGTATTTCCAATATCGTGGATATACTGGAAGGAGAGCCATACGAGAGTCCGATGAAACCTTGGGGCGGCATTGAGCAGCTGGCATGGAATACGACTTCGGACAAAGTGGCTTATACCTGTCGCAAGAAAACAGGGCTGGAATATGCTGTTTCTACCAATTCGGATATTTATGTGTATGATCTGAATACAAAGAAAACGGATAATATCACCGAAGAAAACAAGGGTTATGACACCAATCCGCAATACTCTCCGGATGGCAAGTATATTGCATGGCAAAGCATGGAGCGCGATGGATACGAAGCTGATCTGAACCGTTTGTTTATCATGAATCTGGAAACCGGAGAGAAGCGTTTTGTCAGCAAAGCATTTGAGTCTAATGTGGATGCGTTTGTCTGGGGCAACGATGCCAAGACCATCTATTTTACAGGTGTGTGGCATGGAGAAACTCAGATTTATTCTCTTGACCTGACGAATGATTCTGTAAAGGCGATTACTTCGGGTATGTATGATTATGAAGGGGTAGCACTCTTCGGCGACAAACTGATTGCCAAACGCCACTCAATGAGTATGGGTGATGAGATCTATGCGGTAGCATTGGATGGTTCTGCCACTCAACTGACACAGGAGAACAAGGAGATTTATGATCAGCTGGAAATGGGTAAGGTAGAAGGTCGCTGGATGAAAACGACGGATGGCAAGGATATGTTGACATGGGTGATCTATCCTCCTCAGTTCGATCCGAACAAGAAATATCCGACATTGCTGTTCTGTGAAGGTGGTCCTCAGAGTCCGGTAAGTCAGTTCTGGTCTTATCGCTGGAACTTCCAGATTATGGCTGCCAACGACTATATCATCGTAGCTCCGAACCGTCGCGGATTGCCGGGATTCGGAGTGGAATGGAACGAACAGATTAGTGGTGATTATGGTGGCCAGTGTATGAAGGACTATTTCACTGCTATCGACGAGATGGCAAAAGAATCGTATGTAGATAAAGATCGTCTGGGATGTGTGGGCGCTAGTTTCGGGGGATTCTCCGTATATTGGTTAGCCGGTCATCACGACAAACGTTTCAAGGCATTTATCGCTCATGACGGAATCTTCAATATGGAAATGCAGTATCTGGAAACAGAAGAGAAATGGTTTGCCAACTGGGATATGGGCGGCGCGTACTGGGAAAAACAGAATCCGATAGCACAGCGTACTTTCGCCAACTCCCCTCACCTCTTCGTAGAAAAATGGGATACCCCGATTCTCTGTATTCATGGAGAAAAAGATTTCCGTATTTTGGCTAATCAGGCTATGGCCGCATTTGATGCCGCTGTGATGCGTGGCGTGCCTGCAGAATTGCTGATTTATCCGGATGAAAACCACTGGGTACTGAAACCGCAGAATGGTGTCTTGTGGCAACGCACTTTCTTTGAGTGGCTGGATAAGTGGCTGAAGACTCCTGCAAAATAAATCTTTGATATAAGACAAATAATAAAGGCTCTGATCTCAAATCAAATTGAGTTCAGAGCCTTCTGCATTCACTAATAAATCATTCAATCCATTTTTGACACAGAAGGAGTCAATGTTCTATTCATCATCTGTACTCCTTTCCACCTGCCTTTTAGATTAAAAATTTCTCCTGTATTTATATTTTCCAAAACTAAATAGAAAGTCATATTACATTCATAGCCAGATCTTTGAGCAAACACTTTAGCTTTTGAATACTCAGGAAGCGTAAATTCAACATACGTTGGAGTCTTTACTCCTTCATCATACTCCCAAGTATATCCCATAAAGATAGGAACCGGGAGTCCGGTATCAGAAAATGTTCCATCTTTTTTAAGTGTCGGAATAGTTATGTCTAACAACGCTAAATTATCAGCCTTTGGCATTTCTCCTTCGGATAAAACGAATAATGAAGAGTATTTACCAGCATCTTCCCATTTATATTCAATTAAAGCAGGAGTACTTACCCCGTTTATTGCAGACGATACTCCAAAAGCTTCACCTTCTACTGGGATTATTTTATCCGCATCCTCCTGCACAAAGTCACAGGAAACAACTTTCAATAATACAGGTTTTGGAGACATATCCTCATAATCACTACTACAAGCTGCGAAAGCAGCGCAAATCCCCCAAAGAAAGAACATTTTTGTTTTCATAACGCTTAGTTTTAGTTGTGTTACAATAGTTTAGTTTAGGGCAAATGTATAATATTTATATCACTTATCAAAGCTTTACCGATAAAAATAAAAAAAGGGAGAATTAATCTCCCTCCCAAATATTTTCGATTTCTACTATATACATTTTATGAAAACCTCCATGAGCATCATCATACCATTTCTCCAAGGAGTCTTTATCCAGAAAACATTCGGGTTTAATGTTATCCGCATACAGTTTTCTTCCTTCCAGACTCAGGCGGGCCTGTTCGAAAAGCACATTTCCCTGTTCTGTGAAGACCGGCTTTAATCCGGTTGCTTTCACCTTATCCGTATCACGACCGGACTTTGAGCCACAAACCGCATGAATCTTCTTATTTGCTTCGCCCAAAAAAGAAAGTGTCAGATAATCACTTTTCTCGATGAACTCATACGTATATCGTTCGGGGCGGACAAAAACAAAAGCAACAGGCTTATTCCAAAGCCAGCCAATGCCACCCCAGCTGGCAGTCATTGTATTGAATTTCTCTTTGGTGCCGGCAGTGACCAGCATCCATTCTTTGCCAATCGCCTCAAAGAAATTTTCTTTCAGGTCTTTTACTTCTAACTTCTTCATCTCTCAGTTTATTTTATAATTACTTTCTTTTACTTAGTTTTACGATTTCTCCCAGATAAGGGATTTCCACACGAATCTTTCTTTTCTTTGCTTCTGCCGCAAATACTTTAGGCGGATCATGCAAGGGTTCATCAGACAAATCAAATGTACCGTAATGCATCGGAATGGTTATTCCTGCGTGCATCTCTTCGGAGGCAGTCAGTGATTCATAAGGGGATATATGATTAGGCCGCATGAACCAGCGGGGTTTATATGCACCGATACCCAACAAGGCATAGTCCGGAGCTCCGAACAGATCCGGGATTTCCCTAAAATGGGTAGAATACCCTGTGTCTCCGCTATAATAGAGAGAAACACCATTTCCTTGCAGCATGAAAGCTCCCCACAATCGCTGCCCTCCATCACGTACGGAACGTTTGCTCCAATGCTGTGCCGGCAAGAAAGTTATTTTCAGCCCTTCATCTTCCAATTGCTGATACCAGCCGGCCTCGATCACTTTCATTTCCGGAAACCAACTCTTTATCAGTTCTCCAGTTCCCAAACCGCAAAACAGTTTCATCTGCGGATTATTATTCAGCAAACGGGTGATACTTTGCTTGTCCAGATGGTCAAAATGATCATGACTGATAAGCAGGTAATCAATTTCTGTAAAAATGTCGGGATTGGCAGGAAACTCACTCTGTCTTTTCACAAAAGGGATGTTTCCGAAAACGGGATCGAACATGATTCTTTTACCTGCCAGCTGAAGGAAGAAGGAATTATGTCCCAGCCATATTAAAGAATCTCCCACCACAGCATCCAGCGAACGAAGATAACAGACTTTCGGGTCCCACTTCACCGTTTTCTTTTCTTTCCGCTGGGGATTGGGGGACAGTCGCCATTTCAGCACACTTCCCATACCGGGACGGAAACGGTGCTGCCTGTTAAAAAAACGTCCGCGTACCATCGGATTTCCTCTCCAATAAGGATTGACGGTAGCCAAACGTTCGTTTCTCCTGAAACATATATGTTCACCCATTTTCTTTATCTATTGAATAAGTCTTCACAACTTAATTAAAAATCTCGATTTACAAAGAAGGACAAACAAAAAATGTACCCCGGACACACTATCGGGGCACATTTCTCAGAAAAAGAATAAATATTATTCTTTTTTAATAGAACAATCTTATATTAAAAGCAATGCAGTCCATACAACGGCAACTGCCATCCGAGAGCTGACAAATTAATAATCACGATGACCAGTCCCAATACCCATAGGATAAACAGTGACCATTTCAAGCCGGTCCCCATCGGTGACCAATGGAACAACTGACGCATGATAGTGTACAGAAAAGCTCCTAATGGAATGGCAATGAGGGCAATTCCTGAAATGGTACCAAGCAATGTCATCACAGGAGATATGGTAGCTATGGGCGTCCAGTCAATAGCCGGAAGCATTTCATAAAGCAGAGCTCCGCCGCCAACGAGCGCAGCAATCACCGCAAACACAAGAGCTACTATCACCACAGCGAGCACGAACAATACCGGACAGCAAATGATGACAAGAGCTACCAGGAATATTTTAAGAATGATAGCGGCGATCGTCACAAATACATCTCCTACTTTCTGCAGAAAGGTACGCGGTTTGTCCGAGTTCACAAAGTTATTGACCCCGTCGGCAACCCGTTCAAATCCGTCCGTCACCGTTTTGCCTATATTTTCTATGGTTACCGCTTCGCCACGCATACTCAGCTTCTCTGCTGCCGTACGTGCTTCGGGAATGATAATCCACCCTATAATATAAAGGATAATCATCGGGCAATAGGGAACAAACAATAATACGATCATCAGGATACGCACCAGCGTGATATCCCAGTCAAAATAAGCAGCCAGTCCGGAAGCTACTCCTCCAAGCAACTTATTATCCGGATCACGGAACAGGCGACGGGCTGTAGTGGTCCGTGTATATCCTTGACCGGAAGAAGCTGTCTGTTCCTTCTTATGCGGTTCGGATTCGTCATCAGATACGCCAAAATCTTCCGGCTTGCCTACACGGGCAATTATTTCTTCCACATCGGCAATGGTAATGACTTGCTTTCCTGCGGACACTTTCTCGGCAAACAGCTCGGCAATACGAATCTCGATATCATTCACAATCTCTTCCGCCCCCTCCTGTTTGCGAAAAAAATGTTTCAGGTTGGACAGATAGTCGTCCAGCAAGCGGTAGGCATCATCATCTATATGATAGACAGTTCCTCCTAAGTTTACAGTCAATGTTTTTTTCATTATTATTTCTTCTTTATCGAATTATCTACTAGCAATATGATTCACGGTCTCGTTCAGTTCCTTCCAGGATATCTCAAGCTCGCCTAAAAAGGCCTCTCCTTTTTCTGTGAGCTTATAATACTTGCGAGGAGGTCCCTGCGTGGATTCTACCCATTCATAACTCAACAAATCGTCATTCTTCAAACGTGTCAGCAATGGATACAAGGTACCTTCCACCACAATCAGCTGCGCCTCTTTCAACTTCTGAATAATATCAGAAGCATAAGCCGGCTCTTTGTGCAGTAAAAGCATGATGCAATACTCCAACATGCCTTTTCTCATCTGAGATTTTACATTGTCTACATTCATTGTTATTTTTCTTTTTGACAGGACAAATATATGCATTACTTTAGTACCTTGCATTGCAAAGTACTATAATTTAATAATAATTAAATCATTAAGAAGTTTTCTCCTTATTATAAAAAGAAATAATAGCTATATTTGCAGCTCATAAAACCACAAAAAAGAAAATACGTATGTTTACTATTCGAAAAGCAAGGATAGATGATTGCGGTCTGATCAACCAAATGGCCGGTGAAGTATTTCCCGCCACTTACCAAGAGATCTTATCTCCCGGACAACTGGATTATATGATGGACTGGATGTACTCTCCCGAAAATATCCGGAAACAAATGGAAGAAGAAGGTCATGTTTATTTTATCGCGTATGAAGGGGGTGAGCCCTGCGGCTATGTCTCCGTACAGCAACAGGAAGAAAATGTGTTCCATCTTCAGAAAATCTATGTCCTCCCCCATTTTCAGGGTGCGCACTGCGGCAGCTTTTTATTCAGAGAAGCTGTCAGATATATCAAGGAGGTGCATCCGGAACCTTGCTTAATGGAGCTTAACGTGAACCGTGACAACAAGGCTTTACTGTTCTATGAACGGATGGGTATGAGAAAGTTGCGGGAAGGGGATTTTCCGATTGGCAACGGGTACTATATGAATGATTATATCATGGGACTGGATATCTGAAAAGTAAGGTAACCATATACAAAATGCCCCGGAACAGATTGTTATCTGAACTGCACCCCAAAAGTTAGACACAAAACTTTAGGAGTGCAGTTTTTTTATGA
>DXOL01000058.1:0-27254 GCA_019412825.1 Bacteroides thetaiotaomicron | reverse complement strand
CAATCTTTGTCAAGCTGATGGAGTTTTTTATACGGTTCACCAACAGATAAGGAGAAGAAGTTATGACTAAAGAAGAAATAATCAAACCTGAGAATCTGGTTTATAAAAAACCGACTCTGATGAATGATAATGCCATGCACTACTGCCCGGGTTGCAGTCACGGTGTGGCTCACAAGCTCGTTGCCGAAGTTATTGAGGAAATGGGTATGGAAGAAAAAACGGTGGGAGTCTCTCCGGTAGGATGCGCAGTTTTCGCCTACAACTATCTGGATATAGACTGGCAGGAAGCTGCTCACGGACGTGCACCTGCGGTGGCTACAGCTATCAAACGCTTATGGCCCGACCGTCTCGTTTTCACTTATCAGGGTGACGGTGACCTGGCTTGTATCGGTACTGCCGAAACAATTCACGCACTGAACCGTGGCGAAAATATTACTATTATCTTTATCAATAACGCTATCTACGGTATGACCGGCGGACAAATGGCTCCGACGACTCTGGTAGGCATGAAGAGTTCTACTTGTCCTTACGGACGTGATGTCGAACTGCACGGCTATCCATTGAAGATTACCGAGATTGCCGCCCAACTGGAAGGAACTGCTTACGTTACCCGTCAGTCGGTACAATCAGTGCCCGCTATCCGCAAAGCCAAGAAGGCAATACGCAAGGCATTCGAAAATTCGATGAACGGCAAAGGTTCCAACCTGGTAGAAATCGTATCAACTTGTAGCTCCGGCTGGAAGATGACTCCGGAAAAATCAAATAAATGGATGGAGGAACATATGTTCCCATTCTATCCGCTGGGTGATTTAAAAGATAAAGAATAACGCAAAAGTCAACAGAACAATGAAAGAAGAAATAATTATTGCTGGATTCGGTGGACAAGGCGTATTGTCCATGGGTAAGATTCTGGCTTATTCCGGACTGATGGAAGGAAAAGAAGTGAGCTGGATGCCGGCATACGGTCCTGAACAACGAGGCGGAACAGCCAATGTGACAGTGATTGTCAGCGATGACAAAATCTCTTCACCGATCCTGAGTAAATATGATACGGCGATCATACTGAACCAGCCTTCACTGGAAAAGTTCGAAAGCAAGGTAAAACCGGGCGGTATCCTGATCTACGACGGATATGGGATTATCAACCCTCCTACCCGTAAGGATATCAAAGTATACCGCATCGACGCAATGGATGCTGCCAACGAAATGAATAACGCGAAAGCCTTCAATATGATCGTACTTGGCGGTCTGCTGCAACTCCGTCCTATCGTGACTCTGGAAAACGTCATCAAAGGATTGAAGAAAACTCTTCCGGAACGCCATCACCACTTGATTCCTATGAACGAGGAAGCGATCAAAAAAGGGATGGAATTAATCCATGAAGTCTAAATAATTGACAATTGACAGTTGACAATTGATAATTGGCAATGATTGACAATTAACGGTTATGACACAATAATTGGTAATTGACAATTGACATAAAATGGCAAAATAACGCATACAGACGTTAATTGTTAATTGTCAATTGTCAATTGTCATTTTTTCCTGTATCTTTGCCTCCAATTATGAGACGAATCTTACTATTATATATATTATTCTCCGTTGTAGGACTGAGTGCTATCCATGCGCAGCTCAACCCTGCCCGCCAGCAAATCGACGAGAACGGACGCGACCAATATGGTAATCAGGTAGACCCTGCCATGATTCCGGACAAACTGGATAGTGCCAATGTTGAAGTACAGGGACTGCCGCCTACACTATATATGTGGCGTATCAAGAACCAATTAGGCGACCGGACAATGATTCCGGCAGATACAACTTACCATCACTTTCAGAATACGAATCTTACAGAAGGAATCACCGGACATTATAATTATCTGGCCAATTTAGGTTCACCGCGTCTGTCGCGTATCTTCTTTGAGCGCCGTTATCCGGAACCAACCATCTTTATGGAGCCTTTCTCCAGCTTTTTCATTCGCCCGACGGAATTTAACTTTACGAACAGTAATGTTCCTTATACTAACCTGACCTATCACAAGGCCGGTAATAAGCAAAATGGAGAAGAACGTTTCAAATCTTATTTTTCAGTCAATGTAAACAAGAAGTTGGCTTTCGGCTTTAATATTGATTATCTGTATGGCCGAGGCTACTATAATAATCAAAACACTTCTTATTTTAATGCCGCGCTTTTCGGTAGTTACATTGGCGACCGCTATCAGGTGCAGGGAATCTATAGCAACAACTATCTGAAAACGAATGAGAACGGTGGTATCACTGACGACCGCTACATTACCGCACCGGAAGAAATGGCAGAAGGAAGAAAAGAATATGAATCTGTCAATATCCCTACCGTACTCAATGCCAGTGCCAACCGTAACCATGACTTCTATATCTTTCTGACACAACGCTATAACCTGGGATTCCATCGGGATATTCCGCAGGCAGAAAACGATACGATGCCTGCCAAACAGGAATTTGTTCCGGTCACCAGCTTTATACATACCATTCAGGTAGAACGGTCACGCCATAATTTCCGTTCGGATGATAATGTAGATAACTATTATAAGCAAACACACCTTGATACAGAGAATACATTCGTCAGAGACAGTACTGTCTATGTTGGAATCAAGAATACAATAGGAATTGCCTTGCTCGAAGGCTTCAACAAATATGCAAAAGCAGGGTTGACAGCCTTTGCCTCACATAAGTTGAGCAAATACTCATTAATGAGTATGGACCCATTAAAGCAGGATAAGTTCAATGAGACAGAAATCTATATTGGTGGTGAACTGACTAAAAAACAGGGAAACTTTCTTCATTATCACGCAATCGGTGAAGTGGGAATGGCAGGAAAGGCTATCGGGCAGTTTGATGTTAAAGGAGACATCGACTTAAATATCCCCTTATGGAAAGATACTGTCAGTGTAATCGCACGCGGAGAAATCAGTAATAAACTTGCTCCATTCTATATGCGTCATTATCAATCCAAACATTTCTGGTGGGATGATGATATGGATAAGGAATTCCGTACCCGCATCGAAGGCGAGCTGAGCATAGCTAATTGGGGGACCCGCTTAAGAGCCGGAGTTGAAAACATAAAGAACTATACTTACTTCAACCAGCAGGCATTACCGGAACAGAAAGGTGGTAGCTTGCAGGTGTTATCAGCTTGCTTCAATCAGGATTTCAGAGTGGGAATCTTCCATCTGGACAATGAAGTGATCTGGCAGAAATCCAGTGATCAGACCGTACTTCCATTACCGGAACTGTCACTGTATCATAACTTCTATATGCAGTTCAAGCTGGCGAAAAAAGTATTGAGTGTACAATTAGGTGCTGATGTACGTTACTTCACTAAATATGATGCTCCGGCTTATATGCCTGCAACACAGCAGTTCTATCTGCAACCGGAAGAAGGTAAAGTAGAGATAGGCGGTTATCCGATAGTGAATGTTTATGCTAACTTACACTTGAAACGTACCCGTTTCTATGTGATGATGTATCACGTCAATCAGGGAATGAGCAAACCTAATTACTTCTTGGCGCCTCATTACCCCATTAACCCACGTGTGCTGAAATTCGGACTTTCATGGAACTTCTATGATTAACAAAACCTCTATGACTTATGAAAACGCGCCCGAAATTGAGACTATTCAGATATCTGTTGCCGGTAGTCATTGTATTGGCACTCATCTTCTCTGTCCGCTATTGCGGTAAGCAGGAAAAGCCTCTGGGGCATCCGCGTGATTATGCAGCCATCGCCAAAGAAGGTATTCTGCGTGTAGCCACCGAATATAATTCAATCAGTTTCTATGTAGACAGTGACACTGTCTCCGGATTCCATTATGAACTGATAGAAGCGTTCGCACGTGACAAGGGGCTGAAAACTGAAATAACTCCTGTCATGAGCTTCGATGAACGGCTGAGAGGATTAAGCGACGGACGCTACGATGTCATAGCTTACGGAATACTGGCAACCAGCGAACTGAAAGATTCCCTGCTTCTCACCTCTCCCATCATACTCAACAAGCAGGTGCTGGTGCAACGAAAAGCGAACGGGGAGAATGATTCTCTTTATATCCGGAACCAGTTAGACTTAGCCCAAAAGACACTTCATGTGGTAAAAGGTTCGCCTTCTATTCTGCGTATTCAGAATTTGGGAAATGAAATCGGAGATACTATCTATATAAAGGAAATAGAGAAATACGGTTCAGAGCAGTTGATTTCGTTAGTTGCTCATGGAGATATCGATTATGCCGTCTGTGATGAAAGCATTGCCCGTGCAGTGGCAGACTCATTGCCGCAGGTAGATATCAATACCGCTATCAGCTTTACTCAATTCTACTCGTGGGCAGTCAGCAAGCAATCACCCGCATTGCTCGATAGTTTGAATACATGGCTGGATAAATTCCAAAAAGAAAAAGAGTATCAAAAGATTTACCGGAAATACTATGGTGATAAATAGATAAAAATAATACGCCAAAGACTTGACTTTCGCATTTGAATGTCGTATCTTTGTCAACGTAATCATAAAGTAGTTTCAGTTAAACTACACGTAAAGGAGGGAATCACAGTTCCCTCCTTTCTTTTTGTTACAATGAATGAAAATCTGTCTTTTTCCCTGCTTTTTGCTCATTTTACCCCCGAGCTTAGTCCGTTTTACCTCGGTTGTTACCATACTTAACATAGTATCTTATGAAAATTAGATGCTTTGTTATGACTAATTAGATGCTTTGTTATCCATAAACCGATGCTTTGTTCTCCCGAAACAGAAGCTCTGTTTCCGGACAGCTCCCAAGAGTTAACAATCAATAAAGTTGCTCTTGACAAAAATTTACTCTACTTTTGAAAAAAATTCCCTTTTCGATGTCACGTTTTTAATCCGCCACCGTCTTATCAGTGTAAATGGAACTGAAACAATTTAAAATAACCGTTGTGCCCCTTCGAGACAAGCTGCTGAACTACGCCCGAAGGATGACAGATGATCCTTCGGATGCGGAAGATGCCGTACAGGAAGTCATGCTGAAGCTGTGGAATCTGCGCCAGAAGCTAGATGAGTACAGAAGCATCGAAGCCGTAGCCATGACCATGACGCATCATCTCTGCATGGATATGTGGCGTGCCAAGCGACCGGACACTCTATCACTCGACCGTGTACAGGCTCCCACCCCTTCGGCTACTCCAGACCGGTTGCTGGAAGAGAAAGATGAGTTCAGACTAATGCGGGAAATTATCGACTCCCTGCCTACCGTGCAACGAACGATTATCCGCATGAAGGACATCGAAGAGTACGAGACGGACGAGATTGCCGAAATCACCGGCTGCAACGCGGAAGCCATCCGCAGTAATCTGTCGAGGGCCCGCAAGAAAGTAAGGGACGTCTATTTGCAAACGATACAAGAACGAAAAAGGAGGAACAAAGCATGAAAGATATAGAAACCTTGCTAAACAAATATTTCGAAGGAGAAACCACTTGCGAAGAAGAGCGCAGGCTACGACGTTTCTTTGCCGAAGGGCTCGTACCGGAACATCTGGAGGTATATCGCCCGATGTTCGCTTTCTTCGAAGCGGAGCAGAAGGAACTTCCGGAAATCTCCGGCAAATGCAATGCCACCGAAATGCCGGAACTCGCCCCATTCGAGAAAAAGACAAAAACGATCAGACAGTATCTGACTTACAGTCTCGGTGCTGCCGCTACCGCCATCCTGCTACTCGTAGGCATCTCCGGTATCTACCGTCATCTATCCCCTGCACCGGCCAACTATGTGATCATTGACGGTAAGGAATATACGGATGTTCATTTAATCCGCGAACAGGCGATGGTCGCCTTCCGTGACGTCAGCCTCAGCGAGGAAGAAGTGTTCGCCACCTTATTTGAAGAATAATATAAAAACAGCATATAATTATGATGAATAAAATCATTCGTATCACACTAATCGCCCTGTTACTTACATTCGCTGCTCATGCAGCCGCCCAACAGGGACTACAGATTGCCACCGTCTTTCAGAAGTACGGAAAGCAAAAAGGGGTGACTATGGTAGAGCTATCCAATGAAATGCTGGAAACTTACCAGATGACTCTCTATAAAAGTCTAGTTTTCAAGGATGTCAGCGATGCACTTCCTACGATTCTCCGTTGTCTGGAAGCTGACAAGAAGAAAGCAAAGAAAGTGAAAGAAGTGGTTTCCAACGGACAAATCAAGTCCGGCTATTACCAGCTTCCCCAGCTTAAGGAGGATGTAAACCGCTTTATCCTCTTTAAAACCGGAAAGAAAGACTCGGCTACCCTTATCTATATCGAAGGGGAACTGGATGCCGACGACCTGATCACCATGTTATTCATGAAGAAAGAATAAAAAAACTGATAAAGAAATACTAATATGAACAAACTATTATTACTATGGCTCATGATAGCTCCAATGAGCGGCATGGCACAAAATGAAAGTACACCGCAGGATACAACACTTTACGTCAACGGACGGAAGATCGTGATCAAGGAACAAGGCGACAAGATTAAAGTGAAACTCTACGAAAGCGCATCCGGCGGAGATACGATAACAAACGCGCAAATCTTCGAAGGAGTCTACCTGAACGGGCAGAGTACGGAAAGCCGTACCGTGCTGAGCGCTCTCCCTTTCTCGAAGAAAAACAACAAGAAAAACAGGTTCGAGCCTCATGCCGGCGGATTCTACATCGGCTACACCCGACTGTCTAATGACTTCCTCTCATTCAACCCGTCGAACGGTGCCGACCTCAACGCCAGCCATTCATGGGAGATAGGCGGTAATCTGTTTACCGGTTCGCACGCCTTTGCACCTACCTATAACTGGGGAATCACCATCGGACTGGGATGGGGATACCGCAGTATGCGCCTGGACGGCAATGATGCATTTCGTGAAATAGACGGAGTGACTGAAATTTACTCCGGCATGGAAGCAGAAGAGCCTACAGAGTACAGCAAAAGCCGTCTGCGCTATTTCTACTTCCGCATTCCGCTCTCTATCGAATGGCAAACACGGCTCAACGGCAAAGGTCCTTTGTTCTTTGCTGTAGGTCCCGAAGCCGAAATACGTCACGGATTCAGATCCAAAGCCAAAGTCAACGGATCGAAGAAGACGATTGACAAGGGACTGAACGGACGCCCGCTAGGTATCAACTTACTTGCACAAGCCGGTTATGCGGACTTAGGCGTGTATATGCGTTACTCTACCTACGGACTCTTTGAGAAGAACAAAGGCCCCGAACTTTATCCGTTCTCTTTCGGCGTATGCTGGTACTGGTAAAGTAAAAACTCAGACCCTTGCCTATTTCTGACAGTTAACAATCAATAAAGTTGTTCTTAATAAAAAATAGCTTTATCTTTGGGAGTTGTTAAAACAAGCACATAGGTATATTATGAGTGAAAAGATGATTAAATGGGGCTTCATCGGCTGCGGAGAAGTAACCAAAACCAAAAGTGGCCCCGCCTTTCAAAAGGTAGAACATTCTGAAGTAGTAGCTGTAATGAGCCGCGACGGCGCCAAAGCAAAGGCTTACGCGAAAGAAAGAGGAATCAGGAAATGGTATGATGACGCTCAGGAACTGATAGACGATCCGGAAGTAAATGCCATTTATATCGCCACTCCTCCTTCTTCACACGCTACCTACGCCATTATGGCTATGAAAGCAGGCAAGCCTGCCTATATTGAAAAACCAATGGCTGTCACTTATGAGGAGTGTACACGCATCAACCGTATTTCACAGGAAACGGGTGTTCCCTGTTTCGTCGCATATTACCGCCGCTATCTCCCCTACTTTCAGAAAGTGAAAGAAATGGTGGAAAACGGCTCTATCGGTAATGTCATCAACGTACAAGTCCGCTTTGCACAGCCGCCACGTGATTTGGATTACAACCGTGAAAATCTTCCTTGGCGTGTACAGGCTGATATTGCCGGTGGCGGTTACTTCTATGACCTCGCCCCGCATCAGATCGACTTGCTGCAAGATATGTTCGGCTGCATCCTCGAAGCCAGCGGATATAAGAGCAATCGCGGAGGGCTTTATCCTGCCGAAGATACGCTGAGCGCCTGCTTCCAGTTCGACAACGGATTGGTCGGCAGTGGTTCATGGTGCTTTGTCGCCCATGATTCCGCCCGTGAAGACCGCATCGAAATTATTGGAGATAAAGGTATGATCTGCTTCTCTGTCTTCACGTACGAACCGATCGGTCTGCACACCGAACGCGGTCGTGAGGAAATCTGTATCGGCAATCCTGAGCACGTTCAACAGCCTCTTATTCAGGCAGTAGTAGATCATCTGCTCGGTAAGTCCATCTGCTCCTGCAACGGAGAAAGTGCTACCTTGACTAACTGGGTAATGGACAAAATATTAGGGAAGCTCTAAGATAAAGCCCAGCCCTGTTTATTTCTTAAAAATAATTTAATCATTATATTCTATCGTTAGTTTTCTTTATATTTGCGAAAGGTAGCAATAAAAGCAAAACTAACGATATTATTTTTTATAACTATGACCAAAGAAGAACTAATGAGGAAAGCAATAGAGCTTTCCAAGGAAAATGTTGCTAATGGTGGAGGCCCGTTCGGGGCTGTCATTGCAACAAAAGAAGGGGAAATTATAGCTACAGGAGTCAACAGAGTAACCTCTTCATGTGATCCCACCGCTCATGCCGAAGTTAGCGCCATACGTGCCGCAGCCGCCAAACTGGGAACATTCAACCTCAGCGGATACGAAATCTATACTTCCTGCGAACCTTGCCCGATGTGTCTGGGTGCCATTTATTGGGCACGGCTGGACAAAATGTATTATGGAAACAACAAGACGGATGCCAAAAACATCGGTTTCGACGATTCCTTTATTTATGATGAGCTGGCTCTAAAGCCTGCCGACAGAAAACTTCCATCTGAAGTGTTATTGCACAACGAAGCCATTACAGCCTTCGAAGCCTGGATGTCCAAAGAAGATAAAGTAGAATATTAGCATCTAATCTCACTTAACCCCGTTAATACTTAGTAAAATGAAAAGAAAAAACTTTTTGATTCTTCTAGCCGCAGGATGTTTGTTCAGTTGCCAGCAACAGGATGAACTGCAAGAAACAAGTAAAGAAGCAACCAACTTCTCTATCTCTATCGATGACGCTCTTTCTGACCCGCTTACCCGTACCAGCAATGATCTGTTCCCTGCCAGAAACAGTATCACTACAGGAGAAGTTATCTCCATGGCTGCTTCCGGTCAGGACTATACTCCGTTTATTGTTGGCAAAGACAGCCGCGCATGGAACGAAATAGGAACTGCCACAGGCACAGTAACCTTCTACGCCCATTATCCTGCACTGACAGATGGAGCCGCCACCAGATCAAGCGGTAACAAACGCTATTTAAAAGGAGGTCAGGAGCACTTGTTCGGAACAGCGGAAGCAGCTCCGGGCAGCCAGAATGTATCGCTGAAATTCAAACGAATGACCGTGCCGGTTATTATACTTGATGAGAATGATCGTCCGTATGAAGGCGAAGCTAAAGTTGCGCTCAGCCTGAAAAACGAAGGTACACAGGATTTATTGAACGGTACCATTGAAATCAACGAAAATGCGCTGTCAGAGAATATCGAAGTAAAGAAAGTATCCGAAGGCATTACTACCAATGTTCTCCCGCAAAAGATCAGTGCCGGAGAGGAAATAGGAACGATCACTGTCGGAGGAGTCACCCAGAAGATCAGTGCAGTGGAAGATCTTGATTTAAAAGCCGGAAGCACACTTTCTGTCAGATTATCAAAAAGATTCGGAGGCGGTATTATTGATGGTAATGTTCCATTGTACAGATAAGAAGATTGCACTTAAAGACAATCTTGCAGATTATATAAATAAAAGAACGGGACTCTGCAAAGAATCCCGTTTTTTATTTAGACCTAAAAACTATATAATAGGCCGGTCAGTCCCCAAGAACCGACCGACTTATTTATAACATATTATTTTTTATCCCACCATACACGTGATGTCATCTTATCACCGTCGCTGAGTCTCTTTACTGCATCGTTGTAATTAACAGGATTGGCTGTTATTTCGCTTGCCGGATAAATGAAACGACGAGGAATCTCTCCATTTGTCACATTGTTAGGATAGCTGGCTGCATTTTGAGACGGGGTTAATTTAGGATATCCGGTACGACGCCAGTTTGCAAAAGCTTCATACTCATTACAGAACGTATGGATATAATATTCCGTATTAATCTGTTCCAATGCCTTTTCCGTATCAGCATCCAACGAATTTGCATTCAGATAGGCAGTTATTGCATCATCTGTAATCGTAGCAGAGGCTTTTTCATAATAGGAGAATTGTTTCATGGCAGCAGTTACTCCATCTTTATAGAGTTTTTCTGCATCTCCTGTATAGAGTCCACGTTTCACTGCATCAGCCAATAATAACAGGTTACCGGCATGAGTGACAAGCATAGAGGGTGAATCCGGACGTGCATAGACTGTACGGTTAGGAACAGAATATGCTTTTCTCCAATTTTCTCCCGGATATCCCGGAGCTTTGCTCAGATCCCACTCTCCTCCTGCCACATCATAGCCAACCGGCATACCTTTCTGCTTAGCAGCCGTGTTGTCACCTAAATCAAAATCGGCATCTCCCCATCCCGGTTTAGGATCTCTGGTACAAACTGTAGCAATCAAAGGAAGGCGAGGATCGTCCTGAAGGATGTTTATAAATGTTTCGCTGATATAGAACGCCTGAGTATCCAGACTAGAAAATACTTTTCCGTAAGGTTCGGCAGAGTCATCGCTTGGTGAACCATTGGTATGTCTGACGATCGCATTATCATCGTTACTTACGAACAAACCATTCGAAACCGCTTTAGCTACCCATGTTTTCGCTTTATCAGGAGCAACTTTGGTCAGGCGCATGGCTACCCGGAGCATCAGTGAGTTCGCAAATTTCTTCCATTTCGCAGCATCACCGCCATAGATAACGTCGGCAGCCCCAATGGTGTTACCGGCAGAAGTGCTTAATGCAGCTTGTGCCTCATCAAGTTCTTTCAGCAGGTCATTATAGATTGCTTCTTGTGTATCATATTTAGGATACGGAATCGGATTGGTAGAATACCCCTGCCCTGCTTCAGAATAAGGAACGTCTCCATAAAGGTCAGTCATATTCTGAAACATATATGCTTTCAGAATGCGGCACATCTGATATTCATTCGTATAAGCGGGATCTCCTTCCCAATTATTCATCACATCTATAATATTGCGAATAGCTGCACGCCCACCGGAATAGAATCCTCCCCAATAAGCACCACTATACTGATCGTTCCATGTATAGAAAACTCCATACGCCCAATCTACGCTAGCCGTATGCTGTATCATGTTGGCTGTGTAGATACAGCCATTACGCCACACGTCCCAGTCGGAGCCACATATCTGTGCTTCAACCTGAGTAAATTCCATTTTATAATCCACCACTCCGGGATTCAGGTTCATAGGGTCGTTATTCACATCCCCAAAGTCATTACAGCTTGTCGCTAATCCCATCAGACCGAAAGCCGTCAATATATATAAAGTAAACTTTTTCATTGTTACAGTATTTAAGATGTTAGAACTTAACATTTACATTGAATCCCACATTTCTCGTGGCTGGATATCCGTTCAATTCCAGACCTTGAGCATTACCGTTATTATAAGCAGATTCCGGATCAATATTATCCGTATGCTTCAATATAGTCCAAAGGTTACGACCGACTAAGGAAAGGGTTACACCCTTTATAAGTGTCTGCTTATTCAACCATGCCTGCGGCAAAGTATATCCGACTGACAGCTCGCGCAGTTTTATGAAACTTGCATTATAAACAAACTCTTCAGCAATATTCTGACTGGTGATAGCCTGCCAGTAGTCTTGTGCAGAAACAGCTACGGTATTCTTCACATAGCCACCCTTGCCATCGGACATTACACCATTGCCAACCATTGTTCCTTTACCGTCAGCACCACGTCCCTGCAAGGTATTCTTGTGCAGACCGTTGCTGTATAGAGACAGATTGGTTCCGGAGAACATCTTAGCTCCTGCCTTGAAGTCAATCAGGAAAGAAAGAGTTATGTTTTTGTAAGTAAACTCATTGCGCCATCCGCCGGTTACCTTATAAACGCCGTTTCCTAATACCTGAACCTCGTCTGAGTGTACAGGAAGACCGTTTTCAAAAATAACTTGTCCGTCCGAAGTACGTTTGTATTCATAACCTACTAATTCACCATAAGGATGTCCCAAGATATTCTGAACAGAAACACTACCTACACGTGAGTTGGCTCCGTCAAGAGTAAGTCTTTTTATCTTTTCTCCCGTTCCGTCTATTCCCAGGTATTTCACATCACTGCTGTTATAAGCGATATTGAATGTAGAATTCCAGTTAAAGTCCTTTGTATGAACAGGAACGGCATTCACCATTACTTCCACACCATTATTTCTGATTTCTCCGACATTCTGGATAGCTGATTCAAAACCGGAAGCACCACTGGTGGTTACCTGCACGATATCATCTTTGGTTGTTTTTACATAATATGCAGCATCCAATGACAGGCGATTATCCAAGAAAGAGAGATTCAAACCAATTTCCCATTCGGAAATCTGAACCGGTTTCAGTCCTTTGTTAGGTACGGTCGAGTTATTGATCGTTACTACAGGCTGTCCGTTCGATTGGTAATTATCTACTTTATAGGTAAGAAGATTCTGATATGCTTTGGTTCCGTTGGATGCAGCTGCATAAGATGCACGCACCTTTCCGAAAGTAAACCAGTCGGGAGTCTTGAATGTATCACTGAATACCCATGACATACCGATAGAAGGATAGAAATAATGATTATTATCCGGGTCCAGTGTAGAGAACCAGTCATTACGTCCGGTTAAGTTCAGGAATACCTGATTCTTATAACCAAGGTCTGCAGTACCATAGATTGAATTTACCCGATATTCTGTATATTCTTTCTTATACACATGCTTCGCAGTGTTGCTGCTTGAATAAAAATCGGGCACAAAGAATGAAGAGGCCTTATCATCCAGACCGTATTTCTTTGTAATATTTCTCTGACGGTTTCCACCGAAAGTAGCACCGACACTCCAGTCTCCAAATGTCTTATTGAATCCGATCAAATAGTTCAGGTTCATTTCAGAGAAGTTCTGAGTGTATTCCTTTATATAACCGCGCGGATCTTCCGGAGAAGCAGAACCGATCGGCTTCACTTCAGAATATTCCAGATTATAACCGTCACGTGTCACAGCACCCTGAATGTATAACCAGTCAAAGATATCATACTTCAAAGTCATACCACCGGTTAGACGATTACGGTTGGTTTCATTGGTAACCCTGTACTGCAACCAATACGGATTATTAAAATAACCATTCGTACCACCTAACAACTCTTTGCCGTCAGCACCGGTACCCCAGTCACAATCCGGATTTTCACGTTCCATCCAACGGATATCAAATGAATTGGCATGATAAAGAAGTGCGGCATTCGTATTACTGTTACCATCGGACAGGTTAGAACGACCTTTATTCTTGTCGAATACGTAGTTGGCATTCACCATCAAATGAACTTTTGAAGAAATGTCATAAGTCGTATTCATATTGATACCTTGCTGACTGATGCTGGAATTGGGAAGTATCCCCTTTACCGCCATATTGGAAACACCAAAACGATAGGATATCTTATCGGAAGCACCGCTTACTGCCAAGGTTGTCGTATTGTTTATTCCTGTACGATAGAAGTTCTTCCAGTTATCTACAGGAGAATAGGCATATTCGTTACCCAAGAAGTTTACTGCTTTTTTTCCATCCATTACTTCACCCCAGCTGGATGTTTCCGTTGCTTTTGCCACATCTGCAGAAAGCGGACGGTTACCCTGAGTTCCTTGCCCGTAGACATTCTGGAAATCGCGGTAATCATAAATCACATCAAAAGCCAGGTTATTGTTGAATTCAACGGAGACCGGTTTTCCTTTCTGACCGGATTTAGTAGTAATCAAGATAGCACCGTTACCACCACGATATCCATAAAGAGCAGATGCAGCAGCACCCTTCAAAACTTGAATATCTGCAATATCATCCGGATTGATACTTGACAAACCATCACCCATATCTTTACCGCCCCATTGACCTGCACTACCGATATTGCTATTATCGAACGGAACACCATCGATAACATAAAGCGGCTGGTTATTTCCCGTCAAAGAAGCATTACCACGAATTACGACACGGCTACTACCACCCGGACCAGTTGCGTTTCCGGAAACGGAAACACCGGCAATCTTACCGGAAAGTGCGTTACCAATGTTCGTTGTACGAGCTTCAGTAAAATCTTTTCCTCCTACTGTCGTTGTAGAATAGCCGAGGGACCTTTTCTGACGCTTAATACCCAAAGCTGTCACTACAACTTCATCGAGTGTCTGCGTATCTTCCTGCAAGGTAATGTCTAAAGGTTTACCCGTGAACTTCACTTCCTGTGGGGTATAACCTACATAAGAGATTTGAATCGTTGCTCCGTCAGGAACATTGGAAAGAACAAAATTACCGTCCAAGTCGGTAATTACACCATTTGTAGTACCTTTGACTACAACTGAAGCTCCAATAACCGCTTCACCTGTCTTGTCTTTTACTACACCTTTACACGTACCGTTTTGCTGTGTGACATTCACACTTGTTGCTCCATTCTCAGAGGCTGCATAGGAAACTGCTGCCGGCATGGCACACAAGAGCAACAGCACACTTACTGATTTGAGTGGTTTAAACATAATACTGCTCTTTTAAGGTTAATAAAAATAGTCTGTGTGTAGAGAGGACATCAAAATTTCATAGTTTGGTTCTGACTACGATTACAAAAATATGAAATTATTTTAAATAACAAGAAAATAAGTAGCTTTTTTTCTTTAAACAAAAAGAATAATTATATCCGCTAATAAAATTGCAATATTCGAAACAGAAACAACCTTCTTTGGCAGTAAATGAAAAGATAATAAAGAAATCCCTGGAACCGCTGTAGACACTCAGCATTCCAGGGACTCTAACACACAAAAGTTATTATTGAAATTGAAAACAGTTTCTAATTAAAAGCGTAAACCTAAAGTCATCATCACTTTACTACGGCTATTCGTCACATCAGTCTTTTTTAAAGCTCCATCATCAAATGGATAGAAATCTTCCTTATAAGTACTATACATATAAGCTAAGTCAGCGTAAAAAGTCGATCCTCTATAACCGATACCTAATGTATAATTATTATTTGCTTTTGCATTCGCAAAATCCGTATCTGTATTAATTGAATTGTAGCTCAAATCTTTAAAAGCTGTTTTTTTGAATGCTGCTGACATATAATTATAGCCTAAACGAAAAGCAAATTGAGGAATAACTTTCCACTCAGCACCGATACGGAAAGTATTCACACCTTTCAACATTTCTTTTGCTGTAGGATTCTGCCATCCCATTGCTTCTCCATCCGAATAACTAAAATGCATAGCGGAGTAATCCTGATATTCGTATTCTGCTCCAATAGCGAAAGATGATCCATAAGTATACCCGAGACTTAGATTGTATTTCCATGGTGTACGGAAACGGAAGTCATATCCATAATCAACACCATTCGTAAAATCATAAGAATCTACCACAGCCTCACTTAATTTTTTAGAGTCAAAATCAGGGGTATATGTCACTGCTCTAACATTCGTTTTAATTTTCAAATTATAAAATGTAGGAGTATGAACAGAAACACCAATACGGAATGGAGAGTCTTCAAATGGACGCACGATAGCTCCAAACTTAAAATCCACACCTGAACCATCTATTTTATTCTCAGTAGTCATTTCATAACTTGGAGTACCATAATTCACATTTTCTACGATATATTCCCCATACTCTTCTCCATAAGTAGAAGTCTTTGAATAATTAACATCGTATGCACCAATAGTCAATCCTAAATAAACACGATCACTTATATTAAAAGCAACATTAAAATCATACTGATTGATTCCTCCTTTTTCATGTCCATCATACCATGAATATGGCTGAGGCAAATAACCTGTATAACCATCCTTTTTATCATTTTCATTATACAGATATCCATTCCAACCAACAGCAGCAAGCCAACCGACCTGACTATCAGTAAACAGATTAATCTTATCATCAGCCAACTTACCAATAAAGTCACCGTTTGCTTTAATCATAGCGTTCGCTTGATTCGTCATTTGATTAGTCTGAGAAAGAATTGTTCCTCCAGGACCCAAGTTTATCAAACCCTCCATTGTCATATACTTATCAAATGACTTGGAACGAGTATAACTGAATCCAAAATTCACATAACGCAGAGCGGTCTGATTTCCAATTTTAGAAGAAAACACAAATCCAATATTATCAAATGATCCACGAGTCTTATCAACATTAAACTTTGATCCTTCATATTTACTTTCCGAACCAAATGAAGAAAAGCCGAAAGTTCCCATTATATCATTACTACGATATATACCAATACCAGCCGGATTTGTCCCCATAGTAGAAATATCTCCTCCTAATGCGCCCATTGCTCCTCCCATTCCTACAAAACGGGCAGTTCCATTCAAATCCTTCTGCGTAAACTTAGCACCATCGTATATTGTCTGGGCGCTTGCACTTGCCACCATAATAAGAGCAAGTGCAGCTATATTTATTTTCTTTTTCATACGTTTCCTTAAATATTATTATATGCTATAGTTTTATCTTCTACTACCACCTCTAGCTGAACCTCCGCCACCGGAAGAACTTCCACGACTACTGCTACTGCTTCCGCCGCCATATGAAGAACCACTAGAACGAGAAGAACTGCTGCTAGGAGAATAAGAACTGGAACTACTAGAACGACTACTGCTACTAGGAGTATATGTTCGAGAACTACTACTAGAGCGGTTACTGCTGCTAGGAGTATATGTTCGAGAGCTACTAGAGCGACTAGGTGTATAACTACTACTTCCTCTTGAATAAGTTCCGCTACTTCTAGAAGAAGATCCCCTATTATAAGTACCTTCACTTCTTGAAGAAGAGGTACGAGTGCTACTACTACGATTGATTCCTGAAGATGTACTAGTACGAGTACTACTCGGGCGAGTATAAGTATCTCTACGAGAAGAGCTAGTTCTTGTACTTACCCCTGTCCGTGTACTATTCTCTCTGGTTCCTACTACACGTCCCGAAGTTGTTCTATTCGAAGATGTACGAACAGATGAAGAACGAGAAGATTGATATCGGTTAGAAGTATATCTAGTACCACTAGTTGTACGGTTAACACTCCTGTTAGGAGAACGACGGTTGGTGTATAGCATGTCTCTATGACCGCCTCCACCGCCCCAGCCCCAGCTAGGACCACCACCCCAGTGGTGATGATGTCCCCAATAGCCACCGCCGCCATAGAAGCCACCCCAGTAGCCACCATACCAGCCGCCCCATGAACCCGGGTAATATCCCCAGCCATAGTAAGGACGATTCCATCCCCAGCCATAATTCCATCCCCAACCGTAGGAGTTGTAACGCCAATCCCACCAAAGCGGATTACTAAATGTCGGGAAAGCATAAGCGTACATGCCATCGGTATATACATTCCAGTTCCATGAATTAGGTCCGTAAACTACGTCCCAATAGAGTGGGCTGCTAATGCTGATAGCAAAACGTGGATTACGGAAACGGATAATACGTTCGGCATATTCATAGTCCTCTTGCGAACCATCAAATTCACCGGTTACCCATTCTCCTTCCAAGTCTGGCTGAGCTTTCTCTTTTATATATAAGGTATCGTTTTCCATTACGAATTCATTCTCACGAGCGTCATAACGGCGGTTATATTCATCCACATCCCGTGTTTTTCCCTTGCGGTCCTGAACTACAACGGTAGTGCCCGGTGATGTATAGATGTTGGTCGTGACTTGCCTTTTCGGTTCCTTCTTTTCCGGAGTCGTTTCTTTCTTCTCCTGTTTGTCTTTAGAAGGTACGAAATAAAGGTCGTCATCAACGCTTTGTGCCATCAAGCCTATAGGGAGGCATAAAGCAATTAGCAAGAAATAAACAATCTTTTTCATATCATCTCGGTTTATGTAATTACTTAAACTTATTCACATTACAAAGATAAGGAAGAGATTCGCCACTCTAGGGAGATTTTCCCCAAAGGATAATAGGGAAATCCCTATTTCTAACTATCTTTGCAAAAGATTCACCAAATTAAAAACAACTATGAAGTATTTTGAGTTCACATTCCATACAAGCCCATGCACAGAAACAGTCAATGATGTACTGGCTGCCGTATTAGGCGAAGCCGGATTTGAAAGTTTTGTTGAAAGCGAAGGCGGACTGACTGCATACATACAGCAGGCATTATGTGATGAAGGCACGATAAAGGATGCGATAGCCGACTTCCCGCTGCCTGATACGGAAATCTCCTATACGTACGTTGAAGCGGAAGACAAAGACTGGAACGAAGAATGGGAAAAGAATTTCTTTCAGCCGATTGTCATAGACAACCGATGTGTTATCCACAGCACCTTCCATCAAGATGTACCGCAGGCAACCTATGATATCGTTATCAACCCACAAATGGCTTTCGGTACGGGACATCACGAAACGACAAGCCTCATCATCGGAGAGTTGTTGGACAATGAATTGAAAGATAAATCACTTTTGGATATGGGCTGCGGTACTTCGATCTTGGCAATTCTTGCCCGTATGCGGGGAGCGCGTCCATGTACCGCTATCGACATTGACGAATGGTGTGTACGAAACTCCATCGAAAATATCGAGTTAAACCGTGTAGACGACATTGCCGTTTCACAAGGAGACGCTTCATCGCTCACAGACAAAGGTCCCTTCGATATAATTATCGCTAATATTAACCGGAATATCTTATTGAATGACATGAAGCAATATGTCGCCTGTATGCATCCGGGATCGGAACTTTACATGAGTGGATTCTATGTAGATGACATTCCTTTCATCCGCGAAGAAGCAGAAAAGAATGGACTTACCTTCGTACATCATAAGGAGAAGAACCGCTGGGCAGCAGTAAAGTTCGTGTGCTGTAAAGATTAGATATACAAAATGCTCATCTGGTAGTGTACGAGATGAGCATTTGTTATCAGAAAACAGGTATAAAGTATTAAGGTTTCAAATCAAACTCTTTTTTCACCTGTTCGCACCATTCCTTAATCCTCTTTTCTGCTTGTCCGGACTGATTATCGAGATCAATTACCAGCCCGCACCATTGATTACCACGTAATGCCTTAGAACGTTCAAAAGTATATCCTTCGGAAGAAGTAAAGCCTGCCAATGCAGCTCCATCTTCCTCAAACACTTCAGCCAGAAGTCCGATACCATCAGCAAAGTTCTCGGGATAACGAATCTGATCACCCAGACCGAAGATAGCTACTTTTTTCCCTTTCAAATCCAACGTACGAAGTTCCGGTAACAACTCATCCCAATAAGTCGGAAGTTCACCGTCGAACCATGTCGAAGCACCTACTATAAAACAATCGTAAGCTGCAAAATCATTTTGCCATGCCTGTTCAATAGGCACTATATCTATCTTATCCTTACCAAATTCTTTCTGAATCTTTTCCGCCACCCAAGTAGTCCTGTCAGCTTTGGTGGCATAAAACAAACCAATCTTCTTCATATACTATACCTCCATTTTATTCCATTAATATTCCAATAGCTTTTTAGCTGCCTCATAGATCTTCGCCTCATCCGGCAAAATCTCTTTTTCCAGAATCGGATTGAAACCGACAGGAGTAAATGTAGAACCGACACGCTGCACCGGACCATCCAGATAACGGAACATATCCGTTCCGATCATAGCAGCAAGTTCCGCACCGAAACCGGAGAACACCTTGTCTTCGTGAACAACCAATGCTTTACTGGTCTTTTTCACCGATTCGAAAATCGCCTCCTTATCTAATGGTATCAATGAACGAATATCGATCACTTCGACTTTCCAACCACTTTCTTTTTCCAGTTGCTCTGCTACGTGCAGGCAGAAATGGGTAGTATTACCATAAGTAATAATGCTCAAATCCGTTCCTTCACGACGAATACGTGCCTTTCCGAAAGGAACCTCAAAATCTTCCGGAACAACAGCTGCTGCTTCTACCGAATTATATAGAGCTTTCGGTTCCAAAAACAAGGTAAATCCCTTTGAACGCATACTGGTTCGTAACAATCCGGCTGCATCATCCGCAAAAGAAGTACAGACAATACGTGCACCCGGCAACGTTGTCAGAGCACCCTCTATGTTTTGGGAATGATATAATCCACCACCGATATATCCTCCGGAAGCAAGCCGTAAAGTGATATTCGGAGCAAACTTACCATTACTGCGCCAATATTCATGCGTACACTCCACATACTGTTCTACGGCAGGCCAGAAGTAGTCTGCAAACTCAGCTCCTTCTATCACTACATGGATTTTAGGGTCAAAGCGGCTCATACCATTGGCTGTACCTACAATATAATCTTCGGCAATCGGTGCGCTGAATACACGCGCCTCGCCAAATTCCTGCTGCATGCCTTTGGTCACATTAAAGACCCCGCCTTTTTCTCTGTTAGCCACATCTTGCCCCCAGATAAAGGTATCCGGATTATGGCGGAATTCCGCTTTCAATGTTTCATTAATTGCATTGACCAGAAAAGTCTTCTCTCCTTCTTCCTGATGAGTACCTTCTTTGTATTTTTGCGGCTGATAAGGTTCGGGCGTCACAAAATCGTAAATGCTTTTAGGATCAGGTTCAGGGGCAGCCAGTGCCTTGCGGTTGGCAGCAGATAGTTCCTTCTTTGATTCAGCTTCAATTTGCAGCAGTTCCTCTTCCGTCAAGCGCTTATAGCGCAATAACATCCGCCGGAACTTCATTAACGGATCAGCTTCTTTCACATATTCCAGTTCGTTTTCGTCCCGATAAAGTGTATGTTTATCCGAGTTGGAATGAGAACCGATACGAACGCAGTTAGCCTGTACAATCACAGGATTACGGGTACTGATCGCATATTCGCGTGCCTCAGTCATGGCATTCATGGAATCGAACACATCTTTTCCATTGCAGTAGATAATCTTCAGATTCTTGAAACCGGAGAAGTTCTCAGCTACTTTACGATTGGCAGTCTGCTCAGATTTAGGAACAGAGATGCCATATCCGTTATCCTGTATAACGAAAATCACCGGAAGACGTTCCAGACTAGCTCCATTGATAGCCTCGTAAACAAAGCCTTCGGAAGTAGCAGATTCTCCGTGCGAAGTGATTGCTACTCCTTTATGCCCATAATATACCATTGCTCTTGCTACACCTGCCGCATGAAGGTCATGCGTTCCGGTAGCAGAAGATATATTTTCAATATGCCATTCCGGTTTAGCGAAGTGATTCGACATATGACGTCCGCCGCTACCGGGATCGGTTGCTTTCGAAATGCCGTTCAATATAATCTCTTCCGCAGTCATTCCTGCAGAAAGCACGGTCAGCATATCTCTGTAATAAGGGAACAGGAAATCTTCTCCCAATGTGAAAACCTGACCGACAGCCAGTTGGATACCATCATGCCCCGCATAAGGAGCATGGTATGACCAACCCAAGGATTGCAGCTGGTAAGACGGCGCCTTCTCGTCCAAAGCACGCCCTAATGTCATCAGATGGTACCACTTTTTCAGTGTTTCAACATCCGTAGTCTTTATATCATATTTCTTTTTCATAGTTAATGAAGTTCTTAATGAATGAAACAATCTGTTATTAGCCCTTCCAGTTTTCCAGGTAATCGGCAATGAAGTGCAGGAAGTTGCCTCCCAGCATACCGTCAACTACACGATGGTCATAAGACAGGGACAGATACATCTTATGACGGATAGCAATCGTATCACCTTCCGGTGTCTCTATTACGGCAGGCTTCTTCTCAATATATCCCACTCCCAAAATGGCAACCTGGGGCTGATTGATTACCGGCGTACCGAACAAACTCTTGAATGTACCGAAATTAGTAATGGTAAACGTACCTCCGTCAATATCATCCGGCATCAATTTGTTATCACGAGCCTTCAATGCCAGCGAGTCTATAGCTACAGCCAATCCGTTCAAGTTCAGATGATCGGCATCATGTACCACAGGAACTATCAGATTGCCATCATTCAAAGAAACAGCGATACCGATATTGATATGTTTCTTGAAAAGAATATTATATCCGTCAACAGATACATTGACCTGAGGATATGCTGCCAACGCTTTTGCAACAGCTTCTGTTATGACAGGCATATAGGTCAGTTTCACTCCTTCACGACTGAAGAAAGCGTCTTTATTTTTTTCACGCCAGCGTACCAGTCTGGTTACGTCTACCTCCACCACATTGGTTACGTGTGGTGAAACCTTCTTGGACATCACCATATGATCCGCAATAATCCGGCGGACACGATCCATTTCTTTCACTTCTACTCCCGGAATATTGGCAGCCGCAGGTGCTTGTTTAGATGGAGCAGACGGTGCAGCAACAGGAGTGGGCACAGAAACCGATGCAGGAGAAGAAGCCGCAGGTACAGCACCGGCAGGTATCGCCGCCTTCGAAACTTCCGAAATTCCCCTTTTCTTCTTCTCAATATAATCCTTTATATCTTTCTTGCTTAACCGGCCTTCGTATCCTGTGCCTTGTATCGAATCAAGTTCTTCTTTCGGAATATTTGCACCTCGTGCCAATTGAATCACAACGGGAGAATACCAGCGTTCCTCAGCCTTTGCTACCTGAGAAGATACTTTACCTGCAGAAGAAGAAGTATTCTCCTTGCTTTCTGCAATTTCTTTTCCATTTGCAGCTTCTTCATCGGATGCCTCTTCACCTCCCATATCTACAACAGCAACCACTGTACCCACAGCGACTGTATCTCCTTCCTTAAACAGGATTTCCACTACCTTACCGGCTACCGGTGAAGGTATTTCCGCACTGACTTTCGCCGTATTTACCTCGAAGAGAACATCGTCTTCCTGAATGACATCCCCCACTTTCACAGACCAAGAGACAATCGTCCCTTCGGTTATACTCTCGCCTAACTTAGGCATTTTTATTTCGAATCTTGACATAGACAGTAAATTTATTATTCAACCTTGAACTATTAGAACAACCCGCTGAAAAAGAAAGTTTTAAGTTAAAGTATTTTTAACCGGACTCAACGACTGAAGATCCATTCTTTGCAGATATATTTCTCTTTCCGAAGCTTATGGATTGCTTCCAGTTCCCTCTCACTGAAAGTATCGGCACATTCCTTCTGACTAAAATATTCGAAAAGTATCTCTTTGAAATGATCAACCGTTTCCATAGGTAAGTAACGGCTGATATTTGTAACTTCACTACGGACAGACGGAACAGCATACACAGACGATGCCACGCCCGTCTCAATCTTCCTCTTCGGATTCAGTACCTTGTTTAAAACGGTAAGATTCGTATCATACAACAAAGTACAATGATAAAGCACCCTGTTCTTGTGTACGCACTGGGCACTCCCCGATATTTTCAGACCATCAAGATAGATGCCCAGACGTTCATCTCCTTTTGCCGGCAATCCTATCTGTTCTAAAAAATCCAGTATCCGATGAAGATAAAGACTGAAATCAGGTAAGCGGGACACTGTTTCGATAAAAGTTAAATTGACATTACCCAAATCATGATATACAGCTCCCCCACCCGAAAACCGACGGGCTATTTGAACCTGTTGCTCTTCCGCCCATTCCCTGTTCACTTCCAACGATACAGATTGGTGTTTTCCCATCACTACAGAAGGAGTATCCTGCCAAAGCATGAAAACGGGATCTGTTCCCTGCTTCAGCAAATACTCTTCTGCCGCCAGATGAAAATAAATATCTGTAAAAGTGTTATGAAAGCACCTCATGATAAATCTCTCCAACCGTAGGATGAGGAAATACATTCTTCTGAAATTCCTCAACCGTATAGCCTTTCTGAATGGCTATTCCGGCAATCACAATCAATTCCGAAGCAGGATTTCCCAGCATATGACAACCGATAATATGATCAGTTTCATCCAGAATCAGCTTACATATTCCATTTGCCTGTTCGTTCTCCGCAACAAAACGTCCGGAATAAGCCATCGGCAATTTCGCAACATGATAAGGAATGCCCTGTTTGGTCAACTCTTCTTCTGTCTTGCCTACGCCGGCTACTTCTGGATTGGTGTAAACGACTCCCGGTACACTGTTATAATTCATCCGGTCTTCCACTCCTAAAATATGATTGATAGCCACTTCCGCCTCCCGAATCGCCGTATGCGCCAATAAAGAATAGCCCGTAATATCGCCGCACGCATAGACTCCGGGATGAGAAGTCTGAAGATATTCGTCTACTTTAACCCCATTCCGATGAAGCTCTATATTCAGCTTATCCAATCCGACATTGGAAATATTTGCTTTACGCCCCACACTGAGCAATATCTTTTCCGTTTCGATGGTAGAAGTCTTTCCATCTTTTTCTATGACGACTCCGTCAGGTTTCACTTCTATTACTTTAGTATTCAAGTAGAAAGTGACTCCACGCTTTGCATATTCCGTACGAAGCATACCACTGGTTTCCTTATCCATGACTCCCAGTATTTCCGGCATCATCTCGACAACATACACTTTCACTCCCATACTGTTGAAGAAAGAAGCAAACTCCATTCCTATGACTCCACCACCTATAATAACCAACGTTTCAGGAAGCTCTTTGATCTCCAAAGCCTCTTTTGACGTCCAGTAACTAACTTCCGACAGTCCCGGTATCGGAGGAATAACCGTGTCGGAACCGGTACATACCAACAGATATTTCACTTCATATCTTTCTCCGTCACAGATGATGCGGATCAACCCATTTTCTTCTCCTTCTATAAAAGCTTCTTTTTCCACTATCGTCACTCCGTAAGAGTTTACGGTCATCTTCACCCCACCAGTCAGCATTTTCACCGTTTTCTCTTTACGGCTCATTATTTTAGTTAAATCAAACGAAGGAGATTCGGCAGAAATGCCATATTTGGAAGCACTCTTGATGCTATCCAGAATTTTAGCAGAATATAACAACGTTTTAGTAGGAATACATCCTTCATTCAGACATACCCCACCTATTGCCTTTTTTTCAAACAGAACGGCTCTCAGTCCGTTTGCCCCTGCCCTTTCGGCAGCTGTGTAACCAGCAGGGCCACCACCAATAATAGCTATATCAAAGTTCATAATCGTATCTTTTTAGTAATAATACGATTATAACAAATAAGAGAAGAGATTAGTTGTATGACAGACCAATCATCCTACTTGATCGTCAGCTTTTTGAGTTCTTCTAATGTACCGTTGAATACATTGAGGTCTACATCTTCTTTAATACCGGGTACATTTCCGACATCAGTATGTTGCCAAAAATCCCATTTGCCCTGATATTTCACCGAATCGACATAATAGTGGGCGATCCAATAAGGATAAGCATTGAAAATAGAATCGTCCAGATAACGGGTTTTGAACTTATAAGAGGTATAAAGAATGGGCTTCACCCCATAATGAGATTCTATACGGTCCAACCAGCGCTTAATGCCTTGCTGCAATTCTTTTTTCTCTTTTCGTCCGGTCACTTCCACATCGAGAACCGGAGGCAGGTCTCCGGAATCCAGTTTGACCGTACGTATAAAAAAGTCCGCCTGTTTCAAAGCATCCGTACCGGGAATATAGAAATGATAAGCGCCACGAATAAAGCCATGATTACGTGCGTTGGCAAAATTGGTTTGAAAAGTAGTATCGTTATGATCTCCCCCTTCCGTCGCTTTCATAAAAATGAAGTGCAAAGGAGTTGCCGTCTGTTTATTCTGTAAAAGTCTTTTCCAGTCTATTTTTCCTTGATAATGGGAAATATCAATCCCATGAATATCATATCCGGAAGGGATACAAACACCATATTCCTTTAAACCATTACAAGGTTTCCACCGATAAGCATAAGGACGTATAAAGAAATAATAGAAAACCATAGAGAAACAACCGATAATTACCACAGCCAATATATTTCGAAGCCAGCCGGGCATCGAATAATACTGCTTCACCGGTGCCTTTTTCGGGGCACGGGAAGACCTGGAAGAAGAAACCGTTCTCTTTTTTGGGGTAGTGGAAGCAGTTCTTTTCTTTTGGACAGCAGAAATCGGATTATTACGTGACGACATTTACTTTGAGTGATGAATGTGATATAGCTAGGCACGGATTACACGGAATACACGGTTTTAAGAAATAGTATAACTAAAACCGCGTCAATCCGCATAATCCGTGCCTGAAAGAGTTCTTCATTGCAACAGTTTCTTACTACAGTCCGGTGAAGTTTTCTTATTTAGCTTGTTCCAGTTGCAAAGTCTTCGTTGCCTGGTCGCAAACTTCTGTAGGACCAAAGTACTGAATCGGACCCGGATATACATAATCCGTTTCAACAGCCCAACGGTCACGTTGTGCAGCGAATGCTTTGAAAGGAGCACCATCCAGTTTCACTAATGCTTTCTGGATCACCGGTTTCATTTCACCGTGGCGGCGTTCCATGTTCATCATCATGGTGATAGGCACACCACCTGCAATCCATTCGGCAGCAGGAGCAGTTGTGTTGCGTACAGAAGACATATAACCGGTCTTACCGTCAGCAATCAGCATAGAAGCTGTGTATCCCAAAGAATAGCAGTAGTCAGCATCAAAGTTTGACGGAGCAGCGCAACGTCCTTCGTAACCGAAGAAGTGGTGCTGTGCAGCAAACTTACCAACATATTTGCCATCTTCTTTCCAAGCAGCCAATTTGGTAGCTACCATTTCAGACAACAGTTTTTCTGTTTCGATCAGTGATACCTGAACGTTTCCGTGCGGGTCACGATCCAGTGTCAGCTGGCGAGCTACACCTTCCGGCAGGCTTGCATAGATAGCAGAGTTTTCCGGAGACAGCTTACGGATGATGTAATCACGTTGATGAGACTTCTTGATTTGAGAGAACTCTTCTGCATTTGCAGCCAGGAAGTCGTTCAATTCAGCGATCAGACGCTTCATAGCCGGAATAAATTCTACCAGTCCTTCCGGAATCAATACTGTACCGAAGTTATTTCCCTGTGCAGCACGGTCAGCTACCACTTTAGCGATAGATGTTACTACATCATCCAGAGACATATCTTTTGCTTCTACTTCTTCAGAAACGATACATACGTTAGGCTGTACCTGCAAAGCACATTCCAGTGCGATGTGAGAAGCCGAACGAC
>DXOL01000057.1:0-74682 GCA_019412825.1 Bacteroides thetaiotaomicron | reverse complement strand
GGTAGCTTCGGGAAGGAGGAGTACCCGTAGGGGGAGGTGGTAGGTGAATACATAAATTGTTGATATTCAATTGTAAAGTATGCCTACCACCCCGTCTTTCAATAGGGAAGGTTGCTACTGACCTTTGATTTTATCATTAATGTACATTGTTATCAATGTGTTATACCTAGGTTCAGCCGGATTTACTGAGCATTTTCTCCCTGTCCGGCAGATTCGGAAACGGGGAAGTGCTCCTCCAAATACTTTCTGATTCTATGCGTCCCCAGTTCTTCCTTGGAGATACTGCCGTCTTTTAGCACAAGTTCATAGTGCGGGATGCCGTTGAAGCGGAAGAGTTGGCGCAGATAATTAAACTCTGAGTCGGTGACATAATAGTTGGCTTCTCCTTTCAGATTCTTCTCCACGTATTGCTTATATGCACCGGCTGGTGAGTCTTTCTGTCCGGTGATATAGATGAACTCGAACTCCGGATGATCTTTGTATTTTTTGCGCAGGTCTGCTGTCGCTTCTATTCCTGCGCGACAAGGTCCGCAGGTCGTTGCCCAGAAGTCTACGAACAAGACTTTGCCTGGATGATTCTTAATAATGTTGCGGAAAACGTCGGTGGCTTTGCCTTCCGGAAGTTGATAGGAATTGACCTTTTCCTTCGGATGCGTTTTGGAGAACAGATATTCGGCCTCTTCTGCCAGTAGTGGGTGAGTGAGCTTTTGCTTGATGCTGTCCACATACTCACGGGCAATGGAACGTGTCTTGATATTCTGCAGACTGAACCCCATGTTGCGGACTTTGGCTATTTGCCAAAGCAAAGGATCGGGCACATCATATAGCCGGGCAAGAATGCTGTCTTTCTTATGACCGGTTTTTTGTTCCATCGAGATAAAGTTTCTGTCCATGTCTTGCTCTGACTGCTCGTTTTTATACTGCTTGTCGATGTACTCCAGGACCAGTTTTTCTTCTTTTCCGTATAAGTCTTTCACCTTGTCATTCTCTTCTTGAAGTTCTTTTAAGGGGATTCTGACGGTTGTTCCTGCCAGTTTCTCCTGTTTCAGTCTGATTGCCTCCTGTTCTGCATTCAGTTTTACTCCTCTCTCTTTAAGGAAAACGAGAAGCGATTCTTCCGGATACGTGTAAGAGATGGTATCCTTGGGTTGCGGTGCATAATAATTATAGGCTGTTCTGAAGGCGTCCATATATTCAAACCGGTTGATAAAAGAGCTTGCATTGGCATCGGCGAGCACCGTTTCATCATTCAGTGGCATCTTTTTCAAGAAGTCGTAATAAGAATCTTCTTCTTTCACTTTCAAGGCTTGGTTGGCTGTATCCTGCTTCGCATAATAATCTCTGCTCATCAGAAAATCGAAGAACAAGCCTCCTGCCTGCAGGTCTGCCTTATTCTTGATCAGACGGGCAGCCTTTGTCGATGGGCGGCAAATCTGAATAAGTGAATCGGCTGTATGTTCCCATCGGGCGACAATCGGCTTCATGTGCTCCTGATATTGGCTGGGAGTCAGTTTGTTGCGTGCGTTGGATAAATCATCGTAACGGTAGGGGATCAGCGCCTTGAATTCCTTCAGCAGATAGGAGAGGGAAGCCGACGGGCCCATGTAAGCTGTATTCTTGATTGGGAAATAATAGTCGCGTGCACGGCTGCGGGCCAGCAATGCTTCCCAGTCGATATACATGGTAAGCGTCTGTCCGGGCTCGATATAGAATGGAATCCAGTTGTTGTCAAGCGTAACGGACTGTTCCACAGGATGCTTGATGACGAACTTGCACAGGAAGCTGCCGTCTTCGTCTATCTGAATCACAGTCGGGTAGTCCTGACGGGTGATATGGTTGGATAGATAGATGAGTCCGGTGTCAAATCCCAGCCGGCGGTCATAGCCGTCGATATACCCTTGCAGACAGGTGGTATCTGTGTGGAAGAACTGCTGAAAGCCTGTGTCGGCAGCGATTGTCTTTGTAGTTCCCCTTTGCCGGGTATACAGCTGATTCTTTTCTCCGTTCACTTGTATCTGGCAGCTTCCGTCTTTCTGCGGAGTCACCAGCAGGGTACGTATATCTCCATTCTGCTTGTCCTTAACGGTGATTTCCACCCGTTTCCCTTTCTTACGGATGTTTTCGTTGGTAAATATCCGGTTGTCCATAATCGTGACAGAATCGTAGATGCCGTATTCCCAGGTGTTTAAATCATCTGCCTTGAACCAGTTTCCCTTGATTGCCGTCAACGGCGAAACGTTTTTGTCGGAGGACGGTACTAAGGATATGTCATACGTATTTCCTTCCGTGTCGCTGGGACTGAGGAGATGGATGACCTGCGTCTCTTCCGGCAGGGCTTCGAAAACGAGCACATAGTCCATCTCGCCCGAATCGGGCATATACACTTCTTTATTGAGCTCAATGCCTTCCGCACTCTTGAACTGATATTTCTTGCCGGTGGCTGCATCTTCCAGATAACTGTCTCCTTCTTCCTTTATCCACCAGTGCGGCCGGAAGATGGCGTGAATATAAACACGCGTGCCATCGGGCGTGCGTTCTATACGGGTGATGTTACCAATACTTCCCGAACGGGCTTTGAATGGCGGATTGTCGACGGTTTGTGCTGTGAGCATACCCGACAGCATGAGCATCATGCAGAGTAGAATCGTTTTCATAATATTAAATTTTGAATAAATGTGTTTAGTAGTTCCCTTTACAAAGAAAGAAAAATATCCATCGCTCCCTCTCTTTTTCCCCTTTAACTTAACATAGATTAAACGTTTACGTAATCATCTTTTTTGTACCTTTGCACCCGAAAATCAGAGTGATAATTTAAATATTGAAATATTATGAGTAAGAAAGCCCTTTTAATGATCCTCGATGGTTGGGGACTAGGCGACCAAAAGAAAGACGACGTAATCTTCAACACTCCCACTCCTTACTGGGATTATCTGATGAACAATTATCCTCATTCCCAACTTCAGGCAAGTGGTGAGAACGTAGGTTTGCCCGACGGACAGATGGGTAACTCGGAAGTAGGTCACCTCAACATTGGTGCCGGACGTGTGGTTTATCAGGATTTGGTGAAAATCAACCGCGCATGTGCTGACAACAGCATCCTGCAGAACCCCGAAATCGTTTCTGCTTTCTCTTACGCGAAAGAAAACGGAAAGAGCGTTCATTTCATGGGACTGACTTCTAATGGTGGTGTACACAGCTCGATGGTTCATCTTTTCAAACTTTGCGACATCGCCAAAGAATACGGCATCGACAATACATTCATCCACTGCTTCATGGACGGTCGTGACACTGACCCGAAGAGCGGCAAGGGATTTATCGCAGAACTTTCTGCACACTGCGAGAAATCGGCAGGCAAGATCGCTTCTATCATCGGTCGTTATTATGCTATGGACCGTGACAAGCGTTGGGAACGTGTAAAGGAAGCCTATGACCTGCTGGTAAACGGCCAGGGCAAGAAAGCTACTGATATGGTTCAGGCAATGCAGGAATCTTACGATGAAGGTGTAACGGACGAATTTATCAAGCCGATTGTAAACGCCAACTGCGACGGTACTATCAAAGAAGGTGATGTCGTTATCTTCTTCAACTATCGTAACGACCGTGCCAAAGAACTGACTGTCGTACTGACTCAGCAAGATATGCCGGAAGCAGGTATGCATACGATTCCGGGATTGCAATATTACTGCATGACTCCGTATGATGCATCCTTCAAAGGTGTTCATATCCTATTCGACAAGGAAAACGTTGCCAACACACTGGGCGAATACATCGCTTCCAAGGGACTGAGCCAGCTCCATATCGCTGAAACAGAGAAATATGCTCACGTTACTTTCTTCTTCAACGGCGGTCGTGAAACTCCGTTCGACAAAGAAGACCGTATCCTCGTTCCATCTCCGAAAGTAGCTACTTACGACCTGAAACCGGAAATGAGTGCCTACGAAGTGAAGGATAAGCTGGTAGATGCCATCAACGAAAATAAATATGATTTCATCGTGGTGAACTTCGCTAACGGTGACATGGTAGGCCATACCGGTATCTACGAAGCAATCGAGAAGGCTGTTGTGGCTGTAGACGCTTGCGTGAAAGACGTAATCGAAGCTGCTAAGGCACAGGATTACGAAGCTATCATCATCGCCGACCACGGTAATGCTGACCGTGCCTTGAACGAAGACGGCACTCCGAATACGGCTCACTCTCTGAATCCGGTTCCTTGTGTTTACGTAACCGGAAACAAAGCTGCGAAAGTAGAAGACGGTCGCCTGGCTGATGTGGCTCCGACTATCCTGAAAATCATGGGGCTGGAAGCTCCGGCTGATATGAACGGTCAGATTTTGATTAAGTAATTTAGAATGCTATAACCAAAGGGGCGGGGGTATACTCCGCCCTTTTTGTCTCACATAAGTTTTATGATTCAGATAGAAGATGTAGTAGTGAGCTTCGATGTCCTTCGGGAAAAGTTCCTTTGTAATCTGGACGCCTGCAAGGGTGAATGTTGCATTGAAGGGGATGCAGGGGCGCCTGTGGAGATGGATGAAGTGGAAAAGCTGGAAGAGGTTCTGCCGATAATATGGGAAGATCTGTCGCCGGAAGCGCGTGCTGTCATTGAGAAGCAAGGAGTGGTATACACGGATCAGGAAGGTGATCTGGTGACTTCTATTGTTAATAATAAGGATTGCGTCTTTACTTGCTATGACGAGAAAGGATGTTGTTACTGTGCCATCGAAAAGGCTTATCGGGATAGCAAGACGGACTTTTACAAACCGGTATCATGCCATCTCTATCCCATCCGGATTGGAGATTACGGACCTTATAAGGCGGTGAACTATCATCGTTGGGATGTGTGTAAAGCGGCTGTGTTGCTGGGGAAAAAAGAAAACGTGGCTGTCTACCAATTCTTGAAAGAACCTCTGATCCGTAAATTCGGTGAGAAGTGGTATCAGGAACTGGAAGTCGCAGTGAAGGAATTAAAGGCGCATGATATGATCTGATATTTCTCTCATTTCCTCGACTCTTTGCGTTTGGCTCGTATCAGAAGAAATAACAGGCAGATCATAGCTACGATAATGCAAGCCGGGGTAATCCATGCTTCCGGATGGATAATAATCAGGAACAGGCAAGTGACAATCACACAGGATGCCAGAATTCTGAGATAGAGCCTGATCTTGGCAAATACAGGATTTGGGGTAGTCGTTTTCATAAGTGTCCTCCTTCATTTTCGGCAAGATAGTGATTTTGGTCGGAAATCGATTTAATTGTTAGGTTTTATTAAGACATAGAAAAGCGCCGGCACGGAGGATTTTCCTTCGTTTGCCGACGCTTCTTCGTTGTAAGATGTGAGGTTGGTTTATAAAAACGTAATATTAAAATTATGTATCGATATTCGCATACGTTGCATTCTCTTCGATAAACTCGCGGCGCGGACCTACGTCTTCACCCATTAACATGGAGAATATGTAATCGGCTTCTGCGGCATTATCGATATTTACTTGCTTCAACATACGGTTTTCCGGGTCCATAGTTGTTTCCCACAACTGCTGGGCGTTCATTTCACCCAAACCTTTGTAGCGTTGTGTATGAACTGCATTTTCCAGACCGCCGCCGTAGGTATCGATAAACTTCTGGCGTTGTGCGTCTGTCCAGCAATACTCTTCTACTTTACCTTTTTTGCAGAGGTAGAGCGGGGGAGTAGCGATGTACAGATAGCCGTTCTGAATAATCTGCGGCATATAACGGAAGAAGAACGTCATGATCAGTGTGTCGATGTGAGAACCATCGACATCGGCATCGGTCATGATGATAATTTTGTGATAGCGCAGCTTTTCGATGTTAGCCTCTTTGCTGTCTTCTTCTGTTCCGATAGTGACACCCAGTGCCGTATATATATTGCGGATTTCATCGCTTTCCAGTGCTTTGTGATACATCGCTTTTTCGACGTTCAGAATCTTACCGCGCAGCGGGAGGATAGCCTGGAACATACGGTTACGTCCTTGCTTGGCAGTACCACCTGCCGAATCTCCCTCGACGAGGAACAATTCGCATTTCGAAGCGTCCTTATCCGAACAGTCGGCCAGCTTACCCGGCAGACCGCCTCCGGACATCGGAGACTTGCGTTGTACCATTTCGCGGGCTTTTCTTGCTGCGTGGCGTGCAGTGGCAGCCAGAATCACTTTGTCTACAATCGTTTTTGCTTCTTTCGGATGTTCTTCCAGGTAGTAAGCCAGTACTTCACCGACAGCCTGGTCTACGGCACCCATTACTTCGTTGTTACCCAACTTCGTTTTGGTCTGTCCCTCGAACTGTGGTTCGGCTACTTTAACGGAAATAACGGCAGTCAGACCTTCGCGGAAGTCATCTCCCGAGATTTCAACTTTCACCTTCTCCAGCATCTTACTGTCTTCGGCGTATTTCTTCAGCGTACGGGTCAGTGCACGGCGGAAGCCGGCAAGATGCGTACCTCCTTCGATTGTATTGATATTATTGACATAGGAATGTACATTTTCGGAGAATCCTGTATTGTACATGATAGCTATTTCAATAGGTATTCCCTGCTTCTCAGAGTTCAGATAGATAACGTCGTTGATCAAGTGCTCACGTGAAGACTCGATGAAGCGTACAAACTCTCTCAGCCCTTCTTCAGAATAGAATATTTCACTCTTGAAGCTGCCGTCTTCTTCATTTACTACCCGACGGTCGGTCAGTGAGATGCGAAGACCTGCATTCAGGTACGCCAGCTCACGCAGACGTGAAGCCAGAATTTTATAATCATATACCGTTTCGGTAAAGATTGTATCATCCGGCCAGAATTGTTGGCGGGTTCCTGTAATATCCGATACACCCACTTCTTTCACAGAATAAAGCGGCTTACCAATTTCATATTCCTGCTGGTAGATTTTACCATCACGGAATACCTGTGTAGTCATGTGTGTTGACAGTGCATTTACGCAAGACATACCTACACCGTGCAAACCTCCGGAAACTTTGTACGACCCTTTGTCGAACTTACCTCCGGCGTGCAGAACGGTCATCGCTACTTCCAGTGCCGACTTCTTTTCTTTTTCATGATAGTCGACCGGAATACCACGTCCGTTGTCCTGTACGGTGATTGAATTATCTTCGTTGATTGTCACTTCGATGTGGTCGCAATACCCGGCCAGTGCCTCGTCAATGGAGTTATCAACGATTTCGTATACCAAGTGGTGAAGTCCCTTTACGCTGATGTCACCGATGTACATCGCAGGGCGTTTTCTCACTGCTTCAAGACCTTCCAATACCTGGATGCTATCCGCAGAATAAGACCCGTTATTGGGAGTGATTTGTTCTTCGCTCATAATTGCCTTTCTAAGTTATAATAACAGAGCAAATATAGTGAAAATTGTCGAGTTGGCGAAGTTTCGGAGGTGAAAAATGCAGAATAAAAGCGGAATTAGTGAATGGGAAAGCGGTCTGATATTCAATGATTTATAAACACAAAAGGCCGAACTTTAAAGTTCAGCCTAAATGCTATATAGAATTGTTATTTTTCTATTATTAAGCGAGCTTATTGATGTAAAGAGCCAGCTTAGATTTCAGATTGTTAGCCTTATTCTTATGAATAACATTTGTTTTAGCTAACTTATCCAACATCTTAGTGATGCCAGGATACATTGCAACAGCTTCTGTTTTGTCAGTAGTTGCACGAAGTTTTCTAACAGCATTTCTCATGGTCTTACCATAATATCTGTTATGAAGTCTTCTTGTCTCTTCTTGTCTGATTCTCTTCAGTGATGATTTGTGATTTGCCATTTCGACTAATCTATTTTTTTAGTTCTTTATTCTTTTTATTTGTAGCCCGTGGGGGAATCGAACCCCCCTTTCAAGAATGAAAATCTTGCGTCCTAACCGATAGACGAACGGGCCATCCTGTTGTTGCATTTCTGCTTTTTGCTCTCTCGAATCAGTGTTTGTTTCTCGATTGCGGATGCAAAGGTAGGAACTTTTTTGAAACTGACAAACAATTCACGAAAAAAATATGTAGTTTTTTCTCTTTTTTTCTGTGGGGTGGGGTTATAGTGCTTGATTTTCAGCAAAATATGAGATTACGGTTTGTCGAAAAAAATATCACTGTCTGTAAGGCTATCGATAATACGCTATATTTACACCTTATTATATATAAAGGACTTTATGGACTTCCATTCTCATTGTTATATTGATTTTGAAAAAACGATGTATTTGCAACTTTTCTTATAATCGGATGATTGTTTTAGCGATTAATGGAGTATGGTCGTGAACTATGAGAAACAGTAAAGTGTTTATAGATGTACGGATATAAACAAGCGTATCATTTGCACCTTCTGTTTCATGTATGCAAATGATAGTCTTTTATTGGACGAGTAAAAGCGCACCCATCCTCGCTTGGACGGGTGCACCAACACAAACAAAACAAACAATTAATAAAACAGTCCTTCAATGAAGTGCCGTTTTATAAGGAAATTTAGCATGTTGTGGGAAACTAAACATGCGAATAAAGGGTATAAAATACCACTCGGATACTTCACAGTAGCCTTTTCTGTAGAACATCTCACCTAAATTCCGTACGCATACAATCAGTCATGTGTTCCTAAAACTCCAGTTCTGAATCATTCAGCCGTACAGTCCATCCGTTTACCATTATTCTCGGGCATATCTTCGGAATCCCCATATCCGATGACTGTATGAAGAATAAAAGGGTATATGAATCCTGCCTGTCAAGATATTCCTGATCGCCCATCTCATCGCCGGTATGACTGTGGATTTTGGATAACAGTAGATACTGGGTGAGCGGAAGACGTAGAATTTCCTGTCCGCTGGGTATATGCTTTATGGTCAATGTGGTCTGATCTCCTTTCATGATGCGCAATGTGTTCAACCGGGCATGAATGACAGGGATTTCTTCTTCATTGAGTATACTGACTTCCTGCCGGTATGGATGATAGTAAACCGGTTCCGTCCCCAACGGAGTGTTGGTATGATCCATCACACCATTGGCGGCCTCCAGTGTGAAAGTGAAATCTTCCTTATTCAGCAGGTTGTTGTTTTCATCCTGAAGGATGCATGAGAAATAATTGGTGTTTTTGACTAAGGGAGCATCCAATACCTGATAGTCATTACTGATAGTTATATTTTCAAGGCTACCGTAGAAGAGGCCGTTCAATTTCCCGTTCATCTGTTTTTCACTGTTGCATATCAATGAAAGGAGCAATGATTTCCGTTCCGTCTGACCGGTTTTGAGATAAGGGAACCGGTATTGACGGTCGGAGGCTCCTCCCCACAAGAGCAGATGATAGCTCCCTTCGGGAAACGGCACTCTTACCATACAGTAGCCTTGATGTAATGCGATACTGTCTACGTCCAGTCTGTCCACATACTTGTTGTTCTTGTCGAAAGTAAAAATGGTGATGTCGCCTACTTGCGAGGAAGCGGCATCCACATCCAGTATATTATAGGTATACGAGATTTTCAACCAGGTCCCGGTAGGGCAGTCTGACAGATCGTCGTTCACCCAGTTGCAGGATGAGAACAGCGTGACGATGCAGATAATATGTAGTAAAAATGGACGCATTGGTAATAAATTTAGTTCAAAGTGGCCGATACTTATTCAAGTTCTACATCTTGGTTACGTACGGCCCACGGAAAAACATCGATGTTGATGTTCAGTTCTGCTTTGTATTCATCCGGTTGTTCCGGCTCGATAAATGGTTCGCCGCTGCCCAGGCCTGCTACTTTATTGACTGACAGTCTGTATATATTGTTGCGTACGATGCCAAATTCCATGACTCCCATTTCGGTGTCGTTGTTGTTGTCTTCATGCTTGATCCAGTAGTTGTAGTAGCATGCGTAGTTTTCGGTTTTCTTGAAACGCTTGATGCTGTATTTGGCAAGCTCTTCTGTTGTCGAGTTGTCGGTAATGTCTCCGGGCAGGTTGTTGAGTACCAGTTTTCTGATTGCATTTACGCTGGTGTAGAAGTTGTAGTTGAAGTAGAACAGGTTGGTCGGCCAGTTGGACGGGTTGCTTACTGTTTCTCCGTTTTCGTTGAATACACGGTCGGTGGCAATGTCGATACTTGCTTTGAACATCACTCCCGTGGTATAGGCATTCAGTTGGGCGGGACGGAACATACAGTTCTCCAGGCAGTAGATGCGTGACCAGCTATTTGCCGGAGCCATGCCTGCCCAGTTGCTGTCGTCAATGTTAAGCTGTACCAGTGCCTGTGCAAAGAAACCGTCCTCATTCTTGAAGTCTTTGGCACCTTCTACGGTTTTCTTGAAGAAGTAAGGGTCTATTACATAACCGTCGTTATCGTTGATGTTGCCGAAGTTCTCATCAGTGTATGAGTCCGGTTCCTGAAGGCTGGTCAGCACGGCTGTATGGCGGAATGTGTAGAACTGGGTTGCCAGGTTCAGCATTCTGAAGTTATTGAGTTTGACCGTACAGTAAGTCTTTCCGGCCGGGTCTTTCAGGGGGAAAGTCTCTTGTGTCTGTGTCACTTCAACTTTGGCAACGACACGTTCCAGACTAATGGAAATGTCGGTTACTTTGTCGGAATCTGTGGGCTTGCTTATTTCGACATTCAGATTTGCGGCACCACGGTTGGTCATTACGAATCCTCTCTCGGGTACACTTGGAATCTTTCCTGCGCTGTATGTCACTTTGTCGATAGCTCCGAGGAATTTGTCCTGTGTTGCGATGTCCGCTGTGATTGCTTCACCGTTGGCGATGGCAAATACGTTGTAAGTTCCCGGTTTCATTGTGATTTTGTTGGCGGTGTAGTGTATTTTTTGTCCGCTTGTCCCTGCCAGTGTGATGTTTTCAAGAGGCTGGGACTCAACGAAAGTTTTAGTGGCCGAGTCAAAGAAGTAGACCGTAAGGGTTTTTACCGCATACTCTTCTTTCGAGCCTTCTTCGGTTACACCCGATGATTCGGCACTCCGGCTGGCGGGAACATTCGGGATTTCAAGGAACAGGGCTACGTTGCCGTTCGAGTCCGACTGCGTTTTGTCGGGGATTGCTACATCTGCATCATTGATGCAACTGTACTGTGTGGCTGCTGTAAACAGGAGCATTGCCATTAGTTTTGTAAATTGTTTCATCTTACCATTGATTTTAATTAAACATTTATTTAAGCTCTAATATTTGTTTCAGATTGTTGTCTGCTTGTGACAGTCCGGCGGCTTTGGCTTGTTTGAAGAGTGTTTCCGCTTCCTCATACTTCTCTTGAAGAAGGTGCAGGACACCTTTTGCCAATGCTGTTTCCGGTACTTCCGGTGCTTTCTCCAGATAATGTGCGGCGGACTGCACGTCTCTTTGCATCAGAGCGATGCAGGCTGCGTTCAGATTGGCAACGGGATTATCCGGGAACAATTGTACGGCAGTCATGAAGATTTTGTTGTATGCTTCGCTTCCCGGTGTACAGGTGAGTGCGAGGCGGAACATCTCTTCAAGGCTCAGGTTCTTGGGATTAGTGGCGAAAACATTTCGTGATTCTTCTACGCTGAAAGGACGTACATGATATTCGATGGTATAATCGGAATGTCTGAGCAGCGTGAACCAATGTTCCAGCACAAAGCGATAGAATGCCGGAAATTGTTTTTTCAATTTCTCTTCCTTGCGGTCGGGGTGCAGGTTGCCTGTCACGATTTTCATGACTGCCTCCTTCCATTGAAAGGCTGTATCAGTGAGAAGGGCTTCGAACCCTTCCCAGTCTTCGGGAGTATGAGAAGTATGAATATCCGTTGGATTAAACGTGTATAACCGGCACACATATTCCTTCAATGCCTGTGTGCGTTCGCGGGATAACCTTTCGTTAAGTTGGTAAGGGCCGTCGGGCGATGCATAGCCGTGTATGCTGATATGTGTGATGGTTACATTCGAATCATTTCTGATGGCGTCTATGGTTTGAGTGATCTTATTCAGTTCCGTCGCATTGTTGCTGTATGTTTTGTGTATGATGACGTCATTTACGGGAAAGTCGATGAATGCGCATCCTTTCTCAGTTCTGGTTTTCAGCCCCTCCACTTGTGGGGTGAGAAATACGAGTTGTGGGACAGGTATTGGTTGCGGATGCAGGCGGGCGATACAAGTGAAGGCTTCTTCGCCGGCGATGCCACAACCACAGCTTTTCTCTATCAGTGAGAGTGTAGCATGATTCATCCACTTCTCGAAAGGAACGGATTGCAGATAATGTATGCTTTGCCTGCTTCCGTTCTTTCTTTGCAGCGAACGGGCTTCTTTCTCCTTTTTGCCCGTTTCGCGCATGAATATGATTTGCTGTTTCCGGCTATTGATGTAGATGGAAGGCAGTTCCAACCGATTCTCCAGACTGTCGGTGACAACGGGTATGAGAACCAGCGATTCGTTGGGCGAGAGATCGCGGGTGATCTCTACCGAAATAGAAACCACCAGTTCTTCCCCTGCCTTGTGAAGGCTGGAAGCGGTAGCTCGGATCGTTCCGTTAGCTTCTTCTACGGTCGTTTGCGCCTGTAGCGATAGAGATGCTATGACCGCAATGATAAAAACTCCTCCCAGTTTCATAGTTGTACTAATAATGAATCTATATTTAAAAGCAGTCTGTTCACCAAGGATAGATATGAGATATGATTCCGTATTGCTGCAGTTCTTCCAATATCCTCATATCTTTCAATGTTTTTCCTCTGCCACCATGTCCCAGATGGTATACCCTCCACGGGGTAGACCGATGTTTGCGTGCTATCTCCATGTAGACGTGTCTCCGTTTGGAGAACCAGACTTTCCATAATTTTTTCATCTTTCTTTCTTCTTCTTTAAAATAGGTAGATTAAACTTATAGAGGCCTTGCTAGGTCCTACGTAATGATATTTTCCTTCTTCTCTTAGCTTTGCGCATTTGTCTACGCAGTTGTATTGCCTGTAGTGGATAAATTCGTATCCTACTCCTATACTTGTTTCTATGTTCCAGTGGTCATTCAGCATCCAGTGATATCCGCAGCTGATGCCTCCGCCTGCCAGCCAGCCTTCGTACCGGTGGCGTTTCAGTTGGGAGAATATGCCGAAAGGCAGTTTCTTACCTCCGATGTTGAACTGGGCACCGTTCAGATATCCTCCCCAGAAAAGACCGTTATACTTCTGGCAAGTCCAGTATTTGTATTCGGGCTGCAGGAGCCAGTAACGGTTGACATATTCTTCGCTCCGCTTCCACGGTCGCAGGCTTCCGGTAAGCTCGACTGTGCTCTTGTTTCCTATGGCATACGAAATTCCCCCTCCGAAAGCTCCGTCTATGGCAGAAAGCGCATTCACCCTGATAGCTACTTTCTGCGAGTAAGCGTCCAGGCATCCAAGTAATAAGAGCAGGAATATGAAACGTTTCATTGTATACGTTGATTAAGGGCGTTTATTGTTTTCAAAAAATGCATTCAGATTATATGCAGCTTCCTCGGAGCCTTCGGCCTTGGCGGCTTTCAGCATTCGGATGCCTTCGTAGGTGTTTCCGGACATTAGTTCGTATACTCCGCGGCAGTTTTTGTAGGCCAGACTATCGTGAAGAGCCATTGAAAGGAACTTACCTGCCGATTTGACGTCTCCCTGTTCAATGGCGGCAGCTGCTGCATTCAGGTTGGCAACCGGATGTACGGGATATAGCTTGACGCTAATATTGATAATCTTGTAAAACCGGGCTTTGTCTTCCGTATAAGACAGGGCGACTGTGTAGAGTTCGCGGAGAGACAGCATCTGTGGGTTGATCTCCGCTATCATTTTCGCCTCTTCAAGGCTGAAATTCAGTTCTTTCTGATTTCGTGCGTCCACATCATCCGTTTCGGGCGAGACGTAAGTACCTTTGTATTTCATTTTGCTGCCGGCTACCGGACTCGTAGGACGTTCATTGACAACAGGAAGAGAAACGACCTCTTGTGTAGCCGTACCGGAAGGAACTATTGCGCCGGAAGATGCTGCTATGTTCTCTTGGGTTATGACGATTGTATCTTTCAGAGACTGTTCACCTTCCGGACGGACAATAGTTCTTTTAAGTGTCAGTGTTGCATTGTTCATCCAATCCTCTGCCGGCAATGAAGTCCGGTAGGAAATGGTGCGGGAGTGGTCCTCGTCAATGCCGGCAATCAGATAAGCTTTCGCATCCTCTTCTTTCCGGTCATTCTTCTTGCGTAAAATCTGATTGCGCAGATATAGTTTCTGTTTCTGCTTACCGTTCAGTTGTATGTGCGGCAGTGATACTCTTTTCTCCTGGCTGGTCAGCACGGGTGTCAGCATAAAGGCACTCTTGGAATCCATGTCCTTTATATGGATTGAGATATCCATGGACAGAAACAGTGAATCTGCACGGATGCCGAAGAAGTGGGGTACGATATCCAGCTTAACGTTCTGTGCCGGTAGCAAGTTGCATATCAATAAACTGAAAAAGATGAATGCTTTCGTTTTCATGTTATGTTGTGATTTAATTGATTTACTGAATGAAATACACGAGTGATATTCCTATCTGCGTGGGTCCCCAGTAGTTGCAGTGGGATTTTTCGATAAAGGCAGCGCCTTCGGGCTGTCCATAGCGTTTGTAATTGAGGTGGGCATATCCCAGTGAAAGTCCCGCTTCCAGATTCCATTGCGGACTGATCATCCATTGATAACCATAGGAGATGCCAAAGCCCGCCAGGTTACCTTGATACCGGTTGTTGGCAATCTGCCTGTTTTCGATACCCAGCATTTTACCATTTCCGAATCCCCAAGGGAGCATTCCGCCGAAGTTGAATAGAGCATAGTGAAGTTGAAAGCCGATGTAACTTCCCATAAACACTCCGTCAAACCATTTGCGGTACTCCGGTTGGAGCATGAAATGCTTCATCTTTTTGTTTCCCCCGAAGTTCCAGGGATTGTAGTTGACAGAGAGATTAAGAGTGTGCGTATCGTCACATCTTAACTCTCCCCCTATATTGAAGGTGGTTGTGAGGTCATAGAGCAGATTACTCTTGACGGCTATCTTCTGCCCGTATAGACTGGAGGCGGGCAAAAGACAGGTAAGGAGTATACTTGCCAACATACATTTCAAGACTGTCGTGAATCCCTTTATGCTGCCGGCTGTAGATATCCTTTTTCTATTCCTATCGGGTTTGTGTGTCATAATCTTTTGTTTATGTGTTTCTGTTACTTCTTAGGTAACGGAAATCCGGTCTAGTGACCGGTATGTGGAGGGGAAAGAAGTAAAAAAGGCAGCGGTCTTTGAGTTCTAAAGTGTATTTATAGGTTTCCGGCTGAAAAATAGTCCGGCAGACACAATAGCGGTCTGGAACATGAAACAGATATAATTCATGCTCCTGTATTCTTTTTTATTTTTTTTGAAAGAAAGGAAGTGAAATAATGTATAATTAATTTGGAATGTGATGTTCTTTTTCTATATCTTTGCGCTGTATTTATTTCCGTTACCTAAGAAGTAATAGATAAGGTAATTTGTTTATATTCAATAGCTTGTCTCTCAGTGCTTGTTCGCAACGTAGTTCTCTACGTAAAAACAATTCAATTTATTCGCTTCTGTCCGTTTTTCCAGTCCAAAGCCTTTCAGGTAAGTTTGCGTGGTCTTTATTGATTTATGTCCCAATGATTCGCTGATCATTTCGATGGGGATTCCCTGATATTTGGCGCTCGTTGCCCAGGAATGCCGGATGGTGTATGAGGTGACAGGCGATTTGATGCGTAATTCTCTGGAAAGACTCTTCAATTGATTGTTGAATCGTCTGAGAGCCGATTGATACTCTTTATATCCTGCCTCTTCTTTCCGCTTTTTATCTCCTTTCATGATGTCGAACAGGTAGTCCGGACAATCCTCTCCGGAGGATTCATTGTTGCGCAATCCGTTGATTGCCTTCTTGGCGGTCTCCAGTATTTCGACGCTCATGGGAGTACCGGTCTTTATACGGTTATATCTCAGTACTCCGTGTACCAATGCCGATTTTTCCAGATGTGCGAAGTCGGCAAACGGCATACCGCAGAGCTGAAACATCAGTCGTGCTATCGCTTGTGTGCGACGCAGATGGCTGGACTTGGGGACTTTGTAGAGCAACATATGCAGTTCGTTGATGGGCAGTGCCTTCTTCTGCCGGACATCTACTCCGGTGAATACGTCACGAAACAGTCGGGGGATGAAACGGGCCGTACCTGCTTCGACACCGCGGTTGTAGATACTGCGCAGCATACGCATATAAGTCGATACGGTGTTCGGTTTCAATCCGCAGTCATAAAGATATTGCCCGTACCGTCGCAGACTATCGCGGTTGATTTGTCCGAATGCGACTTCGGGAGTATCACAAAACTTGGCAAATGACAGAATTGCATTTTTGTATACATGTGCCGTCGAGTAACGGCCCTCTTCTTGTAGATTCCGGATGTATGCTTTTGCGCATCCGGTAAAGCTGTTTTTATTACTTTTTCTTTTCATACTCTTGTCTATATTTACTTGTTATTCAGGGAGTATAACAAAAATAGCAATCTTTTTTGTTGTTAACGCCTCTAAAAAGGTCCCGATTGCCAGACATTTTTTTGTAGTTTTGTTCCGAAATGATAAAAAGAGGAGTGCACTATGCTGCAAAAGACGAAAGGAATAGTTCTACATACGCTTAAATATAATGATACTTCTATCATTGTAGATATGTACACGGAGTTATCCGGGCGGACTTCTTTTCTCGTTCCCGTACCCCGTTCGCGGAAGGCGGCAGTCAAGTCAGTACTCTTTCAGCCTTTGGCTTTCATTGAGTTTGAGGCGGATTACCGTCCGAATGCCACTCTTTATCGGGTAAAAGAGGCGAAGTCTTTTTATCCTTTTACCTCCATTCCTTATGACCCGTACAAGTCTTCAATGGCACTTTTTTTGGCAGAGTTTCTGTATCGTGCTATCCGTGAAGAGGCTGAAAACCGTCCGTTGTTCGCTTATTTGCAGCATTCTGTCATTTGGCTGGACGAATGTCGCGAAGGGTTTGCCAATTTCCATCTGGTTTTTCTGATGCGTCTTTCCCGTTTTTTGGGGTTGTATCCGAATTTGGAAGATTATCACACCGGTGATTACTTTGATTTGCTGAATGCCTGTTTCACTTCCACTCGTCCGCAGTTGCATTCTTCTTATATTAATCCCGAAGAGGCTGGACGTCTTCGCCAGTTGATGCGCATGAATTATGAGACGATGCACTTATTTGGCATGAGCCGTGCGGAACGCACCCGTTGCCTGACGATTATGAATGATTATTATCGTTTGCATCTGCCGGATTTTCCTGCATTAAAGTCGCTGGATGTACTGAAAGAATTGTTTGATTAGCTTTTTATACTTCTTCCACTCTCACCAGTTTCCAGCCTTGGAATACTAATGCGATACTCTTTAATTCTGTGGTCCCTTTGTCTTGATGAATCCATTCGCTTGCTGCATACTGTTTCAGTTGTATTTTGGCATTGGACAGCAATTTTTCTATCTCGGTGTCAGAAACATCCCGTTTTGCATATTTCACTTCGATACAGTAGCTGTATACCATGTCGGGAAGTTGCAGCAGGCGAGGTTGCAGAAAGATATCCGCATATCCTTTGTTGCTTTCATATTCGGGACGGGCAATATAATAATGTGTCAATCCGAGGTAAGCCAAAATAAAGGTTTTTACATAAGCTTCACCTTCTATGAAGTCGCGAACACTGCTTTGGGCATTCAAGCGGTCGGCAATGTATGTGAAGCAATTTTCCCATTCTCCTTTGTATGCCATTCGTTTCATTCGGTCCACCAGCTTATCTGTCTCTAGATATAGGTCGGCGGAATCTTTGTAGATGTCTGCCATGTAACCGTAAAGTTGTTCGCGCACTGCCCAGTTGGGGGCGCTCAGTATGGGCTCACCCATTTCCATTCCGCTGATGGTTAGCATGCCGTAATAGTAGAGCAGGCTTTTAAAGTTTTCCGGTTTGATAATGTCTTCGGCTGGGAAACTATTTGCAATGATTCCGGTAGTAGAACCTTTTTCTACAATCTCTTGTACAACGCTTGCATTTTCACCGAAAGTTTTGTCTACGTGGATGAGGTGGCGCAGCTTGTTGTAGTCAGTGCGAATATTAGCATCGAGCATGTTGTCAGGGATGTCCTTATTCAGCATATAATGATTCATGAAATAGAGCACCATATCTGAATTGTACATAGACGGTTCCTTTAGTGCTTTCATGGCGAAACAGTAATTGTCGTACCATGGTTTCATGATGGTTATTAATTCATCTGTAGTGTGCGGTAGTTCCCGGTAACTTTTGTAATAATCGATCAGAGTGCGTACTTCTTGTTCATTAAATCCCATCATATTATTAAAGATAGGTGAACTGCTATAATTATCCGCAATGTTGAATCCGCTAGTGAGATCGTCCATTGTTACGGGGCTTACGCCTGTAAGGAAGATGCGCTCGATCACTGAACTTGAATAGTCTTTTACCACTTTAAGGAAACTACGGAAGAATCCGCTGCCATGAGTGATGCTGCGATAACGTTCATTGCCATAATCTACCAGAATATTGTTAGCAAAGTTATCGTACTCATCGAGGATAAGATATATCTTTTGTCCCTTGTTTTGGGCGCTTTGGCACAGTGATCCCAATAAAGCATCTCCTGTTTTTAATTCATGTAGCTTTTCAACGGCTTCTTTCCCTAACAGATGAGCATTTCGTTCTGCAAATCCATCCATTACGATTTTGCAATAGGTGTTGAATGCTTCTTCCAAACGATCCATATTGGCGGCTACACTACTGAAATTGAGTGTAAGCACCAGATATTTGTTGCGATCAGGCGTAGGATGCTTGCCTATATAAAGATTACCAAAGATTTTCTCGAATTTATCTTTTTGGTTGATGTCGTAGTATAAACCGAGCATGTTTAGGAAAAGGCTTTTTCCGAAACGTCGAGGACGGACAAAGAAGAAGAAGGAGGTCACTTTTTCTACTTTGGCGATATATTGTGTTTTGTCTACATAGTAATAGTTTTCAAGAATGATTCTCTCGAAGTCCGTCATCCCATAAGGTATTTTCTTTATTGCTGCATCCATAATTGCTCCCTCTTTAATGTTGAGAACAAAAATAGTTTATTTTCCTTTATGTGGCAACTAAAACAGAGTAGATAATAACTCTCTTCTAAAAATATATATTACTTTTGTCGCCAACGAAATGACTAGAGAACAAGCAACATGAAAACAATCGTAAACTTAACGGCATATCTTTTTATTTTTCTAGTTCTTTATGGGTGTAACGATGATGTATTCGTCGATGACTTCCGGACTTCCGATTCCGAATTTACTTTGGACGGGAATGGTGATGAGGTAACTATTCGTTTTGCATCCTCCAATTGGGATTTGGTTTGGATGTATACTTACGATAGTGACTTTACCCATCAATATGAAGTTTATGATGCCGACGACAATCTGATAATGAGAAACCAGGATGCTTACCTGAAAGGATTAGGCAAGATTGTATGCAATGAAAAACTGACCGATTTCATCATTCAACGCAGTAACCCCAAAGAACTAAAGATAACAGTGGGCGAAAACGTCCGTAACGACTATTTTAGATTCATGCTTGTAGTGAGCAATGACTATGAATCACAAGAGATATATGTTGAAATTACTCCGTCGGACAGATATGTGTTCGATCATATCACTTATTCTTTAAATGCGTATTCTCATGAATGGAGACTGGAAGAAACAAAGAGTTTTATACAATCTAATAATTCAGATACTCCCTCCCCATGCCTGTTATTCCCTTACAAGGACGCCCACCATGAAGTGGTGTTCAAAAGCGATGATCCTGAGGCTTTCCGGCTATTGGGTGGAGATAATCCGACAGTAGAGATACCAAGCATGGAAAACGAATGGTTGGGAATGAACGGTGTACAGGCGCAATATGCGTCTGAGCAGCAAGCACTGCCTTTGCCTTTCCCTGATACGGAGAAGAAGGAGATTTCTATCCCGCCTAAAACTACTCAACGTATCACCATGCTGTTAGAATGTGAGTGGTTCGAAACGGAGTACACCCTTTATGCTGTTCACCCTAAGAATGGGAGGCAACGTACTATAACCGGTACGTTGCAAAGTAAAATGCCCGGAAAATGTTATATAGCACGCGAGAATATCAAATGAGTAGAAATATGAATACCAAACGGTCTCTGTATATAATCTGCTTGCTGCTGTTCTCGGCAGTCGGCAGCAAATTGGATGCTCAGACAGTAGTGAAACCTGTCAGGCAACAGAATGACAGCACCAACCATGCCCTCATCCATCAGATAGGTTTTGACGTTCGTCCGGGCTATGTAGCTCCGACAAACAGTTTCCTTGAAGGCGATAATGCACAACGGCAGAAAATTGATCGGTCACTTTCCCTGCACTTGAAGTATGCTTTCCAGTTCAGCAAAGATTCCTATTTGGGGAGGTTGTATCCTCATGCTTATCAGGGCATCGGTGTTTCGCATAATACATTTTATAATTCCGCTGAACTGGGAAATCCGGTGGCGGTATATGCTTTTCAAGGGGCACCTATTGTACGGCTTTCATCCCGTTTGTCGTTGGATTATGAGTGGAATTTCGGTGCTTCTTTCGGTTGGAAACAATATGATGAACACAGCAATTGGTACAATGACGCTATCGGTTCTAAAATCAATGCGTATATCAATTTGGGCTTTGTCTTGAACTGGCAGTTTTATCCACAGTGGAAACTTGCAGTAGGTGTGGACTTCACTCATTTCTCCAATGGAAATACGCGTTATCCCAATGGAGGTCTCAATACTATCGGAGGGAGAGTCGGCATTGTACGTACCTTTAATGCCGAAGATAAGGCGTCCGGAGCAATTGCTCCCAAACGTCTTTACATAAAGCCACACGTCAGCTATGACTTGTTGGTATACGGCGCCACTCGCAAAAGAGGATTCGTTAAAGAAGGTATCCCCACTTTGGTTCCCGGTTCGTTCGGAATCGTTGGTCTCAATTTTGCCCCGATGTATAATTTCAATAACTATTTCCGGGCAGGACTTTCTGTGGATGCGCAATTTGACGAGAGTGCCAATATTAAGGACTATAAGCTAGTAGGAACTTATGGGGATGATATAAAGTTTCACCGTCCTCCATTCCGCGAACAATTTGCGGTGGGGGTGTCTCTTCGGGCAGAACTGGTGATGCCTATTTTCTCCATCAATGCCGGTATCGGACGAAATATGATATATAGTGGCGATGATACGGAAGGTTTCTATCAAATATTGGCTCTCAAAACTTATGTTACCCGCCATTTATTTCTGCATGTGGGATATCAGTTGAGTAAGTTTAAAGACCCCAACAATTTAATGTTGGGGATTGGATATAGATTTCACGATAGACGATGAATGGAGAACTATTTCATAATATTATGGAATAGTTTCTCATCCCAATTCTAATTATCAATTTCAAAAGTGACATCATTGACGCTTATATTTGCTGGTCTTAAATCATTATAATAAGCCTCAATAATGGATGGACGGGCATTCTTGAATTGATATTTTATTTTGATTGTATCCTTTTCTTTCCGGATTACTTCAGGATATTGGATTTCTAAAATGTACTCTTGTTCATAATTACCATTATTTTTAATGCAGGCTTCCCATTCTCGAATTTGTATATCAAGACAATTGTAATATTCAAGATATGATATATCAGTCAATTTGGCATCGTTGTTAATTGGCTTTAGTAGGTTCACTGTAATCTGATTTATTTTATCTTTATTTTCCGACAAGGGTGAGCTTCCGTCCTTATTGATGAGTTTTACTTTACAATTAAAAATAAATGGCGGGATATCAGTATTTTCTTTGCAGCCAATTAAGATGAAAAGTGCGAATAGAACATATAGTAGTTTAGTTTGATGTAGTTTCATATCTTTCTAATTAATGTTTTTTATGTAGATGAATATATGTCTACATGCAGTTATTTATGATTATGCAATATTACAATAAAAAACGAATAGTCCAATAAGGGAGTGATAAAAAGCTACCACTCCCTACTGCTAATTCATAGAGGATTTTTTTATATAACCAGTTTTCTAATCAGCGCCTTAAACTTTCTCCTTACTTAATACTTCCAATAGATAATAATAATATCCCAATAGATCTTGTACCGGTTCGCCTTGATTTTTGTTTACTGCTTTGACTTTAATCACAAACTCATACCCTTCTTCATACTCATCTTCAAAACCTTTGATTGTTTCGATGACGTATGTCTTGTTGTTTTCATCCGTAACAACATAACCCAATATATTGGTAGTTATACCATGCTCTGGTGCAACATAATAATCTCTATAAGCTGCGACTTTTAGGGTCATTATTTTATATTTTTCTTTTTGCTTCTCATCGTCATTACAAGAATAAAAGCATAAACCTATAATGATTAAAAATACAAAAGTGTTATATATCCTGTTTGTCATATTGATATGAATGTAAAGATTCTATCATCATTTCCAAATTCATTGGGAATATGTTTATTTACTCCTTTTATTTCAACTTTATCGAGATGTAAGTATACACTTGGATTGTACATAACTCTTTTTAGAGCATTTAATTTATCAGAGGTAGATGTCCCCTTCACTGAACCTATTAATGTTACCTTTGTAGTGAATCCACCTTGTGGTATATTGATACCTCTTAAATAGATATCTGTCCATGTTGTAGTGACGCCAAGGGGGATTTCTTTTGAATAAACTTCTTGATTAGTATTTCTATTGATAATTGAGATTATGGTTCTGACATTAAAATCGTCTACAGTATATCCGCCTAAGTTAGATGATGTAGGTTTATAATTATATTGAAATTTGAAGTCTATCTTAGCCCCTTCAGGACATTGTATGATTTTGGTCCTTCTATATTCATAATCGCTGTCGTAAGGTTCATTATAACCGTATGGATCGAAAAATTTGAATTGGTCTCCTATAGGTTGTAATGTTGCCAGAGTTAACATGTCAGTATTTGATAGACTATCTCTTTGTGATCTTATGTAACTATTATCAAGTTTGTACATGACTCCACCTGAAGAATACATCATTAAAGAACCAAAATCGAAACTTCCCACATTTACTCCATTCTGATTCATTTCGGCATAAGTTTTATACTGATATCGTGTATCTTCATCCATACCTTCAAAATTAATACGTATGTAATTGTCCCTGTCGGTTCTGCTCATTTCATGATACATCCCAATAGTATGGCATATTTCATGAGCAATAGTGCCAACGCTTATAATTGCTTCCCGGGATAGTCCTATATTTTGAGTTCCTCCTTTTCTGCCTACATAATCGGAATATGCTGACCATTCATTCTGATCCAAAAAATTGAATTGAATATAGTCTCCTTCATTGTAACGGGGTACCATATCGATATATGAACCATTCTCAATCCATTCTATTGCTTTGTATATATACTTTGTATATATAGCCGGAATACCGTCCACAGAATAATAAACTTTATTGTTAGGCCATCTACGATCTATTCTGGCAGCACCTCTGGTTTGGATTAAATCTTCTTTTAATAAGTGAATGTCACCTTGAAAAATATAGTAGTCTCCTTTGTCAACTACAGCCGCTTCACTACCCCATAAGTTTATAGTATTAAAACTATAGTTATTTTCGTCATATTTTGAATTATCAGACTCAGATTTTATACTCGAATCCTTTTCAATGTAATTCCCATTATCTGCACACGAAGCAACAGATAGACAACCTATTACTGATAAAGCATAGGTAAGTCCTGTTAGAATATTAGATTTTGCTGTTTTCATGATTACTTATTATTAAATTGTTTAATTAATGTGTCTTTTGATTGATCTTTTATCTTTTTAAGAGAATACTTTTCGTATTATTGTTATGCCAACTATATAATACTTATTCATCGAAACTTTTAGTTTCCAGAGTGTTCCATGATATTGATATCAGGTAGCTGTACAACAGTTATAGTATGATATGTATTTACATGTCTGCATATAAATTTTATGCTTCTACTTTTTCCTGTTGTGTTTTCTAGTATACAAATAGTAACTTTCTTTCCTTCGATTTTAAAAGAGAAAAAATCAAATTCAAATTTGTCAGGTGGAAAACTCTGATTTTTATCTTCAATATATTCTGGACTATATTCTTTAATAATAATTCCATCAAGTATTAACTGATCAATTTTCCATTCTTCTTTATTGGATGTGAATATTTCCTTACCTCCTTCTTTTGGGCATTCCCAACTATAGTTAGAGAAAGCGAATTCATTGGAATCGGTATTATTACAAGCGCTCATGATTATATAAAGGGCAGTTATGATTAATTTGTATTTCATTTTATTCATTTTTTGTTTGCCATACACTGTATGCCTTCATTTTATATGGAAAGGTTCTAGATGTGCCTTCCCATCTCAAATCCTGATCATAATTGTCTGATTGTGGTATATAAAGATAATAGCCATTATAACTTTCCCCCCATCCATAATTGATATGGAAATATCTCTTTACATATTTTGTTGCATCTACACATGTACTACAGGCCCCAGTAGTAAATACGAGTCGTAATGCATCTATTAGCATTGAATGCCCCTCGTCATTACTATTTCTAGCAGATAACCATACTATACCACTTTTCTGTACTAAAGTGTTTTCAATAGTTTCATTAAAAGGGGAACTTTCGTATTTGAGATAACCTTGTGATAGAAGGCATACGGCTTTTACTGCATCTTCTGTATTCGCACTACTACTCGGTCCATACTTCATTCCTACTGCTTGTCCGATTTCATGTATTAAATTTGCGACATCAGTTTCTTCATCACTTCCGGCAATAAACTGATTGTCATGTTTTATTTCGCTTAGCCGATCCCATGATGTTATTAATGTGTAGTAATAAAAAGTAGTTTTTGAACGATCCCATAAACATAATAGAGCTTGTGCTGCTGCAACTGCAACGCATCCCGCAGCAGAGTGTACTTTATCTCCATTGCTGTTGGTATATAGAGGACATGCATTATTAAACGGTGCGAATTGATGCCAAGAAACTGGACACCTAGGCTCCATGGTAAACATTTCTTTTCCTCCAACTATATCTGAGTCTGCCCTTGTGGAAACGTTTACCGTTTTCCAATCGTCATTAACTTCAGTATTGTATTTTATAGAATACTTAATATCGGCTATTGCATTGCTTAAAATGGCAACTAATCCACCGGGTATGTTACTGTTTATGAGATCAGTATTGTCAAGCTCTACATTTCCATCTGCAATGCCATATAATGATTTGGCACGCTTATCAGCTGCAACAAAAGCAGTATTTCCATTAGATAACTTTACTATATAAAGAATGTCATTTACATCTATATCAGAGTCACTGCCAATATTTCGTGTCTTGCTTTTAGTCAATGAAGTTATTTTTTTTATATTAACAGAATTCTCGACCCTTGTAGGAGAGAGAGAGGATACTCCATAAAACTCATCGATAGTCGATTGAATGTCTTCTTCATTAACTTTGAATTCAGGGTTCGTGCTACTACTTGTTTCAGGTAAGTTTTCACTGTCAATCATATCAAGATTCTCTTGACATGACATCATTGTAAACAATGATACGATAATTAATAGTTTTCTCATGGTATAATTTTTAGTTAATATTATTTTATGAGCTGAGGTTATTACCTACTCGATTTCAAACTCTCCAATGAAAGTCACATCTTTTTCTATATAAAGTAGTTCATATTGATCGGCTTTAAAGCCATCTAAATCTATTTGATAGATTTCTAGCTTATCAGGAATCACCACGTCTTGGAATACAATGTTTCCATTTTTGTCTTTAACTTGGAAGGTGACGGCTTCATTCAGTTTCTCAAAGAACTGTACTTCGATGTTATTTTCCTCTATAGTAGCTTCTATAGGTAAAAAAACTACTGACTTCTGGCGGTCATCCCACTTCTTAAAATAGATTGAAGTTTTGTGGTCTGTTGAATAATTATTGGCTTCCATTGTCATGAATGAAATGCCAATTAATAATAGTGTAATGCTTAACTTTCTCATATTTCTAAACGTTTTCTGCAAATTTACGAAAAATGGAGAGCTACATTTAGTAAAATGATTGTTTTGACGTAGACAGATGATGGTTGATAATCAGTTAGTTAAGACTTTTGCGTGTACAGCCAAAGTGACAGGAACTAAATATTCATATAAACATGAAAGTTAGCCCATGTTTTTCATCAAGTATTCATATAAAGTGGAGTTGTTTGGTAGTGTTATATTCAGTTTTTCTTTAAGCCTGTTATGCTTTCTCCTTACAGATCCAGTGGCAATATTTAATAATTTTGCTTCTGCATTAGTGTCGAATCCATATAGGTAGAAACAACAATATTGAAAATCTTCGTCTGATAAAGTCGGGCATAAGCTAAATAAATAATTGTAGAGGTTTGGATAGATACTTGTAATTTCGTTGACGATGAGTTTCCATTGGTCTTTGCTAATCAATGGTTCTGTAATTCTAGGCATATTTTTATTAGTAAGAGAAACTAGCTCTTTATATAAAGGAGAATCGACTAATATCTTGTTCTGTAATTTCCTGTAATTAGTGAATAGGTGATTTATTTCTTTTTGCATTTTATCATAATTTTCGTCTTTTTCTTTGAATGTGTTTAATGAACTTCGTTTCTTTTCAAGTTCAAGAGAAAGTGTGTATAGGTTTAACTTCATCTTATCTAATTCTTTTTGTTGTTTAAAAATTTTCTCTTTTACTTTTCTTCTGTATAATAAATATCCTATAATCATCAATAATAGAGCTGCAATGCAGATAACAGAAACTATAATGTAGCTTTGTTGCTTCATTTTTAAATTATCTACTTCTTTGCTAATTTTCAAGTGGTTATATTGGGATTCTATGTTTAGTATCTTAGATTGATTATCTGCATATACAATGGAATCTACTAAGTCTGTGCATTCTTCCAGATAAGCGAGTGCTTGCTCATATTTTTTTTCTGACTTGTATATCTGGTAATATAGATATTTAATACTATAAGTATAAGTCGGATTATCTTGAGGAATTTTTTGCAGAAATCCTTTTGCTTGGTTTATAGAGTCGGATGCTATGTATAAGTCAATTAAGGCCATGTAATTTGGCATTTTGTTTCTTCCTTCCAGTGCTTTATAAAAGAACTTTTTGGCTTTATCGTATTTGTTTTGCATTACATATATGTTGCCCAGAGTGTTTTCGATTGAAGCTTTTACATTTTTATTCTCTGAAGTCTCGGCTATAGAATCTGCCATAATCAGAATTTCAAGGGCACGGGATATGGAATCAATGCATGCGTATTCGCGTCCTATATCTCTTAGAGCACAAGCATAGCTATCAGTGTTATTTTCTTTTTTGAAATTGTAGGCTGCCATTTTGTATTTTTTGATAGCTTCTGTCCGCATCGCTTTTTCTCTATATAAATCACCCATATAGCTATGTGTATATCCAACTAAATTATATAGCTTGTTTTTTTTACCAATCTCTAACGCATTAGTATATATAGACATTGATTTGTCATAATCCCCGTCATTTGCATAGGAACGTCCTAAATAAATTAAGATTTGTACTTGTTCATTGGATTTACCGTAGGATGAATACCACGCGTTAGCTCGCTCGAATTGATAAGATGGCAATAGGGTATTAAAGATTTCGTCAGTGACTTTACCTGATAACATACACCAACGTGCAAAAGTTCTATCATCCAGCTGTTCCGGAGATGCTATGTTTTCCAGTATGCTTGATGCGCTATCAGGATTTACTTCTATGATTTTTTCAACCTCATCCAGTTGTTTGTCCAAAGTGGATTGTTGTTTGCTGCACCCTACTAATAAGAATGTAGATAGAATAGTTATCAATGTACTGCTTTTCATCTGTTTGTCGTAATTTAGTTCGTTGTAGAAACTATCCAAAAAGAATGTTTTGCCTGTCGTCAAAGCAGGAGTGTTTCCTTTGTTTTGTTACAAAAGTAAAGCTTTAATTTATATAATGCTATTTTTAATGTCATTATTCTTGTAATTTGATGCAAAAAGGATGATTTCATAAATCAAGTAACCTTAGAAAAGGGCAATGATTAGTTCTTCTTATCCTGTTTTATACTAAAGAAGTTATTGTTTACCGCTCTTTTAGATGCAAATGATCCTATATTCTCCTGTCTTTCAATTGGTATTATCATATTATCTCACCGATATCTTCATCGTTCTACCCGGGTGATATGATCATCGCACTTAGGTGAACTGATCGTGTCACAGTAGTAGACAGTTCGTCCTACCCGGGTGGAACGATGAAGATGTCGGTAAGAAAACATGCAGATGTAGGTATCAAAAGAGAAGGATATAGGTAGCAGGATAACATATAAAGCCTTAAAAACAATGAGAGATACCCTTGAAGTGAATGAGAGATACGTGAAAAATAGACAGTTTGAATGAAGAAAAGAGTGAGAGATACCTGCTTGAAAAGGATCTCTCACTCTTTATATTGCTGATTATCTACGGCTTATCTTAATGGAATGAGACCGTGAGACCAAAAAGTTTTTTTTATTTCTGGGAGGAGGTGTGGAGAGTTATCCCAACAACTCTTTTACTTTTGCAGAAATAGCACGGCCTTCTGCCAGTCCTGCCAACTTCTTGGAGGCAACTCCCATCACTTTACCCATATCTTTTCCGCTGGTAGCACCTGTCTCGGCAATGATTTCCTTCAATGCAGCTTCCAGTTCTTCAGCAGTCATTTGTTTGGGCAAATAAGCTTCCATTACGGCAACCTGTGCCAGTTCTCCGTCAGCCAAATCCTGGCGTCCCTGTCCGATATATATTTCGGCAGAGTCCTTACCTTGTTTCACCAGTTTCTGAATGATTTTCAAGGCTGCTTCGTCTGTCAGTGTATCGTTGGCTCCCGGAGCTGTTTTAGCTTCGATGAAGAATTTCTTTATGTTTCTTAAAGTCTCCAAGGCAACTTTATCTTTTGCCTTCATTGCGTTTTTAATGTCTTCGCTGACTTTGTCAAATAAATCCATGATGATATTTATATTTTAATTATTTACAATTTGTAATAGCAAGGGGAAGAACCATCTAGAAAGTGATTACTCCGTCATTGTCCGTAGCCTCTTCCATGGCAACTTCCTCTTCAAGAGCCGCTTTCGTCTTGATCTTCAACAGCTTCGTTTTATCGCGCGTGTAAGTAGGAGATTCCTCTATCATGGCGATGATGTCGTCGTTGTCCAAATCTTCGGTATTGAAGATATAGATATGGCGGCGGCTGCGCAGGCTTTTCTTTCCGATACCGGCACTTTCACCGTATGCCTTGCGGATACGTTCTTTGTTCTTCTCCTTCTCTTCTTCAAGCTGCAACTGGCGTTCTTCTTCCTCCTGACTGCGGGCTTCGTGCAGTGTGTCCATACCGGGCACGTCTTCCACACCAAATCCGGTGGCGAGTACGGTGATCTTTACTTTGGTGTCCAGAGAGTTGTCTACGGCAACACCCCAGATTACTTCCACACCTTCGCGGAACTTGCTCATGAACTCGTGTATCTCGTTCATTTCTTCCATCATCAGTTCGGACGTGGGACAGAAGGATACGTTCAACATCACCTTTTTAGCGTTGAAGATGTCGTTGTTGTTCAGCAGCGGAGAGTGGAGGGCGTCGTCGATAGCTTTGGTGACACGGTTTTCGCCTTCTCCGAATCCGGTACTCATGATGGCTACACCACCATCTTTCAGGATGGTCTTCACATCGGCAAAGTCCAGATTCACCGTACCACGCATGGTGATAATCTCGGCGATACTCTTTGCGGCGATGGAAAGCGTATCATCGGCCTTGCCGAAAGCATTCATGAAGGTAAGGTCGGCATATATTTCGCGCAGGCGCTCGTTGTTGATGACCAGCAGGGCATCTACGTGCTGGGCGATACGTTCGACGCCGTCCAGTGCCTGAATGATTTTCTTTTCTCCTTCGAAAATAAATGGAATGGTGACAATACCTACTGTCAGAATATCCATCTCCTTCGCAATGCGGGCGATGACAGGGGCGGCTCCGGTTCCGGTTCCTCCTCCCATTCCGGCAGTGATGAATACCATCTTGGTGCCGTCGTTCAACTGTTCTTTGATATCGTCAATACTTTCTTCGGCGGCGTCGCGTGCCCGTTCGGGACGGTTGCCGGCTCCAAGTCCTTGTGTGATGCTACGGCCCAGTTGCAGTTTCACCGGAACGGGTGACTCGGCCAATGCCTGGTTGTCCGTGTTGCAGAGAACGAACGTTACGTCATGTATGCCTTCCCGGTACATGTGGTTCACAGCGTTACCGCCACCGCCACCTACACCAATTACTTTGATGATTTTCGGTGAGTCGGTCGGGAAATCGAATTGTACTATCTCGTCCATATTATTGAATTTTGAATTTATTTCATATCGTCATCAGAGAAGATTTCCTTGGTCAGGGAGTCGATCTTGCGTTGAATCCAACTGGGACCGGCTTCTCTCTTGCGTCTTTCTTTCTCTTCTTTCTCCTTCTGCTTGCGGAGTCTTTCAGCTTCCTTGGCGGCTGCCCGTGCTTCTTTCTCTTCCTCTTCTTTTTTGAGGCGTGCCAGTCGGGCTTGCTCTTTCAGTTCCTGATCGTCCTCAAACATATCTACGGTCTTGTGAACTTCCGGCTCCGGTCGGGGAGTGGCGGGAGTGACCGGTATCTGGGGAGCGGTTTCTATCAGGCAGCAGTTTTGATTGCCTTCGAACAGAAGTCCGAACAGGGTGTTCTGCGAACCGTCCTTCTTCAGTATATTGCTGGGAGCGTGAACGGTGTTGCGAGGTAGTTTCGCCATTCTCATCTTTTCTATCTTCGAGCGTCTGCGAAGCATTTCTTCCAGATTCTTCAGGTTGGCGGCGCCACCTGTGAGGATGATGCCGGCCAGCAGTTTGTCTTCGTAGCCGGAGATTTGAATCTGGTTCCATACGTTGGCGATGATTTCCTCGGCACGTGCCTCGATGATGTTGTTGAGCTTGCTCAGTTCGACTGTGCGGCTTTCATCTTCGAGCTTGCAGGTGGCGGGCTCTTCGCTTTCGTCTTCTTCGTATAGGGCGTCTCCGTATGTTTTCTTCAGACGTTCCGCTTCTTCCTCCTCCATTTGCAGGGTGGTGATGTCGCGGGTGATGCTGTTTCCTCCCAACGGTAGTACTGTCAGGAAGCGGAGAATGTTGTTTTTATAAACCGAAATAGTGGTGGTATCAGCTCCGAAGTCGATGAGTGCGCAGCCTGAACGGCGTTCGCTCTCGGTCAGCACGGCATTGGCTGTTACCAGTGGCGCGATCAGTTGGTCGGCAATATCGATCTTTGCCTGCTGGAAGCAGTGTTCCAGATTCTTCCGTACGGAAGAGCGGGCGACGATATTGAGGAAACGTCCTTCGATGTGGCTTCCTACCAGTCCCACCGGGTTGGCTTGCAGATTATTGCCGACTTTGTATTCTTGTGGCGCTACGTCCAGTATATCCATATCGACTACCGGAATCGCTACGTTCTCATCGCCGATAGCGCTTACCAGCTCTTCCGAGATAATCGCTTCTTCTTCCAGGTCGCGACTTACTACGTTGCGGACTGTGCGGAGGGATTGTCCGCCAATGCCTACGTATACCTTGGCGATTGAGTTTTTCAACTCACCTTCCAGTCTGTTGATGATAGAAGTCAGGCTTTGCGCTGTCTTGTCCAGATTGAAGATCACTCCTTTGCGGATAAACGTTGAAGAGTCTTCCTGGGCGTATGCCAGTACCTGCATACTTCCGTCACTGTTCTTTCTTCCGGCCACACCGGTTATCTTCGATGAACCAAGTTCAATAGCGGCGATAAATTCTGTTGTTGCCATCTCTTTATTTACAATTTAATTATTTTCAACTTTCTATTTTGAGAGCTTCATCCCATCACCTATTACCTATTACCTGTTACTTATTACCTATTACTCTCTCTCTTCGTACAGATAATCTGGTTGCTGAATTCAAGACTGATGCGTGAATATTTGTTCCAGCCTACCTGATTGAGTCCTTTTTGGTAGAATTCTTTCAGGCGTGCCAGTTTGTTTTCAAAGTTTTCAAGTTTGCCGAGATAGACGAGGTGGTCGCCTACACGAGGTACCAGTTCGATGTTGCGGTCGGGCAACACATGGATTTGTTCTATCTGGGCGTCCCAGAACTTATTGTTTTGCAAAAATACACCAAACTTATATAAATCCTTCATTGCAAACGACTTTTCTACGTTTCCGGTGACAATTGCCCGATGTGCGACGCATTTTGCTTCCGGTGGCATGACGGTTCCTTTATTATCGAGGTAATAATTTTCTCCGTTGGCACTCATGATGCGTAATATCGGTATGCGTTGCGTCACTTCCACGCAGACTTTGCCGCTGGGTGTCTTGTAGCATTCCGCTTCGTCGATCAGTGGATGCTTGCTCAGTTCCCGTTCCAGTGACTTGGTAGAGATGCGCTCCATCTTTTTCCCGATAGGGTAGATACCTTTATGCTGGAGGATGCCTTTCACTTCTTCTTTGGTGATGAAGCCGGCATAAGCGGTATCCTTGATGACCAGCTCTACGTCACGGCAGGTCTGGTCGGCAGGCTTGCGGTTGAAAGCGGTGATGGCTATGCCGAGGTAGGCGATAAGCATCAACATGACGATAGATAGAAGGATTCTCTTTACCATAGTTTTTATTTAATTGAGAATTGAAAATGAAGAATTGAGAATTGGCTGCGCGACTGTATGATGCAGCGTAGAAATTCTTAGTTCTTTGTTTTTCGTTCTTCGTTCTTCATTTTTTCCAGCTCTTTCTTTATGTCGGGGACATAATTGTCTATGTCTCCGGCTCCCAGAGTTATTAATACTTCAATGTTTTTATCTTTCAGAATGTTCAGTATTTCTTCCTTTTTGCACATACTTTTTTCGATGCCCGGACGGAGGTTGTCGTATATCAGCTTGCTGGTGACACCGGGGATCGGTGTTTCACGGGCCGGATAGATGTCTACCAGAATGACTTCGTCCAGTAGCGACAGGCTATCGGCAAAGTCCTGATAGAAGTCGCGGGTACGGGTGTACAGGTGCGGCTGGAAGATGGCTGTGATCTTCTTGTCTTTATAGAGTTCGCGGATAGACAACACGCTCTGTTTGATTTCAGAGGGATGATGGGCGTAGTCGCTCAGAAAGACTACCTGATCATTCTTGATCTTGAAATCGAACCGGCGGTCTACACCGCGGAAGCTGTGCATTCCTTGTTTGATCTCTTCGTCGGTCACTCCGTTGAGGTGGGCGAGCGCCATGGCGGCTACGCCGTTCTCGATGTTGATGCTTACCGGAACTCCCAGTTGGATATCATTGATACGTGTGTCGGGGGCAACGAAGTCGATGAAGATTTCACCGTTTCCGATGCGGATATTCTCGGCGTGGAAGTCTCCTTCGTCACGCGAATAGGTATAGACATGGACTCCGGCCTGTACTTTCGGTTGCAGTGAGATGCCCTTGCGGATAATCAGTGCACCGCCCGGCTGGATCAGTGTTGTATAATGTTCGAAGCTTTCGAGGTATGCCTTTTCTGTTCCGTAGATGTCCAGATGATCGGGGTCTGTGGCAGTGATGACAGACATATAAGGGGACAGCCAATGGAAAGATCGGTCGAACTCGTCTGCTTCGATGACCGTATAAGGGCTTTTCTGAGAGAGCAGCAGATTGGTGCCGTAATTCTTGGAGATGCCTCCGAGGAAAGCGGTGCATTCTACGTGCGATTGGTGGAACAGGTGAGCGGTCATGGTAGAAGTGGTCGTTTTGCCATGAGTGCCGGCTACACACAGACCTTTGCTGGAATGAGTGATCGTTCCCAGTACTTGCGCGCGCTTTTGTATTTCGAATCCGTTGTTGCGGAAATAAACCAATTCTTCGTGTTCCTGCGGAACGGCGGGAGTCAATATGACTAAAGTGCTTTCTTTGTCTTTGCAGGCTTCCGGAATCAGTCGGACGTTTTCTTCGTAATGTATTTGTGCGCCTTCGGCGATGAGGTTTTCAGTCAATGGAGTCGGGGTGCGGTCGTATCCGGCTACTACTTTTCCTTTGGAAAGGAAATAACGGACAAGCGCACTCATACCGATGCCTCCGGCACCGACAAAGTAGACTGATTTGATCGTTTCAATATTCATTTCTTTATACTGTTTCTTTTTATAATTCTTGTTCTGTGTAGCCTGTCAGTTTCCGCTTTCTGCCAGCTTGATTACTTCCTGCGCGATGATTCGTGCAGAGTCGGGCAAAGCCAACCTGGCTATATTCTCACTTAGTTCTTTCAGTTTCCGGTCGTCAGCTACTGTGCTCAGGGCTACATCCATCAACTTTGCTTCCGCTTCGCTGTCTTTTACATAGATGGCGGCTTGTTTGTCTACCAATGCCAGTGCATTCTTGGTCTGATGATCTTCTGCCACATTGGGCGAAGGAACCAGAACCACAGGTTTGTGCAACAGACAAAACTCTGAAATAGAGCCGGCTCCCGCGCGTGAAATCACGAGGTCGGAAGCTGCGTAAGCGGCTGCCATATCCTTGATGAAGTCCGTCACGTACAGATTCGGAAGTTCTCCTGCTGCCCGTACGGCTTCTGTCACCTGCGGATAGTAATATTTTCCGGTCTGCCAGATGAACTGTATATCGTTGTTTTCTCTAATTGTGGCTAATGCTGCGGTCAGCGTATTATTAATGGTACGTGCGCCGAGGCTGCCGCCTACAATCAGAATTGTCTTCTTATCCGGAAGCAGATTGAAGGAACGTAGTGCCGCGCCTTTTTCCGGCATATCCTTCGTCAGATTCTGGCGAACGGGATTTCCGGTCATTATAATCTTATCGGCAGGAAAGAACTTTTCCATTCCATCGTATGCAACACAAATAACCTTTGCTTTTTGTGCCAGCAGCTTATTCGTGACTCCGGCATACGAGTTCTGTTCCTGAATCAGAGTCGGCACTCCCATCATTCCGGCAGTCTTGAGTGTCGGTCCGCTGGCGTATCCTCCTACGCCTACCGCTACTTGCGGGCGGAAGTTTTTGATGATGCTGCGTGCTTTCCACTGGCTGCGTGCCAGTTTGATCAGTACGGATACGTTTTTCCATAAATGTTTGCGGTCGAAACCGGCTATCGGTAGCCCGATAATCTTATAGCCTGCGTCGGGAACCCGCTGCATCTCCATACGTCCTTCGGCACCCACAAATAAGATTTTTGCGTCCGGTCGCAGCTCTATTATAGCGTTGGCGATAGATACGGCAGGGAAGATATGTCCTCCTGTGCCTCCACCGCTGATGATAATTCTAAGTTCTTTTTCCATAATAATCCTTTTTTCTGTCCGTTCACCCTCGTTTACTGCTATCATGTTCATCCTCAAACTTGGCATCGCTGTTCAGAATCTGTGCAGTAGGTTCAGCGACGATTTGTGCTTCCGAAGGAGCTGTACCGGCTTCTATCTGCATCTGAATCTGTGCATCATGGGCTTTCTGTTCTTCCAGATGAGCAGTATATCGGCTCACGCTTAATATCATTCCGATATAAGCGCAGTTGATCAATGTACTTGTACCTCCCTTGCTGACCAAAGGCAGAGGCTGGCCTGTTACGGGGAACAGTCCCACGGCAACCATCATATTCAGTATTGCCTGCGATACCAGCAGCAAAGCGATACCCATGACAAGGAAGGCGGGGAAAGTCCGTTCGCACTTTTGCGCGATGCGTCCCGCCCGCATCAGCAGACAGAGGTAGAGGAATACGACAAATATACCTCCTATCAATCCCATTTCTTCGATGACAATCGCAAAGATAAAGTCGGAGAATGCCTGACTGAGGAAGTCACGCTGTATGGAGTTTCCCGGTCCTTTGCCCACTACGTGACTGGTAGCGATGGCAATTCGGGCATGGGCGATCTGTGCGTCTTTGTCTATATCGAATTTGGCTGCGGGCACTTCGTCTTTATCGAAGAAACCTTTGATACGGTTCTGCCAAGTCTCCAGACGGTGAAGTCCGGGAGTGCTATGCAGCGTTTTGGCAGGGATGGCAACTACCGTACCTACGCCGAGTGCGACAATCAGCACAAGTCCTCCTGCCAGTAGAAGGAGCTTCTTTGCCGCCACCCGTCCGATGAACATCATCATGAATACGACGCCGAACAGCAACATGGCTGTCGACAGGTTTTCCGGAGCAATCAGTACGAGAACCAGTCCGGTAAGGATCATGATGTATTTAAAGGCATTGGGGTTGGCTCCTTCTTCATCCTGTCTCTTGGACAGGATAAACGAAACGGCAATGATGACAGCCATCTTTGCCAATTCCGATGGCTGGAATTGCAGTCCCATAAAGGTCATCCAGCGGGCTGCTCCATTGACACGGTCGCCTGTAATGATACCCATCAGCGTGACGAATGCCAGCAGAACGAGTGAAATCGGATACAGGAAGACAGGGAATACCTGGAACCATTTGTAGGGGACATTATGCAGAAATACCACTACTACGGCACCCACCATCAGGATGATAGAGTGCTGTGTTATCGGTCCCCAGTGGTCGCCGCTTTTGTACGTCAGCGTCGATGCTGCCGAAAACACCTCGATAATCGAGATGAGGCAGAGACAGAGGAAGATAATCCAGATTACCTTGTCGCCTTTAAATATGTTCTTTAATAAATCCATTTTATAACTCTCTTACATATTTCTTAAACTGATCGCCGCGGTCTTCGTAACTATTGAAGAGGTCGAATGAGGCGCAGCAGGGGCTTAACAATACGGTTTCTCCTTTCTTTGCCAGCTTGTAAGCTGCTTCCACTGCATCTTTCATTCCGGTCTGCACATCGGCTACGGGCAGTCCGAAGCGGTCGAAAAAGTCGTGCAGCTTTTCGTTGTGCAGTCCCAGGTAAACCAGTGCCGAGCACTTCTCACGTACCAGGTCTTCTATTTCCGTATAGTCGTTGCCTTTGTCTTTGCCGCCCAGTATCAGTACTGTCTTGGTGGTCATGCTTTGCAGGGCATACCAGCAAGAGTTGACATTGGTCGCTTTTGAGTCATTGATGAAGTCGATACCACGTACGCGTGCCACTTTCTCCAGGCGATGTTCCACTCCCTTGAAGTCGGAGAGCGCCTTGCGGATATTCTCTTTAGTGATGCCCGCCAGATTTGCCGAGATACCGGCGGCCAGCGAGTTGTAAAGATTGTGCTGTCCGGTCAGTGCCAGTTCCTCCTGTTCCATGTTGAAGGCGATGGGCTCGGTTATCTTCACTTCGTGGTCTTCTACGTATGCGATGGCTCCGTCTTCCTTCACGGCTGCGAAAGGATACAGATGAGCTTTCAGACCGTGCTTTGCCAGTTCCTGTTTGATAATTGGGTCATCGTTCCAGAAGATGAAAGCGTCGTCTGTTGTCTGGTTCTGCGTAATACGGAATTTGGCATCGATGTAGTTCTGCATACAATGGTCGTATCGGTCCAGATGGTCCGGAGTGATATTCATCAGTACGGCGATATTGGCACGGAAGTTATACATATTGTCCAGTTGGAAAGAACTGAGTTCGATGATATAATAGTCATGATGCTCTTCGGCTACTTGCAAAGCCAGACTCTTGCCGATATTTCCGGCCAGTCCTACATTCAGATCTGCACTCTTAAAGATGTGGTAGATCAGGGAAGTAGTCGTTGTCTTTCCGTTAGAACCGGTGATACAGATCATTTTTGCATCGGTATAGCGTCCGGCAAACTCGATTTCGGAGATAACCGGTGTACCTTGGGCTTTCAGTTTCAGGATCAACGGGGCGTCATTCGGGATACCGGGGCTTTTAATCACCTCATCGGCATTCAGAATGAGTTCTTCGGTATGATGTCCTTCCTCCCAGGCAATATGGTGGCTGTCCAGAAGTTCCTTATACTTATCCTTGATAGCGGACATATCCGAAACAAATGTTTCAAATCCTTTTACTTTGGCGAGTACGGCTGCACCAGCGCCGCTTTCACCGGCTCCTAAAATTACAATTCTTTTCATTTACAGTAATGTGCTATTGCTGTCCGACAGGCAGACGCTTCTCTCTTCCTTTTCATCTTATCTTTTTCGCTCGTCGGCTGCGCACATCTTTTTAAAGTTAATAATCGGGTTAATACTCTCTTATATAATAAATTTTAATTAGGCACGGATTACACGGATTTCACGGTCTTACACAGCTATTGGTTTACTAAAACCGTGTTATCCGTGTCATCCGTGCCTAAAAATTTTCATCTTATCTTTAATGTAATAATCGTTATCGCTGCCAGTACAATCGTTACAATCCAGAAACGGACGGTAATCTTCGATTCGTGAAACAGCTGGTCGGGTTTCGTGAACTTCACCGTACATCCCGGTTCTACCAGACTCATCGAAGTACGGAAATGATCGTGTATCGGAGTTCGTTTGAACAACCGCTGTTTCACTCCTTTCCGCTTACCTATCTTATAGTAGAAGCGTTGCAGTATGACTGACAGATTCTCAACCAGAAATACACCGCAGAGAATCGGTATCAGCAATTCTTTGTGGATGATAATGGCGAATACGGCAATGATACCACCAATGGTCAGGCTGCCTGTGTCTCCCATGAATACTTGTGCCGGATAGGCGTTGTACCATAAGAAACCGATCAGTGCGCCGATAAAGGCGCAAATGTAGATTACCAGTTCTTCCGATCCCGGAATGTACATGATATTCAGGTAACTGGCAAATTCGATGTGGGACGATACGTACGCCAGTATTCCCAGCGTGGCTCCGATAATGGCGGAGTTCCCGGCTGCCATGCCGTCCATGCCGTCATTCAGGTTGGCTCCGTTCGATACGGCGGTTACAACGAAAATCGTAATGATCACGAACAGGAACCATCCGGCTGTCTGTGCATGTTCGCCCATAAAGCCAACCAGGTCGGCATAATCTAAGTTGTTACTTTTGAAGAAAGGAATAGTGGTTTGGGTAGATTTTAAATCATTGGTTCCGTGAATCACTTCCATTTCCTGTCCCGGTGTGTGAACCTCGATATTTTCGCGGATAACTACATCCGGACTCAGATACAGGGTCAAGCCTACAATCAGCCCCAGACCCACCTGACCGATGATTTTGAACTTACCGTGCAAGCCTTCCTTGTCTTTCTTGAATATTTTGATATAGTCGTCGGCAAAACCGAGTGATCCCAGCCATACGGTGGTGATCAGCATCAATATCATGTATATATTTTCCAGTTTACCCAATAGCAGGCAAGGTATGAGGATGGCTACAATGATGATGACACCTCCCATGCTTGGCACGCCTACTTTGTTGACACCGAACGGGTCGGTCTTGGCGTCACGCTGTGTTTCCGTGATTTGCTTCTTTTTTAGCAGATTGATGAATTTGTCTCCCCATATACTTGATATAAGCAATGCGAGGATAACAGCCATCAAAGCACGGAATGAGGTATAACCGAACATTCCCGCTCCGGGAAAATTAAGCTTGTGCAGCCATTCAAACAGATAGTATAACATCTCTTTTCTATTTACAATTTATTGCCTGCAATTTACAGTTTCTCATTAATGCCCCACGCTTGATAAGGTGCTGTCTATTGCAAATAATCATATGTTGTCAATTAAATATTTCCTTCAAAACTTCCTTGTCGTCAAAGTGGTGTTTCACCCCTTTGATTTCCTGATAGTTCTCGTGTCCTTTTCCGGCAACGAGTATCACATCTCCTTTTTCTGCAAGCATACAAGCCGTGCGGATCGCTTCTTTCCGGTCGGCGATGCTGAGCGTTTTTCTCATATCTTCCGCATCCAGTCCGGCAAGCATATCGTTGATGATCTCCTGTGGCTCTTCAAAACGCGGATTGTCCGATGTGATAATCACCCGGTCACTGGCTTTCGCTGCCTCCTTTGCCATGATGGGGCGTTTCCCCTTATCGCGGTTGCCGCCGGCACCTACTACGGTGATTACTTTTCCTTTGCCTTCGAGTACTCCATGAATGGCGTTCAATACATTCACCAGCGCGTCCGGAGTATGCGCATAGTCAACGATGGCCGTTACCCCTTTCGGAGAACGGATGGCATCGAAACGTCCGGCTACCGGGTGAAGCGTACTAAGCGCAAGAAGTACATCTTCCTCTTTTTTACCCAATAGTACGGCTGCTCCAAATACCGCCAACAGATTGGATGCATTGAACTTGCCGATAAACTGAACGGCCAGCTCATGATTATTGAAATCGAGCAGCATTCCTTCAAAATGGGATTCTATAACCCGTCCTTTGAAGTCGCTGAGGCTTCTTAATGAATAGGTGTAGACCTTGGAACGTGTATTCTGTGTCATCACCAGCCCGTTCTTATCGTCAAGGTTGGTGAGGCTGAAAGCGTTTTTAGGCATATCGTCAAAGAACTTTTTCTTTGCCTTCAGATAGTTCTCTACTGTTTTGTGATAATCCAGATGATCGCGCGTCAGGTTCGTGAAGATACCTCCCGCAAACTTTAATCCGCTGATACGCTTTTGAGCGATGGAATGTGAACTGACTTCCATAAAGACGTACTTGCATCCTTCGTCTGCCATTTGCCCCAACAAGCGGTTGAGCGTGATAGGGTCGGGAGTGGTATGTTCTGTCGGAATCGGCTGATCGTCGATATAGTTGCAGACAGTAGAGATTAATCCCACTTTATATCCGAAGTAGCGGAATGTATTATATAATAAGGTGGCGATGGTTGTCTTGCCATTTGTCCCCGTTACACCGACCAGTTCGAATTGTGAAGTCGGATTACCGTAGAATGTCGTAGCAATCTTTCCCACTGCATCTTCGCTGTCTTTCACTTGAATATAAGTGATTCCTGCTACGGGTTCCTCCGGTATATCTTCGCAGAGGATGGCAGTCGCTCCCTTCTGAATGGCGGCAGGGATATAGGCATGACCATCGGTCTGCGTGCCGCGCATCGCCATAAACAGCTGTCCGGCTTCCACCAGACGGGAGTCAATGTTGACTCCGGTGATCTCTATCTTTGAATCTCCGGTCACTTGCACCGGCTGGATTGCTTTCAGTAACTCGTTTAATAACATATCTGTTCTACTTAATTTAATTCTTAATGCATCGTTAGCGTAATCGTCTGCCCTTTCTTCACAACACTGCCGTTGGCTATCGACTGGCTTTTTACTTTCCCGACTCCCACCAGATTGACTTTCAATCCTTTGCTTTCCAATAGATAAACAGCATCTTTCGCTCCCATGCCTACGACGCTTGGCACGAAGTTCTGCATGATACCCCGGCTTTCAAGAACTACCGCCTGAGGGGCGGGATGGGTGCTTCCCCATACTTCTTTTCTCGAATCGGCGATTTTTCCCTGTATCTTTATATTCAGTTCTTCCAGTACCCGTTGCGTTTCCCTCATTTCTCCTGCCTTGACGTTCGGGATGACTACCGTATTGGTATCAATGGCACTTGTGAGTGGCAAGCGCAGGTCTTTGGCATACACTCTTTCTGCAATCTTGCTGAATACACTACCTGCCATCAAACCTCCTGAAGCCGGCAAGCCGGGTTTCTGGATCGAAACAATCATACTGTACTTCGGCTCTTCCGATGGGAAGTATCCGCAGAAGCTGACGAGATAATTGGTTCTTCCTGTTTTATAGCCGGCTGCTCCCTGCGAAACCTGTGCTGTTCCGGTCTTACCGGACACATGGAACTGTTTGCTTCCCGCCGGCTTGGCAAGCCCTTCACCTACCACTTTCCGCAGGATTTCCCGTATTTGTGCCAGAGTCTTGTCCGAACAAATCTTTGGATTAATGACCTCTGTCGGATATTCCTTCACCACTTCTCCGTCTCTGACGGCCGCTCTTACAAATTTCGGACGTATGGATACTCCGTTGTTGGCTATTGCATTATAGAATGTCAGAATATTGATCGGTGGAACCTGCGTTTCATAGCCGATACTCATCCACGGCAAAGTCGTTTTTGAGAAATAACGTTCTTTCGGACCACGAATATTCGGTTTTCCTTCTCCGGATATTTGCAGGTGGAGTGGCTGGTCGATGCTCATCCGTTTCAGTCCGTCTACAAACTTCTGCGGGTTGCTTCCGTAAAAGTTCTCGATGATGCTGGAAGTTCCGACATTGGACGATACTCCCAAAATCTCGGTAACAGTCAGTTTGCCGTATCCGCCTCGATGCCAGTTGTGGTCTTTCATGACACGGCCATGCATCGGCTTTTGTCCGTTGCCGGTGTCTACAATATAGTCCGGAGTGATTTTTCCGTCTTCCAGAGCTACCATGATAGAGGCTGTCTTGAAGGTAGAACCCGGTTCGAGCATATCGCTGATTGCATTGTTGCGCACTTCATAATATTCACCGTCTCTGCCTTGTGTCATATTGACGATGGCTTTCACCTCTCCGGTGGTTACTTCCATCAATACGACTACACCTACGGTGGCGTTCAACTCTTTCAGTTTGTCTACCAATGCTTTTTCGCAAATATCCTGCATACCTACGTCGATGGTGGTGATCAGGTCGCAACCGTCGATCGGGGCGACATCGACAATGTTCAGGTATTTGTTCATCACCTTTTGGCGGTGGGTAAGCCCGTCACGCCCTTTGAGAATCGTATCGAACGCGAGTTCTATACCGTTCTTTGCTCCTTGGGCTGTATCGGCATATACATCTCCCAGGGTACGGGCTGCCAATGAGCCGAATGGCTTCTTACGCTGATTATATGCCAGCTCCTTGAATCCCCCTTTATAGCGGTTCAGACAGAAAACAGGCAGACGTTTCACCTCTTTATATTGTATATAGGAGATACGCTTCGGGTAGATCAGGTAGTTACGGCTTTTGGCCTGACGTCCTTTTTGGAGGTGTGCCTTGAATTGTGTCGCACTTCTGTCGGGGAATATCTTATGCAGCCCGATGCAAATCGAGTCCATATTGGCTTTGAGGATGGAATCCCGGCGTGCCTGATCCTTCTTTCTTCTTTTTTCGTCCTTTTCACCGGACATAAAGTCCATGTAGATTCTGTATTCAGGCAGTGAACTTGCCATCAGTTTACCGTCAGAAGAAATAATGTTTCCGCGGTTAGGCTTCACTGTCACGTTTTCTTTTACGAAACGATCGGCTACGTCCTGCCAGTACTGCCGTTCGGCAAACATGGTCACGCCTGCCTTGACGACAATTGCTACTCCTATCAATGCCATGATCAGAATGACAAAGAAGTAACGGGTCATTATATTTTTCTTATTTACTGCCACAGTGCTTATTCTCTTTTAAGACTCTCCACTTACACCTTATTTAATAAGGTAAGGCGGGTTGGTGGAGGTCTGCAAATCACTTTCCTTGTTTGATATATACTCTTCGATGCGTGACTGACGGCTTTTCTCCATCAACTCCGAACTACGGGTCAACGCATCGTATTTAATGTCGATTAATTCTTTTTTCAACCGGTCGATCTCGATCTGTTGTTGCTGGCTCGCATAGCGGTTATGGATATAGAAGATGACGAATACCATAATCAGTACCAACAGCTTCGTCTGCCGGCGGAAAAAGTCTGTGGCGAGGATATCTCCTCCCAGAATACTTTTCAATGAGGTGCGTTTTTTCTTTTTGCCCTCTTCTGCTTTTTTGTTTACTGCTTCTTCTTCCATATCTGAGATTATTTCTTCTCTGCAATTCGTAATTTAGCACTTCTCGACCGTGGATTTCTTTCTATCTCCGCTTCGTCGGGGACAATCACTTTATTGTTGACCAACCGGAACGGAGTTTGCAGATTTCCAAAGAAGTCGGTTTCCGCTTTCCCTTCTACGTTTCCTGTTTTCATTATATTCTTCACCATGCGGTCTTCCAGTGAGTGATACGTGATCACTACAAGGCGTCCCCCCGGTTTGAGCGCTTCGGTGGCTGCTGCCAGCATTTCTTTCAGCGCTTCCATTTCCTGATTCACTTCGATACGGAGTGCCTGAAATACTTTCGCCAGTTCTTTTTTCTCCCGTTCGCGTCCGAAAAGCGGCTTGATGATTTCCAGAAACTCGCCGATAGTCCGGATAGACTGTCCGTTTCTGGCTTTCACGATGACGGATGCCAGTTTGCGGCTGTTTTTCAATTCACCGTACAGATAGAAAATGTTCGCGAGCCGTTCTTCTTCGTATGTGTTGATGATGTCGGCTGCGGTGAGTCCTGCACGTTTGTTCATACGCATATCCAGCGCTCCGTCAAAACGGAATGAGAAGCCACGCTCGCTGTCGTCGAAATGGTGGGAGGATACGCCGAGGTCGGCGAGGATTGCGTCCACCTGTTCGATATCATGATACCGCAGGAAATTCTGCAAATAGCGGAAGTTGCTGCGTACAAAGGTGAAGTGGGGATCATTGACGATATTCCGTTCGGCATCCTCGTCCTGATCGAATCCCAGCAGGCGCCCGCCTTCTCCAAGGCGTGAAAGAATCTCGCGCGAATGCCCTGCTCCTCCGAAGGTAACGTCTACATACGTTCCGTCCGGACGAATATTCATTCCGTCGACGCTTTCCTTTAGCAGTACGGGTACGTGGTATGTCAACTCATCTTTCTCCATCTTGTCTATTTTCATCGTTCATAATCTCTTCTAATGCTGCACCGAACTCTTCGGGGGACATGAACGGTTGTTCTGCCCGTTCTTTGGCCCATATCTCTATCTTGTTGTCGATACCGATAAACCGTATATCTCCACGGATATTACAAATCTGTAAGTAACGCTTCGGAATCAGTATGCGTCCGTTGCTGTCGGGCGTAACTACTTCGACGTCACTCACAAACTGTCTGAAAATGAGTTGGTGCTTGCTATTCCATTTATTCAGCCTGCTCCGGAGCTCATTCAGCTCCTCGTTCCACACGCTCTCGGGGTACAGTGTCAGGCAGTCCTGAAATACGTCTTTACGCATAATGAGTCTCTCTTCGGAAGCGGCTTGCAGTTGCTTCCTAAAAGTGGCGGGGATGAACACTCTTCCTTTAGCGTCCGCCCTGACTTCAATATTGCCTAAAAAACGTATCATTTACCTTATTATAATAAGAGACCGTAAAAGTAGGAAATTCCCCACAATTCCCCACAATTTTCCATAAAAATCTTTTAGATAAGTTTTCAACCGATTGTTAAATGCTTATTTACTTGAAAAAGATGCGGTTTGGGAAATGCTTTATTAGTGGGCGAAAACGGAAAGATGCGGTGCTTTTTTGTTTGTATTGAGGAAGAATCTTTTTTTTATTGCAAAGGAGGCTTTTTCTCTTTGCGAGGGAGGTTTGCACGACACCCGGGTCTCGGTATGTATGACACCCGGGTGTCAGGACGTACAACACCCGGGTGTCAGTATGCTCGACATCCGGGTGTCATACAGAATGGATTAGTAAAAAAAGGCAGAAGGTATGGTAACTCTTCTGCCTTAAACTAACACAATTAAAAATCTGCACTAAAAATATCTAATTTGGAATTGATAAATAATATAGTTAAAGGTTTAGCGAAAGTCTTTCAGTTCTTCCTGCAATTTCTGGCGGGTGAAGAAGATACGGCTCTTCACGGTGCCCAGCGGGAGGTTCAGCTTTTCTGCGATTTCGCGGTATTTGAAGCCGGAAACGTGCATAGCGAACGGAACTCTATATTCTTTCGGGAGCGCGTTGACTACCCGGTGCATTTCTTTCAGGTCGTACGTTCTTTCCGTACTTTCAAAGCCGGCATCTTGCGGCAGGTTCAGATGATAAAGATTATCGGTCTGATCGATGAATGTCTGGTCGCGAACTACTTTACGATAGTTATTGATGAAGATATTACGCATGATGGTATACATCCATCCTTTGAAATTTGTGTCGGGCATATATTTATCCTCATTGTCTAATGCTTTGAGTGATGTCTCCTGCAACAAATCGTTTGCTTCTTCGCGGTCGGTTGTCAGTTTGTAAGCGAAGCGGAGCAGCTCATCTTGTACTCCTACTAAATCTTTTCTGAAGCTTAAACTTTTCATATACGTTGCTTTTAAAGATGTGAATATTCGTTTGTATTTTTTGATGATGCAAGTTTACGGCATTTTGTAGAATGCGATAGGGGATGAACCGACAAAATTTAGGGGAAAAACTATCAGCGGATAGTTTTTAGGTGATATTTGATAGTTTTTGGGTGTTCTTTTTTCGGGTTGCAAACTTAAATCCTGCATTTTCTGCCAAATTATTGCGATTAATAAAAAAGAACCGTTAATTTTGTGGCATCATTTTTATTTGAAAAGAATGACTGATGACTCTTTATTTTTAATCGATGTCGATAAGATACTTCGGACGAAAGCTCCGAAGCAATATAAGTACATCCCTAAGTTTGTGGTTTCTTATCTGAAGAAAATAGTTCATCAGGACGAGATTAATGTGTTCCTGAATGAATCGAAAGATAAACTGGGAGTGGATTTCCTTGAGGCATGCATGGAGTTCCTTGATGCGAAGGTGGAGGTGAAAGGTGCTGAGAACCTGCCCAAAGACGGATTGTATACGTTTGTATCCAATCACCCGTTGGGAGGACAGGATGGAGTAGCACTCGGCTATGTGCTGGGACGCCATTATAACGGGAAAGTAAAGTATCTGGTGAATGACCTGCTGATGAACCTGCGCGGTTTGGCTCCGCTTTGTGTCCCTATTAACAAGACGGGAAAGCAGGCGAAGGATTTCCCGAGGATGGTGGAAGCCGGATTCCAGTCCGATGACCAGATGATCATGTTTCCTGCGGGGCTTTGCTCTCGGCGTCAGAACGGCGTGATCCGTGACCTCGAATGGAAGAAGACCTTTATTATAAAAAGCATACAGGCGAAGCGAGACGTAGTTCCCGTACATTTTGGCGGCAGAAACTCTGATTTCTTCTACAATCTGGCGAATGTTTGTAAGGCACTGGGTATTAAATTCAATATCGCTATGCTGTATCTGGCGGACGAGATGTTTAAGAACCGTCACAAAACCTTTACTGTTACTTTTGGCAAACCGATTCCCTGGCAGACTTTCGATAAATCGAAGACTCCTGCGCAGTGGGCGGAGTATGTAAAGGACATTGTATATAAACTGTAACTGATAGAACACTATAACAAGAATATGGAAGAGATTATTAAACCGGTAAGCAAAGAACTGCTGAAAGCGGAATTGACGGAAGATAGACGCTTGCGAATGACCAATAAAAGTAATAATCAGATTTATATTATTACCCATCAGAATGCACCTAATGTGATGCGTGAAATTGGTCGTTTGAGGGAAATAGCCTTTCGTGCTGCGGGTGGAGGAACGGGCCTGTCGATGGATATCGACGAATACGACACGATGGAACACCCATATAAGCAGTTGATCGTATGGAATCCGGAAGCGGAAGAAATATTAGGTGGTTACCGGTATTTGCTTGGAACGGATGTGCGCTTTGACGAAGCGGGGGCTCCGATTCTGGCTACTTCTCATATGTTTCATTTCTCGGATGCGTTTATTAAGGAATATCTGCCTCAGACCATTGAGCTGGGGCGTTCTTTTGTGACGCTGGAATATCAGTCTACACGTGCCGGCAGTAAAGGGCTGTTCGCTTTGGATAATCTGTGGGACGGATTGGGAGCGCTGACAGTGGTGATGCCGAATGTGAAGTACTTCTTTGGCAAGGTGACCATGTATCCCAGCTATCATCGTCGTGGACGCGACATGATTCTGTACTTCCTCAAGAAACATTTTAATGACCGGGAAGAGCTGGTAACACCGATGGAACCGCTGATTCTGGAAACTTCCGATGAAGAACTGAGAACATTGTTCTGCAAGGATACCTTTAAAGAGGATTATAAGATATTGAATACGGAGATTCGCAAGCTAGGTTATAATATCCCGCCGCTGGTCAATGCCTATATGAGCTTAAGCCCTACCATGCGTATGTTCGGGACGGCTATCAACTATGAGTTTGGTGATGTGGAAGAGACGGGTATCCTGATTGCTGTAGATGAAATCCTCGAAGACAAGCGAATCCGGCACATCCAGACGTTTATAGAAAGTCATCCGGATGCGCTGAAAATGCCTTGTGAGAGCGAAGGGGTGTTTACTCCTAAGGTAGTTACACCGCAGGAAGGCTGTTGCCGTTAATTTTCCGGTAGAGATCGAGCGCGAAGACATCGGTCATTCCAGATATATAATCAAGTACCGCCTGTATTCTTTCGTAGAGTACGGGCGATTTTATATTGTATTGGTCGGAAACGCGGTTGGTTAAAAGCTCGGAGTAAGCCTTTTCTTTTCCCGGTAGGGTGACTGCGTCCACCATCAATTCCAGCAAAGTGCTGATGATACGGAAGCCTGCCAGCTCGATGTCCAGTACATCTTGCGAACGATAGATTCTTTTCAGTGATATTTCCGCACAATGATTGTAAGCAGCTGCCGGACCTTCGGAGATATGCTTGATGAGTGCTCCTTCGAAAGTTCCTGCCAGTATTTCCTGCTCGTGTTCCAGAAAGACGCGGGTACACTCGCGGACTAACAGGCCGATAACGGAAGAACGCAGATAAGCTATCTGCTCATTGATATCGTTGACGATTTGGAAGGTACTTCGGAGGCGGGATTGCCGATCTTCGGAGAAAAACGCCATCAACAGCTCCTTGGTCTCGTCTGTAGTGATAATCTTTAGTTTATGGGCGTCTTCGATATCCATCATCTGATAACAGATGTCATCTGCTGCTTCCACCAGATACACTAGCGGGTGTCGCGCATACTTTAACGGATGTTCGCTAAGCTGGATGAGTCCCAGTTCATTTGCGATTTTACGGTAGCTTTCTTCTTCACTGACAAAGAAGCCGAATTTAGATTTCTTGCCGGCAAGGCTCGATGAAAAGGGATATTTTACGATGGAGGCAAGCGTTGAATACGTTAAGACGAATCCTCCTCTGCGGCGTCCTTCGAACTGGTGAGTGAGGATGCGGAAAGCGTTCGCATTTCCTTCGAAATGTGTCAAATCTTCCCATTCCATCGGAGAAAGTTGCTCTCCGTCCGGCTGCTTTTCCTGTAGCCTTTGTCCTTTCCCTTCAGAAAAGAACGTAGAGATAGCCCGTTCGCCGGAATGTCCGAAAGGCGGATTGCCTAAGTCATGCGCCAGGCAAGCGGCCGATACGATTGAACCGATTTCCGGCAGGAAGGAACTTTCCAGTTCCGGTTGGCGTTCTAGGATTGCTTTGGCTACATCGTTGCCCAAAGACCGTCCTACGCAAGATACTTCGAGGCTGTGCGTCAGTCGGTTGTGTACGAAAATACTACCGGGCAGCGGGAATACCTGTGTTTTGTTCTGCAGGCGGCGGAACGGTGCGGAAAATATGAGGCGGTCATAGTCCCGTTGGAACTCTGAGCGGTTCTCTTGCCGTTCTTCGTGAAACTCTTCCATTCCGAAGCGTTTGGCTGATATTAGTTGCTTCCAATTCATCATTTTATTTACTATTTCGCTGATTACAATTTGCAAATTGGTTGTTACCACATTATTTAACTGCAAACTTAACTAATTTTCAGTTCAAAATGTGTATTTTCGCCCGTTAAATAGTAAATGTGCATTTATGAACGTTCAAGTTATCAATAAATCGAAGCATCCGCTTCCGGCTTACGCCACTGAGTTATCTGCAGGAATGGATATCCGTGCAAATCTTTCTGAACCTATCACATTGGCGCCATTGCAGCGTTGCCTGGTGCCGACAGGAATCTATATTGCTCTTCCACAAGGATTTGAAGCTCAGGTTCGTCCCCGTAGCGGACTGGCCATCAAAAAGGGTATTACCGTGCTCAACTCTCCGGGAACGATTGATGCGGACTATCGTGGAGAAGTCTGTATTATTCTGGTCAACCTTTCTTCCGAACCTTTTGTGATCGAGGACGGGGAACGTATTGCCCAGATGGTGATCGCAAGACATGAGCAGGCAGTATGGCAGGAAGTGGAAGTGCTGGATGAAACAGAACGCGGAGCAGGGGGCTTCGGACATACAGGACGAGGATAAGTAACATAAAAAGAGAAAATGAACAAGAAAAATAGTATATGGCTTTTGGTTGCTGTATGGACATTGGTTTCGTGCGGAACGGTGAAAAGTACAAGGGAAAAGCCAGCTGTCGCTTTGGCGCAGTCTTCGCTAACGCCCGAACAGCAGCGGAAATATGATTATTTCTTTCTGGAAGCTATGCGCCTGAAAGAAAAGAAGGATTATGCGTCTGCTTTCGGATTATTGCAGCATTGTCTGGATATTCATCCGAATGCGGCTTCTGCGCTTTATGAGGTTTCGCAGTATTATATGTTCCTCCGTCAGGTGCCGCAAGGGCAAGAGGCGCTGGAAAAGGCTGTGGCGAATGCGCCGGATAACTACTGGTATAGTCAGGGGCTGGCATCTTTGTATCAGCAGCAGAACGAACTGGATAAGGCTATCACTCTGTTGGAACAGATGGTGGTACGTTTCCCTGCCAAGCAGGACCCGCTTTTCAACCTTTTGGACCTGTATGGCCGACAGGAAAAGTATGATAAAGTCATCTCTACTTTAAACCGTCTTGAAAAGCACATGGGCAAGAATGAACAGTTGTCCATGGAGAAGTTTCGTATTTACCTTCAGATGAAGGATGACAAGAAAGCTTTTCAGGAAATAGAAAGTCTGGTACAGGAATATCCGATGGATATGCGTTATCAGGTCATTTTGGGGGACGTATATCTTCAGAATGGCAAGAAGCAGGAGGCTTATGACGTTTATCAGAAGGTGCTGGCTGCGGAACCCGATAATCCGATGGCTATCTTCTCGATGGCTTCTTACTATAAACAGACGGGGCAGGAAGAACTCTACCAACAGCAGCTGGATACGCTGTTGCTGAATAAGAAGGTGACTCCTGACACCAAAGTGGGCGTCATGCGTCAGATGATTGTGGAAAATGAACAGGCCGATAAGGACAGTACGCAGATCATCGCTTTGTTTGACCGGATCATGAAGCAGGAACAGGATGATCCTCAGATTCCGATGCTTTATGCGCAATATCTGTTGTCCAAGAATATGGAGGCGGAGTCAGTTCCCGTCTTGGAACAGGTGGTTGACCTGGACCCTACCAATAAAGCTGCCCGTATGATGCTGATCGGTGCTGCGGTAAAAAAAGAAGATTATAAGCAGATTATCAAAGTCTGCGAGCCGGGTATTGAAGCGACTCCGGATGCGCTGGAATTTTATTATTATCTGGCTATTGCCTATAATCAGGCGGAGCAACCGGATAGTGTGATAAGCATCTGCAAGAGAGCGCTGGAACATACGACGGCTGACAGTAAGAAAGAAATCGTCTCGGATTTCTACTCTATTCTGGGGGATATGTACCATACGCAGAAGCAGATGAAGGAGGCTTATGCTGCCTATGACTCGGCACTGGTCTACAATCCGTCCAACATTGGCGCACTGAACAACTACGCCTATTACTTGTCAGTAGAACGTCGTGATCTGGATAAAGCGGAAGAAATGAGCTACAAGACCGTAAAGGCTGAGCCAAATAATGCCACTTATCTGGATACGTATGCCTGGATTCTCTTTGAAAAGGGGAACTATGCGGAAGCTCGCATTTACATCGATAACGCCATGAAAAGTGAGGGCGGCGATAAGAGTGATGTGATTGTAGAACATTGCGGAGATATCTATTATATGACCGGAGATGTGGACGGCGCGCTTACCTACTGGAAGAAAGCACTGGAAATGGGCAGTGAGTCGAAAACATTGAAACAGAAAATAGAAAAGAAAAAATACATTGCAGAATGAAAAGAATCGCTTATTTTTTGTTGATTGCAGTCGTATTGGTAGGTTGTAAGAGTTCAAAGCGTCTGACGGCGACAAAGGTTCCGGAAGTTACTGCTTCCGAAGCTGCTATTCCCAGCTATCTGGCTTCCAGACTTCAGCTGACGATTCCGAGTAAAGGCGGAAGTATGTCGGTGGGCGGCACCATGAAGATGAAGAGCCGTGAACGGGTACAGATTTCCTTGTTGATGCCTATCCTCCGCACGGAAGTGGCACGCATCGAGGTGACTCCTACTGAAGTATTATTCGTCGACCGGATGAACAAGCGGTTTGTACGCGCAACCAAAAAAGAACTGAAAGAAATATTATCGAAGAACGTAGAGTTCTCCCAATTGGAGAAATTGCTGACTGACGCTTCTAAACCCGGAGGAAAGACTGAACTATCCGGAAAAGACCTGGGAATCCCCAAACTGGAGAAAGCGAAAGTACAACTCTATGATTTTTCGACCAAAGAACTTTCGATCACTCCGACAGAAGTTACTTCCAGATACCGTCAGGTTTCTTTGGAAGAATTAATGAAAATGCTGGTAGCTATATTATGATAAAACGTCTCTTTGTAATTCTGGTAAGCAGCCTTTGGCTGGCAATTCCGCTTTCTGCTCAATCGAACAAGCTGATTCGTGAGCTGGAAGGTAAGCGCGGTGCGCTGCAAAAGCAGATCGCCGAGACGGAGTCGATTTTACAGAATACAAAGAAGGACGTAGGCAGTCAGTTGAACGGACTGGCGGCATTGACGGGACAGATCGAAGAACGGAAACGGTATATCCTTTCGATCAATAACGATGTGGAGACTATCGAGCGCGAATTAGTGTCATTGAACCGCCAGCTGAACAGTCTTGAAAAAGACCTGAAAGAGAAAAAGAAGAAGTACGAAGCATCTGTTCAGTACCTCTATAAGAATAAATCGATTGAAGAGAAACTAATGTTTATCTTCTCCGCCAAGAACCTGGGACAAACGTACCGTCGTATGCGTTATGTGCGTGAATATGCCACCTACCAGCGTCTGCAGGGAGAGGAAATATTAAAGAAGCAGGAGCAGATACGGAAGAAAAAAGCAGAACGCCAGCAAGTGAAAGCCGCCAAAGAAGGACTGCTGAAAGAACGTGAGAACGAAAAGGCGAAACTGGAAGCTCAGGAGAAAGAGAAACGTACACTGGTGGCTAATCTGCAAAAGAAACAGAAAGGTCTGCAAAGCGAAGTGAACAAGAAGAGACGGGAAGCCAATCAACTGAATGCCCGTATCGATAGGTTGATCGCAGAAGAAATAGAACGCGCACGCAAACATGCTGCGGAAGAAGCGCGCCGCGAAGCGGCAGCCCGCAAGAAGGTGGACACAAAAGACAAAGGCTCCTCCGAAACCGGAACGGCTGCCAAACCGAAGTCGGAGCCATTAGACGCTTTTACGATGAGTAAGGCAGATCGTGAACTGTCCGGTAGCTTTGTTGCCAATCGTGGAAAACTTCCGATGCCTATATCCGGACCTTATATCATAACCAGTCGCTATGGACAGTATTCCGTTGAAGGACTCCGTAATGTGAAGTTGGACAATAAAGGAATTGATATTCAAGGAAAGCCGGGAGCACAAGCCCGTGCCATCTTTGATGGTAAGGTAGCAGCCGTGTTCCAGTTGAACGGGCTATTTAACGTCCTCATCCGGCATGGTAATTATATTTCCGTTTACTGTAATCTGTCTTCCGCTTCGGTGAAATCCGGCGATACGGTGAGCACAAAGCAGTCTATCGGACAAATATTCTCTGATGGCGCGGATAACGGACGAACGGTACTGCATTTCCAGTTACGCAGAGAGAAAGAAAAGTTGAATCCGGAACCCTGGTTGAATCGTTAATCTAAACATAAGACACACTTGGTATGAAGTTAACAAAGATACTGATACTTTTACTGGCCTTCTGGCTCGAACCATTGTCTGCATCTCCCTATTTCTCCTTCAAGAAATATCAGGTGGAAGATGGCTTGTCACATAATACGGTATGGTGTGCTATACAGGATAGCTATGGATTTATCTGGCTGGGCACCAGTGACGGACTGAACCGTTACGACGGTCGGGGCAATAAAGTTTATCGGAATGTATTGAACGATAAATTCTCATTGGAGAACAATTTCGTTGAGGCACTGATTGAAGAAGATCAGAATATATGGGTTGGAACGAACTCCGGACTGTATATCTATGACCGGGCAACGGACCGTTTCTCCTATTTTGACAAGACTACTCAGTATGGCGTATACGTCAGCAGTGAAATCAAGAAGATTATAAAGACGGAGAACGGACTTCTCTGGATTGCCACCTTGGGGCAGGGACTTTTTATTTATGATCCCAAGACCGAAGTATTGACTCAGAATAGTATTCAGACCTCCTTTGTCTGGGATGTCTGTCAGAGCCATGATAAGAAGAAAGTCTATGCTTCTTCACTACAGGAAGGGCTGCTTTGCTTCGATGAAAACGGCAAATTCCTGCAATCGTACCGAGTCTCATCGGACGTGAACTCACCGGATAGTTACAAAATCAATTGTGTACTGGACGTAGAGGGAGAAGTATGGCTGGGAGCAGGCAACAATTTGTTGGGGAAACTGAACCAGCAAACCGGAACGATTGAAAATTACGTGGCTCCTTCATTGAACTTCGGTGCGGTTCGCAGCCTGCTGAAATATACAGAAAATGAACTGCTGGTAGGAACCGATAATGGACTCTATCTATTCAACCGCGAGTCGAAAACCTTCCTCCGTGCAGATAATCCGGCTGATCCGAGAAGCCTGAGCGACCAGACCGTTAACGGCATGATGTGGGACGCGGAAGGTGCTCTGTGGGTATTGACGAACTTGGGGGGGATCAACTATATGTCCAAGCAGACCAAGCGTTTCGATTACTATTCACCCGCCTATCTGTCGGGGATAGCGGGAGCAGGAGAAGTAGTAGGCCCATTCTGTGAAAATAAAGACGGAAACATCTGGATTGGTACTCAAAGTGGCTTGTATTTCTTCAATACCGTTACACGGGAGCTTTCGGAATACCATATCGGAGGTGTAAAGAGTCAGAAATACGATATTCGCTCTTTGATGTTAGACGGCGATTGTCTTTGGATCGGTACTTATGCGGAAGGAATACGTGTGCTTAATCTGCATACCGGTTCGATAAAAGAATATACCCACTCGCGGGGAATCCCCAATACCATTTGCAGCAATGACGTACTGTGTATGTATAAAGACCGGAAAGGGGAAATCTTCGTCGGAACAAGCTGGGGCTTATGCCGTTACAATCCTGATGCCGATAATTTCATGACGATCACCAGTATCGGTTCCATGATTTCCGTAGGCGATATATATGAGGATATGTATAACAATCTGTGGATTGCAACGGCCAACAGCGGCGTGTTCTCCTACAATACTCTGAGCGGACACTGGAAGCATTTCCAGCACGAACGGGAAGATTCGACTACCATTACCAGTAATTCGGTGATCACGGTATTTGAAGATAACAAAGGCGTGATGTGGTTTGGTACGAATGGGGGAGGATTATGCTCCTTCGATCCCAAAACAGAAGCATTCGTCGAATTTGATTCTGCGCTTCCAAATAAGGTAATCTATTCCATTGAACAAGATCAGACTGGGGATTTCTGGATATCCAGCAATGCAGGAATATTAAAGATTAACCCAATCTCCAAAGCTCATTTCCGGCAGTTCACGATAAATGATGGTCTGCAGGGAAATCAGTTTATGGCGCGTTCTTCCTTAAGGTCTTCCGAAGGTAAGCTGTATTTTGGCGGAATCAACGGCTTTAATGTTTTCCAGCCGGAACGCTTTGTGGATAATGCCTACATTCCTCCGGTATATGTGACCGGTATTCGTCTGCCCTATCTGAATGATGAACAGGAAGTGAAGAAACTGCTTCAGCTGGGAAAACCGCTTTATATGGCTGACAAGATAACCTTGTCTTATGAAAACAATAGTTTCACGATTCGTTTTGTGGCACTCAGCTATGAGGACCCGGCACGAAACAGATACTCCTATATATTAAAAGGAGTAGATAAGGAGTGGATTACGAACTCCGAGAACAACTCTGCTTCTTATACCAATCTGCCTCCCGGAGAATATGAGTTTGAAGTGCGCGGCTCCAATAATGATCATCAGTGGAATGAGAAGACGACTACTCTGCGGGTAGTGATTACTCCCCCCTGGTGGCGCAGTTCTTTCGCCTATTTTATTTATACTCTCCTGTTGCTGGGCTGGATTGTCTGGATTGCATGGCGCTGGAATCTTCGTGTCAAGCATAAGTACAAACGCCGGATGGAGAAATATCAGATTGCGAAAGAACAGGAAGTTTATAAATCAAAGATCGGATTCTTCATTAACCTGGTACATGAGATACGTACCCCTCTCAGTCTGATCCGATTGCCTCTTGAAAAGCTGCAAGAGATAGAACATGAAGGAAAAGAGGCCAAGTATCTGTCTGTAATAGACAAGAATGTAAGCTACCTTTTAGGGATCACCAATCAGCTGCTCGACTTTCAGAAAATGGAAAACGGAGCCTTGCAACTGAATCTGGTTAGCTGTGACATTAAGGAAATAGTGAATGATGTATATAGCCAGTTCACCAGTCCTGCCGAGTTAAAAGGAATCGAACTGGTATTGACCGTGCCCGATCAGGAACTGGTATCGATGGTCGATCGGGAAAAGTTGAGCAAGATACTGGTGAATCTGATGGGCAATGCGATAAAATATGCCCGTGCACGTATCGATTTGAAACTCGTGACAACCGATGGAGGATATGAGATATATGTGAGTGATGACGGTCGTGGAGTGCCGGATGCCCAGAAAGGAAAGATATTTGAAGCCTTCTACCAAATGCCGGATGATAAAGTTGCTACCGCCACAGGTACCGGTATCGGACTGGCCTTTGCCAAATCTCTGGCAGAAGCCCATCAAGGCAGCCTGCGTCTTGAAGATAACGAACCGCAAGGTTCCTCGTTCATATTATCTCTTCCTTTAAACGAAAAGAAGGTAGAAGAAGCAGCTGATATCGTTGAAGTGCATTCCGAAAACGAAGGTTCGGCAGAGAATATTCCTTCCGAATTTTCGGGAAAGAAATTCACCGTATTGCTGGTAGAGGACAATGTTGAACTGTTGAATCTGACGCGTGACTCGTTGGTTGCCTGGTTCCGTGTGCTGAAAGCCCCGAATGGGCGTGCGGCACTTGAGATACTCGAACAGGAGAGTGTAGACGTCATCGTCAGTGATGTGATGATGCCGGAAATGAACGGGCTGGAACTCTGCAGCAAAGTGAAATCGGAAATCGACTACTCACATATCCCGGTCATCTTACTGACGGCAAAAACGACGCTGGAATCTAAGGTGGAAGGACTGGAATGTGGAGCCGATGTGTATATCGAGAAACCATTCTCTATCAAGCAACTGCATAAGCAGATCGAGAACCTGCTCCGGTTGAGGCAGTCTTTCCATAAGCTGATGGCCAGCCTGTCCGGAAATGCCAATCAGGTCTCGGCAGAGCTTGCGATGACTCAGAGAGATTGTGAATTTGTTGCCAAGATACAGGAAGTCATTGCCGACCAGCTGGCAGACGAGAACTTCTCCATCGATACTCTTGCAGAGCAGATGAACATGAGCCGTTCCAACTTCTATCGGAAGATAAAGGCATTGTCGGGAATGTCGCCCAATGATTATCTGAAGGCTCTCCGTATGAATAAGGCAGCCGAGTTAATCCAGGGCGGTACACGTATTTCCGAGGTTGCGGCACAGGTTGGATTTACTTCCTCCTCTTATTTTGCCAAGTGTTTCAAGGCACAATATGGAGTTCTCCCGAAGGAATATGTCAATCAGTCGTCTGCTTCCGAAACTGCGGCGGAAAGTGCTCCGGACGCTGATTCTACCGTTTGATTTGTCATCAGATGTATGAAAGAAGTGTGCAGGACTTGACAAACCGTTTTTTATGTTGTATATTTGTAAGTGAGAACCGGAAGTAAATTCGATAACATTGATAATATAGACGAAAAATGAGTAATAATAAGTACAATATAATAACAGATTGCAAGTATTTCCACTTCGGATAATGCTTGCCGGATAGTCTGATACAAGCTAAGGGCTGCGATTCTTTATGGGAATCGCAGCCTTTTTTGTTGCTTAAAATTGATATTTGTTACTGAAATAACGATGTTCGGGTTTATAATAAACTTGGGGGACGTTTATAATAAACGATGAAAGAATTTATTAATAAATGATTCTGAAGAAGTATATAAACGGTTAATATATTTCGTGTAAAGGTTGTTGGCGACTCTGAAAGATTCGCTAATCTGATTATGGAAAGATAAATAGTTGTTACAATGAGTTCTTTCTCTTTTTATGTCATCGGGCTAATTAGTGTTACAATGTGATGGTGAGAATGACATCTATGTGCAATTATTTTTATTTTTGCTTTGTTTTTAAACATAAATGGAAAAAAAGTACTTTCTTTGTGTAATCTTAAAAATGAAAAACTATGAAAATCCAATTATGCCTGTCGTTCTTCCTTGTTCTGCTGAACATATCTTGCAATTCCAGACATTCGGGTAAAAAAGAAGATGCCGAGAAAGATACCTATGTCAATCCATTGTTTATGGAAGGGGCTAATTCAAGCGCGATTTACCATGATGGTAAGTACTATTATACCCATGAAACCAATGCTCAGATTTTCTTGTGGGTAACTACCGATATTACCGATATGGGACATTCTCTTTGTAAAGAGGTTTGGGTGCCTAAAGATCCTTCGAATAGCCATAACCTCTGGAATCCGGAAATACGGAATATCAATGGCAAATGGTATATCTATTTTGCTGCCGACGATGGAAACACGGATAATCATCAGATTTACGTGATTGAGAATGATTCTCCTGACCCCATGAAAGGAGAGTTCCGCATGAAAGGAGCGATCATGACCAATCCCGATTGGAACTGGGGAATACACCCTTCTACTTTTGAGCATAAAGGGGAGCTTTATCTTCTATGGTCCGGGTGGCCTAATCGGAGGATAGGCAGTGAAACGCAATGTATCTATATTGCCCGCATGGATAATCCCTGGACATTGGCTACGGAAAGGGTTATGATTTCGAAGCCGGAGTATGAGTGGGAACGGCAGTGGGTAAATCCGGATGGCGGCCGGACTGCTTACCCGATTTATGTCAATGAAAGCCCTCAGTATTTTCATTCTAAAGATAACCGGACTGTCATTGTATATTATGCGGCAAGCGGTTGCTGGTCTCCCTATTATTGTACCGGGATGTTGACTGCCGACGCGGACAGTGACTTGCTGAATCCGGCTTCCTGGAAGAAGAGCCCCGTTCCTGTATTCCAGCAAAGACCGGAAGAAGGGATATACGGAACGGCCAACCTTTCTTTTCTTCCTTCGCCCGATGGAACGGAGTGGTACGTATTGTATCAGGCAAGAAGCGTCCCCAGTGGCAATACAGGAGAGTCGGAAACCCGTAACCCGCGATTGCAGAAGATAGAATGGGACGCTGATGGTATGCCGGATTTGGGTGTTCCCCTGCCGGTGAATACTCCGTTGCGTAAGCCATCCGGTACAGTTCCGTTTACTCCTTGAATCAGACTTTATTAAAATAAATGATGGCAGGAACGATGTTTAAAGCATCCTTCCTGCCATCATTGCAGATATCCCGGGACAGAAGTCCCGAAGATTATTTAATATTCAGCTGTACGGGGCCTATCAGACCGGATTCCTGCAAAGGTGAATCCTGATTGTAAGGACTCATTCCTACCCAGGTCTCCTTTGCCATTTCCGGATAGATCGTATTGCCAATCAAACGGTTCACCCACGTATTCACTACATCTATGCGGATGTTGTTTTTACCCTGCTTCAGTGCAGAAGATATGTCCACACTATAGGGTGGTGACCATACACCGCCTACATACTGACCATTGATCCATACTTTAGCCATCTTGGCTACTTTGCCGAGATCCAGTTCCACCTGCTGTTTGCCTGTCTTTGTGAGGTCTACATCAATGTCGGTGGTATAAATCATATTGCCCGAGAAATATTTGACTTTCGGATCAGCCAGAGTAGCCAAGTCCTGCAGCTTGTCCAACTGAATCGGTGCGGGAACAGTCAGAGGACTTTTGAAGCTGATATTCCACGGAGTGTCAATAGCTATGGTCTTCGCAGTCTCGGGGAAGTTAACTGCATTCTTTACCGGTTTTCCTTTCTTGCGGAATACAATAAAGGCACTTTCGAATCCTTCCAAGGTGACAGGTACAGAAGTTATGTCTCCGTTCACGGAAAACTCGCCAAGTTTGCGTACAGTGCCGTGCATCGGATTCCAGAGTTCCGGCTGCATCCCTTTTACTCTGAATTGCATGACTGTCTTTTGACGATCTTCGCTTTGGTTGGAAAGGAAATAGATTTCCGCTTTATCCATAGTGCGATGTCCGAACAGGATGGGAGCGTTGTTCTGACTTTTACAGTCTGCAGTCCATCCTATTTGCGCAAATAACTCTTCCAGGTTGACTCCGTCGAATACCATTCCCTTACCGTATGCGCGTGAAGTGCTCCGTACGCCATCTACATCTCCCCAAAGTTCGGCAGCCATGCCGGCTACTGACTTGTCTGCTTCAGGCTGGTTCTCCAGGCTGGGAGAGTGGGCAGGGGCAGATCCCAGAATAATTGCTCCGTCCTGTACCAGTTGTTTGATTTTCATCAGTAATTCCGGACGCATCGTCTTAATGTGAGGCAATGCCAATACTCTGTAAGAAGTTCCGTGAGGCAACGTGATCATTCCATTCTTGACGAAAGCATCCCGTAGCAGTACTTCTGCATTTATATAGTCGAATTGATAACCGGATGGCAGAGGCGGATCTTGAACTCCTGTCATCTTGGGGACGTCCTCACCAATGAAATAAGCAATATCCGCCACATTCAAGCCTTGGCGAAGCATATAATTGCAGCGTTTCACGTAGTTGAGGAAAAGATCGATGTGAGAATACCATGTGTTAGCCCGGTTGAACTCCGTTCCGAACCACGCATTGGTACCCGGATATCGGTTGGTGTCCGGCTGCTGGATATACACGTGCAACAGGGTGTTGTTGACTCCTTCCGAGAAATATTTGTCCGTCCGCTGCTTGGCGTCTGCCGGTACACGGGAGAAGGCCGGGGCGCCACTTGTGTTGGATTCTGATGAAACGAGCGGTTTCCCATAGATATGGGCGCAGGAGGAGGCTGCCCGGTTTTCTATATTTCCCAGGTCATTTTCCCAGGAAGGGTAGGCGTTGGGCAACCAATACTCACCGCCTACCTCGTCGGATTGTCCTCCGTATTGCAGGAATTCGGCAGGGAATCCCCAGTGCCCGTAGTTCTCGAGCCAGGTAGTCATCCCATTTTTGTGGCATAGTTCTCTGAGGCCCCCCACGTAGTCGTATGCTATTCTGTCGGCCACGATTCGTCTCATGTCCCAGAGGAATTTGTCCGATTGTTCCTTGCTGCCTACCACCTTGCCGAAGTATGCGGGTAAGAAAGGAAGTGCGTCATATCCATAACGTTCTTTGAAGCGTTCCAGGAAATCGTCCGTGAAGTTTTGACCGCCGGATTCGTAACTGTCCTGAATCACGTACTTGAACGCTTTACGATCTTCGGCAGGGATACGCTTCAGTATTTTACCGATAAAGGCGTCGAAATGCGTAGCTAAATGTTCCTTGCTCATCTTGTCTATTTCCAGACCTGTACCATCGGGGCCGGCGGGGTTATTCGTCACTCCGGTAGATGTCATTCCGGTACGTATGATGGTCCAGTTGCCGGCAGGTACATCCCATGTCAGCGTGCCGTCGGCAGCCATATACCGAGAAATGTCCACTACTTTGGCCGGATTGATATTCAGCGATGCGTCAGCGGTTTCCGGCTGTTCGCGCCACAAGTAGTAATCCCATTGAGGCAACGGATTCTGAAACATTTTGGCAAAGGTTTTTGCTGCATAGTTTTCTATGCGGGGAGCGGAAGATAATTCCACTTCGGCAATACCGCCTTCATGATGTCTGTTCTTTACCAGCAGGCGGAAATCGGTAGCGGTTGTTTCGTCAATAGTCATAACTACCGGGGCAAACGGCTGAAATCCTACGATGATAGCGAGGAAATGCCAGTCTATCTCAAAGTTGGAAAGGGTACGGTATTCGTTCCCTGTCCTGGCCTGCAGTTCAAAGGTAGCGTTGATGTTGCAGTGGGAAGGGTAGATAGTCAGACTTCGTGCCGTGAAATTCTTGTCTGCCTTGATGTCAATGCAGTAGTCTACATTCTGTGGCAGACGAATATCCGATAAACGGTCTCCGTCGAACATCTTGTCCGATTGCTCTATAGCGGGAGAAACGGAAATCCGGGCATTCTTTGTGTTCAATACAGACAGTTCGGTTTCGGCAACCGGGTAAGCTATGACCTTGACATCCTGAAAGTCCGAGTGTGGCTTTTCCAGTTTGACATTTAGCTTCTGAGGCCCTTTTACCTGCATCTCGGAACTGTTCAGATAACGCATGGACTCCTCGCGTTTCACCCAGGGGCCACCGGCCTGCGTCCATCCCGGAGAGTTGAACATACCGACTTCTATATTCAGATCGCCTGCTGTTTTTACGGCTGTATGGAGTATTTCCCACCATTCATCGCTCATTAGTTTTACATTACGTCCGCCTGCATAAGGGTCGAAGTAGTTGTGTCCGATGAAAACGCGGTTGATACCCACTCTTCTCATCTCCTGTAAGTCTTTGACTACTCCTTCTTTCGAGATGTTGCCACACATCCAGTACCAGTACACACTGGTTTTCACCTCTTCCGGTGGAGTGACGAACTCTCGTTGCAGACGATCTCCTTGGGCAAATCCGTTTAATCCCAAGAGTGTTCCCAATAATAGAGTTGCAATTTTCTTCATAAATTCTATTCTTGTATTTAGCGTTTATAGTAACCGGAGAGCAGGATATCGGTAGCGATTATCCGGCTCTCCGGTTGAAATATTATGTGTTAATAGCTGACGGTTTCAAACACGACTGCTCCTATCAATCCCGAAGCCGGCAGCGGAGAGTCCGGACGATGAGGATTAATGAAACAATATACTTGCCGTTCGCTTTCCGGTGCATTCAGGTCGCCGATAATCCGGTTCACCCAGGTATTGACTACTTCCACTTTGATCTCGTTGATGCCGTCCTTCACAAAGTCCGTAACTTCAAGCTTGTACGGGGTAGTCCATACTCCTCCTGCGTATTTGCCGTTGATGTAGACTTTGGCCATAGTGCCTACTTTATCGAAAGTAATAAATAGGTGTTCTCCTTTGCCTGCTTTTTTAAGTTCTGTGTTCGTGGTATAAGTTGCAGTGCCTGAGAAATACTTCACACTGTCATTGCTTATCGTTGATAAATCCCGAAGTACATTCATCTGCATGGGGCGGGGAGTCTTGAAGGCACTTTCGAATGTGACATTCCAGGTACTTCTTACTTCCTGCAGTCGGGTAGGAGCCGGGTAATTGGCTTCTGCCGTATTGGCTGTCGGCTTACCTTCTTGGCGGAAGACTACAAACACACATTCGCCTTTCTCCAGTTTCATCGGCACGACGGTCGTTTGCTTTTTGTGCGTGAAAGCCGGGAGCTTTCTGATTTCTCCGGTCAGGGGAATCCATAATTCCGGTTGCTTGCCGGTCACTCTGAATTCCACATCCATCGTTACCGGATGGTCTTCCTGGTTGGAAAGGATATAGATGTCTGTGTTGCCATCCTTTTGGTGCGCTTGATAAATCAGTGTTCCGGACGGTACTTTACAGTCGGGGACATAGTCGAGTTGTGCAAAAAGCTCTTCAAAGCTCATTCCGTGGCAGATCATCCCCTTGCCATAGGAACGTTGTTTCACGTTCACTCCGTCTACGTTATCCCACAGTTTCCGGGCAAGTTCTTTCACCTTCTGATCTGCTGCCGGCTGATTTTCCAGACTGGGCGAGCGTTCGGGAGCGGGACCTGATACAATGGCGCCGTCGGCTACCAGCTTTTCTATTTTCTCCAGGAGTTCCGGACGCATCGTTTTCAGTTTGGGAGGTAATACGAGTACTTTGAACGATACTCCATGAGGCAACACCAGTCGCCCGTCTTTTACGCTGAGGTCGCGTATGATGACTTCGGCATTAATGTGTTCAAACTGATAGCCTGCCGGTATCCACGGCTCCATGATGCCTACCATACGGGGAGCATCCTCACCGATGAAATATGCGACGTCAGCCTGATACCAGCCTTGGCGCATCATATAGTTGCAACGTTTGATATACGTTGTATATAAGTCCATATGCTTAAACCATATATTGTTACGGTCGAACTCGGTGCCGAACCAGGCATTCGATCCCGGTAGTCGTTCTTCATCCGGTTGTTGGATATAGAGGTGTAGTACGGTGTTGTTGATGCCGTAGGTAAAGTAGCGGTCCATACGTGGTTTCAGGTCATTGGGTGTACGCAGGTAAGCCGGCCCTGCACTTGTGCTTGACTCGGAAGAGACCAGTTTCTTGCCATAGATATGGGCGCAAGAGGTGGCCAGCCGGTTTTCAATCTCACCATACGGGGGATCGGCCCAAAATTCTCCTCCCACTTCGTCGGCTTGTCCGCCATACTGGAGGAACTCTCCCGGAAATCCCCAATGACCATAGTTTTCGAGCCAGGTGGTAAGTCCGTGTTTATGTGCGACTTCACGTGTGCCTCCTACATATTCATATGATATTCTGTCTGCCACAAAGCGGCGTAAGTCCCAAAGAAAAGCGTCGGAATCATGCTGGCTGCTTACTACTATACCGTTCAATACAGGCAGATAAGGGGTAGGGTCGTACCCGTATCTTTCTTTGAAAGCGGGGATCAGATCGTCGGTAAAGTTCTGTCCTCCTACTTCGTAACTATCCTGCACAAGCACTTTGACGGATTTTCTGTCTTTTTCGGGAATACGTCTCAGCATCTCGCCGACATAGGCATTGAAGTGTGTTTCCGCGTGCTTCTTGCTCATCTTGTCTACCTCGTAGCCGGTGGCATCCGGACAAGCGGGCTCGTTGACTACTCCCGTAGGGGCCATGCCCGTGCGGATAACCATCCATTCGCCTTCCGGAACATCCCAGTTTAGCGTACCGTCTGCCGACAGTTTATCAGAGATGTCGATTACTTGTTCGGGCTTCAGAGCAAGTTCCTTCTCGTTTGCTTCCGGTTGTTCTCTCCACAGATATTCGTCCCATGAGGGGACTTCTGTTTGGAACAGTTTGGCCAGTGACTTTTCTTTAAAGCGTTCGACCCGGGGAACAGAGGAAATGGTCAGCTCTGCAATGCCGGTATGGCCGCTTGTCGGATTGAATATGACTCTGAATGCATCGGATGTAGTCGGTTCAAAAGTCATTGCAACATCGGCGTAGGGGTCGAATCCTACCTTTTTCCAGTCTCTGGTGCGGTTGATGGGGAAGCTGCTGATTGTTTGATATGTTCCGTCGTTGTTTCTTGCCTGCAATTCTACATGGGTATAAATAGGAACCGGATTGGTCCGGATCACAATGCTGCGTGCTGTAAATGGGCCTTTGGCTTTTAGGTCGATGGCAGATCCGCCTTCACCCTGAAAAGACATTCCGGTATTGATGTCACCGTCTACGAGGTTTGCCACATTTTCTGTACGGGGAGTTGCTGTGATAATGGCATTCGTCATATTTAGCACGGTACCTTCGGGAGTCGGGTTGGGAAATGCCAGTACTTTTACATCTTCGAAGTGTTCCGTAGGTTGTGACAGCTGTACAGAGACTTTTCCCGGACCTTGCAATACTTTCTGTGAGGAAGCCAGATAACGCATCGTTTCTTCCGGTTTTATCCACGGGCCTCCTGACTGGCTCCAGCCGGGGGAGTTGAATATACCGATTTCTATATTTAGCTCGGTTGCTCTCTTTAGGGCCGCATGAGTGATGTCCCACCATTCGTCACTCATGAATTCGACTTTATGGGATGCGTTCGGGTCGCCTGTTCCCGCTCCACCGATATTGGCTATAAAGGCGCGGTTGATACCGGCGGCTTTCATCGCCTCGAGGTCTTTTATCACCCCTTCTTTGGATATGTTTCCTTCTATCCAATACCAGTATGTACCTGTTTGTACGGACGAAGGCGGGGACTTAAATTCGGCATCCATCTTATTCTGCGACATACATTGCGTGAATAGGCATACTGCTAATCCGGATAGCAGATAGTATGAGAAAAAACGAAGGTATCTGTTTAAATACATAATATTATTTTTAGGACAGAACGAATATGAGTTCTTTCGCTGAAGCATCCTTTATCATTTTCGGATTATCATATTCGTTGTGTTTGTAAAATTAGATAACAATTTCCATATATTACAGTAAAATAAGAGAATTCTGTTTCTAAAAAATAAAAAGCACGTGTTTATAACGGGCTTTTCATTTTTATCAGTTTGAAAGATGTTATTCTTCGGCAGCCTCCAAACCTAATACGGCTACTTCGGACAGTGCACAGAAGAACTCGATGGTCCTCTCTACATAGATTCTTATCTGTGAATAGTATTTCTTAGTTACTATCGGGTAATATTGCATACCTCTTTCTCCTCTGTTCGGTACGTCAAATTCATCCAGGTCTGCCCATTCTTCAGTGTTGGAATTGCGCACCTGCACTTTAAAATGGTCGAACATCAGATCCTGTCCGTTGCCATCATTTCTACCCTGCAACATCAGCCGCTTGATAAGGACAGGGCGCTTCATATCTACTGCAATCCAGTGTGGAGGTCCTACCTGAATCGGATCGTGTGCTGTATGCCAGAAGGTGTATTTGTCTCCGTCGAGAACCATGCTGGCAGGTCCGCCTGCGGGAAGCTGGGCATGGTCTTCATATGAACTCGCTTCAGCCGTCCAGTCGCTCCGGTCGATAATGGTGAGAGGAAGATCCTCTTCTACTATGCCTGTAAATGTGTCTACACAAGTAGTGTCCGGCAGGAAGAAACTCTGGTGGGAGTATTTGGTATCCAGCTTATAATCCTTGATAATAAATGGATCCTTTTCCTCAGCCTTGATTGTTCTGGTAACAGACTTTCCTGCGGTATTAATGTAGGTAAACTCGGATCTTATGATACCACTTGTCACATCTGCCTCATTCCATTCTACTACCAGATTGTTCTCATCATTTATGTAGGCAAGTCCGATGCTGCGGTTGTATAAAGATGACTTGTAAGTATCTCCATAAGCTCGTGTGTTAACTTCTACAGGAATCGACTTGTTGCCCTCGGCGTCACACGTGCGAATGCTGAAGGAGTAATCCCGCTCTTCAAGATGATCGAGTACCAATTCTATTTCTTCTTCGGCATTACCGCTGATGTCGAATTCCTTACTGTTGCGTCCGTCATCCCATGAAACTATTGCTTTTACGATTGAAGAGTCAACACCTTTCTTCCACTTTATCACTACTCTGCCATCACCTGAGTATCCTTGCGGCTCTGTCGGCTTCTGAGGATATATGCGACCTCCGTATATGACATAATCTTTGTAGATGTCCTCCATTCCCGAACATCCTTGAAGGCCGAGTATAAAGCCCAGCATAAAAAGGATTTTTATGGTTGTTTTCATTATTGTTTTCTTTTAGTTATCACTTCTTATTTTTTGTCCAGAATCTTCCCATGTACTTCTAATTCGGCGATAATAACTTCACCCATTTCCGTCTGACCGTTCCAGGTTTCCCAGGTACGCCATCTCAGATAACGTATCGGCGGAGTCGGCTTAGGGTCGCCTATCTCATCGACAAATTCAAAGTTCTCTCCCTCTACACTACCGTACTGAATATCTTCTTCGGTAGGCGAACCTGTCTGTCCTGAAGGCTGGTATGATTCGAATTCGCCTAATAAAATCCAGTCTTCCGAGTTTATATCCGGGTTGGGGTTATCTTTAGCGGTGCCGAACACATCAAATCTTTTCACACTGGTTCCCTTGTAGGTCTCTACCAGACGTTGATGTTCCACAATACGGGTGATTTCTACCAAATGCCCGAGATCAATGGTGAATGATTGTGGAAATTGCGTACTTCCGGATGATGCCCATAAGTAGTTATCCCAGACATCCCAACGACCATCCCACATTTTATCAATAGTCAGGTCGGGACGTCCTGCGGCCCATGAGTCTCCTTTCATTTCTTTGTGTGCCCAGGGTTTGGGTACTTCTTCTTCAAATACCGGAGTCATTACAGATTTGATTGTGTCCGAGAAGTTTCCCCAACGGTCGGAAATGATTAGTCCGAAATTGGTTTCTACGGCTTCCAGTCCACGCTGTGTCTGATCTCCCTTCTCCAGTCCCGAATAAAATTTTCTCACTGTTTCCCAGCGGTTTAATTCGGGCACCTCTTTTACTAACTCATATGTCAGGTTCTCCTTAGACTTGTTCTCGTACGAAAATTTCACCCCGCCTACTGCCCTGCGGAAGCTGATGGTTCCTGCTACGTTTTCCACTACCGGTGTATCCGGAGTGACATCTACCAACAATGGTTTTGATTCTTTGCCATTTTTGCCTACTGAGTAGATTTCTACTTGGGTGGTATTTGAAGAACCGAATCCGCGTAATACTAACGAATCCACGTAAATGGAGCTTTTGGCTTCATATGTCTTTCCCGGTCGGATCTCGTAGACTGCTTTGATACAAAGCAGGTTTTCGTCATTGGGGATCTGATATTTCAGGATAGCACCGCCTAAGATCGGTTTTATCGTTACTTCGGTCAAAGCTGCCGGTGCCGGTTTGCTATTGTCCACCAAGTCTATTCTGGCATCCTCCTTACATCCTGCGGTGAAGAGTAAGGATAGTAACAAAAGGGTATATATTTTATTATTCATCTGTTCTCTGTTATTAGTTGTTCCATCCAAGGCTCTGTTCCATATTTGTATTTCTTGTCAGCTCTGCATTCTCGATAGGCCAGAAGTAGTCTTTCTGTCCGAATGTGGTAGAAGCTATTGTTCTTTTGCGATAGTAGTACTGTGCTTCCTTTTGAGTGACATCCCACCCTTGTATAGGAGTGCGATACAGGTCAGGAGCAGTTTTCCAACGGCGTGAATCCCAGAATCGCTGTCCTTCAAGGCAAAGCTCAATCATACGTTCCTGCTGGATAATCTCTCTTAGCCCCGTCTGCGTTTTGAACTTGCTGGGAGTGCTGGAATAGTTTGTCCATGACTCCTCTACACCTTTCAGGTTTGCACGCTTTCTCACTTTGTCGATGTATTTTATAGCCTCTGTCCGGTTGGTTTCTGTATCTTCTGCTTCGTTGAGTGCTTCGGCATACAGGAGATAGAGATCGGCCAGACGAATGACAGGCCAGGGGAATCCGACTACGGTATAGTTATCTATGCCTTCGTTCTGTATATTCTTATAGTGTACCAGCTTTTTGGGTTGGTAGCCTGTTAATGGACCGGCATCTGTTCCCTTGTATCCGTGTACTTGTCCCCGTAACCCCTTGATGGAGAAGAGTTCATCCGGCTTTTTGTCGTCTTCCTTCCCTTGTCCGTACCACACGCCTGTGTCAAAACCAATCCAGGCATAGAAGCGCGGTTCGCGGTCGAAGTGAATACCGGCAGTTTTGGCACCTTTACGAATGTAGAGCTGGTCTTTTTCTGTGGCTGTACGTAACTCGTAAAGTTCGGTTTTATCTATGGTCTTATCTTCCATAACAGGTACGCCATTCTTGGTGTAGAACTGTTCTGCTACTTTCATAGCAACGGCCAATGACTGGTTGAGTGCCGCTCCATCCTGATATCTGGCATCTAGTTTGGGGGTGGATAACTTCTGCATCTGCCCCTGTATGCTCTGCGTGTTAGCCCAGATAATCTCTGAATTCCAGCGTTCGGTGAAAGCACCTCTTAATGACATTTCGGTCATGATGGTATCCGACAGATTATACTGATAATTGCCCTCATACTGATATAGTTTTATGCCCATCTCGCCTTCACAAAGGGCTACAGCCTCTTCACAGGCTGCCGCTGCTTTCTGCCATTTTTCTACTGACCATGTCTGGTTGAACAATGGAGACTGGTCTTTGCTCTTTGTATTAATTAAAGCTACCTGATCCTTGTTGCCGTTGAATAGCGGACTGGCTGCGTACACCAGTACTTTGGCTTTCAGTGAATACGCTATCGGCATGGTAATTCTCCCCAGTTCTTCATACACATTGGCTACTTCTTTGGGCAGGTCATCTTTGGCCTCGTCCAGTAGCTGTGTAATATAGTCAAAGCATACGTCTACGGGTTCACGGAATACGCTGACTTCTTCCTTGCTTGCATCGATAGGAAGATTCTCACGTCCCAAAGGTACCGGACCATAGCGGCATACCAACATAAAGTGGTAATAAGCCTTTAAAACTTTGACTTCAGCTACCCACTGCTTCTTTTCCCAATCCGGCAGATCAGGGACATTAACTACATTTTCGAGAAAGATGTTACAGTCTGATATTGCACGGTAATAATGATACCAATGATTCACGAGCGGAGCATTCGGGTTTTGAAGTCCGCGTGCTATATTGAAGGCATCATGGGCAAACCAGTTGATACTGGAGTTCTCCAGGCTCCATAATTCATCTCCCCACAGTCCGGCATCCGATACTAAATCGCCCTGTTTGGGCATGAATGAGTAGCAAGTAAACAAAAAACGTTTTGCTTCTGTACGTCTGTTGAACACATGCTCTAACCGACTGACTCCGTCCGGAACAATATCCAGAAAGTCTGCACAACTGCTCAAACAGAGTGTCAAACAGATAAGTGGAAGTAATAATTTGCTTTTCATATATTTCTGTCTATAATGTTATTAGTTAAAAGTAAGATTGATACCAATATTGAATACGCGCTGAACCGGATAACCCAGTCCTTGACCACCCATTTCAACATCCCACATTTTGAACTTACTGAAAGTTAAGAGGTTGGTTCCGCTCAGATAAAAACGGAGTGATGAGATACGGCTTTTCTTCATCCATCCCCATTTTTCCGGTAGGCTATAGCCCAGTTCAACTTGTTTCAGACGCAAGAAGGCACCGTTACGTTGCCACCAGGTAGATCCGACTGTATTATTGGAATGTGCAGTAGTGCTTAAACGGGGGAATAAGGCATACATATCCTGATTATCTTCTGACCAGTGGCTGTCTGCATACTCTTTCAATAATTGTGCATCGTTGTGGAATGGCCATGTTTCGTTAGCTGCTATGAAGAATGATGAACGTGCCTGTCCTTGGAAAAATGCGGAAAAGTCAAATCCTTTGTAGCCACACGAGAATCCGAATCCGTATATAATCTCCGGGACGGTAGGGTATCCGATAGGTACAATATCGTTACTGTCTACTACACCATCTCCGTTGACATCGGTATACTTAATGTCACCGCCACCATAGAAGTCATTACCCAGGTTTTGACGAGGGGAGTTTGCCGCCTCTTCGTCGTCTGCAAACAGTCGTTCTGCGATATAGCCATACATCTGATTAAGGTTGTTCCCTATTTTTGATAAATATTTGTCTTTGTATGCCGGTTCTATGTTTTCCACAAATTTATTGGTGGCATAAGTGAAGTTGCCACGTGCGCCCAGCCATAATCCATTACTGAATGCCTGGTTATATTCCAGAGTAAGGTCTATACCTTCTCCTTCTGCAACACCTAAGTTTGCTCTCGGAGTAGCTGAGAGTCCCAATGTCTGTGGAATAATATCTCTTGTTAATAAAATGTTCTTGCGTCGTTCCCGGTAATACTCTGCTGTAAAGAGCAGTTGATTCTCCATAAAGCCTAGTTCGAGTGCCCAGTTCTGTTTGGTTGCTATTTCCCAACCGATATCCGGGTTGGCATATCGAAGTACGCTGACGCCATTCAGACTGTAATTCAAATCTTTGCCGAATAGAGCATTTCTGTCCGTATCATTCATGTTCATTTCAGAGAGATAGAAGAACCGGTCTGTAGCATTTCCGATCCGGTCATTACCTACCAGACCGTAAGAGTAACGTAACTTCACCTGCGATACATATGGCTTTATATTTGCAAAGAAGTTCTCGTTTGAAAGCATCCATGCTACACCTCCTGATGGGAAGAATCCCCAGCGGTTGTTTTTGTGGAAACGTTCGGAAGCATTGTAACCAAAGTTGAATTCTGCAAAATAACGTTTGCCGAAACCATAGGTGGTACGTCCTGATAAACCTACATTGCGTGAGGGGAGAGAGAGTTGCAAACTTCCCGTATTCGCTTCCAGTGAGTTACGGGCCATGAATACCAACATTCCGCTTACGTCATGCTTATTTGCGAATGTATGTGTATAATTGGCGGTTGCCTCAAGGTAATAGGTAGAGTTGAGTCTCTTATCATCCGGATTTTCCCAATAGTGCAGATACTCAGTACCTTCCTTGATTAAGTCATAACTATATTTACCTGTGTTAGGATTTTTGGTAGTAGTCTTATAGTAGAAGGCATCAGAACCCCGATTTACAGAGAATTGCGATGTGCGTGATACATTGAACATAGCACGTACGGAAAGTCCTTCAATCAGAAAATCTAAATTTTGTTTTCCCTCAACGGAAGCCTGCATCAAAGTTCTGGAGAAGTCTTTGTATCCGCGTACCAGGTCGGCATAGGGATTGGCATAATGACCATCTCCGGCGTTACCAAACATAATATGTTCTGTGAATTGGTGTTCTTCATCTTTTTCATAATAAGGTAAGAAGAGCACCGGATTGGAGTGCAGAATACGGTTATAAGTAGTCATTCCATCATCAAGCGGACCTGAGTAATCATCAAACGTACCATTAAGACGTACAATCAACTCGGTGGTTTTAGTTACGTTGATATTAACGTTGGAACGGAGCGAGAATGAATTGTTGTTAATGTTGTTGTTGTAATTATTCCTTTTGTCTACTTTGTACATACCACTGTCATGTGAAAAGGAGCCGGAAACAAAGTACTGTGCTGCTGCACCGCCACCACGGATACTGATATTGGCACGTTGGTTCATGGTTACATTTTTCAGTAGTAATTCCTGCCAGTTAGTGCTGGGGTAATAGACAGGGTCGGTGCCGGCGATCGTATTATCTATTTTTTCCTGTGAATAGAGACCGTCGAGAGTGGAACCTGCTTCCCCACGAAAGCGGGTTTGTACAGCTTCATTATACATTTTCATATAAGTGACAGGGTCTGCTATATCCACATTGCGAGTAGCCATAGACCATGAGTTTTCAGCTCTGACTGATATCTTGGCTGGTCCCGAATTACCCATTTTAGTAGTAACCAGAATCACACCATTGGCACCGCGCGCTCCATAAAGTGCTGTAGCGGTAGCATCTTTCATTACCGAGAAAGTAGCAATATCATCAGGTTGCAAGCGTGCCAAGTCTGTTGTTTCTAGCTCTATACCGTCTATCAGGATTAAAGGCTTTGCTGCATTTTGTGCTTCGGAGAATGTGGTGATTCCTCGTACAAAGAAATCAGCGTTATCTTTTCCCGGCTCTCCGCTTCGCTGATAGGCAATCACTCCTGAGATATTTCCGGCAAATGAAGTGGTAAGGTTACTGGATGGACCTCTGATTTTTCCTATATCCACTGTTGTGACGGAGCCAATCACACTTTCTTTCTTTTGTTTACCGAAAGCTACGATTGTTACCTCTTCCAGTGCGCTGCTTTCTTCTTCCATAGTGACTTTGAATACCCGGCGGTCTCCTACATTCACTTCTTGTGTAGTATAACCGATGTAGCGGAATACCAGTATACTGGCAGGATCAGTTATGGCAAGATTGAATTTGCCGTCAAGATCAGTAGAAACTCCATTGGTAGTACCTTTGACTGATACATTTACACCGGGAAGCGGACCAGTCTTGTCGAGTACAGTTCCAGTAATTTGTATTTTTACTTGCTCAGGAAGTGGAACACTAAATGCAAACGTATTTAGTTGAATAAGAATAAGTGAGAGAATCACTAAAATTCTGTGTTGTTTTCTATTCATAATGTTTATATGAATTATTGTATATTACTTTTTAAAGTCTTTGATATGGCATTCTCGTAATTTTCTCCATACACGGGGTTTGACCGTTTTGATTTTCTGCCTTTGAAATTAATTTTGAAGATTGGGATAGCTCTGTCTGGAGAAAAATCATTTGATGGCACTTTATCATCTTTGCTGCTTGAGAAGCAAAGAACACTCTGAGTCGGTATCATCCACTGGATGTACTGACAGTAACTTTGGATGTTACTCTTCTTTTTCATAATACATTGGATTTTAAAGGTGAAATATTTGATGTAACTCTTTTATTTGTATTTTGGAAGCTTATCCATTAAGACCTGCATCCAGTAACCACCAATTACCGACCGGGCTTTAAAGCCTACCCATTCACCACTATCTGTGTGATGCCAGTCGCTAATAGGTACCCGTGAAGTCGTTTCATCGATGTATTTATAGAGTGGATTTATAAACTTTTCAAAAGTAGCCTGATCCGGTGACATAGCAGCTGTCCACATAATCCAGTCAGATTTAGTATACTCTTTGCGGGAATCTAACGGTAATCCGTAACGGTTCTGTTTTGTTAAATAATAATTTACTTCTTTGCCGATTACGTTATTAGGGAATAAATTTAGGTTCCACATCTTATCCCAAATCATATTGTATTTTTGGCTCCAGGTATTTTCACGGTCGAACGCCAGGCGATAGTGATCACCTTCATTTGCCATTTCTTCCCATTTCACCGCCATTTTCTTGGCTATACCTGCATATTTCTCTGCAACGTCATCTAAACCAAGCATATGCGCCATTTCGCTATATCCGGCTACACCCATGATCGCTTTCACCGAAAGGTTGGCATTATGGGCCCAATGACCGGCGAAGTCATCAGTGCATAATTGGTTCTCCGGGTCCTGTCCAAACCGTAGACCTGCAATTTAACTAT
>DXOL01000056.1:0-122270 GCA_019412825.1 Bacteroides thetaiotaomicron | reverse complement strand
GTAAAACTTTTCTCTTAATTTATAAGAAAGAGGGACATTTACTGAATATCCCTACGTCTCTAAATGGCAGCTACGGTTAATACCTAATACTTAATACCTAATACTTATTACTTATTACCTATTTATACTTTCTCTTTAATCAAACCGATGCGATAAGCCACAAGCAACTTCTTCAAATCCTGAATCTGCGTTACAAGTTCCTTTCCTTTATCGGTGTCTTTCACCATCATCCGTTGCGAATTGAACTCCAGTACAAAGTTGGTTGACTTGATATCCAGCCCTTCTTCAATAGCTTTCTGCCTGGACTGGAACGGCTCATGCTGCACCAACTGCATCCCGTGAGAATGGTAGACAAGTGTATAGCCCGCAATTCCCGTCTCCGGTTGATAGGCTTTGGAGAATCCTCCGTCGATAACGAACAGTTTGCCATTTGCCTTCATCGGCTGTTCACCTTGAATTGTCTTTACAGGTACATGACCATTGATGATATGAGAATGAGGTCCCAATGCCCCGAACTCATCTAATATCTGATCACAGATATCCTCGCGATTGCGAAGTGAGTAATAATATCCTTTCTTTTCTTTTTGTATATCCTTGTCTTCCAAGAAATAGCGTTCGAAAGTCGCCATCTTATCCTTATCAAACAGAGGAGCTTCCGGACCACACCACATATACCAGATATAGTCCATCGCAAATTCTTTATCATCCTCTCCTTCTTCGTCAAAGTATGCGGTACGAATCAACTGATCGGCCTTATCAAGCAACTTACGTCCCCAATACTCCTTACCACGTATCTTGACACGCTTGAAACTGCCATCCTCATTCAAAGGTACCGAAGCATGATAGAGAAGATTGGAATTGGAAACCAGATACATTCCGCCATACGTAAACAGGCAGCGCATATGCTTCTTCAACTTCTCGCTATTCATAAACGAATAGTGAATCTTTTCCACAAGTTCCCGTTCTTCGTCGGTCAGTCGATAAGGATCGGCAGGGTCTACGGTCGGGAAGTTTGTGTCACGCAGGGCATATTCTTTGCCTTCGTATACAAAGACTCCACGCTCAAAATCGATCTTCTCCAACAGCTTCCGGTTGCTCATTCCGAACTCCGGACGACGGTCTATTATTTCAGCTTCCAGCTTAAACTGGATGATCGTAATCGCCTTATGCATCTGAGTGATCAGACGCAAAGTCTTCTCATTGTAATTGCCATCGGCAAAGTTCATCTTCGGCATAAAGATGGTACACGGATCATCGGCATAAGTATCCATGGCGAAAGTTGCCAGAGGAAGCAGATTGATTCCATAACCGTCTTCAAGAGTCCCCAGATTGCCATAGCGCATGGACATACGGATCACGTTGGCTATGCAACTGTCATTGCCGGAAGCGGCTCCCATCCACAGGATATCATGGTTGCCCCATTGAATGTCGAAGTTGTGGTAATTGCACAAAGTATCCATGATGATGTGCGCTCCGGGACCACGGTCATATATATCACCCACGATATGGAGAGAGTCAATGGTCAGACGCTGAATCAGATTACACATGGCTATAATAAAGTCATCCGCCCGCTTGGTAGAGATTATGGTGCTGATGATGACATTGATATATGCGTGTTTGTTCGGCTCGACAGACGTTTCGTGCAGTAATTCCTGAATGATGTAAGAGAACTCTGCGGGCAGGGATTTTCGAACTTTGGAACGGGTGTACTTGGAAGATACATTCTGACAAACCTTCACCAACTGGTTCAGAGTGATCAGATACCAGTCGTCCAGGTCCTTCTCGCGGGCTTTTACCAGCTGAATTTTCTCTTCCGGATAATAGATCAACGTGCAGAGTTCTTTCTTCTCCGCTTCGCGCAGGGTATTGCCGAAAATCTCGTTCACTTTGCGTTTTACCGCACCCGAAGCATTCTTTAATACATGCTGGAAGGCTTCGTATTCACCGTGTATGTCTGTCAAGAAATGCTCCGTTCCTTTAGGCAGATTCAGGATAGCCTCCAGATTAATAATTTCCGTACTTGCATCGGCAATAGTAGGAAAACTCCGGGAAAGCAGCTGCAAGTAGCGGAGATCGCCAACTATGCTTTCGGGAGTTATATTACTTTGAGCAGTCATTATATGTACTATTTTACTATTTACAATATACTATTTATCGACTTATCGTTTCTCGCTATAAATATAACGATTTATCATGTACTTATTACAAATTCCGGCCTTTAATGTTCATCGTCAGCCCAATAAAAACATTAACAGCACCTGCGCAATGATCACCCGCAGAAACATACACAACGGATATACCGTAGCGTAAGCGACGGAAGGATTGTCACCCGGTATCGTATCGTTGGCATAATTCAGCGCCATCGGATTCGCCATACTGCCGCACAACATACCGGATACACTGCCGAAATCTATCTTCATAATCTTGAAAGCGACAAAACCGACCAGAACCGTCGGAATAATTGTCAGCCCGGCTCCCAAAGCAATCCAAAGCAGTCCTTCCGGACGGAAGATGGTGTCGAAGAAATGGGCACCGGCATCCAGACCAAGGCAGGCAAGATACATGGAAAGCCCCAAGGCACGCAGCATCAGATTGGCACTGCGGGTAGTGTAAGTGATCATGTGTATCCGTGGCCCGAAAGTTCCCAGCAGGATACCCACGATTATCGGTCCGCCTGCCAGCCCCAGCTTCACGGGAGTACTGATTCCCGGTATGGAGAACGGGATCGCTCCCAATGCCAATCCCAATACGATGCCTATAAATATGACAACAAGATTAGGTTCTTTCAGACTTTTCACTGCATTTCCCAATACTTTTTCTACATTCTGAATGGCTGCTGCCTCACCTACTACTGTCAGGCGGTCGCCCAGTTGGAGAATCAGTTCCGGAGTGGCAAGCAGTTGCACACCCGAACGGTACACACGGCTGATATTGATTCCATAATGGTTTCTTAGTCGCAATGAGCCAAGTTTCTTTCCATTCAGTTCGGGACGGGTTACGACGATACGCTGCGAGATCAATTCGCTGTCGATTGCATTCCAGTCGATGTCTTCCTTGTTCCAGTCCGTATTTTCTTCCTGTTCTCCGAAAAGTACTGTCAGAGCCAGGACATTCTTTTCCGCTGTGATCACCAGCAGGCGGTCGCCTTCTTTCAATACCTTGTCGGAGGTAGGAATACTGACATGACCGTCACGCCACAAACGGGAAATCACAAATTTCGGATAACTCATCTGAGCTATATCCTTGATACTTTTATTAAAAATAGCGGGGTTATGTACTTGAAACGCTGCGATAAAGGTTTTGTTGGCATCGTCCTTTTCTTTGATCTCCAAGTCTTCTTTATGAACCAGGAATTTACGAATCAGCAGTACGGCAAGAATCACACCGATCACTCCCATCGGATAGGCTACCGCACATCCTAAAGCCGGAGTACTGCTTTCTATGCCCATCTGTTTAAGTGTCTGCTGCGCAGCTCCCAACGCAGGAGTATTAGTCGTGGCTCCGCAAAGGATACCCACCATATCAGGAAGCGACACACCTGTCGCATAACTGGCAACAACAGTCAACAAAGTACCCAACAAGACTACGGCCAACGCCAACATATTCAGCGTCACCCCTCCTTTCCGGAAAGAACTGAAGAAACCGGGCCCTACCTGAAGCCCCAGTGAATATACGAAAATAACCAATCCGAAACTTTCTGCATAATTCAGCATCTGTGGATCAACCGAAAGCCCGAAGTGCCCGGCAAGGATACCTGCAAAAAAAACAAAAGTGACTCCCAGAGATACTCCCCAGAAATGCACTCTTCCCAGCCCCAGCCCAACCGCAGAAATCAGTGAAAGCACCACAACAGCCTGTAAGGCAGAATGTTCGAGAAACAGATTATATAACCACTCCATGAATTAAACATACTAATAGGGCGCAAAGATAAAAACTATTTAGTCCCATTCAAAACTTTTAAGCTTTCATTTCGCGCCCTATCTCTTCTCTAAATTCTTAATATCCTGAAATCTTATATGTTATCCTTTAAATTATCTGTCTGTTATCCGCAATCTTTTTACCTGTCACCTCCACCTATCGCTTTTTACCTTTTCAACCTATTCCATGTGGTATCTTTCTACCTGTTGTTATCCGAAATCTCTCTACCTGTCATCTTTTGTGTAATCATTTTCTTTTCATTTGCCGGCACTTTCCATCTGCCGGCTGTTATCTCACCTACCTGTATATTCTACGAAATTATTCCGACCATCCAGATAACCGCTCAATCGATTTCCGCCGATGTATACATCATCCAGGTAAGATACATCATTGCGACCGTAATCCATGCGAATGGAAGTCTGTGCATAATTCTCCCAGTTCCAGCGGAAATGATATTCGAATGTTTCCACATGTCCATTAGGATATTCCACTCGAATAAAATCAACGCCTGTCCGGTCCAAATAAAAGTCGAGTTCCTGACGGCAACGGTTACCGTCCACATCCCGATAAAAACTCACCCATGTACGGCTACATAAATCAGAAGAACGATTGTAGTAACCACCACCGATATTATCATCATCATAAAAACTATCGATTTCTACTTCACAAGAAGTCAGACTCAACGTTAACACAGCCATTAAAGCCAGTCCTAAGTATCTAAATGCGTTCGTTTTCATATTCCTTTATTTTTAATGGTTCCTTTATTAATCCTATCACTTATCTTTCGATATCACAAAAGTAGAGAATGAATTCTCCTTATGAAATTGAAAATTCCTACTTGTTTAGGGGAATTCACCTAATGGAAGAGGTAAATTCCCCCAACGTACTGGATACCTTACAGATTCCTATATAGCCAAGAAGACACGCTCCCAACCCTCTAAAACCTTAATAAACATTGAATCAAATATCCAATTATTTAATCAATGTTATAAATCAGTCCATTTCGCCCGATTTATTTGCAGATATCGCAAAACTCCGTATATTTGCAATGTGTTTTTCATAGTATTAGATTTAAGGTTAACAAAAGATTGGCTGTCTGGGATAGATAGCCTTTTTTTATGCTCTTTTTTTTAATAAACTTCTCAAGAAGCCATGGAGACCAACATAAAATGGCAAATACTGATGTAAAAAATCTGATGACACAACAGGCTTCTATAATAATTAATAAGGTAAGCGCTTTCCCCCATGAATAGTGAGAAAAAATATTCTCAAAAAAAATAATCCGTTTAACATTTGAAACATAGCAAGTTATCTCTTTAATCAAAAAACAAGTAAAAAAAATCTTGCTAAAAGATTTGCGTAGTCCAAAACTTCCCCCTATATTTGCACCGCATTTGAGAGAGAATGCGGGTTCAAGGAAGTTTGGGTGAGTGGCTGAAACCACCAGTTTGCTAAACTGACGTACGGGTAACTGTACCGCGAGTTCGAATCTCGCAGCTTCCGCAAAATTCTCTAGATAAAAAGAGCTAAGTTTTATAGACTTGGCTCTTTTTAAATCTATCAAAAGCCGGTGGGTTCGTCTAACGGTTAGGACACATGCCTCTCACGCATGTAATACGAGTTCGATTCTCGTACCCACTACTCACTGATTATCAGCCTCTTACTTAATTGTAGGAGGCTTTTTTATTGCATTTCTTTTCTTTCAAAGTATCGTTTTTGCATGGTTTTTAAGGGTATTTTCAAGTAGTTCAATGCAAATTTAATGCAAATTATTTGCTGCTTTACAAGCTACCTCTTCCCTTATTCATCGGCATATATACACTAAAACGATAAGAATATGGCAACAGTTTATTTTCATTTAGACACACGCAGAAAAAAGAATGACGGTTCTTTTCCCATTAAATTGTACCTTAGACACAAAGGACAAATAGTATTAGGAACTGATTTCAGCGCCACTCCCGAAACTTGGACAGGAACGGAGTATAACAAAAGCGCAAAGAATTACAAAGCTAAAAACGTAGCAATCCGCAACCTTATTAACAGAGTTGAAATGATAGTAGTCATACTAGACAACAATCAAAAGTTAAAAGGAATGAGCGATAAATCGCTAAAGGAATACATTGTTAGGTCTATAAAAAACGAATCAACTAGCAAAACATTCATAGAATACATAGACGATTTCATTTCAACAAAAACAAAACAAAATACAATAGATACCTATATAACAGTAGAAGATTTTAGTTTTATCTATTGATAAATAGACATTTAGAAGAAAAGAAAGAACAATGGGTAACGATGTAGAAACGAGCGAACTTCTTTAGTCTGCTGTGTTTTTCCATTGCTTCAAATAACTCTCTCACAAAAGTACGATTAATTTCTAATATATTTTCTCATTTGGAAATAAAATATTAATTTGGCGAGATTGGACAACATTTACTCATAGCAAAATGAGTAATTTTGTCGCAAATAACAGAAGCAATGAGAAATAGTACTGAAAACATATATCAGCAAAAGGTTAATCAGGTTATTGATTATATCAGTGCAAATCTGCATTTGCCTTTACAGTTGGATGTCATTGCCGATAAGATAAACGTATCTCAAAGGCAATTACTACGTATTATGCGTTCTGCTCTAAATGAATCATTATATGCTTATGTAGCAAGGCAACGCATTGAACGGGCAGTACTATATATGCAAACCGAAGAAATGAGCTTGACAACATTGTCTACGATGGTAGGATATGATAATCCACAGTCTTTCTCAAAAGCATTTAAAAAACAGTTTGGTATATCTCCTAAAGCATACATTAATGAATTGCAATCTCGATTAGAGGGCTACGTACAAAGTAGTGGAAATAGAAGTAGTCTTCAATCCGAAATATGCTATTTTGAAGGATTGGAATTAGTCTATATTCGCATATTTGGTAAGTATGGTGAAACAGAGCCTTACGAAATAGCATGGAATAAATTGATGCTGTTTTTAAAGGATAATCAAGCCCTATCATGTGAAACTCGTTTTATCGGATTAAGTTTTGATGACCCAAACGTAACTAACTATAACCAATGCAGATTTTATGCTTGTGCATCGGTGGAAAAAAAGATTGTTCCAACTGGAGAGTTTGGCACAATTCGGTTACAACAAGGTAAATATGCGGTTTACACTTTAAAGGGGAGTTGTTCGGGGCTACAAGAGTTGTATAACAATATTAGTGTGAATTTTGAACACACCATACGGCATGGGATGGCTTTTGAAGAGTATATCAGCTATACAAAAGAAAATAGTAAAGAAGATATTACAAAAATTTATATGCCAATAAAATAGAACATTTATGGAAAACAAGTATTGCCAAAGTTGCGGAATGCCGCTACAAAATCAGGGCGAGTTAGGAACAAACTCTGATGGAAGCAGAAATGAGGAATATTGCTGTTATTGTTTTAAGGACGGAGCATTTACGATGGATTGCACAATGGAGCAAATGATAGAGCATTGTGCGCAATTTGTAGATGAGTTTAACAAAGAGTCTGAAGTAATTTATACTAAAGAGGATGTTATTGCAAATATGAAAATTTACTTTCCGACACTCAAACGTTGGGTAGTACAATAAAAAGATTATGCGATATATTGAAACAAAATCAATTCTATCGAAACTAAGGGAACAAGATACTTGGTTTGGCATTACTTATAACATGAATTTGTATAGGGGATGCCAACACGGGTGTATCTATTGTGATACACGAAGCGAATGTTACAGGGTTGGAGATATATCGCAAATATCAGTTAAGCAAAACGCTTTAGAATTACTGATAAAGGAATTACAAAGTAAACGTAAAAATAGAGCTACCATAGGTACAGGTTCTATGAATGACCCATATATGCCAATGGAAAGAGAATTGCAATTAACTCGGAATGCTCTGCAAATTATTGCTTCATATAAATTTCCTGTTCATATAATAACAAAAAGTAATTTAGTAGAGCGCGATATAGATATTTTGCAGGAAATATCAAAAACGTATGCAGCCGTAAGTTTTACAATAACCAGTGCAACAGATTCGCTTGCAAAAAAGATTGAACCTAATGCGTCGCCCACATCGGAGCGTTATAATGCGATGAAAGCGTTAGCAGACAAAGGTATTTATACAGGAGTTACATTAATGCCTATATTACCTTTTATCAATGATACAATAGAAAATATAGAAACAATAATCAGACAAGCAAAAGATTCAGGTGTGTCTTATATACTACCTATGTTTGGTGTGACACTCCGAAAAGGGTCACGAGAATATTTCTATATGGCATTAGACAATCAATTCCCCACAATAAAAGCTAAATACCAATCAGCATTTGGTGAACGATATGATTGTTACAGTTACAATCATAAGAAACTGTCAGATATATTCAATAACCTATGTATTAAATTGGGGATAGAAACTAAAATGAAATTTTACGAGCCTAAAATATATGAACAACCATCATTATTCTAAGTCATGGAAACAAAATACATTACACTTACAAAAGAAAATATAGATACGGAACATATCTGTTGTGCATTTTCTGATAAAAAATGTTTAAAAGGCTATAAAATGAAAAAAGCATGGCTAAAAAAAGAGTTTGATAATGGATATATTTTCAGACGATTAGATGCACGAGCAAAAGTTTTTATAGAGTATGTCCCTGCTGAAAAGGCTTGGATTCCGGTTGATGCTTCCAATTATTTGATGATAAATTGCTTTTGGGTATCAGGACAATATAAGGGAAATGGGCACGCTAAAGCATTGCTTCAATCCGCTATTGAGGATGCAAAAACACAAGGTAAAAATGGCTTGGTTACGGTTGTTGGAACAAAAAAGTTTCACTTTATGAGTGATACAAAATGGTTACTTAAACAAGGATTCAATATTATTGAAAATTTGCCAAACGGATTTTCACTCTTAGGGCTGAAATTCGATAATAATGCACCGACCCCATCTTTTAAGGAATGTGTAAAGAGTGGAGAGTGTGAAGAAAAGAATGGTTTGGTTGTATATTACACAAATCGTTGTCCTTTTACAGATTACTATATAAATGGTTCTCTCTGGGTGTTAGCACAAGAACATAATATTCCACTAAAAGTAATAAAGTTGGAAACAATGGAACAGGCACAAGCCGTACCTACTCCAGCCACTATATTTTCAGTTTTTTTTAATGGCAAATTTTTAACAACAGATATGAGCATATGCGTAGAATCCCGATTTACTAAGTTGTTGAAAATTGATTAAAAATAGATTCTCTATCAATTTGAAAAATGCATTTTTCATAATCAATTCATTTACTCTAAAAAGATTGCTTATGAATGATTTATTACAAACGAGGATATTCGGACTATTGTCTGAAACCTCACAGGAAGTAACTAACCAAGAAATGCAAAATGCCTATGGTGAATTTGTCGAACAAATAAGAATAGTGGGGGATGGAGAGGATTATTCAACTACTTACCGGATTCTTGTAGCTACCCGTATTGAGATAGCTTCACTTGAAACAGCATCTCTTTACGGGCAGGGGGAAAAATGCGCTTAAAAAGCGGTTCTTACAAAAGACACTGGCGATTATTAACGCAGAACAGGAACTACTAAATTTCAAAATCACACATCCCGAATCGTTTTCTTCGGCAACTACATTGACATTTGAATCTCCTTTATCGGTCATACCTAAGTTTCCTAATCTCGGAATCATGGGTATGACCGAAATTCTTTCAGCCCTGATGCTGTTGGGTGGTATCACCGACAACACAGGCAAGAATCCAACTATCATTGCTTTTTCAGAAGTTTTTGAACAGGCTTTCGGGTTTAGCTTTAATGGTATATATGACCGTCAAAGCGAACTTTTCAAACGCAAGCCATGTAATCTCACTAAAACACTGGATGCTTTAAAAACAGTCCTTACTAAAGAATATAAGCAACGGCAAGCGGAAGCACTGAAAAATAAAGATGAAAAAAGATGATTTTGCAATAGTTTGATAAATAGCTATTTGCGTTTGTGATATAGAGGGGTCAATACCGGACTCCCCTATTTTAATTTCTCTATTCTGCCGAACTTTGCTTCATCAATCGGTTGAAAACAATAATGTTAAACTAAAAATTGAAGCAAAATGTATGTAGACAACGAAAACTTCGATAAGTGGATGGAACGGCTATCGAAAAAGCTATCCGAAATCGGGCAAGACCTGAAATCCCTTATCAATACTGACAACGTACTGGATGAAAATGATAAGATACTCGACAATCAGGATTTAGCGTTTCTGCTGAAAGTATCTTTCCGAACCTTGCAACGCTATCGGGCAAGTGGCAAACTTCCTTATTTTACGATAAGTCATAAGACCTACTATCGTTCGGCTGACATTCGGGCATTTGTTCAAGAAAATGCCGATTCTACAACCTACGAACGATTTAAAAAGGAAAATCAACTCGATAAGCAAACCGAAGTAAAATAAGGTAGCTAATGTTACCGACTAAAGAAGTGCTACCGCTCCCCATTTAGCAGAAACCGCCTCGCCCTGTGGCTCGGCTCGTTTCGCTAAATGAAGCAAGAGGGAACTGGACAAGTCCTGTTCTTTCCTCTTGCCCTGCGGGGCAAAGCCTTTGGCTTTAAGAGGTTACATTCGTAATCGTTTATAACAGTGATTATAAGTAAAAAATCTATTCTGCTTATAATCAACTGAATGAATCTCACTTTCTTTATAAAAAAGTTATAATTATGGATAAGAGCAATAATATACCCACACTTACCACCATCGGAATAGACCGACAAACGAGTAAGTTAATAGATAAACTCTGTAAACGCTATTCGCTGAAAAAAGGGGAAATAGTTAGGTTGGCATTTGTCTATATTGATAAAGCGTGTATTAATCCATCCGAAGCTCCAGAATCCGTGAAATCGGAACTGGCGAAGATAAACAAACGACAAGACGATATTATCCGCTTTATCCGACACTACGAGGAAGAACAATTAAATCCGATGATACGAACCGCCAATTCTATTGCGGTTCGGTTTGATACCATTGGCAAAACATTGGAAACACTTATTCTTTCCCAACTGGAATCCAGTCAGGGGAAACAAACAGCCGTACTACAAAAAGTATGTGAACAGTTTAGTAAGCACGCTGACGTAATCAACCAGCAAGGAAAGCAACTTACCGTCCTGTATCAGATACACCAACGAGATTATAAGAAGCTACTTCAACTGATACAACTCTATTCCGAGTTATCTGCTTGTGGAGTAATGGATAGCAAACGGAAAGAGAACCTAAAAGCGGAAATCATCAATCTGATAAACACATAGAGCCATGCACATAGATTTTGCACCACCATCGGACGGAACTTATAACAATGCCGGAAGTAGCCGCCAATTAGCTTCATATATGGAGCATGAAGATTTGGAACGGATGGAGAAAGGAATCTATACCGATGGCTTTTTCAACCTGACGGATGATAATATTTACAAATCAAAGGTTATTAAGGATATAGATAGTAATATCGGGCAACTGTTGAAAACGGATGCTAAGTTTTTTGCCATCCATGTCAGCCCATCGGAAAGTGAGCTTCGGGCAATGGGGAATACTGAACAGGAGAAAGCCGAAGCCATGAAACGGTATATTCGGGAAGTCTTTATTCCTGAATACGCCAAAAACTTCAACAAAGGACTATCCGAAGCGGATATAAAGTTTTACGGGAAGATACATTTTGACCGTAGCCGTTCCGACAACGAACTGAATATGCACTGCCATTTGATTGTCAGCCGGAAAGACCAAACTAATAAAAAGAAGCTATCTCCGCTAACTAACCACAAGAACACCAAGAACGGAGTAATCAAAGGCGGTTTTGACCGTGTGAACCTATTCCAGCAGGCAGAGCAAGGATTTGATAAACTGTTCGGCTATAACCGCCAATTATCAGAATCGTTTGATTACCAGAACACGATGAAAAATGGTTCTGTTTCTGAACAGATTGAATTACAGGAACAAAATTTGAAAGAACCAAAACAATATTTCACTGGCGAAAATAAAAAAGAAGTATTCCAATCCGGTGAAAAAGAAAACATGATTTCTTGCAATATTGATAGTAAGCAAAACGAGAAATATTCTTTTAATCAAGGAAGTAATGCAAACAGCGATTCTCTGTTATCTATCTTTTCATTGGGAGATGGCAATAATTACGATGCAACATTAGCGGAAGAATTACAGGCACAGAAACGCAAGAAGAAAAAGAAGAAAGGAATAAGAAGATGATTGAAAACGAAGAACTAAGAGCCGATATAGACCGCTACTTAATGGAACATTTCAAGTATCGTAAATCGCTCGTTTGCCTAACGGTGGAATATAATCGCCACCCGAAGAAATAGCCGGATAGATTTGTATTTGCGTATCAGGAGGATAGAAAGCCGATTTCCACCTGATTGCCTGATTATCGCCCGATTGGGTTTCAGTAAAGAGCGGATAGGACACGGAACACACTTTCTTAGGCTTTTGACCGGAGTAGCCCGGAAATATGGTTTCAATTATATCGGCATTGAGTGTGCCAACATCAAAAGCAGTGCATTTGCCAAAAAGTTAAGCTTTTGTTCCATAGATGGCGAGAATTATACAATAGCAGTAACCAATCTAATATCTTATTCGCCAATGGAATAATATTAATAAATCATTTTTACAAACATATTCTAGAATAGCTACTTTCCTAGCCTCTTTTATTTTATTGAAGGCTTAGCTTTCTGCCAATTTCAGCAATTTTCAAGAAGATGTCATATTCTCTCCCTTTAAAAAATATGTGTAGAAAACAATAAGAAATCATTATCGTATTGTAAAAATGGATAATATATAAGTATCTTTGTTCTGTAAATAAGAAAATTAGTTATATAAATGATATTAAGTGATTGTCCGCTAACAAGGGAATTGAATAATTATTGGAATAGGAAGTTGCATATATACTTCCCTATACTTGATAAGACCCCTAATGTGATGTGCCTATCTTTGAAAGAATATCTTACGAATATTCCTCAAAAGCTATATGATATTAGAACTTATGAGGATTATTATTCATATCTTATTTCATTGAAAACTCAATTTCCAAATCTACTTATCAATTTCCTTAAGGAACATGCTCATGAGCTAAACATTGCAATTGAAACACTAAATGTCATAAATTCACTAGATATTCATGATTGTAAAATAGACCTACACAATCAAGTAGAAGCTATTCGATATATAGAGAATAATATTCATTACAATTATCAACAGATAACTGAAAGTGTATTGCATAAATTTATCCTGTTAATTGCAATTGATAAAAGAATTTCAAGAAATAAACCTATAGACGGATTAGATATATATAACTGTATTGAAGAATTGAAATTATCCTCGTTTAACTTTGTTGCAAACTGTTATAATAATGTGATTAGAAATGGAATAGCTCATGGGGACTTTTCGTATACTTGTCAAGGAATTGTGTATAAAGGAAAAAAAGGAGCAACTTATACAACTAATGAAAGAGAAATTATTTCCTTATTTGACAGAACAATGGATTTTTGCAATGGCTTTGCTCTCGCTTTTAAGTTATTCCTAATAACGAATCAAGATTTTTTTGATGAGAATAACCTTTCTTTACCCAAATCATTCCTTATTCAAGAATTGAAAAGTCAAGTCAATGCCCCTAGATGGGAAATTATTGATTGTCTTGAAAATTACACTATAGACAATAAAAAGCAACTCAATATATTTACAAAAAATAGTTTATTTGATATTACATCTGTGAATTATTTTGCATTTAGAACGGTTGTATTTGCCGAGTATTTTGCTCCAAAATACGATAGGTATTTTATTTCATTAGAATCAAAATATAGTCTCCCCGGATGGGCTGCATATAGTGGAGAAATATTAAGAAACGGGAGAAAGACTAATTCTTTAGAAGGGTATCAAAATGTTCTTGAAGATGGGCTGTTATTTTTTGTTCCTAAAATAAGGTTTCCTAAATTCATAATAAGCATATTGAATTTTTACACAATTATAATAAATAATTGGAGTTTTATTTTTCTTTTAAATAAAGGTAATATCATCAAAAGAAATTTCACGATTCGAGACACGGTCATACATCGAAGAAATACTTTTCTAATAATAAATGATGCAAGAGTTTACATATCACCTGATTGCTCGGATGATATAGAGTCTGTTGTCAGACAAAACTATAAAAATATCGTCAAATATACTATCAAACAATCAAAAAAAGAATTTAATCGATTTAGTTGTAAACAATTACTTCGAGTTAAATCACTTCGTCTTTGTCTCTACGAATCAGATATGAGAAAACGAAACTATCAAAGTGCAGGTTTGATAGATAATCTTATCTGTACAATCTCAATAAATAAATCAAGAAGAATAAAAGAAATCGATATTATTGGTGGGACTCCTGAGCAATTTGGCATATATCGTATTGTTTGGAATAAGGCATGGCTCCAAAAAGTAAAACACAAAACATTTGAGTGATAAAATCGCTATCTTTTATAAAACGTGTTTAACGTGGTTTTATCCCAATAAAATATCAATGATAAACTACAAAACATTAATTATTGTTTATATGCAAGCCTTTTTTCTCTGAACACAAAGATATATTCCAAGAATAAAACGGCAACACCAAGCCGCAAGCGGTTTTTGAAAATTTCTTCCTTTTTCGTTCCTCAAAAGAGTAAATTTCCAAAAAGTGCTGCCTTATTTATTCTTTCCATATGTGGAATGTTTATCAGAGAAAAAAAGGAAAAAATATGTTGGTTGTGAGATGTTTACTTTGCCAGTTCATATTTACCCTCAATCCGTTCCGCAAGGTTAGTCATATCCTCATTGATTTTGGTACGGGTAACTTCCGCATAGATTTGAGTAGTCTTAATTGAAAGGTGTCCCATCATTTGGCTAAGGCTTTCTATTGGAACACCTTGTGTCAGGCAGACGGTCGTAGCAAACGAGAAACGGCTCATGTGGAATGTCAGCCGTTTATCTATATCGGCAGCCTTAGCAATACGTTTCAGTTGCCAGTTCATAGAAACATGGTGCTGCAATTTGAAAACTTTCCCACCTGTTCCGGCAAACTCCGTATTTCTGTATCTTTCAAGAATACGTTTAGGAATATCCAACAGTGGGATATACGAAGTTGTTCCGGTCTTTTGCCTGTCGAGAATTATCCATTGGCTACCTTCTTCCATTTCCTGAATACTGGAATGTTTAAGATTTCGTAAATCAATGATTGCAATTCCTGTAAAGGTCGAAAAAATAAACATATCACGGGTAAAACGCCATGTGGCAAGTTTGAGCTTGGCTTGCATCATTCGTTGTATCTCATCATTAGAGAGCCACGGACGTTTAGGAATTACCCGTTCAGGGACAAAATCAAAGAACGGGTTCTGACGTAGAACTCCTTTATTACAAGCCCTTACAACAACTTGCCGAAAAGGGTTCATGTTGGTTTTAACTGTTCGGGGTGTCATTTTTAAATCAATTTTCAGATAATGGAAATAGCTTTCCACGAATGGCGTATCAATCTTACCAAAAGGCAAATCGGAAAGATTATACCTTTCTTGGAGGAACTCTTTCATGTGGCGGTAGGCATTGGCATATACCGGAAATGTACTTTCGGTTATCTGTATTCCGATACTTTTCCGTTTTTCATCGAGTAGTTCGGCAAACTCCTGCATCAAGGTATTACGGTTTACACCGATACCACGTAACGCATTTTTGAGAGCTTCGGCAGTAACGTAACCTTTGTTATTCACCATATTGTTATAATGGGAAGATATTTCTTTGTGAAGCTTTTCTATTTGCTTATTGATAGATATTAATTCCTTAGATTGTCCCTTTGCTGCCCCTGTTTGATTATCCCAATTGTCGGGCATTATTTCCAATCCGGTGCTGAATGTGGTGTTCTTACCATCCACAGTGATACGTCCGACTATCGGGCAAGCTCCTGATTTCTTGGTTTTACTGGTGTTCGGGTAGAATAATATAGCGAAAGTGCTTCTATTTGTTTTCATTGTTATATGGAATTTATTATTCGACATAAGTGTATTTATCGGAGATACGGAGAGATAGCAATTTCATATCATTGCCTATCTTCTCATTATTGACACGTGCGTAGCGTTGGGTAGTCTGAATATTCTTGTGCCCCATCATCCGGCTGACATTTTCAATGGGTACGCCTTGCGAAAGGCATAATTCGGAAGCGAAAACATGCCGCCCGACATGAAAACTTAGTTTGGTTGTGATATTGCAGAGTTTAGCGATAATTTTCAGCGCAAAATTAATACGTCCCGGTCCTAACATGGGAAATACGTTTTCTCCTTTTGCCAGTCCTTTGTATTTCTCTATAATCTGTACGGGTATATCCAACAACTTAACATTAAACGGTGTTCCGGTTTTCTGTCTGTCGGTGGAAATCCACAAACTACCATCTTCTTCGGTAATAATCTCTTTCCACGTAAGTTGCTTTAGGTCAATGTAAGGAAGCCCTGTAAAAGCTGCGAATACGAACATATCACGGATAAAGCATTGGCTTTTGGATTCTATCGGAGTAGATATAAGCCTTTGAAACTCTTCTTTTGTGAGCGAACGTATTTTGAAATCGGGCTTTTTTAACTTGTAGCCAAAGAAAGGAGGGTTAATAATCAATTTCCGATGCAAAGCGATACGCACGACTTTGAAAAGCACTAACATAGTACCGGAAACTGTTTCATCCGTCATTTTCCTTTCCACTCTCAAGTGAAAATCGAACGCTTCAATAAAGGTCAGGTCTAACTGATTCAGGGGTATATCCTGAACATTATACTTGACTTTCAGAAAACGTTTGACTTGTTTTCTGATGGTAACATATTTGTGATAGGTGGCTTGGGAACGGTCTATTCCGATACGTGTTTGGAAATCCTGCATCATTTCGCCAAAGAGAACGAGCAGTGTTTTCTGCGCGGTTGCAATCCCTTGAAATGCGTTCTTAACTTCTTGGGCTGTAACTGTTCCGGCACGTTCTAAAATAGCCCTGTAATGCGTGTGTATGGAGAGATTAATTTTATTAATCTCTCTGTTGAGTTCAATGGCTACACGGCTTTTTCCGGTAGCCCGACCGGATTTAACACTCCAAAGCCGTTCTTCGATTTTCAGTTTGGAACTGAATTGGGCAATGGAGTTGCCAATAATGATTTTTCCGATAACCGGATAAACGGCATCGGGATTTACTTCTGTTCTTTCTGTACTTCCTTCCCGTTTGAGGTAAAAGGACACTTTCAGTTCGTTGTTCATAACGCTAACATTTTAAGTTTGTAAAATTACTTTCTTTGTGAGTTATTTGAACAATGTAACAAGCAGACAAACAGCGCTGTAACCGGACGTTCAAGGTCAATGGTTTGCTGTGTTTTTCTCTAATCTCAATGGGTAACGATTTAGAAACGGAAAGTTTGATTAAATCTGCTTTTTCCTGCAATTTCACTATCGGACTCCCAAAGACATTAAAAGACGTACATTTCTATCATTCAATCAATTACATCGCTTTTCTCTTTCTTGCTTCTACTGTAATAAGTCCGTCCAACAACTAAAAATAAGATCATCGCCTACGATCCGCAATGTACGTTTGAGACAATGACAAAAAAATGGCTAGAATCATTCGAAAAATGGATGTTAGATAATGGATTGAAAATAAACTCCTGCTCCATCAACCTAAGAAACATAAGGACTATTTTTAATTATGCAATTGACAATGACGAAACCGAACTGTACCCGTTCAGAAAATTCAAGATAGAAAGGGAGGAAACTAGAAAACGTTCATTAAAAGCGGAGCAACTTATTGCACTAAGAGATTTCAAAGGAGAAGAATATCAAAAGCAATACCAAGACATGTTCATGCTAATGTTTTACCTAATTGGGATAAACGGAATAGATTTATTTCATTTAAAGGGTATCACAAATGGACGTATTGAATACAAAAGGGAAAAGACTGGAAAACTTTATTCTATAAAAGTCGAGCCGGAAGCAATGGAGATAATAAACAGGTATAAAGGGAAAGAATATCTTTTGAATATATTGGAAGATAACAACTATAACTATCGAAAGTATATGACGGCAATGAATAGAGGACTGCAAAAACTTGGCGACTTCGAAAGAAAGGGACTAGGCGGGAAAAAGATAAGAGACGTTTTATTTCCTCAAATCACGTCGTATTGGGCACGCCATACATGGGCGACAATTGCCCATAAGATAGGAGTATCAAAAGATGTTATCTCTCTAGCTCTAGGTCATGAGTATGGCTGTAAAACAACCGGGATTTATATTGATTATGATTTAGAAAAAGTAGACAACGCCAATCGACAAGTATTAGATTACATAAATTCATTAAAATAATCCACTTAACGCTTGTATAATATACAAATGTATATTATCTTTGTAGAGTCAAATTAAAACACATAATAACAATGAGTAACGAAACAGATTATCTAATCAGCTTGTTAATGCAGAACAAAGCGAAAAAGAAAATGCTCGATTTTGTTTTTGAGAATAACAGCGATGCAGATGAAAAGAAAATGAACGCAATTCTCGATGAAAAACTAAGAGTTGAAAAGAACATTGAAAACATCGAGAAAGCATTAAAAGAACTAGAAAAGTAAAAATCCTCCTCCCAGAAATGGGAGGAATAAAAACTATAAATATGGAAAAATTAAAAGATGAATTAAAAAAATTACAGGAGCTTCTAAACAATCCAACACCGGAGAATGAAGCTATGTATCAAAATAAGTTTATCGAAATAAAGAATAAATTTACCTCTAAAGAGGATGCAAATATTATTGCCGATTTTATCCTTAACGGATATAAAGAAGTCAATGAAGAATTAAAGGAGATAGAGCACGAAATCAGTGTGCGCAAACAATTAGAAGAAGTTAAAGATGTTATATCTTTGTCGTATATCGCTAAGAAATATTTCGGTAAGTCCCGGCAATGGCTAAATAACAGGATAAACGGATGTATCGTTAATGGTAAGCCCTGCAAGTTTAGCGAAGAAGAAAAGGAGCGTTTAAACTATGCGCTATCGGATATATCTAACTTATTAGGCTCGATCCGCATACTCTAATGCGTTTTAATTTGACAATAGCCCCGCAATTCGAGCCATTGCGGGGCTTTATTAATATTATCAAAAAAGATACTAACTAAAAAGATTATCAATTGCATCTATATCTTTATTAGGCTTTGTAAACGGTTCATCGACTTTATTGTCCTTCATATATTCCAATATTTGATTTTTCACATCCTCTTTTTTACAATTAACCATTTCTATTTTATATTTATATTCACCATATTTCACCACATCTATCATAGTCGAGGCTATTAACATAACCATATAAGCATAGAAATAATCAAGATGTTCCTCCTTATCATGTTGCAACTTGTCACAAAAAACTTCTAGATTTAATATTTCATTTTTTTCATTTGCAATAACTGCTGCATAAACTAAACAATTCCCCCAATATGAACCATGTTCCAATATTGATTTATAGACTCCACCATTAGAAGTAATACTATCAGTTTTACTAGTTGGTTTTGTGTTAGCAAATCCTTCTTGTATTTCTGCCTTAAGTTCTTCTTTCATGGTTACCAAGCATGAAGTATGTTCTTTTATTTCATCCATGACCCTAGATAAATGTTCTATTGATCCATTAATTACAATTGAAGCTTCTTTCATCAGTAATGTTGATTCTTCTATTTTTTGTGGGGTTTCTTTTAAATTATCATACACCTCTTCAAACTTCTTAGAAGTATCATTCATTTTAGTTATTGAAGAATCTATTTTAATAGGGGCATCACTAATTTCATCATGTAAATCTCGAAACTTATGTAAAAGGCTATTAATTGAATCACCTGAAACAACAGTCATAAATATAGCTATTACAGACAATATAATTGATGTAATTGTCGAAGCAAAACCAAATTGTTTTACTAGTTCTTCACTATCATATAATAGTAATACAAACTGCATTATTACAATAATCGAAATAATTATGATTGCACAACACAAATATATTCTCTTTTGTTTTTCTTTGATCAATTGATCTTTATCAAATTTTGTTTCATTCATATTTTCTAGACATTTAATTAACATACCGCTCAATAAACTATCAAAGTAACTTAACATTAAAAAAGAGAATGAAAGTCTACAAGAAATGTTTATCAATAACTTTACAAATATAAACAAGAATACTTTAATAATAAAAAGCTAGCTAAAAAAAAATCAAAATAATGATATTTTATTTCTTATTTTATAAACTAAATATATAATAATACTCATTGATAACAATAATGTAAGCCTTATCATTAACCCGCCTAACTCTATTTTAATAGACTGCCAACAGCTTATTTTTCTTTCAACCGGGTATGGAACTTGAATTGAATCCATTTTTATCACAGTATCCACCTTATTGACTGTTATATAACGATACAGATACTTATATTTGTATTGATAAACCGTATCACCCTTTACGAGCATATAAATACTATCTCGTTGATAAATACTATCAAACCGGATACTATCACGCGTTTTATATTCGGTGCGAACTGTCTCAACAGGAACGTATTGAGTCCGGCAGGATACAAAACATGTTGCTAACGTTAACAACATAGTAACATAAATTAGCCGTTTCATAGCTTTAATACTTGCTTCCGATTACGTCCTTCTCTGAAAGATACGTGTACCCACGAAAAGTTCTTTTCGTCTATCAACTGATCGAAAAGCAATTCGTTTTTGATTATTTCGAATAGCTTCCGGTTCTCGTCTTTACTTCCGGTTGTTATATCGGCGGCTTCTCCTAGTCGATGTTGGCTTGATGTCGCACCGTTAACGCTACGATTAAGAATTGCACTACGATAGCCGGAACTAACGCGGATCGGCTTACCGTATTTCTCGCGTAGCGGGTCGAGTACATTATCTACTAGCTTTATTAAATTACTGATAGCTTCTGCCGTTGGGAAATTATCAATTCCTTTCGCTAATGCCGTATCGGAATGGGAAAGTTCCTTAATTGTGAAGTGTTTCATTCTGTTGTCTCCTTATTGTTTTGGTTAATAGTTATCGGTCTACGCGGCGGAGTTCTCCGGCTGCATTCACTGTCCGGTCTATCGCATCGGTTGTGTTCTGCATCCTTTAGGACTAATTCAAGTTCGTAGTATTTGCGCATCCAATTCTGACAGTCTGCTTGCGCTGTTCTCCATTCGCGATAAATCGTGTCTACTTTTTCGTCCCGTTGTTTTAATCGCTCGTCGTATCGCCCGATCTGCTTGTTCAGATTATCAATGATAGAAAGCAAGTTTTGCAACTCCATCGAGTCCGCCGTAGCCTTTTCCTTTCGAGCGTTCGTTTTTCGATTTGCTAGAAAAGTAACAGTAAAGCGGATTGCCTCTAATCCTCCTAATGCTCCTATAATTTTTAACCATTCGTCCATTTTTTTATTTGTATCACATTAACGCTCATTTTGGTAGCTCTTATTTAGTCAATAAAGTCTCGTTCACTGCGATCTGTACAACAGCAACAAAGTTAGTTCTCACATATTCTTTAATGCGCTCCGCCTCGTCTGACGACAATTCGACTTCACCATTTTTATAGATTCTCTGTGCTAACTCCAATTCGCCCAGATCGGCGGTTTTCTGATAGATAGTATTACCTAACTCCTTACTTATATCGAAAGTACTCTTATTCCCTTCGATGTCTGTTACTTCGATTTTTCTAAAGTCTATTTTCATAATGTTTTGTTATTAACCCATACCAAATAAATTATTTACTCCGCTTTGCATAGCTCCTGTTACAAAGATCTTAAAAGACCAAGGAGAAATTTCAGTTTTAGCTTGACTAGCATAATTGAGACTTATTCTTTTTGTATAACTTGAGTTATTGATTAATACTATCATTTTTTGTGTACTAGCATCGCAGACACAAGCGATATAATTAGTATTTCCGGATAATATGATACAGTCTACAGGTTGTCCATTATCTTTTGGATATACATGTCTGACTCCTGCATTTCCAACTCCGTATACATGGAAGTATATTTCACCTGTATCATAACCATAATACTCCATTTTTGTCATTTTACTGTGTCCAAATTCACCCCTACACCACAAATCTGATGTATAAAAACGAAATGATCGCTTTTCTGTAGAATTATATCCTTGATGATATAAGTCACCAGAAATCCATGTTTTTGAAAAATTAATATTAAACGAAGATGAAACATTGTCCCCAGAACCGGAAACATTAAAAGCTATTTTTCCCTGTATTTTCCCGTTATTGTCAACCGCTTGTAATTCTTTAAATGTACCTGTAGCTCCATCTAACTTCTTAACTTTTAAATTATCTACGTCAATAAAATCAGTCACGATTTTACCACTAGTAATAAACGTTTTACCACCAACCAACATCGCACCCGTTGCAGGAAGTGAGAACTTTCCTTCTGCTGTCAGTTCTACTCCCGTAACATTGTGCTTAATCGATCCGCCTTTCATTAACCATCCTTGCGTCTTTGACAGATTACCAACAAACAAGCCGGATGTACCTAGTATGTCAATCGTAGCGTTTTGGGCTATCAGTAATTGCGTAGCGACATTAATAAACTCATTAAATAGAGTCCATTTTGTTGAGTCGAAGGAACTGGAAGATGTATGACTCGTTTTACAGGAATAAGTATTTCCATTATAAATGACCGTATCCCGGTATTGGGAATTATTCACGTATGCCGTACTCGCTTTCCATTCACCACGCGGACGAATAAGAGCACCGGGCAATCCTGTTGCTCCTTGTGTTCCTTGTTCTCCCTTATCCCCTTTGTCACCTTTGTCACCCTTCACCTTCGTCCAAGTATAGGCGGAGAATGTCGTACTGTCCGTAGCCGTGAAGTCGGTGTACTGACCAATGTACGCGCCCGGTGTCTCACCACCGTTTGCCGTGAACGTCGTACCATTATCCGAGTATTTGATATGCAGATAGGTAGTCTTGCCGTCCGCTCCGGTTGGTCCCTTGATACCTTGATCTCCTTTGGGTCCCTGCGATCCTTTCAACTGCACCCACTTGTATGAGGCGTATCCGGTTGGAGCGGTTGAGCTAGTTGTCACCGCAGTACCGATATAAGTATTAGGCGTATCGCTCATGGGATTACCGTTCGAGTTGGCGGAGTATTTCACATGGAAGAACTGGGATGTGCCGGGAATACCTTGCGATCCGGTCGGTCCCGTTTCACCTTTAGGACCTGTCGCACCTGTTGCACCCTTATCGCCCTTGTCCCCTTTGTCGCCCTTGTCACCCTTCACCTTCGTCCAAGTATAGGCGGAGAATGTCGTACTGTCCGTAGCCGTGAAGTCGGTGTACTGACCAATGTACGCGCCCGGTGTCTCACCACCGTTTGCCGTGAACGTCGTACCATTATCCGAGTATTTGATATGCAGATAGGTAGTCTTGCCGTCCGCTCCGGTTGGTCCCTTGATACCTTGATCTCCTTTGGGTCCCTGCGATCCTTTCAACTGCACCCACTTGTATGAGGCGTATCCGGTTGGAGCGGTTGAGCTAGTTGTCACCGCAGTACCGATATAAGTATTAGGCGTATCGCTCATGGGATTACCGTTCGAGTTGGCGGAGTATTTCACATGGAAGAACTGGGATGTGCCGGGAATGCCTTGCGATCCGGTCGGCCCCGTTTCACCTTTAGGACCTGTCGCACCTGTTTCCCCTTTATCGCCCTTGTCCCCTTTGTCGCCCGTTTCTCCCTTAGAGGCATATTTCAGCCAATCTGTAGAGGTTTCACTCGGTTCTTGAACTGTTTTATCCGCAATACATATCCATGTGCTACCATTGTGAATAACTTCGTCATAATACCAATATGCGCCAGATACCCACGCACCCTTAAAGGCGGGTACTGGGACTTCTGTAACGCCATCATTAGACAGTTGTTTGATAGTTCCGGTCATATAAATATTACGAAGGTATGCAGAATGTCCGGTCATATCAATGCCGAATAGTTTCAAATTAGACAAGTCGCCTAATTGCATCGCGATCATATCCTTTGTGATCTCCCAATTATTTACGCCTATTAAGTAACGGGAATAACTTTGAGTTGAATAGCTAGACCTTTGACGATCCGCATTCGTGAAGTTACCATATGCAACGAAGTGCATCAACTTAGTAGGATGATAAGAGAAGCCACTCCGAAGTACATATCTAAAAGTCGAATCGCTTAGTTTTTCGGTTATACGAAAATAAGCTGTCTGAAAGCCTGTTTGGTTGTTGAATATACCTTTGCAAATATCATCAACCGCTAAGCTTGCCAATTCGCCCGGTTCTAGTTTAAGAGTAATGATCTTGTTAGTCGTATCAATCGATTCAATGATACCGCCGCCCGGCGCGTTCCATTCTTCCCCGGCTATAACAGACACACGGTTATATCTTAGTTCGTCAGCCTCTAAAAATTCATTAACACGAAGCGATTTAAACTCTGCATCACCGGAAGCCTTGATTATCCATCCTAGCAACTTAGACGCATAATTAGCAGAGGAAATATCACCGGAAAACTTTGCGATACAAGCTGTCAAAGTCCCTATAACATCAATCCCACCTTTAAAGTGAATTAATTTTTCGGCAGTATCTTCTACAACTTTACTTAAATACTTTGCATCCGCGACTTCTTCCGTAGATACCTTGTGTAGTTTAAAATGATTCCTGCCATCCTCTTTAGAGATCGTTTCATCTTCAACCAAAAGATATAAACTCTTATCGCCTTTTACCGATATTGCCTGACCAAAATAGGGTACATAAGCCTCTGCATCTGTGTTACGTGCATATCTTAACGCATCTTCCATACTGTTCCAAGTATCAGTTGCATCGATGGGACGATCCGATGTCCTCCGATATTGGATCGCCAGACTAGCACCCGGTATATTTAAAGATGCTAAACCGGATAACAGGACATTAACTAAATTATCTTTATTCATTGTCATATAGTCTTAAAAGTAAATGTATCAGCGTCATTTGTCATAACAGATTTTATAACCCACATCTTATATGTAATCGCTTCACTACCGTTTGCTCCTTCTACCTTGATCTCGGAAGGTCCAGTACAAACGCCTGTATCCTCTATAAAATTACCCGGATAAGATGTCAATGTTAGTTCTTTTATCATATCAGCCGGAATACAGATCACAAACATTTTCCACTGTCCTACAGGAAATTTATATATCCCTGCACCCTTATACAAGCCATTGGATAGTAACGAACGAACTTCCAATGAATTAGAAGGAATAGAGCTGCATACACCCGCAAACCATTTACGGAGTACATTAACACTAATCTTACTATTCAAAGTTATTTCGTCCAAATCATCACTCGCGGCAAAAACAGCCGTAGCGGTGTAGGTTTCTCCCTTCGTATAATTCCCTGTAAGACGACGTATCGCTGTTTGTGCAGCATTGACTTCCGAAGAGAACTCTAGTACATTCTCTTCGTTGTCATCATAATACGATTTAATCATAGCGCCGTTATCGTTGCGTGTTGCCGTATAAGTAAGTATACCCTTTGCCGATCCGTATTCTACATCGTTTGCTGTCGACAGCTTGCCTACAAGTGTAGCAGGAACAGGTTTATATAGCATTTTGCGAAATATTTGCTCATACCCCGTACCCTGCTTAAAGATAGCGCCCGGTGATATGTGCCCGGTCTGAGGCGCATTGACACGAATTTCTTTTGTTAATCCCGTATCGGAAACAGGACCGGAACTAGAAGAAGATTGAGAGCCACCGCCGGAATTAAATATAGTAGTCCCGACGGGATAGTTCTTTGATCGTGGCAATGCAGGGATAGCCTTATTCTTTATTTGTATAGCCATTAGTTTGTATCATTTTACAGGTGAACTGTTCTGCCGCAAAGTCTATTTCACCACCTGTAACGATGAAGTTTTTCCCATTCATATAATTGTCTGAAATCACAGATATAGGTGTAATAGATTCGCTATTCTTTAATACCTGTGTTAGCTTTATTTTGGTAGCTCCGTATTGGTTAATTATCCTTCTTATTAGTTGTTCTTCTGGACGTACTAAAGCGTTTTCGATGGATGAATAAAGATTATCCCTTAAATAGTCACTCCCTAACATTACCTTACTGTAACACGCTCCGTCATTATTGTAACTTGATATTTTAAATTCTATTTCATCAAGAGGATTAATATAGCTTTCATTCACTACATTCTCATAAATCCGATCCGAATTATTCTCTTCGATGTTATTATTATCTATGACCTTCTTTTTAAAATCTATTTTTATATCTTTTAAGAAAAAGCCATATCCGGACACTCCTTCCGGGAGCCATACCTTTTTTAAAATTTCAAATTCTAATTGTCCGAACAGATTAATATTGTTCGGAATCTCGATCACGTATCCGACCAAACCTTCGTAGGGCATACTTAGAGTTTTAGTATTTTCGTTTTTTACCCATTCATCCGGCTTCTTTAATTTAAAGTCCAAATCAAAAGTCAAATCTAGTCCCGTCGGTTTTGTAGTGGATTTAACCCAACCATTATTAGTGTAGTAGTAGTCACCTACAATTAATCTACATGCTATCTCCGTGCCAAAGACACCACCAGAATTATATTTCTCATACGATGTCATATTACTAGCATTCAATGGATGACTATATGACATACTGATACCGAAAGCTCCATCAAAGTACTTAATTGGCTTATTATCTTTAAATTTCAATAGAGGCGATCCGGTTCCTAATTGTTTGGGAACCGTTATCATTGGTGGCTTCCAATCTGGGTCCTCTTGTTCGTCACCTGTGGGCGGAACAGTGCTCGGATACGTGTAGTTGTAATCCGATACTAATTTAAATTGATAAAGATATTCCCAATTATAATCAGAGATATTTGGTTTGCCGTCATTCACTTCGTACTCGCACCTCTTAGCACAATAACCGCCTAGAAAATATCGTGTAGGTTCGTCTATGTACACATTGGTTACGCTCTCGTCTACTAAATTACAATAAGGCTTATTATCATTGAGATTCTCATAGCGTGGGAGTTTAAACACCTTGCTCTTTAGATACTGCCTTGTTTCATAATACTGTTTATAATTATAGGTTTTCCTTTCAGCAAACGTACTCAACTTCTTAAATTCTTCCTCCGATATAATATCATTGTAACAATAATTACTACACTTTATTGTCGTTTTGTTATAACCGGGAAGAATATCAAGGAAGTGCTCTGAACCCGCAAAACCAATCTCGGAAACTTTGAATCGGTTAGGGAACTGCTGAGTAAAAGATGTCATATCAAGATTGTACTCGTGATATGTTCCTTTGTGGTCTACATCAACAAAATATAAATTTCCCAACCAATCTACACAGGTCCAATTCAAAAACTTGCAAGTTTCTTCTAAAACCTCTTTTAATGTCATCGCCTTGTCGTCCTCGTCAAAGAAGTTTTGTTCGCTGATCGTTAACTCCTTTAATATGTTTGATTCTTTATTATAACTAGATCGATCTTTAGCGTACACATGAGGAATAAAGACGGAGGAATAACACCCGCGAGACTCAGATATGAACATTTTTAATAACTCCCAGATGCTTATAAAACTTCTAGTATCACTCCTACCCTGTTTATAATTGATATATTCTAGCGTACCCATTGCAGAAATGCAGTCTATTTCTAGCTCGAATTTGGTAGATGTGTAATCCTGCGTATAAAGTTCCGGTTTTACAAATCCCGTCCAGACAATGTTATTTTCACGTTTAAAATTCACCCTATACTGTTGATACCCGGTAGAATATAAACTTTGCAAATAATCACCACCCACAACACGAATCACCGCTTTTGAGAATCGAGTAGGAATATACAAGAAATCTTCGTCCTCAATCGAAACAGAGAAAGGAGAACTACCACTACCGACCAACTCAACAGAATCGCCCGTATAGTTTTCCTTTTGTATCTCAATCAAATAAGAAACTTCCTTTCGAGATTTGAAAGGAAGTGTGTATATTGTACCGTAGTTTACCATAGTCTTTTACCTGTTTTCTTGATGTGATTATGTAATGCTAAAAATATGCGATCTCCTTTTATTTCAACATCGCTATATAAGCGAATATCATCGTTTCCACTCGGTGCTATTTTCTGCGATAGCGAACCGTATAAACCCGAATTAAGCATACGAAACAGATTACTTTGCTGCGACCCGTTCAATATCATTTCGCCGCTATTCAATAAAGCCGGAACTTTATCGCCTGTAAATGATGTGCCCGGAACAATACCACCCGTTGCATACTTCGGCATACTTGACATAGCGGCAATAATAGCAGCAACACCCGCCAAACCTAGAGCAATACCGACAAAGGGGATTCCTGCGTGAGCTTTTAAAACCTCACCCCCTGCTGCCGACATATTCGCGATTGCACTTTTACGCGCCGTTTCCGCTTCTACCTCATTTGCACCCGCCATTTCAAGTATCTTCGGAATAGCTTGCCCGACAGTTGACAGGAAACTAACTCCCCATTGTAGGACGGAAGCCGTATTATCATCGAATAGACCCGACATACTCCCAACGACTCCACTAATATTTGCAAGCGATTCGGCATACTCTTGATTCAAGTCTATATCTTCTTTTTTAAAGAGTGGATCATGCTTAGGTAACTTAAAATCTTTTCCAGTATTCCCATGTGTCGGAACTTTATCGTATGTAGGCTTTATAGGAATCGGCAAGGCGCCGTCTTTCATTTCGCCGTGAGCAATTTTGAACGCCTCCTGATCGACTACAAATTTGAGTTTAACCTTCTTTTGTTCTAGCTCGTTTATCGTTGCTTGAATCGTTGCACGCGCTTGCATGTCGGTTTCAGCAATAAGTTTCTTATTTAGATCAGAGATTTCGGAGTCATACCAAGCGATAGAACCCTCTTTAGGTTTTTCTTTAGGCGGATTTCCACCTGTACCAGATTGAGAGGCGCGATTTGCTGCTTTAGTCATACTAGATAAGTTTCGACCTGCCGCCTCTGCCGCCGCCGAGACATTGATCAAATTCTGTAACCATTCATCACTCTTCTTTACTAAAATCGCGTTATATTGTATTGCATCTTGATACTTTGCCAACATCGGGCTTATTGCCTCTCCTAAAGCTTTTGCGTCTGTAGTCGCAACTGTGTGTACATTCATCCCAGAACCAACAGTTTCGTAAGTTGTGAATTTGGCTTTCAAACGGTCGTATTCATCTACGAAGTCTTTGTACTGTTTTGCTAATTGTGCCTTTTGTTCATCACCTGCTGAAGATACGTCTAATTTTAGCACTTTATCTATGTCTATCCCCGAAACATCCACACCGTCAAGCCCTATAGCAGCCTTTACCATCGCCCGTACCGCATTATTACTCCTTCGCTTGTATTGCCCTACGATTTCCTCTTGGTCTTTCAACGTCTTGTCTAATAGCTCCCTAGCTGCTTTCTTTTGTTCTTCCGTTGAGTCCTTGTCTTTTAAGATAGTTATTTGCTCCTGTACTATTGCTTGGTTCTTTGCGTCGAAATAAGAAAATGACATTTTAGTATTTCCTAATTGATCCATCGCGTTGTATGCTTCCCGCGCTAGCCGTATAGTTTCGGATAATCCGTTCATGAACGGTGTCCAGTCTCCACTACCGATAGAGTAAAAAAATTGATCCACACCACCTTTTAAGCCATCCATAGTACGGGCGTATTCATCCCCTAGCGTCTGACTGCTATTCATTACTTTATTGAACCCTTCCGAAGCAGTTACAGCAATACCGAGAACTCCGGCAAACTTCATAACTCCCGATACTGCAACGCCGGACATTTTAGCGATGTCGCTTTGAAACCCGTTTACATTCTTCTTCGACTTATTTAGATTCGCGTCAAAGTCATTTGTTTTAAGCAATAATCTTGTTACTATATCAGACATCTTTATTCGTGTTTAATTGTGATTCTAATGCTTTCGCTTTAGCTCTAAGCCGTTTCATATCCTCGTTAGTTACGCTAGTATCTTTCTTCTCTTCTTCATCCCACGGGAAGCGGAGTATGTCGGTTTGCTTTAGCGTCTTTGTGCTATTCGATTGTGCTATAATGTAACCTAGCAATCTAGTTTGCTCCCATGACTCGCGATTGCGTCGATTCAATCCGTCTAGAAACGATTCGACCTCGATAAAGCTCATTTTATCGAGGAAGTAATCAGGAGCGATACCGCCCTCTCCGACAACACGCGAATAGAGTTCGCGGATACTTACTGCTTTTTCTTCCGCGTCGTCACCTTCTTTTTTTTTACGTCATTTCCTGCCGACTGCGAACGTAGTTTAATCTCGTCCAAAAGAAGCGTCTTAAACTGATTGAATAATGTCAGATCGCTTTCGCACGAATCTATAAACTCGTCAAATTCCATTGTGAACGATTCGTTATTTGCAAGTAGGAACGAATAAAACAAAAGAAATTCGTCTATCATTTTACCGAATTGGAACGGATAGCCGGATAGATTTTCAAAGATAAAAAATGCCCGAAGCGAGTATTTTAAGACGAAGTCCTTTCCGTTAATTGATATTGTTTTCATTGAATAGTCGTTTAGAGGGCGGCGTTTTGCCGCCCATGATTACTTACTAGCGGATACGGCAGTTTCTTTTTTAAGCGGTCCCGTACCTTCAAAGCTAATTGAAAAAGTCGCTTTATCTCCATCCGGCGCGTTCGCTTCTAAAGAAGTTATTACAGCCTTTCCAGTATAGGAACCGGGTGAAAGCGTCCACCCTGCTACGGGCATTTCGTTTTCATTCGCATTAGCTATAACTCCAAAATTCAGTGTAATAGGTTTATGCTCAATGAACAAGGCAAACAACTTATCGTAGCTATTCGCATCAGCGTCAGCACTAAACAAGTTATCACTCGAAGCGTTCCAAGATAATTTTTTAATGTCCTTTTCCGTCCAAATGCCAGAATCTTTACTTTGCGTGTCGATAGTTTCAGCCGACAAACCTAATTTGCAGGAAGTCGCCAAAGCTAGCGCCTTAGCCTCTACAAATAACATTAGGTCTTTTCCTAATACTGCTTTTGCTTTACTCATAATTTTAATCGTGTTTTATTTGTTAGTTATTCTGTTTTAAAAGAAAATACGAGACGTTGAATGAAAGTATCTTCAATAAAATCTTCGTCCGCACTCATTAACTTTGCGTCGATCACATCGAAACTGTCGTAGCTTCCTCGCTTGTTCTCTAATGCCTTGCGCACTTCCTCCGCGATAGTAATAGAGTTCAGATAATTGTCGCTAGCAACGGCGATCTCAACCGAAACAGCATCCCCGGTCCCGTAACGATCTTTGGTGTACTCTGGAACTAGAGAACTACGTTTGTAGATTACGAACGGAAAAGATGTTTCCGTTTTGGTTGAGATCGCATAGATTTTATCAGTAACCAACTTTGCCAACTCCGTAGAATCGCTTAGTTTCTTATATACGTGTGCGCCTATTGATAAACTCATTTCTTTTTATTTGCTACTTTTATAATTGAATCAATTATATTTTTCTCTAGTGAATTCTCTGCTTCTTTCTGCTTCGATTTGACCGCATTAGAGAAGAAGTGGGAAGCATTTATAATACCCCTATTCGCTCCTTTTTTGGTAGCTCGTTCTTTTGTTCCAGATTCAAACCATTTCAACATATAGGCGCGTGATCCCTTTTTACGGCGGTCGATCAAGTCGACCCGTGCACCGGAAGCATTGCGATAAACTGCTACGTTTATTTCATTCTTTAACGGTTTGAATGTCGAACCATTTTTTGTACTCGAAAACTCCGCGTCTGTAACAGCAGAAACTAAATTTTCCTGCGCCTGTTTGCGAATGATGAGAATAGACCTTCTTAATGCTGATTTAATCGCTTTCTTTGCTTCATCATCATTCAAGCGGTCCAACAACTCGTTTACCTTTTTTGTATCTACCTCGACGCGATACAAATTCCGCCCAGTATAGTTTTCATTACTCATTGATTACCTCCGCTTCTATGACCGTTGCCTGCTGCTTCCGATCGTGATTGATAGATAGAATCTTATATTTCTGCCCGTCGTATTCGATCCGCATTTTAGCGTTGACCTCTTTACAAATGCGAATCATTATCGTGTTTACGGTCGTATTATAGATTTCGCCGTTAGCCTCTTTTCGTGCACCAGACTTAAAACGGATATACGCACGCTTATCGAATACTTTCACCCAACTTTCAGACGTACCGCCGAGGCTATCCCGGATTGATTCACTACGATAAAAGCCGATCATTTCGTTTAATAATCCCGCTTGCATTATGTGTATCGCTTTAAGGGTTGCAGTAATAGTTCTACGTGTCCCGGTATTACTTGCGGTGTGGCAAATGTAACCGATTCACGATTAGCATAATAGTTCGCAATAAGTATGCGGATTGCGTGCCAAATACGACGATCAATTTTCCCCTCCTTTGCAAAACCTTCCAACGGAGCGTTTAAATACGCCTCTATTGCAAGTTGAACGGGTTCAATAAGTTCGGTTATATATGTATCGTCCGTATCAAAATCGACATTTAAATGCTGTTTGAGTTCTTCGAGTGTTACGTATTGTGGCATAATTATAAGTATGAAAAAAGGCTAAGGCTATGAAGCCAAAGCCTTTTCGTTTTTAAGTAGTTAGTAGTGTGTTATGCTTTTGCAGCTTTTGCAACCGCTTTCTTCTTCGCGATTGCGAATGCCTCTGGGCGAGCTACAACAATATCATATTTTGAGTTTAGCGTAAACTTCGTTTCGTTAGTGTCTGCTAGAGTCACATCGTCAATAGTCATTCGAATTTTTCCCCATTGACCGATACCAACGTTCGAAAAGACACCGAAGCCGAGTTCATCCGCACCCATGTAATTAGTCATGTACACCGGATAGCCATTCATCATCCCGTCTTTAAGAACCATTTCGGGAGAACCTTTTTCAATACGTGTAGTTTTTAATTTACCGCACATTTTCGGACTGCAAATATATGCTGCCGTTCCGTCAGTAACATCTACGTTTTCATCCATTACTGCGGTTTCTAGCGCTACAACGTCCTCGAATGTGGGAGCAACTTCATACTCCACTGTTGGAGAATCTTTCACAAACACACCTTTTGAGGCAAGTCCCTGCTTTTCTCCGGCAAACATAATCTTATTCAATGTACGAGCAGTTGACAAAGACAATTGTTTAACGGTGACATCAAACAAAGCATCGTTTGTCTGATCAATTGCGTCGTTAGACAATGGGATAGAAATACCCAAACGCCACGGATGCGCCTTTAAATTACCAATATCCAGTTTTGTCGGATTTATTTTGGTGTTCTCGCCTTCAATTGTAGCTTCTACAGCCGCCAATGTCGGAAACATCAATTCGCCAATCAAACCGTATTGCATCTTAATACCCAACTTATTAACAATAAGCCCCTTTTCAAGCGGTTCGATAATATCGCCGATTGTTGTCGGGATCATCGGAGCGGCATCGGTTGAACTTGTTCTTACAGGATCACCCTCCGCACGCATAGAGAAATTAAGCCCCTTTGCATCAGCAAAATTCCCGTATTCTTCCAAAGAACGATGATTGCAAACGTCATATAAAGCCTTTGCAAAGATAGCTCTTTTGTTTTCCGGCAAAATTGCAGATTTGCTACTTTCCAGACTTCTAAGAGTCTCGTCGATGACGATCTGATTTTTACGAGTCATTAACTCGTTGAATTTAGTCTGCTCTTCGTCTGTCAAACTTCTTTTTTCTGTTTTTGCTTGTGATAACAGATTTCTCATTTGCTCTTTAAGCAGAGCTACTTCTTCTAGTTTTGTCATGTCAAATAAATTTTTCTAAGTTTTCTATTTCGGATAAATAATCACTATTTGTATCACCATTAAGAAGCTGTTCTATATTTTCAAGGCTTCTAACTGTTACATCTGTACCAAAAAAGGCAGGGTCTGAAACAGGGGAAATATCAGATATATAATCAATCTTGTGCACTGTACGCAACAGCATCCCATCTTTCATCGTATATGAAACTTTACTTTTATCCTTATCATCAGTATAATAAGCGAAAGACGATCCGAATATGTCTCCCCGTTTTATCATTTCATAAGCAAAATTCCCATCGCTAGTACATGGAGCCTCGAATCGGTATTTCAAGCCATATTCATCAAAATTTAATTCGAGTGATCCGGAACCGTAACGGCATCTAGCCAAAAGCCTACGTTTATCGTGTTCTAGTACCGCCTTTATATCGCATCGGGTTATAAGTTCTTCGGTTGCTGCACCATGTTCGATAACCTCAATAAAAAAGCGTTTCCTTTCCTCGTCATACATCACACGACTTTCTTTTCCAAAAACAACAGCGTACCCCTCAATAATTCTACCCTCCGATAATTTGGGTGCGCCTAGCTCTGTAAAACTCCTTATTTCCATTGCTTTTTACTCTATGCTTTTTTCGTTTGTTTTTGGTAGCTCGTCTTTTTCGCTACTAATCTCACCTTTAATCTTAGGAGAGTCAATCGGAGCAACATTACAGGACATAAACGCAATGTCACCGCCATTTATAGGCGCTTTATCTTCACGGCATACACGCCATTCGTTCACCGTTGACACGCCGTATTGTATCTCCTTCTCCATACAAGCCGTTTGTGTGGCTATATCTGTTTTATACAAGGCTTTACGGTCAAATTCTATTTTATAAATACCAGAGACAGTTCTAGGTATCAACTTTGCATTAAATTCAGCCTCAATACGACACAATATAGGATCGAGCGTGTCAGACAAGAAAGCAACTTGACTCATTTCAGAAGCCTTGTAATTAGTAGATTGTCCGGCAAACACCTTGTCTGGATGAACACCATAAAAACGGCAAATATCGAATACGGAAAACTTTTTAGTTTCTAGTAGCTGAGCGTCAGCCGGAGTTATTGAAAGTTGTGTAAAAGTCATGTCCTCGCTCACGGAAGTTATATCCCTCCCGTTATTAAAGTCTTTTTCCACTCGGTCCGCTACGTCGGAAGTCTGTTTATCGCCAACAGAAGAAAGTCCCTTTCCCCCACCTTTGACACCAGAAATAATACCTTTAATCTTACTCCCATTCTGAAAAGTACGCAAACTCTGATTATCAGCACTAGCAGAAACCGAAAGAACCGTGCTTGCATACGTGATCGTGCTAACACCTGTATACCCACCATCGAGACTCTTATTTTTCAGATGGATAATACTTTCAGCCGGATAAGTACCGTATATCCTATTTATTACATCACAAATAGTATATTCGTCTCTGTATATATCGTATGTAACAGAGTTATTTGAGCAAAGTATTAATTCTGCCGTATCTCCGAACATTCTCTTGATAAAGATATATGAATTACCACGATTAACCATTTGAATAATCGCATTGCATATTAAGTCGTAACTGTTCATGCGCTTATTCGGTTTTTTAGTCAGCAGATAATGCAACTCGTTTTCGGCATCTACCTTGTAGTTTCCGGCATCTTCTTTACGTTTGATGTATAGCGGCAGAGAAGCAATAGTACCAGAAAGAATATCGGTACATCTAAACGCAGTCGATAACCGCATAGCCTGTTCGGGAGACTTTACCGAAACTGGTTGTTCCCTAGCTGTTTTATCTCTAACTTCTACTATTTTTTCCTCTTCGGACGGTAGAGATCGTTTTTCCTCTCTGTTGCGTCCTATTCTTAAATTAAGTTCAAATGCCATAGTCTTATCGTGTTACTCGGTGTAATTATTGAATAAATGAAATGTCATTAGGTTTGTTATCGTCGAATCAATTTTTGCGTTATGCGTTTTCTTGACTGGCTTTTTATTCATATTCCTATCTTCGTCTAACACTGCATTTGAGAAGCAGTACGGCGTAATAGGGTTCGGATCGAATGTGAGTTTATTTCGATATAAGGCAAGTTCAAACGATTCTATCGGACTCGTAAACGTCCCGTATGTCTGTTTGACAGGCTTAATATATTCGCTTGCACTACCGACCGAATAAGAAAGTAGATTCACAAATTCAGCCGATTTATAAGGGTCATAACCAATACCCATAATTTGCAAATACTTCGCCCGTGATAATATATCGTTTACTATTTGCTGATAGTCGATAATATCGCCATCACAAAGAATCAAATACCCTGCTTCCGCCCAACCTTCGTAGAGTTCCCGATTCGGATGATCCTTTAAAGCTCCTTTCGGAAAATAGTAATCCGTATGCGAATGAAAAGAGCCGCCTTCTTTCGAATAGATATTATAGGTAACCGTAGAAAAGTCGTCTCGAACGGATAAATCAACCGCCGCCATCGTAAGCGGATAAGTACCGATATTCTCTATGCTAATACCTTTGAATCGTTCTTCGATCTGCTTCGCCTCGATCCATTTCGTTGTCGAATCAACTGCAAACACATTAAGTAACTTCGTCCGAAACTCCAATGCGTCCGGCGCACTGTATAAAGCCTTTTGATAGGCGTCTATATAAAAATCCTCATAAACAGTTATACCCATGTGTGGCTGAACCTTTCGCCATGTCGCCGGGTCCCCTTCTTCGTCGTCTATATCCGGTTCAAAAATGTGCGCAAATATCGAATCATTTTCGATCTCACCGCGTAGGATCGCTTTATACATTTTCAGCATCTCCACAAACGGCGCTGTCTCTTTGTCAGAGGCGGTCGTAATAACTACGGTTAAAGGGTTGAGCCGTGCGCCCATTGAGGAAGTTAATACATTCTTCAACGCGGCGCTATCGGCTTGCGAATACTCGTCCACTATTACCATGCTTGCGTTAAGTCCGTCTAATTTATCCGGGTTAGAGGCAAGGCAACGGGCAAAAGAGGTTTTTCCCTTTATGCGGTTATATATGATTTCTCGATTGATTTTGAAGTGTCTAAACTTCGGGTCGAGAGACTTTAAAATATTACGTATTTCGTCAAAACAGACTTTCGCTTGATTGTATGAGTTTGCGGCTACGTATGTTTGTGCGTTCGCATCACCGAACAACAAATCGTTAATCGAAAGACTCGCTACACTTGTTGTCTTACTGAATTTACGCGGGACGAATAAAAGAGCTTCACGAATTAAGCGTTTGTTTGTGCCGGGCTTATAAAACGCTAAAATATTAGAGAACTGAAACACCTGTATCGGAGTCAGTTTGTATCTAGTCTTTCCCTTTGTGCCGGAGAACTTCAAACGCTCGTAAAACGTGACGAACTTCTTAACTTCCTTGATGCGAAATTCGTATTTATCGAGGAATGAAAAGAAGCGACGAACAGCTAGTAACTCATAAAGATTGTGCGCGTCTGGATTATTAATGCAACCCTTTATATACACGTTTAACCTTTCGTCTGCCTTGCCTAGCTTATACGAATCAACGTCGATGTTTTGCAGATCGGAGATAACCGACTGCTTTAATGCTATCAGTTTGTCTCTAGTCTCCTTCTCCATCGCGATCTATCTTATCTACCTCGTTTATTAAGTCGTTCACCTCGTCATCGTCAGACGCGGACAAAGTTTGTAGTGTCAAGCCAAGTTCCCGCAACTGCTTACGAGTAACTTCGAGCGCATCAAATAAAACTTTGAAAGCCGGATGCGCCACGAGCTTCTTATTTCCTTCGCGAGAAACTTCCGTAACAAACGAACGTTTCTTCTTTGCTATGTCATTGAGAGCGATCTTAAACGCAATGTAAGAACCTGCGCAAAGAGTTATACACAAATCCAAATCAGACGTGTATGTTCCTTGCGAGTTCATCGCGGCGCGAATCTTTTCTTTTATATCGTCTAAATCACTCATTTTTATATGCGTTTTTGCATATATGAAAAGATCGCAAGTATTTGGTAGCGCGGAAGTTCGAGAAGAAAAGCTCACCCCCAACGCGCACCCCCTCATTTCAAAAATTGCTCGCGCGTGTAAAAATAGGGTGAGGTGGGTTTCGCGTATCGCGTTAAAAAATAAAAAAACCGCCCCCTCTCTTTACGAGATAAGGCGGAGGAAAAAATATAAATAAAAATAGTTCTACTTTACAATTTCACAATCCTTACCACTGGATGATATAATATCATATAATTTACTCATTCTTTCTATGTGTTTATTATCATACCTTCTAGAAGATAGATTTACTAAGCCATTATAATATAAATTCGAAGAATCTGTATACAATTTGCGCAATACTAACAACTCTCTATTGATTTTTGCAAGTTCATCTAATATGTAATTCCCTTCTGTTATTTCCGTTGGTGTCATTTTGGAAGGTTTTAATGTTCTACCAAAACTTTTTAGGAATGGAGAGTATTTCGGTTCTTCTAGCGAACGAGTATAAGTTGCTTCTACTTTTTCAATTAAAGCAGATTGGAACAATACAATATCATGAAACCTTAATGAAGAAGGATAAGGCAAATGTTCTATTCCGCCTGTATCAAAAGAATAATCAGTCGCATTATCTTTAATTATAATAGTAGGTTTGTCGAATGCAAGTCTCATACCTAGTTCGAACATTACATTCGGATTCTTTGAACTTACATCACAAATTACAATTTCATTATTATATATATTTGTAACAATCCGATCATGGATTAGTCCAATAGCATCGTCTTCACTAACAAGTTGAGGCTGAAACATAGTCTTATTCATAGCCTCGCATATAATATTTAAAACATCAGTCCAATGTCCTTTGGGATAACCATTAGTATCTGCAATCGGCATTATTATACCACATTTTTTTTCCTTATCAACCTTCTCTTTAGGTACTTCTTTCTCTTCGTTACTTATTGTTGTCATAATATTATATTTTAAGAATGTACAAATATAAAAAAGATTATTAGAACAGTTTGCAACTATTCCAATAATCTTCAGATAAAAATATTTATTTCAAGAACTTATCTGCAAACCTTTCCGTCGCCCTCCGATTATTCGCCTGTATCGCCTCCTTCGAGTGACTGAAAGCACACCGATGTATCTCGGAGTGGCACGCATGACAAAGGCTCTGCAAATTGTTATAATCAAACATTAGCTGCCTCATTCCGAGTTCATGCGGTACGGATTCAACAGGTGTCTTGTGATGTACTTCCGTTGCGAGTGTGCTTAGATCGTTCGCCTCGCACACTTCACAAATCGGATTGTTTCGTAGTTTCTCGGCTCGAAGCTGTTTCCATCGAACCGAGTTTATCATTTTAATGTAATGCGGGTTTCTACTCATAACGTCTCGATCCGATCCAATCCGTTAATAAGTAACCTAATCCGGGCGCAATTCCCATCGCATCGAGTCGACTGCGTTTCCTGTTTATGTATTCGACTCGCGCAACCTTTGCAATTTTTTGACGGACACATTTGTTTATACACTTCGACAGCTTGCCGCCTCGTTTCGTCTCTCTGTATCCGAGCCGCTTCGATAGCGACTTTTCGGATTAAGCCACGCGAGCGGATGCGCTCGTTTGTGGCTTGTTCGATGTACTGTTTTACTTTACTCATTTCACCGTGTTATTTTTAGGTTTGTAATTCCACCCGTTTAATTTATATACTTTACGTCTCGCTTCTTCTTGTGTTATCGCATCGTCTATCTTCGTCGCTGATCCGTCCGACTCTCTTTGATAAATATTGAAGTGTCGGAAGCGAGGCGAATAGTAGTACTTTGGTTCATTCTGTACTTGATTCATTTCTTTATTATTATACTCCAATTATCTCATCATTGATACGAAATATGCTATCACTCACAAAATCGTATATCTTATACATAAGTTCCGGTTCTTCCTTTTTCGGAGAATAAACCATTACCCTTTTACCTGCACCTTTCATCCATCCGGCTTCTGTGTTCGCCGATCGACCACAAGGAAGAACCATAACACAGACATCCGCCCACTTCATACCGTTAAAATCCGAATCAAATCCTTTTTGTGCAATCGGATGATTAAGAGCTTCACGATATTGTTCTGTTGTCCAGTTCTGCCAGTTAGGATCTATATCAGACCATTGGAAGCCACCATTACCATGAGGGGGATTCTTAAAATCGTAAACCTCATGTCCTAAATCACGGAGAATATCTACAACGTCCTGTTGAAATACATTTCTCCAACTACTTGCTACATAAATTTTTGCCATAATTTTTTCTTCTTATATTAATTACCTATTTTTGTTAAAAATAAAATTAGTTACCATGAATTTACATGATGCCATTATTCAAGTATTAAAAAAAGCGGGTACTCCACTAAGTTGTCGGGATATAGCAGATATAATCAACAAAGACCAATTGTATAAGAAAAGGGATTTATCTCCTATTAAAGGTGGGCAAATTTCAGCTCGAATAAATCAATATCCATATCTGTTTAAAGTTGATAGAACCAGTAAACCAATACTTGTTTCTCTACCTTGATTGTTGATTTGTTGATAATCCTTAAGAATCTTCACTCCATTTTATCCCTTACTTATTGAGTTTATATCAGTAAAAAGTGTAAAGCCGGAATCTTCGTTCATATATACCTTAGCGCATACATCGCACTATACTCCGGTATACTATTTCTTCAAATACTGCCATGATATTTATTTTATATTTATATATTTGTAAATTCAAAAAATATGATATTAAACAATGAAAAATCAAGTTTTCAATTCTTGGGAGATAATCAATGAAATGACAATCATTAAGAAAGCTGATTGGAGTTTCTTTAAATACAATGGCTCTGGTATTCCTAAAGCAACCAGAAATTATTGGAATATCAATAACTTATCATCTGGAGAGAAACTACATATCATTTTAAATTATAAAGGGGTAGAATATGAATCATATATTGTTATAGATAAAACAAGATTCCAGAGATCACAGATATTTTGGAATTCAGATTTAGGAAATATCTTTAAGCAACTATATCCAAATTACAACAACAAAAATGATTTAGACTACCCGTCATTACAATTCAAGAAAATATCTGACACATATTATATTATATCTTTTGTTAATGAAATAAATGATGATTATCTATTCTTACCGCCTAACTATTCAAATATAGAAGGAAAAAAACTATATTTTCAGTCCACACGTTATGAGAGAGACGCCAAATTACGGCAACAAGCTTTGAATATTCATGGATATTCATGTTTTGTATGTGGATTTAACTTCTTTGAAACATATGGAGAAATTGGACGTCAATTTATCCATGTACATCATATAAATCCACTCTCCCAAATTGGTGAACAATCCGTAAATCCAATTACAGATTTAGTTCCTGTATGCCCCAATTGTCATTGTATGATCCATAGAGATAAAAAACATATTCTAACAATTGAAGAATTGAAACAAATGCTCAAAATAAATGGAAAATAAATATTCTTCCGCACCTATAAGAAGTTCATCATTTTTTCTTTTTTAGTCATTGATAAACTCATCCTCATTTTCCCCTATCTCGTTTTTTACAGGCTTCTTCACCGGAACTCGGATCGCCTTTTCTGTAAACTTACTCGATAGATACTGTTTCGCTTCGATCCAACTTGAAAAGTGCAAATCTTGATCAGTGTAAAGTGACAGGATCGTTTCATTTAGTTTGTCGAGTGCTCCGTATGAGCTTGAATTTATCGTGCCGTCTAAAGGTGAAAACTTGGCAACTAAGCCGTTATAATTCTCTGAAACAAATCGGTCGATATACTTCCGATTCCGTTCATTTGCTTCGGTCCGCTCTGCGGGAACGTCGTGCAAATAGTTTGTGTTTGATAGTTTTCTAATCATATTAAAATCCTTCTAATCGTTTTTGTCCGTGCATTTCGTCCACCTTGTACTGTGGTAGTTTCCGTTTTGGTTTTACATACTCGAAATGTCGTTCAGCTTCTGATAGATCATAGAACATTTCTTTGATTTCGTCCGGTAATACTTCTTCGTCGTCATCGTTGGGCATCGGATCAGCAACCCGGAGAAAGCAGCCTAAAATGTACTGCATGATCTCGTATGTACTCTTGAAATGGTAGTCGGTTTTGATCTTGTCCAGTCGCCGCCATTGGTCCAGATCAACGCGAACCGGAATTTTCTTGAAATAGACGAATTTCTTTTTTCTTCTTCGCATAGTTTCATTGTTTTAATTATCTTCTACTAGCTCCGTTCAAGTCCAAAACGTTGAACATCTCGTTTATTCGGTCCGCGATATACGCGCCGTAAATAGTCTGTATTTCCTTGATCGTTAGATTTGTCGTTACATGGGTTATCGCTTCATGTCTCAACTCGTACCGACATTGGAAAATATACTGCATCACGTTCAACTCAGTGCCGAAATACTTCGCCGGGATTGGTTCTCGTCCTAGTTCATCGAAACAAATCATTCGCGGCGCACCGTTGTTGTACGTATACAACTCTAGCGCATCCTTTCCACGCATTGAAAAGCTATTCGCAATGAAGGAAGCCGAGTCTATCCTAAAACCGCCGACTGGATAACCGCCCTTCGCTTTGCCACGTGTGAAATACCCGTATCGGTTTAAAATCTGCATGATGGTACTTTTCCCGGTCCCAATGTCACCCCTCAATAATAGCCCTTTGTTTGTATCTAATTTACCACGTCCTTCTGTATACAAAAAGAGTTGATTCATTAGGTTCTTATTAGAGTCGTCAATCTTAAAATCGGGACAAACATACTCGCAGCAGGCTTTAAACCATTCCGGGCGTTTCCCTATTTCTATCGGCTCATCATAATACGGTAGTCCGTATGATAGTATCGCCGCTATCGGTAGAGTTTGTTTGCTTCTTGTTTCCATATTCATTTTTATTGTTTTTCAGTTCAAAGAATCCCGCCCAATTATTTGCAATCGCTTCATTTATGATTTGAGATGCAATCGCCGGATTATCTTTGCTCAATTTCACTAATTTGCTGTAACACGCTTTAAGCGACTTTTCCGATTTGTAATTTTCCCGTCTGTCTTTTTTGTATTCAAGCCAAAGAATAAACGTCTCTAAAAACTCGTTAGATATAAAATCAAAATCTCCATGAGAGACTTTAGAGAGTATATTTTCGTTTGGTTTCTGTTTTAGTTTATTATAGTCCGTACTATTGGTAGTACTATTGGTTGTCTTATCTCCCCTCTTATCGGTTGGTTTATCGGGCGTATTATCTACCGTATTATTTACGGTAGTCATTACGGTAGTTTTAAACTCCTTCACAAAAGAATAGGAACTAACAACACGTCTACTTTTACCAGATTTATAATAAATCAATCCTGCGTTTATCAAAGACTCGCGAGCTTTTACAAGTGTTCTCTCGTTCACGTTAAGCGCAAAACAAAGTTCAATGTTCGAGCAATCGAAAACGTCCCTCCAATCTTCGCCGTTACAAATAGCCACTAATTCGTAAAATAGGGCTTGTTCGGTGGCGGTAAATCTGAAACGTCGCCTCGCTTTTCTCATCTTCTCAGTTAGCGTATATCCGTCTATATTCATCACACTTATAAAGTCTATCGCGCTACATAATAACTACAAATCCTTATCCCTATGGACCGCCCCACTTTAAGGACGGAGCAATAACAAATAAAGTTCTTTTCTTCTCCGCCGTTCCGACACGTCCGGCAATCGCTTTTGTGTACCTGTGTTGTTTTCTTCGCCATTTTATACCTCCTTTATTCTGATTCCATGAACGTAAAGCATGAGCTTCCGTTTGATTATATACTCCTTTGTTCGAACTCCTTTCGTATCCTCAACGACATACTCGCCATCTCGATAATAAACGAAGTCTGCGATATAGTAAACGCCTCGTTCTAGAAGTTCCTTTTTACGCAGCATCTTCCGCACTCCCTGCACTTCATAGAAACGATATTGGGGCGAAATAAGCTCGTATTTTACTTGCTCTTGCAATCCGGTTATAATCCCCTTCTTTTCGAGTAGTTTCAACTCCTTAGCGCGCCGATACTCCTTTTTAGAGTCGTATCCCTCTATCTTTACATTGTTATACTTTACCATGTCTTTATTTTGGTTTGTGAATGTGGATAAGCTCGGATTTGAACCGAGATTTGTCGCAGACCGCTTGCGAACGTCCGTCACGATCGGAACCAATTCCACGCACTAGGGTGGAGCGTTTACCAATTCCGCCACTTATCCGATTTGCCGGGACTTTCACCCGGCTTATTATTAGAATTTAAGAGAATCAGCCGCAAGGGAATCACATTTGTATACATGGTATCCATTGCCCGAAATACTTCTTAAAAAATAGACATTGCCTTTGGCGTCTTTAACCAAATGGTTATTTAATCCATTCCGATCACACGAGAACAGGCAAAGAGCCATTAAAACAAACAGAATCTTTCTCATTTACTTTCTCCCTCCTTTACTCCATATGGGTAGACATCTACAATCGCCGTTTCTTTCAACGAAATCGAAGAATAATCCGCCATCGTTCCTTTCATACCTTTGTCGAGTTTCTTCATTGCGTCGTGAATGTCTGCGGCTTGTACCAGAACATTCGTATAAGTCCGCTTTTCTTTGCCGCTTACTTCGTCCGCCGTAATAAAAGCGAGTCGTCCGGCATACCATTTATCAGCAGAATCTTCTTCGCTCGTAAATATCTCGCTATAATGTGCGCGGGAAATGTCGGACACTGTAAACTCACCGGAGATAAACGGAGTCATTTCTTCGGTTATTCGTGCTTCTGCTTCGGTAAAACTCAGCGCATCGACTAAATACGGTTCAGTTACTTTCTTTTGTATCCCGTTTTCCATTACTTTCTCGTAACGGATTTTTGTTAAAAACCAATTGTGCATAATTTCGTGTTTATTAAAGCGTTTATAAAAAATGTGATTAATCGTGTTGTGTTAGTGTTGTGACGGTTATTTCTTTGTCAGTTTGCGTATTTCTTTCCGTAGCTTATAAATCTGATTTTTGATCGGTACGCTGTTTTTCGCATCCGGCTTTAACGTTTCGATCTGTATCTTTAATTCTAGGACCGATTTTGCCTTATCGACACAATCAAGCAAGTCCAGACCGGAACGAATAGATTCGTCTATCATTTCACTAGCTAACCGGATACGGTCATAGAGTTTCTTTATATTCTCCATATGATCGGCGCGATTCATTTCAAGTATCCGACCGTCGTTCACGTAGCCATCATAAATGACATAATACAACTTATCTACGTCCGGGCGACCGAGGAAATGACCGAGGAACTGCCAATAGTATTCATCTTTTTCGTCGATGGTATTCCCGAATTGCAGAGATTCGATTTTACCCTGTGACATCGGACATTTGATTTCGCCTAGAGCGATAACTTTCCCGTCGAATCCATACACATAGAAATCGGGCGAATCCCCGAACCCTTCGAACGGTTCATTGAAAACAATGTCGTAAAAATCGGTTGTACACGACTTGATCTCGTTCATTAATTGACTCCGTACCCACTCAACCGCTAACGGTTCGTTGTCGTGCCCCCAATCAAAAGCCTTTGCACTTCCGTTTTCTCGCATCATCCCGGTCCTACGCTCGTATCGTACTAAATACATCGCATCCAACGCGGCTTTACCGAACGGACATCCTTTGCCCGCTTTCATCAAATCGGGAAGCGTAGAGGCTGTTATTTTGCCACGTCTCTTTTCTTTCCATTCAAATTCCTTTTGTTCACTTGATTTCATGTGCTACTAATTCTTTGATTTGTTCTTTTGTTAGTTTGTATTTCATTTGGACTTGCGCAACTGTATAGCCGCCCGCCAATGCGTCTAGAATGTTTTTCCAGATCACCGATCCAGTTTCAACCGTAGGCAATGAGTTTTCAACTTTTGGGATGAATGGACGAATACGGAGCGAATCAACTTTTTCGCCGAAAGCGTCCACCATTACCGCACCTATCTGAATTTGCTTGTTTATCCATTCCTCGAAATTCGGTGTTTTGAAAATCTTCGTCATAGTTTTGCAGTTCGTCCGGTTGAGGATCATCGGTTTTACATTCTCGAAGAAGTAAGCGACGAAGCATTCTTCTTTCTTTCCAGACGCACCGACTACCTGTTCTCTTTTCGTTTCACGGATAGTGAGAACTATATCTTTTCCGTCCGGTAGGCTGTAAGCGCCTAAATAGTCATAATTAAATTGAGTTTTCCAATGTGTCATTGTCGTGTGTAATTTAGTTATGATTCGAACATCGCTTTTAATATGAAAACGAGAAAGATTACAGCTAATAATATCGCTATTGGAATCCATAAAGGAGAAGTCACCCACCACCAAGACCAATCGATATAATTTGTGAGTTTCAATACGATAAAAACGATAGTAAGTAATCCGCAAAAACCAATGCTACTACCTTTTGAGTTATTACTTGTACTCATATTCATATACAGTTACCTATACACCGTAAGGTTTTATTGTTTTGTTTAAAAATTATCCGATCCACCTTGATAAAGCGACTCATAACAGCGAGCGCAAACAGTTATTATCTTTGTACCGCGTCTGCCGCGCTCATATGTTTCGACTTCTATCTCAATTTCTTCGCCCGGTTCGATTTCCTCGCCGCAATCTTCGCAAGTTAGAGTATCAGTAGGACACGCGCCTAGCACCGTACACATTCGACAGTTACCGATACATTGATGATTCGCCGCCATGTCTTTTTACGTTTATATAGTTACAGACTAGCACATAGATAATCGTTAGAAACACGATCAGAAGTGCGATGATAAGTTTACCTGGTTTCGGTTCGCCTTCTGCGAGGAAACACGCTAGGAGCATTAAGATAATAGCGATAGGACTTTGTTTGAGTGTTAGCATGATGTTTTGTTTTAGTGTGTTATACTACTTTATTACTTTGTATGAATCTATCTATACTTGATATATCATACCAGATCATCTTCCCGAATTGGGAGAAAGAAACGAGTGCATTCTCTCGGAGTGTTCTTAAAAAGTCATCCGAGCAACCTATGTAGGATTTTGCCTCGTCTTTGCTGAGCCATTTCTTTGCGATTGGTTCAACTTTTCCGATTGCTTTAGTTCTTCCCATTGTTTGTTATTCTTTGCGTTCAACATAAATGTTATCTCCGTCAATCCAAGTTCTAAAAATTTTATCTTCATCGGTTTTTAAATCGGATGCGGTTGTTCTAACTGATTTCCTTCGATTACGTGGAAAGTCGGTTCTTTGCCCTACTTTCATCGCTTGCAATGTTGGTTTAATTGGTGTCGTGTTCATTCTTGTTGTTTTCATAATTCCTTTGTTTTATTTGTTAGTTCTTTATTGATTGATTAACTTTGATGCGACAAAGATAAGTCCATTATTGGACTATGCAAAACAAATAGTCCAATAATCAACCGAAATAGTCCATATTTAGACTATTTCCAAATAACAACCAATAATGGAAACACTTGAAAAACTAAGATTTCTAATTGATAAAGAAATAGTTAGCAGATACGAATTGGCTAAAGATTTAGGAATGAGCAAATCGACATTAACTAATTATTATGAAGGGATAACAACGCCAAGTAGTCTAAGATTGGACGTTATTGAAACTTATATCAACAAAAGATTTGGATCAAATTTAAATTGTTCAACCGAAAAACAACAAGATAGCCCTTTAGAAAACAATAACTATACCCTTCATTACGATGACCTAAAAGGCAAAGCCATTCCGCATATAGACGTAGTGACCGCTTCATGTGGTCTGCCCAATGGCTTTAACTCTGCAATAACAAAAGGAGACTGTGAGCGATATATTATCCCCGATATGCCCGGTTGTGATTTCACGATCCGCGCTGGAGGTCGTAGTATGATTAACAGAAACGTCCCAGAACGGAGCATTAATGATCGGGACATTGTAGGGTGCCGGATCGTTACAACTAGATCACACGTAAGATGGGGTGAGGTATACGCTTTAGCAACATACGACGGTATAATGATAAAAAAGGTCGAGGAATCAGAACAGGAAGGATATATAAGATGTGTTCCTTTCAATAAGGAGGAAGGTTTTAAACCTTATGATGTTCCGGTTAATGAAATACACGATTGGGCACTAGTCGTCGGTGTGGTAAGCGTGAAAACATGGATTTAGACTAATAACCAATAACAAAACAAAATGAAAAAGCTATTAACTATAACACTGCTATTGATTAGCTTCAATAGTTTCGGGCAAAAAGTCGTCGATGTCAAAGAACAGAAGGATTACCAATGGGGAGTAAGTGATGAATTTCATAGCGAACCGGGATTTACTGGAAGTTATTGGCATACCGCAATGCGAGTGATATGTGCAGAAGATTATACTTTCATGTTAAGTATATATAAGCCTGCATCAAATGGATATTATGCAATTCATGAGGATGAAAATTGTTATCTAAAATTAGACAATGATAGCATTATAACGCTGAAATTAAATACAGAGTATTCACCGTGGAATTACGAAATGGCAGGATACTACGTTAGTTCTGTCCATATGCCTAAAAGATATTTTACTCAAACGTTCTATAATATTCCAGATGCTAACCTGTTAACACAGCATAAAGTGATCAAAATAAGATGGATTATAGATAGTTCGCCATATGATATTGATTATTTGGAGAACAATTGGGTTGGCAAGTTTAATAAGAGACTAAGGAATGCTATCTTGCAATCTCAAAAAAATTATGAAAAGAAAGCAAAATTCACAGATAATAATTTATTAGACTTTTAGGAAAACAGCTAATAATAGCGACCCCAAAAAACATAATCAATAACTAACCCCGCAACAACATGAAAAACCGAATCAAATCATATTGGAGTAACTGTTTGTCGATCGCTGCAATTATATGTAGCGTTGTCGCTATTTGCGTTTCGTTGCCATCCGAGCCGGAAATAGGTATAGATTATATCGGGGTGATAGTAGGGATTTTATCGCTTTTGGTGACGATGTTGATCGGGTGGCAGATATATAATGTGATCACAATAGATAAAAGAATTGAAGACAAAGTGAATGAAGTAACTGATTCTTTTGAAAAAGATATAAAAAAAATAAAAGACGAAAACGAAATTTCTTTAAAAAAAGCATTGTATAAAGCAGAATATTTAGAACTTAAGATTCAGTTAACAGAACATTATCCAGAAGGAGTAACTAAATGCTTAAAAACAATGACTCAATATGCAATAGACATTAACAATCCTACTTATTTTAATGAAATCGCCAAATATACAATACATTCTAAAGAGGAAATCTGCCGCATCACAATTATAAATAATAATAGAATATTACTATTAAATAATGATCTTATAGAAATTTCTCAAAGTCTTTTAAATCATCTAACCGCCTCTGATCAGTTTGCCCCTGCTTTATTGAAAATAGTAAATGAATTAAAAAAGTATAATGAGAGAATACAAACATAGAAAATAAATAGAATATTCAACAATACAATCATGGAACTAAAAGATTTTGCCATATATATTCTATTTCCCATAATCACAGCAATTATTGCAGGAATAGCAGTTGAAGCAATTAAAGGATTTCCTTTAGTTGCAAAGTTCAAATCATGGAATATAAGAAAGATTAAATCCAAACAAGAGGATATTCCGAGATTTACAGAATATACAAAAGATGTTATCGACGGATTTGTATTTAAGTGGAACTGGGTATCTACGCCAAACGGGTGGCAGATTATAAATTTCCGAATCTGTTGCCCGATAGACGAAACGCCTTTAGTAGTTGAAGATATGTTTTATATAAGATGTCCGAGATGTAAAAAGGAATACTTCAACACGCCGGATATAAACAGTGCACGCATAATTGTACAAGATAACATAGTAAAAAGATATGGAGCTATTTTTGTATAGCATTCAATATCTGAACCAACAAATATATAATTGTAGTAAGATAGCTAACCAATAATAAGAATTTAAAGTTTGATTTCATAATAGTACTTTTACTATTAACCGGATAAACTAGAAACAGATAGCTTTAAATTCAAACGAATAAAGTTTGCTATTTTTGATTGATTGATTAACTTTGTAACGCAAAAAGCTCTTTGAAAGATTCGCATGCTATAAATGTATTCATAGGTCATGGCATTTATTTTGATTTTTCAATGCAAATTTAATGCAAATGATTCTTAGATCATAGATAAAGGCTTAATAATCAGTGGGATTAAAATTAGGAAATTACGTCTCTCACGCATGTAATACGAGTTCGATTCTCGTACCCACTACTCAATTTTAGTTAGCCTCTTACATCGAAGTAAGAGGCTTTTTTATTGTGTTCATATCTCAAAAAATGGAATATAACGTAGAAGAATTGAAAAAGGTATTGATTGAACAATGCAAAGAAGAAGGTATTTATTACGCATTGATAGCAATCAACAAACAGACGAAAGAGATCGTTTTGCCACAAAGCCTTGATAACGCTTTAAATAATCCGGATTACTGCGTCTTTAAATGCAGAAAAGTTAAGGATGAGTATAAAGTAGAAGAGGTAAAATAAGCATAATTTAAAAAAGAAGGATATGCTTATCAGTATTGTATTAAGATGTTAAAAGATTTAATAATTATTTGAGCATTCAAAGTTTTTTCTGTAAAAGAATGTTATATCCATGTAAAACGATTGTCTTTCACATGGATACCCGTCAATAAATGAAGAAAAACACTGCTTACTTACATTTCTTCACTCTGCTCGTACAATTCAAAGTAAGATTCTTTATCAATCCGCAGTTTGACTCTGTTTTCCCGCTTCTGACCGGCCAGATTGATAAATAAATTAAAGTATAATTGACTAAAAGAGAGGTCGGAACGATCATAAGTGATATCGAAAGTACAGGTTCTGCGGAACGAATCGAAAGTTCCCAGCTTCATACCTCCCTTGCACATAAAGACTTCGGGGAAATTCGTAGGCGGATAAGGCTGAAACAAGCTGGCCAGCTGCGCATACACATAATCGATCATCCATTCGTCACCGGATACAAGCAATTCTCCTTTCAGACGAAGTTTGACTGCATATTTAGCTGTGACGTCCTGAGAAGTATAAATAGGAACCTGACTCTCCGACGGGTAATTACCATCCTTATAGCCAAGACTCATAGTCAGTTTTGATTTACCCACTCCGTTGAAATCTGCGATGTTCTGATCTTTCTGCTGATTTTTCAAGTCAATCATAAACGTCAGTTTACCCAAGGTCGGATCATTCGGGTATTGGGCTATCGTATCCAGCACATAATCTTCTTCATTAAAACTCCGCGCTACCAATACATCCGCCTCTCCGACTTCCAATGCCGGACCTCCTCTTTCAATATCTACATCGCCTACGGGGTAATATATTGCATCATTATCTCTGACACAACCTGCCAGACAAAGCAGTAAAGCTGCCATTCCTACTATCTTATTCATCATCATATACATCCTTATTTTGGAGACAAAGATACATCTTTTTTGAATCAACTTGATTTATATCAACCGTTTTTAGTACTTTTGCACATAACAAGACTATAATGACATGGATACACTACTAAGAGAAACTGTAAATGCCGTCGTAAATTCCCGCTTTCCCGAAATGAGTATAGAGGGACGCCGGCAAATAGAAAGCATCCTGATACGTGAAGAATATCCTAAAGGAGTGATCGCACTCAATGAAGGAGAAGTAGCCCATGAATTAGTTTTTGTCGGGAAAGGGATGCTCCGGCAATATTATTATAAAAATGGGAAAGACGTTACCGAACACTTCTCATACGAAGGATGTATCCTGATGTGTATCGAAAGTCTGCTGAAACAAGTCCCTACCCGACTGATCATAGAGACACTGGAGCCTGCTGTCATATACCTGTTCCCTTATGACAAAATGCAGCAACTGACAAAGCTCAACTGGGAAATCAATATGTTCTATCGGAAGATACTGGAATATTCTCTGATTGTATCGCAAACCAAAGCCGATTCCTGGCGTTTCGAATCCGCCCGCGAGCGTTATAATCTATTGCTCGAAACTCATCCGGAAATCATCAAACGGGCACCTTTGGCACACATCGCTTCTTACCTGCTGATGACACCGGAAACATTGAGCCGAGTACGTTCAGGCGTTCTATAGTTTTTAGGGCTATCTGCTTTTCCGGTATTCTTTGGGAGACATACCGGTATAATGCTTAAAGTACTTACCGAAGAACGACTGGTTAGCAAAGTTTAAACGGTCGGCTATCTCCTGTATGTTCATGCTCGAAGAATTTAAGAGTGCCTTCGCTTCCAGAATCACTAATTCGTCAATCCATTCCCCTACCGTTTTCCCGCTGACTTCCTTGACAACTCCGGACAGATGTTTCGGCGTCAGACACAACTGATCCGCATAAAACTTCACGCTGCGCTCCGACTGATAAGACTGAACCAAAGATTCATAGAAGCGCTCAAATATATGTTCTTTACGACTTTTACTTTTGACAACGGCAGAAGCATCCGGAGCATAACTGTTGAAGATATTGCAAAGCTCAAAGAAGAAACCCTGCATCAATCCCATTACTACCTCTCTGCGGTACCTATCGTCTTTATTTCTCAATCTCTTTCTGATGAAAGCGTGATACTCCTTAATCATCTCCTGTTCGTGCGGTTTGAGATCAAAGCAAGGGTAATCTTTCAGAAAGAAAAAGAAGGAGAGCACATTACCTACTTTGGGCAATGATTCCAACAGACTTTTTGATATAGCAAAGAAAATCCCTCTGAAATTGGTACTGAACTGACGATGTTCGATAATCTGATTGGGCAACGCAATAACCATTCTTCCCGGAATCAGTTCAAACTCACGCAGACTGATATTAAAACGGGTAGAGCCTTCCAGGCAAAGTCCGATGCTCACCACTTCCAGCTTACTGGGACCATTATAAAGGGAAGTAACGCTCTCCGTGTCGAAGAGCGCTATATCATTGCCGACCACATCAATACTATCGGGATCTATATGTTTAGAATGAACTACCGAAGAAATACCTATCTTAGGAACAACCTGAATATCCATACACTCTCTCTTTTTGTTGCGACAAAGATACCAGTAATAATGAGACGTTCAACCTAAGGCAAGAGAATATCAGTCAAATAGAACACTTTTACCCACTTATTGACTATCTCCAAATAAAAACTTATAATCACGCTTGGCAGCCGGAACAGTCCACTTTTCAGGAATAAATTTCCATTGGTTCAACGCTTTCGGGTCCATAGTACCTTTCTTTTCTATATAATTCATCAGATAGAAACGAAGGTCCTTATCCGTAGAGAAGATAATACGTTCTTTCAATTTCTCCTGTGGGATGCCTGATCCTTTCGTCAGCAGTTCTCCGCCGCCGTTCCCCCGATAAGAGTTCAAAGCCACCTTATAAATCTTATCCATGAGGAAAGGACTACCGTCTGCCATGCTGACAATCGTTATCTTCTCCCCTTGCGGCTTGGTGACGTCTACGGTATAAATAATTCCCGATGCCGAATCAAAATTGAAGCTGAAATTTTGGAAAGAAGCTCTGTCTTCCGCACCTTCGCGACGTTTCTCCTTAAACCAAAGCAGATGATCGTCCGGAGACTTCATCCGGTTAGTCCACATGAAATAAGACATTTCCAGATAATCCTTGATTTCTTTTCCGGATAAAGTCATCATATACAGCATATTCTCATACTTATACAGATTGAACATATCGCTGACAAACACATCTCCTTTATTAATTTTTGCATCAAATGAAAGCGGTGCCGCAAAGGATATCTCCGCTCCGGTGATGTCAAGCTGCAAAGTATGAATCAAGTCGATAAAAGCAGACGGTCCGAAGAAAGAAGGACGGGTTGAGATACTCTCGGTGAATGTACCGATCTTTTTAGAGACAAAGTTACGGACAGTGTCATATTGAGGAGCAAAATGCTTCATAAAGTCCTCACTGATTCCATAACCTTTCGTTTCGGTCAATACTCCTTTTATATCTTTGCTGCGCACCTTTCCATCTTTCAATTTCAAAGTCACATCGATGTTGGACAGAACAATTCCGTTGCTTGCCGGATCGATGACCAGCACCGAATCACCTGCCACATTCATCACTTTCTTACATTCGCGCGCATGATCGTGCCCCATCAGTACAATGTCAAAACCGGGGACATTCTTTGCCACATTCAGAGAAGCGTTTTCGTTATACTTGCCGGACATTTTGAAAGCCTCCTGTCCTGCATGGAACAAGCCGATCATCAAGTCCGGATTCTCTTTTTCACGGATGATCTTCATCCATTTGCGTGCAGTCTCCTCCATGTCGTCGAAACGCAGTCCCTTCCACAGATTCTCCGAGAGCCATGCGGGGATGGCGGGGGTGATCATTCCAAGGATTACGATTTTCACACCGTCACGTTCCATGACTTTATAAGGAGGAAGATGAGGTTCTCCAGTCGATGTATCGATGATATTAGCTCCTAATACGGGGAAGTCACAGGTATTTATCCAGCGATCGAACACGGCTCGGCCCGTCTCCACATCATGATTACCCATATTTCCGGCATCATATTTCATGTAGTTCATCATTTCCGCGCAGAGGTGGGGTGATACTGTGTCTATATAATTATAGTAATAGGCAGTCGGTTGCCCCTGCAATATGTCGCCGTTGTCGAGTAAAATAAGATTCTCCTTATATTGTTCGCGTTCTTTCTGCACAAAAGCGTATATTCGTGCCAGACTGCCCTGCCAATCCTTACGGGTAATAAAATTATAGGGATAATAATTACCATGTACATCACTTGTCTGTACAATTTTCAGCTTCACTACTTTCTCCTGTGCCGCAACTGAGAGCACGAGGCAAAGAAGCCATACGTAAATACATACAAATCGTTTCATTCTTTTTCTATTTTAAGCGGATGTGAGAACATGAACCGTGCTCCTCCTGTATATTCGGAGTCGATCCATATATCCCCTTTCCATTTATGCACAATCAATTTACAGATAGATAATCCCAAACCTGTTCCCTGAGCATATTCGTTCAGCTTCTCGAAGCGCTCGAATACCAGTTTCTGCTTCTCCTTCGGGATGCCGCACCCCGTATCCGTCACGGAGAATACAGCCATCTCCGTCTCTTCATTCACCGAAAATTCCAGTGTTATCTTACCTTTTTTGGTGAACTTATCCGCATTAGACATCAGGTTGATAATCACCTGCTGCATACGCTGTATATCTGTCGTCATCCGAAACGACTCGTAGCTGCTGACAAACAGGAACTGATTGCCGGACTGCCGTGAAACGCTGACAGATGCCACCACCTGCCTGCATAGCTGCACCACGTCACACTCTTCCCAAGTCAACGTCACCCTGTTCGCTTCCAAGCGTGAGAGATCGAGAATATCATTGATCAGACGAAGCAACAAATCCGAGTTCGTCTTGATAATCTGATAATAAGTCTGCTGTTCTTCTTCCGTGTTGCCACCCACAGCGAGCACATCCGAGAAACCTACAATCGAGTTTAAGGGCGTACGTATTTCATGGCTCATATTGGCAAGGAAAGCACTTTTCAGACGGTTCGATTCTTCCGCCCGGTCTTTTGCCACCCGCAGGTCTTTTTCCGATTTCAGCAGCTCGTCCTTCAGACGTTTGGTGCGGAAATAGTAGAAAAGCGAGATACACAAGCCCAGTACAAGGATGACAACCAGCGCACACGCCGACCAAATCTGATAAGTATATTGCTGATAGAATGATACGGTCTGATTAATAATCTGTACATCAAAAGGAAGGATGTCCGGGTCCAGTCCCCACTCCTTCACCTTCCGGCTGTCCAGTACGGCTTTGCAACCAATCACAGAAAGGTGCTGCTGGTCATCCTCCGGGTACTGATCAATCTGCACAGATGCCAATGCCATGTCTTTCCCCAGTTTCCGGTAATCGGGCAGCACTCCGCCGATCGCCCAATACCCCAGACTCACCGATGACGGAGTAAAAGCCGGAATGCTCGGAGTAGCCTCCATCATGGCATAAGTAGCATTCCGCATGAAATAACCCTCGTTCATATCCACACGCCACGTGCCTACCATAATCACCGTATTCTCCGGCAAATGACGCAACTCTTCTACAATCGTATAGATAGTATGTCGCCGGCCGTCCATCAGGATCAGGTCGAGTTCGGGAAACTTTCTCATTTCTTTCCGCACCAGTGCCTGCATGGTGACGCCGCCGTAAGTATTGTCCGAAATAAAGGCGATGTGCTCCGTACCCGGATAAAACGACTTGATCATACGGACATTATCTTCTATATTGTACTGATTGATAAATCCCGACTTCAATTCCGGTACATTCATGTGGTCGGTAAAGAGATCGACCGATTCCGGCATCCATGTGTCCAGTCCGGCAACCGTATCCTTGGGCAGTATGACGATGTTGCTGCTGGCGAGGCTGCACATCACCGGCACTTTCACCTGTATCGAATCCCGTTGCGACAGATACGCCGCCCATGCTTCCTGCCCCAGCAGAATAATTTGCGCCGGATGCTTCTCTCCTTGATATTTAGAAAGAATCTGCGTCATCATACCGCTCCAAAGCGGGGCTTCGGAGAAACTTTTGCAGTTCATGTTTTCAATGATAATATCACGTTTCCCTCCCAGTTTGTTATATTCTTCCATATAGTCGGAGATAGTGACCGAAGTTTGATGCGCGGCGGGGTTGTAGGAGCAGATAATCAGGATGGGTTTCTTATCGTTAGAGACAGCAAATAACTCTGTGGCCCGGAAAAGCCATAGCAAACAGATAAACAGGCACCCTATATATCTCATCATACTCGTAAGTTTTGAAGTGTTACTATCTCATTTTAGCCTGCAAATATACTAAAACTTGTCGGCTATAACAGATTTATGTGTATTTTTGTCGCTCATTCATTCGCAAAAAAATTGTTTATGGAACTATTTCACCAAATGATTTCCGGATTACTGGGAATACCGGAAAGACAAATCAGCAGTACACTCCGCCTGTTGGGCGAAGGTGCCACCATCCCTTTCATCAGTCGTTACCGTAAGGAAGCTACCGGCGGACTGGACGAAGTACAGATAGAGAACATCAAGGAGCAACATGACAAGTTGTGCGATATAGCCAAACGGAAGGAAACCATCCTCAGTACCATCAACGAGCAAGGGAAACTCACTCCGGAGCTCGAAAAGCGCATCAACGCCACCTGGAATCCTACGGAACTGGAGGACATCTACCTCCCCTACAAACCCAAACGGAAGACCCGTGCCGAAGCGGCCCGTCAAAAGGGACTGGAACCGCTGGCCATGATCATGATGCTGCAAAGGGAAGCCAACCTCACCGCCAAAGCCGCCACCTTCGTCAAAGGCGACGTCAAGGATACGGAAGACGCACTGAAAGGCGCCCGCGACATCATCGCGGAGCAAGTGAATGAGGACGAACGTGCCCGCAACGCCATACGCAACCAGTTCACCCGTCAGGCGGAAATCACCGCCAAGGTAGTGAAAGGCAAAGAGGAAGAGGCCGCCAAGTACCGGGATTATTTCGACTTCTCCGAATCACTGAAACGCTGCACTTCCCATCGCCTGCTCGCCATCCGCCGGGCAGAATCCGAAGGGTTGCTGAAAGTATCCATCAGTCCAGATGACGAAGCCTGTCTGGAACGCCTCGACCGCCAGTTCGTATATGGCAACAATGAGTGCAGCCATCAGGTAAAGGAAGCCACCGCCGACGCCTACAAACGTCTGCTCAAACCTTCCATCGAAACAGAATTTGCCGCCCAGTCCAAAGAAAAGGCTGACGACGAAGCCATCCGTGTATTCACGGAGAATCTCCGCCAGCTGCTTCTCTCTCCCCCTCTCGGACAGAAACGGGTGCTCGCCATCGACCCCGGATTCCGTACCGGCTGTAAAGTCGTCTGCCTCGATGCGCAAGGCAACTTGCTGCACAATGAGAATATCTACCCGCATCCTCCGGTCAATAAAACCGGTGAAGCGGCTTCCAAACTCCGCAAGATGATAGAAGCCTATGAAATTGAAGCCATCTCCATCGGCAACGGAACAGCCAGCCGCGAAACGGAAGACTTCATCAATCATCAGACTTTCGACCGGCAGATTCCTGTTTTCGTGGTCAGCGAACAGGGCGCTTCCATTTATTCGGCATCCAAGATCGCCCGTGACGAGTTTCCCGATTATGACGTAACGGTGCGTGGAGCGGTCTCCATCGGTCGCCGACTGATGGACCCGTTGGCGGAACTGGTAAAGATTGATCCCAAATCTATCGGTGTAGGCCAATACCAGCACGATGTAGACCAGACGAAACTGAAGAAAGCCCTTGACCAGACAGTGGAAAACTGCGTGAACCTGGTAGGCGTGAACCTGAATACCGCCAGCAGCCATCTGCTGACGTACATCTCCGGTCTGGGTCCGCAACTGGCACAAAACATTGTCAACTTCCGTGCCGAGAACGGAGCTTTCAGTTCACGCAAGGAGCTGATGAAAGTCCCCCGCATGGGTGCCAAAGCCTTCGAACAGTGTGCAGGCTTCCTTCGCATCCCCGGAGCAAAGAACCCGTTGGACAACACTGCCGTGCACCCGGAAAGCTACCACATCGTAGAGCAAATGGCAAAGGACTTGAAATGTAGCGTAGACGAACTGATCGCGAATAAGGAACTCCGCCAAAAAATCAAGATTTCGGAGTACATCACGCCGACTGTGGGCCTGCCTACCCTGCAAGACATCATGCAGGAACTCGACAAGCCGGGACGCGACCCGCGTAAAGCGATCAAGGTATTTGAATTTGACAAGAACGTGCGCACCATCGCAGACTTGCGCGAAGGCATGATTCTGCCGGGCATCGTAGGCAACATTACCAATTTCGGAGCTTTCGTCGATATAGGCATCAAGGAGAACGGGCTTGTACACCTCTCCCAGCTGGCCGAACGATACATCTCCGATCCTACGGAAATCGTGTCCATCCACCAGCACGTCATGGTCAGAGTGATGAACGTGGATACCGACCGGAAACGGATTCAGCTTAGCATGATCGGGGTACAGCAAGACTGATCGCCTCCCGTTTTTCTCCCCACCAGACAATTAAAATCGTAAAGATAATCATCAGTACTGTACAAATGAGCGAGCCTTCAAATCCGAAGGCTCCGCCATTCAGTACGTTCTCTTCGGGCAGATGCAGCGTCAGCAGCGATGTTCCCAAATCATTTCCACTTACCTGATAACCCAATATCGGACCTTGAATCCAGTTCCAAAAAAGATGAAGGGAGATAGGGAAACAAAGATTGCGCGTATATAAATAGGAAGCGCCGATAAACATACCTGCAAGTACCAGATTCAGCATAGGCAGGAAAGCAAGGTTGGGATTGAAGAGGTGCAGCAATGCGAACAGCAGTGCGGAGACAAAAAGAGACAGGAATTTATTCATCCGGGTATGCAGCAGACGCCCGAGTATATAGCCACGCACCATGATTTCTTCGGCCAGAGCCACCAGCAGGCAGAACACAAAGGTAGCAAGCAGATTCAGAGGATCGAACTGAAAACCGGTTACTTCTACCTCACCCAAAGCCAAAGACAGTCCGAAACCGATCAAGTAGAGAAGGATGGCTGCCAGCAGTCCATACCACAATCCCCGTGCATGCCCTTTCAGCGTCAGTCCCAAGTCAGAGAAAGGGCGACGCTCAAAAAAGAGCAGAATCACTGCCGAAGTCAGCACAGCCAGCAGCATACCGGCTTCCGCCACAATATACCCCAACAGTCCGGGATGCCGTGCCTCATCACCAAGAATCAGAGATAAAACTCCGAAGCCTATCGTACTATATAACCCAAAGGTGACGAAAAGCCCCAGTGCAAACAACAGGATGCACGCCCATACGGGAAGTCTCTTCGGTTCTTTCTTTTCTCTGATTTCTTCTGTCTCCATTTTTACTTTTTGTTAATCACGCTACAAAATTAGATATAAAACATAAAAAAACATCGTGTCTTACCTATTTTTCCTATATTTGTCTGAACAAATCTGCATAATTATGAAAATAAGACAACTACTGATAAGTTTTTTATTGGCTGCCAGTACTTTGGGAGCAACCGCACAAGTAAGCAAAACGTATTATGTCAGCAAGCCCGGCACATTGATCTCGATGATGACGGAAGAAGAAGCTAACAGCATCACCCACCTGACACTGACAGGAAAACTGAACGCAGAAGACTTCAGACATCTCCGCGACGAGTTTCCCAGCCTGAAAGTGCTCGATATTTCCAATGCCGAAATTAAGATGTACAGCGGAAAAGCCGGCACGTATCCTAACGGAAAGTTCTACATCTATATGGCCAATTTCGTCCCTGCCTACGCTTTCTCGAATGTGGTGGACGGAGCGACCAAAGGTAAACAGACGCTGGAAAAAGTGATCCTTTCCGAAAAGATAAAGAATATCGAAGATGCCGCCTTCAAAGGATGTGATAACTTGAGAATCTGTCAGATACGCAAGAAGACAGCTCCTAATCTGCTGCCGGAAGCTCTCGCCGACAGTGTGACCGCTATCTTCGTCCCGCTGGGCAGCAGTGACGCCTACCGTTTTAAGAACAGATGGGAGCACTTTGCATTTATAGAAGGCGAACCGCTGGAAGCAACCATACAGGTAGGCGCGATGGGCAAACTGGAAGATGAGATTATGAAAGCCGGCTTGCAACCCAGAGACATCAACTTCCTGACCATTGAAGGGAAACTGGATAACGCCGACTTCAAACTGATCCGTGACTATATGCCGAATCTCGTATCTCTGGATATTTCCAAAACAAATGCGACGACTATCCCCGACTTCACTTTCGCACAAAAGAAGTATCTCCTGAAGATCAAGCTGCCACATAACCTCAAGACCATCGGCCAACGGGTATTCAGCAACTGCGGACGGCTTGCCGGAACACTTGAGCTGCCTGCCAGCGTGACGGCTATTGAGTTCGGAGCGTTCATGGGATGCGATAATCTGCGCTATGTGCTTGCTACAGGTGATAAGATTACAACGTTGGGCGATGAACTCTTCGGAAACGGGGTGCCGAGCAAGTTGATTTATAAGAAATAAAAGATGGTCCTTTACAGGAATTGTCTTCCAATAAGCGATTCCTGTAAGGGGCATAGCTATTCTTCAACAAGTGATTTTATATTTTCTATCCATAATATTCAAAACAGCATTTTACTGCAAAGCGAAATCCCCTGGAAGTAGTTCCGACTGAGCATTATCTCCAAATCTCAATATAGTTCCATTAATGACATTACACGTGAATCTAACACTCGATGTTTCAGTGATAAACTGTACTTCCAAATCAGGATAATTCAATGTATATGTCCCCATGCTTGGTACTCCTTCTAAATCTCCTGTCGGACTACCGCCCCTAGTCGTCCATTCTACTTCTGAGTCTGAGATAAATTTCCAGACATTATACACATTATAATGTATACCCCCGGCCCCTGTTCCAATATAATAAAATGCTGCAAAAGTTTTTCCTTTTAGAGTATAGAGTCGATTATCGTCTTCCGAACAGGATACCAAAACTAATGACAAGATTAAGCCGAATAGAAATATAATCTTTTTCATTTTGCTGTGTGTTTTTATTTAATGTGATATTGGCAAAGTGAATAGCCTATATCACTAATTGATACTTTCGTGTAAAGATAGGTATTATATTAGAGATAAATACATATGCCCTGAGATAAAATAACTATCATGAGTTAATTATCTCAGGGCATAATAATAAATACGGTATCAGATGGAGTTATTCATCCTGTTTTATTGATATCGGGGGATAGATATATTCACAATCGTGCTCCTCTGAATAGCCTACAGCAATAATAAAAGGCTCTACTTTCTTAACTTCAATCGCTTTACGAGGATAGATGATACAATCAATCAAAGATTTATCTTCAAATTTATCTAATCTTCGTTGATAATCTGCCTGTATTGGAACATATACAAAGCGGGAAGCTTTCAAATAATCATAAATCCCCTTTATACAATTCTCACCCCTTTTAGCCATATCAGCCCAACGATTCATAAAAGAGGAGAAAATAGGATAGTGAGAAAAATAAGAGCTTTCTATAATTCCCCAAATGGCTGTTGTACTTCTATGCGGATTAGGATGTAAATAATACATATCTGTATAAAGTGGAATAGTGTCCACACCATTTATCATCAAAAAACGCCCTATTTGCCCATAGTCAGCATCACTTTTAGGATCATAATAACAACGAGTATTTGAACCAATCATAAGTATTTTATTGCTATTATTATACACAATAAACTCAAAATCGATTCTCTCTGGAAGAGTATCTCCCTTGAGCACTCCTTGAGGGCTTGGGGGATAATCACCTTTGCTGACACTCACTATTTCCAATTCTATTGACAACTCATTTATTGGATGAATATACCTTTGGGCATATCCGTTTACAACAAATGCCATCGCCATACTGAAAAAACAAATCAATCGTTTAACGATTATGTTTACCGTAATATAAATTGTATCTCTCTCTAATTTCATCTTGTTGATATTTAGGCAATTTTTTAAAAGTTGGATGATTCAATTGAGCATTATAACATTTCCAATGAGTACCTATTTGACTCCAATTCATTATTCCATGCCCATAGTACTCATGTACGCCTAAATAGTTTTGTATACTTTCTACTGTATACAAATCATGTATATTATATTGATTACGCACAGTCACTTTAATTTGTTTTCCAATATTACTTGTAGAATATTTGGGCTCTTCTTTATGTCCTTCAGGGTCATTATAGCCCTTTCCAAAAGTTTCTCCATTGCTTCTCATGTATGCTTTCTCCACAATTGATACCTCACCTTTATAAAGCCTAGACATATCAAGCTTAGAATCTGTACTTTTCTTTAATACATCCGTATATATATGAGATTGAGAAGCAAGTTCTATAACGCTTGTTTTCAACGGAACAGTATTCTTATCTCCCTGTATCTTCTTTGAGTCAGCAACTCCCTTATTTGAGTATTTATCAAAAGTAGCTTTGTTAGTAATGTAAATCGCACCGGCAAATCCTTTCTCGTCTACGCCCAGGAAAGTACCGTCTTCTGTATAGTAAGGAGAAGTCAAAGTACCTGTCGGGTCTACAAACTTTATCGGATTTCCCAAACAATAACTATAAGGCGACCAGCTATAATACTTCTCTGCCATCGGATCAATACTCGTAAAACGTCCGGAGACAGTTTCCATCTGTCGGGCATCATAATCATACCAGTTCAAACCATTATTCATATCCAACTCCTTATTATTATATTTATAAGGTTGTTTATCTCCGTGAGTACTCTCTGTAAATGACATGCCGAAAGGATAATAATGATTTGTTTGAATTACCGTCCCGTCCGACTTAGCCACCACACGATTATTGCCCAAATGGTCCTGCAAATAGAAATAGTAAATACCATTCTCAATGTAACCACCATCCACCAATATACGCTTTAAAGAACCATTCTCATAAATCATATTACCGACATAATCAGTACGATTCTCTGCGGAAGATTTATGAATGACGGATAGCTTCTTTCCATCGGCAGAATAAACATACTCATGAGTAGATTTGTTTGTGTCATTGAAAGTAATCCGTTTTGGCAAATTTAATAAATTGTATTGAATATCAGCTATACTTTTATTTAAATCTTTAATCAGATTACCATTTTCATCATAGAGGTATTCCACATCCTGATTCGTGCCATTCCTGAAATCCATAGATGATGCCGGAAGATTTGAATCTGACGCAGTATCTTCAACCTTTATTAACTGATTACCACGGTAATTTAGAGCTAAGTTATCAATTACTCCATAGGCAGTATTCTGATTCCCGGAACGCATCAGAGAGACTATATTACCCTGCTTGTCATAACTATAAGAAGTGTTGAAGTTATGATTGCGAATATTATTCTCAAGATAGTCCGCATGGAGCAAACGGGAAAGATTGTCATAAGAAAAATCATAACCACGCTTTTTATCGCCATTTACATTCCAATCCATACCGGAGATATTACCATTATAATAATGAGTATTTGTTTGGTTGGGACGGGCGTCATTATAATATAATGTCTCACAGAACAGAGGACAGCTGATCGATTCAGTCCATGAACGGAGATTATAAGTATAACTCGTATGAAGATTGGCTTGACCATTACGCCTGTTACGTTGCAGACGCCCCAGTTCATCATATTCATTATTGACAAGAGTCATTACCGGTCCATTATTCAAACGGTGTGTAGTGGTTTGCAGCCGGTCCGCATAATCATAGGTATATGAGTAGAGTTCGGTCTGGGTCGTTTTGCCGGTAGCCGAATGGATATGTTTATGCCTTGTCGGCTGACCGATAAAGTTATAAGCCATATAGTCTTTTTCGACTCCACCATTCAGGTGACTGCCTGACTTACTTTGTATTACCCTGTCGTGATCATCATAATACATCACGGTATAAAGATAAGACTGCCCTTTCTCATCAAGACACGCTGTCAGGCTACCCGTAAGTATATCTTGAGAACTTGCCGAATAACGTTTGCCAAAGCCTTCCGTCTCTGCACCGGCATCATAACAAACGCCGGCATCTGTGGAAACCGGAAAACCGTTTCTACCCAAGAAAGAGTAATCATCATAATACTTGACTGAAAGCAAGCCGGGAGAAGTCAAAGTAATCCCCGACAGGCTATAGCCTTTATATGGTCCACTGCCGATGGCAGCAGTAGAACCGGAATACCAGGAAGCATTGACAGCCGAAGAAAGTAACGGATCGGAAAAAGGATCCAGTACATTCCTGCAAATGCCCGAAAAACATTCACGTCCAAACATATCCGGAATGCTGAACGACCATTCACCACGGCTATGCTGATTGCCGTCCTGAGAAAAAATCAGCCGCCTTCCTTTGTCATAGATATAAAAAGACCAGCTGCAGCCCGGCAGTTTCTTGGCTATCTGAAGTTTACGGCTATCATATTTGTACAAAAAGGCATATTGCAGAAGCGTTGCATCCGTATTACTTTTCCAGCTTGTAGTGCTGCCGCTGCCGAGTATGGAAGCAGCAGCCGGAGGAAACACCGCTACCCGATTGCCAAAATCATCATATATATAATAAGTATCATACAGCTCCTTGTTCCCTCCGGTCCGCATGATCTGACGAGTCAAGACAACCTGTCCCAGTTTGTCTTTGAACTCGAAAGACGGATTCCCATCTTCGTCTGCCATACGGGTAACATAAAGTTGTCCCGTTGCATAATTACCAATGCGACTGATTTGCATGACAGTATCACTTGCATTCGTTGCTGTGAAATGAATGCAGTTTAATGTATCCGTACCTGCTATGTTGGTCAGGTAGTCACTTTTCACACTATGATGATTTTCCTGCCAGTCTTGCCCGGGACCGTATTGTTCCAGAGTACGATCCAGCGGAGAGGCTTCATATACCGGACGGGAATAAGGTGCATTATCAGCATATGTGGCTGTCGCCTTACTTTTTACCACATCAGGAAGAATGAACTTTCCTCCGTTATTTTGAAATGCGACAGGCAACCATTCTCGGGAGGTACGCCCTTGAGGATCATATTCCTGATACGTCACCATGTTATTATTATTATGAGAGTATCTCAAGACAGATTGCTCCAAACGTCCCAAACCATCATAATAGTCTATCTTATCCTGCCATGCAGCTCCCGTCTCTTGAGTGTATGTACGTGTAGCTATATGGTTCTTGTCAGCAGATAATAATTCCATCCATGAATTATTTGTCTGGGCATTACTCTCCGGTGAGAGTAATGCGCCAATAAACATACAATATAAAATCTTCTTCATATCTGATTATTTTTTAATAAATAAAAGGATATCCGCCTATGACATAAGTATCCTCATAACCGGAATAGTCCGTAATGTTATAGTCCAAGTCAGTGTTATTGCGGCTTGATTTGATAGAAAGATCATCATATTCCCATCTGTCATCTTGTGGTGAGGCCTGGACTATTCGGTAACGACTTCTAGGTATATAAACCTTTACAGGTTCATAATCTTTGAGTATGTCTCCTGTATCGGCTATTTTATGGCTGGGCGATATTTCGTAATAATCGGTTACGATGTGCCCCTGAACTCCCCATTGAAAAGTTAAGTAATAACCCTTCTCCTTTGGATTGTAGACGGATAAGATAATATCTGAGCCACATTCCGCATTCTCGTTTGCATATTGTTGACCGTTGTTAAGCAAATCGACATAAGCCTTTTGATTGGCATCTTCCTGTGATATGAAGGAACTATATTTATTGGCGGGTACTACAAAATCAATCGATTTTCCTATTTCACCCAAAGAAGTATCACAAGTGTTCCGGGTAAATGTTTCCCTGATTTCTTTATTGTGATAAGTAGGTTCAGGCTCCGCTGATTGGCCTTGATAGAAATAATCGTATTTTTTGACCACATTCATATCGTTATCCATGACGGACAACAGCTCGCCGAAATCATTATACTTGTAAGATTCAGATACCCCTCTTTCATTTGTTTTACTTCTTAAACCAATGAGTGGATAATAATTGTATGTGGTAATCAAAGCATCTTTAGGATATACACGCACGTCATCTATAGGGTATCTCCCTTCATCAATAGTCTCACTATTATTTATAAAATCACGTTTCACATATTTCCATGTTCCATCTTTCAATACCCGATAATCTATAAAATACTCTTTCCCGGGAGTTGTTGTCATAGAAACGTCATATGGACCAATATGACTTTTATTGCTATGATATCCAAAAGAGTTGGGAGAAGAAGAAAACGTTTCAAAACTATTGTAATAAACATCGTCCGAACCGCTTGTTTCGGGATCTGTGCTCTCCAAAGCCCAATAAGAGAAATGAAGATCTCCATCACATATATACGGAGATGCCTCCTTATATGCATCAATACCATTAATACTGAGTGTGTGGTATCCGGCAGGAACATTTAACGTTACGTTATATGTATACACTTCCAGATAATCATCCCAAGGTCTGTCTTCGTAATCAGAGCTTCTTACCTGAACCAGATTGAAAGGGGTGTTGTCAAGATGTCCTGTCACATACCAGTTGTAGCCTAAAGCACCCGAAAGAGTTATTTCTACGTTTCCGGCCTTTGATGTATAAAAAATATGTTCTTTCTCGTTGACGAACAATGGACTATATTTCAGATTTATATATTTAGTAGTTCTGACTTCCTCGTATTGAAAGACAGACTTCAAGGTATTCTGGGCGTTCACAACTTTAGCAATAGGGTATAAGTCTTTATACCCCCAGAGATAAGTAGTTTTGATACCGGCCTTATCTGCTACATTTACCGGATTGCACTGCGAATCATAATCAAGATACTCCATCTCAAGCGCACATCGGTTGTCCATAGAATATTGAGTTGAGTTCAGCAGTTTGAAGGAAGAGTAATTACTTAACGGCACATCGCTTTCTAGTTTATATTGCTTATCCAATACAGCAAAATCATCAGATAACTTGTACGTCATCACTTCAGCAGAGGCAATTTTTCCATTCCGTTTTACGGTAGTTTCCACAGGGTAAGATAGTAGCCCCTTTGACCTCATGGTGTTATAAACCTTCAACGGAGAACCAGAGGAAATAGAACCGGAAGCAGTACTATCATACTCTTCCATCAAGTCAGAAAGATATTTGGTTCTTGTTTCCAGTATACTGTTATCATTCGGATTGTTAGTATACTTTTTCGTAGCCGTCAGCAAGCGATATTGATTATACTCATATTCTTCTGTCTCGTTTATATTACCACAGCTAGTATAAAGCATAGTTTCCTTTTTTTGCAGGAAAGGAAAATAGGTATATATCTTATTGGCACTGACACGTATAGGCTGTGCACCAATAACAGCAAAACGATTGATTGATTTAACATAATCCGACAAGTCTGTATAATACTTAAAACATTCTTGTTTAAGCAGCTGATTGGATGCACCGTAATACTTGACAGAATCCAATAAACCTCTGCTAAGTTTTCTAGACGTATATTTATGATACAAGGCATCAGTCATTCCAAACGCCATATCTCCGGCCGAGGGTTCGTCTTTGACTTGATCATGATTGATAAAAGAATAAACGGTTTTTGAACCATCGGAGAGCAGCTCGGTAACACGAGAATACCCCATATGAAATTGGTCTACCCAATTTATGTGGGTATCAGACCTTACTATGTAGTCATAAGCTCCATGCATACTCATGCCATAACGATCATAATCAATCCTGCCTTTTCCACTGGCAACATATTGAGGAACAATGGACAGTATTCCGCTGGAAGTACCGTCTTCGTTCAAATATATAAATTCTTTTGTTTTATTTGCAAGTGGATTCTTTGTGTCGGAATAGGTCATTTTCTTGACTCTTACTCCACCTGCAAATCCATTTTCCGCTTTCAATTCAAAGGGGTATTGTGTTGCTATCTTGGAATAAGAATGTAACTCATACTGAAAACTGGCCTCTCCTCCGGTAGGATATGTTATTTTTTCAAGAATCTCTGCTTTGACGTAAGTAGAGTCCGGCTGTCTGACGTCATAGAGTCCTGCAAAATTCAAAACATTCCGTTTAGGATAATAATCTTTCCCATTATAATATCCCCAGTTATCAGTTAGTGGCTCACCATAAGGAGGAAGTTGGCGCGAGTTGTATTGGAATTTGTATATCTCATTCTGATTTATTTTTAATGAATCTAGTTTAAGTCTCCGATCCGATTGATCTGTATAGTAAAAATTCACCGTTGCTTTTTTAGCCTTCATCTCATCCAACTTCAATGAATAACATTTATCATCTACAATAGTCCCGATAACCCCTCCATAGTTGTCTGTCAAGAATAATGCCCAGTATTTATAGTAGCCATATGTCACCGGATCATGCCTTTTTGATGAAGTAAAGTCCACAAAGTCTCCATTGCTGGCATGAATGCTGTTGAGCGATGAAGGATATACAATATCATATGCCTTATCCTCCAATAAATAATATTGGGGATTCACGTCATTAGGTATCGTTGCTGTGGGAACAGTAGAAGAAGTAACTTTCTTAAAAAAATAGTTTACTGTTGTACTGCTATGTAAATCGAGCCTTTCTATAATGTTCACATTATCTTTTGAATAATCAAATTTGATATATTCTTTGTTTGGCAATATTATTTTCTTTATATGCCACGCAGAAGGTGTTCCCAGCAAACAAGAATCAAAATCTACCCAAGAGCTATGGTCACCAAGTTTATGTCTTCCATATTTATCAAAGCAATCTTTATAATTAGGATCTTGAAAATATTCGCATGATAAATCTATTGAATTTATATCACCCCCAAAAATATAAGTTACTCCATCAGAATCGACTATAGTAATCTCTGATATTAAAACAGGTCTTGGAACGATAGACAACTTAGGATAATAATATCTATCCCAATATTTATTGTAAATTTCAGCTTCTGCAAAAGGTATTTCCGGAAGTGTGCCTATCTCTACATCCTTCACCTCAAAATAGGGACAGTTTTGAGAAGAAATTTTCGTTATAATCTTCCCTTTTCTATCTTTATACATATAAAATGATGCATTAATCTTGCCGATATTGACAATAAACTCATCCAAGTCCGGTTCTTTAAGTAAGTCTTCATTTGAATCTGACTGGTCATAATACTTATACAGATTCGATTCTTGATCCCAGTCCTGCATCCCGGTTCTGTCCATATATTGAGAAAAAGTATAAATCTCGTCCGGATATCCATTTGCAATCCTATATATCTGCCCATTCGTGACAGACCATCCTAACCCAACATTGCCTACGGGCATATCCGGCTTATTTCCTTCCGCATTGTAAAGTAACTCTATGTCATAAGTAAAATCTTTGAGAGCTATAGAATATAAGGGAATAGATATATCCGGACGCCCTGTATACATATTAACAGAGGCATCCTGTACTCTTAATAGTGAGCCGACTTCCGGTGAACTGGAATCATAGCTGAGTATCGACTGCGCAAAGATGTCGCCATAACAAGCGACTAAGATGACTAGCAATAAGCACCTTTTATATTTAAAAAATACATTATTCATATTTTCGTTTTTTATAGTTATAAAAAAAATGAGGCAGAAGCTATTCACCTCTGCCTCTTCATTTCTCTGTCTTACAGATTCATCGCATTACCGCCCACAATACCCAGCACTGCCGAAGCCACCGCGATGACTACTTTCAAAATGGTATCCCAAAGGGATCTCTTGACTGCCATAACTTTACACACCTCCTTTCCGACTCTTTACATGATTGATTACTAAGTGAATCATTACCAAATGATTGATTACAAGGCATAACTTTCCTCCTTTACCTCAAAGCACGGGCACGCCTTGATCCACTCCTCCGGCTCAATCTCCCCATTCCCATTACGGTCCGGCGACAGGTCGCGATGACCGCACACCCGGCAACCGGGGAATTTCTCTTGTAACTGATGCACCAGCAGCCGGAGCGCTGCCCGCTGTTCCGGTGTCCGTGTATCCGCCGGGCGTCCCCGGCAGTCCAGACCGCCTTCGTAGCAAATTCCGATACTCTCCGCATTAAAACCTTTCGTATGTGCCCCGATCCGTTCCACCGGACGGGTGAGATGCACCGTTCCATCCTTGCGGATATAGTAATGATAACCTGTCCCGTTGAAACCCCGCCGGCGGTGCATCGTATCCAGGTCAAAAGCCGTCAACTCCTTATCTTCCCGCGTTGCGGAACAGTGGATCACAATTAAATGAATCTTCCTCATAAAGTCATTAATTCTAAATATCAAACCCTCGTACATTGATTACCAACTCTCCATTCTCAACTCTCCACTTCTTACACAGTTGGGTCCGGAGCTTCCTCATCGCCTCCGTCTCCACCGCCCGGATTCGGATCAGGTACTTCGCCACCGTCACCGGAACCGCCTTCGCCACCGTTCAGCGCCTTCAGTTGCTGTTCCAAGTCTACAAAATCCAGACGGTCCTCCGCACGGGTGGCGGCAAGATTGGGACGTACACTGGCGGATGCACGGAAATTGATGCGAACCCAGCGGATATTCTCCGGCAGACAGGCCTTCTTCGTATCAGTACCCACCGTGGTGGCGGACAGGCTGAATACCCCAAAATTCTCAATGTTCACGGCATGGCCGTTGTACAACTCGTTTCGTGTCACTTCCACGAAATTGGTCAGTACACTCTTGATGTCGCCCAGGGTGAGCGAACTCTTCTCCTTCATCTGCTTGGCAATGGTATTCAGTGTGGCAGGTTTTCCCCAGGTGATCAGCTGCGGATAATACTTGCCAATGCCATCTTTGTCGAATGGAGACTTTCGTAAAATCTTTTTAAATGTTACAGACATTGTTTTCTGCTTCTCTTTTTAATGAATGAATTTCTTGTTATTTTCTCTTCGTTCCCCGGATGAAGGTTGCGGTGACGTCTTCCGGCTTCTCCTCTCAGGAACACGACAAAGGTAGTGAACAGGCTATCCACGGGGGTACGTATATGTACATACCGGTCTCTACAAGTAAGTACCGAGACGTAGTTTGACGCAATGAATGCTACTGTTACCTACTTATCCATATCGGTATCATTATCTTTCCATCAAAGGAACATTATTCCCCCAAACGGCTTTGATTTGTCAGAATAAATACATACCTTTACCGTATAATCAATCAGGCGGATAGCCGATATAAAGAATACCAATGATGGAAACTGCACAAGAAGAATTTCAAATCCGGGTATACCTGAAGACAGAACTGGCACAACTGTACGCACCCCACTTAGATCCCGAAGCCGCATTGAGAAAGATGCGAAAATGGATTCACCGGAACCCCGACCTTTACCGAGAACTGTATGCAGGCTCGGAAGGAAAGAATGAACAGGCATACAGCAAAAGACAAGTGGGTATCATAGTGAGGTATCTGGAGGCTCCATAGGTACCGCCTTCTCCCTTTCCTGAGATTTCTACATTATTATATACGCACAGGCGCGATAGAATATTCTATTTTATACGGAAAAAAGCGTGTTACCGAGGGTAAGGACCTTACCCTCGGTAACACGCTTTTTTTCATCAAATATATTATATAAAGAGAATAAACAACAGAGATAAGGAAGACACAAAAAATAAGTTGTACCTTTGCGTCATTTTTAAACACAACATTTTTTAACAACCAACGTCAATCATTAATTTTATGACTAAAAAGACATTTTCTCCGAAGGCTTTGTCTACCAAAACAAGCAGGCTATAACACTCGAAAAGGGAGAATTTCCTGCCATCTCCTCGTTTATCACTCAACTGCTGGACAATGTCAACAACATGTACATCAACAGGATAGAGGTAAAACCATCTGACAGAAAGAAGTTTCTCACCCCCATCGTCCACCTCTGCTACGATCCCTCCTCTCCTTTTAACATTAAAGGGCCTAAATTCTTCGCACAGTTGTTGTTTCTGACAGTAAACTTCTGGAAGTACGACCACCCGGATGAATCTCTGAGCATAGAAGAGATTGATTATGAGATACAAAAGATGAAAAGGCTCCTCTCCGATGATTAACATTTCACAGATTACGTTAAAAAACTGTTTTTAGGCTCCTAAAAACAGTTTTTTTATTACATCCAAAAGCTCTTACTTTGCAAAATATTAACAACGACAACAATTAAAAATCATCAAGAAAAATGGAAAAGATTGCAATAACCACTTACAGGGGATTATCGCTTGTGTCAGGAAGTATAAGTATCCTGCAGTTATTCGAATATATTCGGGGAGATATTTACCGGGACAGAGTCCGGAGAATCCGGGAAACACTAAAATCGGGGGACACCGGGAAAGCAGACCGGATGAAGAAGCAACTGCCTTACCGCACCGTCACAGCCACCTACACCAAGGAAAGACTCGCTTACAGTCTCAAGGCATATCAGGATATCATCACCCTCGACTTCGATGATATGGAGGTAGAAAAGATCCCGGAATACCGTCAGTTGGCGAACGACTGCCCCGACACGCTGGGAAATTTCATCAGCCCCCGCGAGCACGGACTCAAAATCTTCGTCTACCTCACCGGCGAAGAGCCGGAAGCACTACGCGCCGAACTGAACGCACTGGGAAACATCGACCTTCCCACCTTAGAGCGATATCACCACCGTATGTTCACCCTGGCAGCCGACAAGTACCAGAAACTGCTCAACACGAAGGTCGATACAAGCGGAAGCGACCTGAGTCGCGGAGTCTTCGTTTCGCACGATCCGGATGCCTTTCTGTCTCCCGAACGGCTAGAGAATGTGAAACCGCTGACGATAACCCTGACACTGCCGACCGAAGAAGAATGCAAAAAGAAGAAACGCAAGACCCCACTTTCACTCCCTCCGCTCCTCCCCACACAAGAGAATACAACCCCCATCGACCTGCAAGTGCAACTCGACTTCCGCAAAGCAATGGAATACACCAAGCGGAAAGAACGCCTCGAAACCGGCAACCGCGACAATTTCTTCTATTGCCTCGGCAATCAGTGTTACCGCCGCCACATCACGGAAGCGGAAGCCGTCAGCCTGACACACAGCTATTTCGGCAACCTTCCCGACTTCGACTTCGAAGTGCCCCTGCGCAACGCCTACCAATACACCTCGAAGACGGATCAGGCAGAAGAGGAGTCCCAGGAGCCGAAAATCTTCAAAGTCATCAGATTCATGAACGAATATTACGAGTTCCGCAGAAACATAGTGAAAGAACAAATCGAGTTCCGCCCGAGATCGGCATCGGCTGCCGACTCCGCCCCCTCCGCCTTTATCACCCTACGCACCAAAGACATCAACACATTCTACATCAATGCGCAAATGAAGGGAGTCAGCTGTTCGCAAAATTACCTCAAAGCATTGGTCGATTCGGATTACGCGAAACCGTTCAACCCCTTCATCCACTATTTCTATTCCCTCCCGTCGTGGGATGGAAAAACCGATTACATCGCCCAACTGGCAAAAACGGTCAAAGCAGCAGACCAGTCCTTTTTTGAGGACAGTCTCCGCCACTGGCTGGTAGGAATGGTGGCTTGCGCCATCAACGACGAGGTGCAAAACCATCAACTGATGTTACTCTACGGCGAACAGGGAAAAGGAAAGAGTTTCTTCATCCGCCGTCTCCTCCCTCCGGAGCTAAAAGGATACTGCCGCCACGGCATGATCAGACCCGACAAAACAGACCATCTGCTGCAACTTTCTTCCTGTCTTATCATCGACCTGGACGAATTTGACAGCATCTCTCCCTGGCATATGCAGGACCTGAAAAGGCTGATCATACAGGATGAGGTGACAGAACGGAAAGTTTACGACATACAAACGTACAACTACGTCCGCCGTGCCTCGTTCATAGCCAGCACCAACAATCCGCACTGCCTGCAAGACATCAAAGAAAACAGACGTATTCTGTTCAACAGCATTCTGAGCGTTGACTATCGTGCTCCTATCAATTACGAAGGTATATATGCGCAAGCGCTGGCACTTTACCAACAAGGATTCCAATACTGGTATGAGAAGGAAGAGATCACTTTCCTGAACGACCGCAACGAGAATTTCCGCCTGAAGGACCCGGTGGAGGAAAATCTGTTCTTCTATTTCCGTGCGGCCAAAGGAGGAGAAATAAATGCGCAATGGTATCCCGCTTCTTATATCCTTTCGATGCTGAGTGCGAACGGACGCACCCAGTCCAACCAACAGGCACAGAAAATACTGGTTACGGTACTCGAAAAGAATAATTTCCATAAACGGGTCACCTCGGACGGCGTTACGGAATATATGGTAGTAGAGTATTCGCGGGAAGAGCGCAAGGCTAATTCGACATTGCCGCAGTTGCCGAAACAGGGGAAGTTTGAGTTGTAAAAACGGAGAGCTTCGGGATGATAAACAATAAACAGTAAGCACACTCGCCCGTGAATGTAAGATAGGATGTTTCGGGTGCTAACAAGCAATGAAAAGGAAAGGGAAAAGCAATGTTACGACAGTTAACAAGCATTTCCCTTTCCTTGACAGTAAGGTAATTCTTTATACTACCTTCTCTACAAAATTCAGTGTATCCGATTGATGCAACTCATTATTTATCACCGTACATCTTCGCCCTCAACTCCTTGATATGATCCGAAGTGATATATTCGTCATATTCCATCATCTTGTCGATGATACCGTTCGGAGTCAACTCGATAATGCGGTTGGCAACCGTCTGAATAAATTCGTGGTCATGCGAAGAGAAGAGGATATTTCCCTTGTACGTCTTCAGGTTGTTGTTGAAAGCCTGAATAGATTCCAGGTCCAAGTGATTGGTCGGAGTATCCAGAATCAGACAGTTCGCATTGCGGAGCTGCATACGTGCAATCATACAACGCATCTTTTCACCTCCGGAGAGTACGCTGACTTTCTTCAGTACCTCTTCGCCGGAGAACAGCATACGTCCGAGGAAACCCTTCATGTATACTTCGTTACCTTCGCCGAATTGGCTCAGCCAGTCCACCAAATTGAGATCAGTGTTGAAGAAGTCCGTATTGTCAACGGGTAGATAGGCCGTTGTGATGGTCACACCCCAGTTGAACTGTCCGGCATCCGGCTTCATGTTTCCGTTGATGATTTCGAAGAAAGCGGTCATCGCACGCGGATTGCGTGAAAGGAATACCACTTTGTCGCCTTTTTCGATGTTGAAGTTCACGTCGCTGAACAGCACTACGCCTTCTTCCGTCTTCTTGCTCAGTCCAGAAACTTCGAGGATCTGATTACCCGGCTCGCGTTCGGGAGTGAAGATGATGCCCGGATACTTGCGTGAAGAAGGTTTGATTTCTTCTACGTTCAGTTTTTCCAGCATCTTCTTGCGGCTTGTGGTCTGCTTGCTCTTCGCTACGTTGGCACTGAAACGGCGGATAAATTCTTCGAGCTCTTTCTTCTTCTCCTCAGCCTTCGCCTTCTGGTTCTGCTGCTGACGGAGCGCCAGCTGACTAGATTCGTACCAGAAACTGTAGTTTCCGGCAAACATATTGATCTTTCCGTAGTCGATGTCTACGGTGTGCGTACATACGGAGTCGAGGAAGTGACGGTCGTGGCTTACCACCAGCACGGTGTGCTCGAAGTTGGAAAGGTATTCTTCCAGCCAGGTCACTGTCTCCATATCGAGGTCATTGGTAGGTTCGTCCAGAAGAAGGTTGTCGGGATTGCCGTACAATGCTTGCGCAAGCATCACACGCACCTTTTCCTTACCGCTCAGCTCACCCATCAATGTATAATGCTTGTCTTCCTTGATGCCCAGACCGCTCAACAGCATGGCTGCGTCACTCTCCGCATTCCATCCGTCCAGCTCGGCAAATTTCTCTTCCAGTTCGGATACTTTCAGTCCGTCTTCGTCCGTGAAGTCTTCCTTGGCGTACAATACTTCACGCTGTTTCATAATGTCCCACAACACGGTGTGCCCCATCATTACGGTGTCCATTACCGTATAAGCATCCCATTTAAAGTGGTCCTGGCTCAACACCGACAGGCGTTCGCCCGGTCCCAGGGCAATCGTACCGGTCGTCGGGTCCAGATCTCCGTAGATTGTACGAAGGAAGGTGGATTTTCCCGCACCGTTCGCGCCGATAATACCATAGCAGTTGCCACTTGTAAATTTCAGGTTCACGTCATTAAACAAGACTCTTTTACCAAACTGCACCGAAACGTTTGAAACTGTAATCATTTTCTATTATTTACTATTTTACCAGTTACTATTTTATTATTTGAGCGTGCAAAGGTAGACATTTAAAATGAATTATGAGCTATCCGGAATGTGTCAATCTGGCATAAATGTATTACCTTTGCCACGTTTTTTGGCAAAACGGTCAGATTGGCAAAGTTTTTGCTTGGGAAATTGATATTATGAATAAAAAATAAAAATAAGATATGGATCCAAAAGAAAAAGAAAAGATGGCTGAAGAGCTGAATGTGGAAGAAACAAAGGATACGGCGGAAGAACAGCCGCAAAACGATCAGGCAGAAGACGCCGCTCCCCTGACTCATGAAGAGCAGCTCGAAAAGGAGCTGGAAGACGCTCAGACTGTCATCGAGGAGCAAAAGGACAAATATCTGCGCCTGTCCGCCGAGTTTGACAATTACCGCAAACGCACCATGAAGGAGAAGGCGGAACTGATTCTGAATGGTGGCGAAAAGAGCATCAGCAGCATTCTGCCGGTGATCGACGACTTTGAACGTGCCATCAAGACGATGGAAACTGCCAAAGACGTGAAAGCCGTGAAGGAAGGTGTCGAATTGATTTATAATAAGTTCATGGCTACCCTTGCACAGAACGGTGTGAAGGTCATCGAAACGAAAGACCAGCCGCTGGATACCGATTATCACGAAGCCATTGCCGTCATCCCTGCCCCGTCGGAAGAGCAGAAAGGTAAGATTCTGGACTGCGTACAGACGGGATATACGCTGAATGACAAGGTGATTCGTCACGCTAAAGTGGTAGTTGGGGAGTAAATTCAAAAGTTAGTTTAGTTAAGAAGCATGGCAGAAAAAAGAGACTATTATGAAGTGCTGGAGGTGACAAAGACCGCCACAGTAGAAGAGATTAAAAAAGCCTACCGCAAAAAAGCAATCCAATATCACCCCGACAAAAATCCGGGTGACAAGGAAGCGGAAGAGAAATTCAAGGAGGCTGCCGAAGCGTATGACGTGTTGAGCAATCCGGACAAGCGTTCGCGTTACGACCAGTTCGGTCATGCGGGAGTAAGCGGTGCGGCAGGCAACGGAGGTCCGTTCGGTGGTTTCGGTGGCGAAGGAATGTCTATGGATGATATCTTCTCCATGTTCGGTGACATCTTCGGAGGTCGCGGCGGTGGTTTCAGCGGCGGCTTCGGAGGGTTCAGCGGTTTCGGTGGCGGTGGCGGTGGTTCACAGCAACGTCGCTATCGGGGCAGCGATCTACGTGTCAAGGTAAAGTTGACTTTGAAAGAAATCTCGACAGGAGTAGAAAAGAAATTCAAACTGAAAAAATATGTGCCGTGTAATCACTGTCATGGCACGGGTGCCGAAGGCGACGGCGGTTCGGAGACTTGTCCGACCTGTAAAGGTAGCGGTTCGGTGATCCGTAACCAGCAGACGATTCTAGGTACGATGCAGACCCGCGCCACTTGTCCTACTTGTAACGGTGAAGGTAAGATCATCAAGAACAAGTGTAAAGAGTGTGCCGGCGACGGTATCGTATACGGCGAAGAGGTAGTAACGGTGAAAATTCCTGCCGGAGTGGCAGAAGGTATGCAGCTCTCGATGGGCGGCAAGGGTAATGCCGGAAAGCATAATGGTGTGCCGGGCGACTTGCTGATTCTCGTAGAGGAAGAACCGCATCCGGACTTGATCCGCGACGAGAATGACCTGATCTATAACTTGCTGCTGAGTTTCCCGACTGCCGCACTGGGTGGTGCCGTGGAGATTCCGACAATCGACGGCAAAGTGAAAGTGAAGATCGACTCGGGTACTCAACCGGGCAAAGTGCTGCGTCTGCGCGGCAAAGGTCTGCCGAATGTCAATGGTTATGGTACGGGAGATTTGCTGGTCAATATCAGCATTTATGTGCCGGAAGCATTGAACAAGGAGGAAAAGAGTACGCTGGAAAAGATGGAGGCTTCGGACAACTTCAAGCCGAGTACGTCGGTGAAGGAGAAGATCTTCAAGAAGTTCAAGAGCTTCTTTGACTAGCTTTCTTTGACTGGGTCTGTTTTTAAGATCATAGTGATTCACACAGAGATATAATAAAGGCTTCGGTGTTCGTTATGAATGCCGAAGCCTTTTAGTTTGTATTGGGATATCATAGCAAATGAATGGATGACAGTTCTTTCGTCAAAGCCTGAATACCCCTCTGAATTTTCTCCAGTTGCTGCCTGCGCGGTTTATGCACGCCGGCAGCATAATGCCATAACTGACGTTCATTAATTCCGGTTATCCGGCTCAAGGCCGCTTTAGTGAAGATATTGCTGTAATAGTTTATAAAGGTAGCAGCATCAATCTTAAACTTCAACTCCAATTCTCCGGACAATAATTCACAAGGATTGGGATTATCTTCCAGATATAATTCAATCGCTTCCTTCATATTTTCCTCAATCTCTCTCATGTCATTTCCAACAGTGATAACCGGAGCACCTTCGATATAAGCACTCAAGTTCTTCCCTGCGTGTTCCACAATTACTTCTACTGTTTTCATATTATCTCCTATATTTAATTAAGAGAACAAGGGGGCTATTTCTTCAGCCCCGCTTGTCTCAAAATGCTGTAATAAGTGCCTTTCTCAACGCCTTTGCTGTTATGATTCGGTACAATAACTATTTTGTCGTCTTTCTCAAACTTCATATGGCTACCTTTCTGACTCTTTAGTACAAAACCGTTTTCTTGCAACATAGTTACAACGTCTTTAATTGATTTGTAACTCATAACACTTCGGACTTAATTACTATGCAAATATAGTAATAATATGAATACTACACATAAAACTATTCATAATTTTACTATGAATTGAGCTAATATCCCGGATTCTGCTCCAGTTTTGTATTCATCACCCGTATCTTTTCCGGAATCGGGAATACAGTAGTATATCCATTATTCTCATCGGGAAGTTGCGGACGACTGTTGTATGCTCTCGTGAACGCTCCGAAGCGAATCAAGTCCTGCCGTCGCCAACCTTCCCAAGCCAGTTCGAGCTGTCGTTCGGCAAGGATATTTTCTAATGTAGCCGTTCGGGAGGAAGCGTTGACGCGCCCGCGTACTTCGTTCAGCTCGGCATCTCCGTCTTCCCCATTACGAACCTTTGCTTCACTCTTCATCAGCAGAACATCTGCATAACGGAACAGTACAATGTCGTTCTCCATCAGTTTACCGTCCTTGGTAGCCGTTTCGTCTACTTCGTACTTTTTCATGCGTGCTCCTGCCGTCTGCTCATAGGGAGTGTTCGAGATATTCAGTTCGACTTTCCACGGCAAATATTCGAGAATGGTTCCATCGTCCAGACGGACTACATTTCCTTTTAAATCATATACAACTCCGGCAAAATAGCATATGTCGAAACGCGGGTCTTGTTGTGCCGTTTCGTAGCCGAAGGTTTCCAGAGCTTCGATAGTGGCGCTCGGTCCGTTTTCACCGCTCAGTCCGTAGGCTTTGGCGTGATTGTAATGGCGGGAACGGAAAAGGTATTGCATCTGGTTGGTGTACAAGGTCTTGTTCATCGGGATGGTGAAGATGTTCTCGACAGACGGTTCGTTGAATACGGCAAAGTTGGTTTTGTAATCCGGTTCCAGACGATAGCCCATTTCTTGCAGTTGGTCACAGTAAGCGATGGTTGTCTGCCAGGCATTGAGGCGGTTGCCGTCTACTTCGAAAAAGAGATTCTTCCCGTCGGGACGCTGGCCGTCCGTCCAGTCGTTGTCGGCATAGACTTCGGCATTCAAGGCAAGCTTCGCCAAGAGGAAAACAACTACGGGACGGGTGATTCGTCCGTAATACGGACCGGACTGGTTGCTGTGGACTTCGGTCAGCAAAGGGGCGGATTCCTGTAGTTCTTTGAATACAAAGTCGAATATCGTTTTCCGTTCACTCTGCACTATGTCTTTCATCGACGGAGATGAGGTAAGTACAAGCGGGACACGTCCGAACAGATCCATCAGGTAATAATAATACATCGCCCGCATGGCGCGTACTTCGGCACGATAGGCGGGAAGTTCGGCGTCGGTGTGGGTGACACTGAATTTGTCTATTCGTTCGAGGGATTTGTTGGACAGCATCACCACTTTATAAAGATATTCCCAAGTGGCTTGGATGGCATCGTTTTCTATTCCCCATTGGTGCAGGAACAGACCTTGCCAAAAGCCGCCGTCGTACCAGTCGCCGCCACGGGTGGGGATAATGGCTTCGTCGGTGGTGAAGGTGTTCAGGTCATAGACTCCCCTACCCGTCCCCTGCAATCCCTGACTGTCGCTATAACCGCCGATGTAGGTGTAAAGTGAGGCTACGGCATTCAGATATACATCCGAGATATTGTTGTAGACTTCATCTTCCGGCAGTTTGTCTTTGGGACTCTCTTCCAGAAACTTGTCGCACGAGAAGAAGGTAATGCACACAATAAGAAAGACAACTGTTTTTTTCAGGTTCATCTTCCCCCCAAGCAGAGTTGCTTTTCCATCATGCAGAGATTTACTCTCTAAATGCCATCCCTGCTGCTGCAAATATCGCTTTATCTTTTTCATTATCTTTTCCTCCTCCGTTAAAAGTTAATACTCAATCCCAACGTGTAAGTCCGCGCTAACGGATATCCGCGTTTGTCGTCCAGCCCCAAAGTGGAGTTGACCGTCGAGCTGTTGATCATGGGCGAAAGACCTGAATAGCCGGAAATCGTCGCAAGGTTGTTGACTGTAAATGCCAGTCGCAGGGAGCGGACATATTTCTTTAGTTTCTGCACCTTTTCTATCGGTACGTTCCAGCCGAGTGTCACGTAGTCGAAGTTGACATACGCTCCGTTTTCCAGCCAGTAGTCGGTGGCGGTCTGGTCTTTGATATTACGTGCGGGAGCTTCCTGCATCACATTATAGTCGGGGAATATATTCATGTTCATATAGGTCAGGGAAGTTCCGTTGTATATTTTGTGTCCGAAGGCGCCGTTAATCTGTACAGAAATATCAAAACGCTTGTAACGGAAACTGAGGTTCGATCCGAGAATTGTTTTGGGTACGGCTTGCCCGGCCACATAGCGGTCTTCGCCATCTTCGAGGCTGACGCCGCCGCCATTGAGGTCGGCTATGTCATAGGTGTAGCCACCGTTTCCGTCGGAAACGAGTCCGTTGGCACGTGGCAGGTAGAAGACGCCCAGCGGCTGGCCTACTACTTGGTAAACGATGTGGTTATAACCTCCGTGAAAGCCGGCTCCGTCGAGACTGGCGAGACTCTTGTATTCGGGGGCGGAAATCAGTTCGCCATTGTACATACCGCTCAGAGAGAGCAGTTTGTTCTGCTGGAAGGTGATGTTGGCGTTGATGTTCAATTCCATGTCCTGCGTCTTCAATGGGGTGATGCCGATGGCTATTTCCAGACCGCTGTTGCGCATGGAGCCGATATTCGCCAGCAGGGTGTTGTAGGTAAAGGGCGGCACGCTTACGTTGTAGAGGTAGAGCATATCCGTCGTTTTGGAGTTGTAATAATTGGCGGAGAGCAGCAGGCGGTTGCCGAACATGGCAAGGTCAATACCTGTATTGAAGGTGTGTTTCACTTCCCATTTCAAGTCGGGATTCGTGTTTCGCAAGTCGCCCAATGAGACGGCTGCCGAGTTTCCTACGGGAATCACTCCGTTCGGTTTGACAAGGCTCAGCGTGGTGTAGGAGTCGATACCGCTCTGATTACCAGCCAGACCGTAGCCTATACGGAACTTCAGATTATCAATTACAGGGAGGCGTTTCATGAACTTTTCCTCACTGATCACCCATGCGGCGGAGACGGAGGGAAAGAATCCCCATTTGTGATTGGCTCCGAATTTGGAGGAGGCGTCGGTACGGGCGGTCATTGTCAGACTGTAGCGGTCGGCATAGGTGTAGTTGAAACGTCCCATGAAGGAGGCCAGATGCGGTTGCTCGTAGTACGAGTTGGTTCCCTCCCACGGACGGAGGGCGCCGGCTTGCAGGTTGTGGTAGCCGAATTTATCTGTATTGAAATTGGTGACTGTGGTATAGAATCCGGTGTATGTCTCCTTCTGGAGTTCCGCCAGTGCCAGCGCGTCGAAGTAATGCTTCTTCCAGCTTTTCTTGTAGGTCAGCATCATGTTACCCAGAAGGGATTCCATCTTTTTCGTGCCTTTGTATGCCTGTCCGTGCGCCCAGACGGAGGTAGGCAGGTATTGGGAATTTTCGACTATATTATAGGTATAGGCACCGAAGAGTACCAGTTTCAGTTCGTCCATCAGATTAAAAGTCAGACGGGCATGGGTGCTGATATGCGAGGTGGCGTCATGATCCTGCACTTCCATCCATGCCAACGGGTTCGTGATCTGACTGGCGGTAGTGATTCCGTCCCATGAACCGGAATCGGGGTCTTTGTGATTGGGGTATGTGGGGTTGAAAGTGGCGGCAGAATAGAAGGTTTTCTGAAGGTCTACCAGATTGTGATTCTTCTGGATAGAGCCGAACATACCCAGTTCGCAGTTCAGAAAACCGTCGAACATCTTTTGGGTCATGTTCATATTGGAGGTGAAGTTCTTCATGTCTTCGTTCAGTATGACCCCCTGACGGTCCATGAAACCGAGAGATACACGGTAGCTGGATTCATTCGAACCTCCATAGAAGGCGATGTGGTGGTTTTGCTGCAATCCTGTTTGTTCTATCTCTTTCTGGAAGTCGGTGTTGTTTCCCTTGTCCAGAATGGAGATGCCACGTTCGGATGCAACCCGGCGGAAGTCATCTGCTGACAGCATTTTCAGATTCTTGTAGACGGTGGATATTCCGAAGATGCCGTTATAACTCACTTGCGTTTTACCGCTCATACCCTTCTTGGTGGTGATTTCGATGACACCGGAGGCGCCTCGTGATCCGTACTGTGCCGTTTCGGAAGCGTCTTTCAGGATGGTGAAACTCTCTATGTCTGTAGGATAAATGGAGGTAAGCATACTCAAATCGCCGAAGACTCCATCGACGATAATTAGCGGGTCGTTTCCGCTGGTCAATGAGGTGGTTCCTCGCAGGCGGACTGCATCTAAGGCGGCGGGGCCGTTTGTCCCACGTTGGATGGTCAGGCCCGGTACTCGTCCGCGTATGGCTTCCAGCGGATTCGTGATCTGGTCTTTATTCATCTGTGTCTCCGTGATTTTCTCCACTGATCCGGATATGGTTTTTAAACTTCCGGTGGCGTATCCTACCGTTATCAGAGAGTCTATCGGAGTGATCGTTTTTCTCTGAGCAAGGGCACTTCCACTGGAAGTGATCAAAAAGAAAAGGCTCCAAATAGTAAGTCTGTAGTGTCGTTTCATAATTATCATTTTTTAAGGGATAATACAAATATAACAAAAAAAGCGGGTATCTGGTTGTCAGGATACCCGCTTTTCTTTGATATGGGATATAAAAATTATATTGTCAACGTAGATGAATACAACAAACCGCTTGATTGGGGAAAATCAAGCGGTCGGCTATATCTGACTGACTATATCTTGGGGGATATACTGTGGTCAATCAGACTGAAACGGGCTATCGTTTATTCTTAGGTTTATTCTTAGAACCGGATTACGATTTAGTACCTTTTTCCTGTCCGTAACCGTATCCGTAGCCATAGCGTTTGCCATATCCATAGTACTTGCCATACTTACCGTAGCCGTAGTAGTAGCCATACTTCCTGCGTTTCAGGTCTACGCCGTTGATAACAGTACAAAGGTTAGGCAGTTTCTTTTCTTCGGCAAGTTCGTTGATCAGTGTGTACTCTACTTTATGGGTATAGTCGGCACGGCATACGTAGACGGACAAGTCCGCTACACGACCGATCAACAAGGTATCGGTAACCATACCTACCGGTGCGGTATCCAGAATTATATAGTCAAAGTTCTTCTTCAATATCTCTATTGCCTTGTCCAGACCATCACGTGCTAACAGTTCGGTCGGATTAGGAGGAACCGTTCCACCGGGAAGGATATACAGATTCTGATTAATATCCGAAGGTTGTACCAGACTCATCAAATCTGTTTCCGGATTTGCAAGGTATAAGGTAATACCTTTCTCTTTTGTCGAAAGACGGAAGACTCTATTCAATCCCGGTTTACGGATATCAAGCCCTACGATCACTACTTTCTTTCCTAATAAAGAAAGACTGATAGCTAAATTGGCGGAGATAAATGATTTTCCTTCTCCACTGACGGTAGAAGTCACAAGAATCACCTTCTTGTCATTCTGAAGCATGAACTGAAGGTTGGTACGGATGTTTCGGAAGGTCTCGCTCATCAGATTGTTCTGATTCTCAAAGACGGCAATAGAACCGTCTTTTTCGTTCTTCTCGTCGGTTAATGGGATATCACCGACGATAGGAACAGTTGTCAGTTTCTCGACATCTGCACGGCCTTCGAGTTTGAACTTGGTCAGGCCGATCAGGTAGATGATGCCTACGGGGATGCCAACGCCTAATACTAAAGCGATCAGATAAATCATTCTACGCTTAGGAGAAACAGGGATATCATCGGCGATAGCTTCATCAATGATTTTCGCATTGTTTGCTGTAGCTGCAAGTGTTATGGCGTTCTCTTCACGTTTCTGCAAAAGCATCAAGTATAGTCCAGCTTTAATTTCCTGTTGACGGGCAATACTTACAAACTGACGTTCTTGTCCGGGAGCATCACTAATACGACGAGAAAAACGGCTTGCTTCACGATCAAGGTCTGCTTTTGTAATCAGCATTCCCTGCAAAGTACCATCAAGAGTAGCTTGTACATTCAACTTCATTGCACGGATACTTGTATCCAAATTGATGATGGTTGGATTATTTTCTGTAGAAGTACGTAATAAGCGCTTCCGTTCAACTAGCATTTCATTATATCGTTCAATCGTTGCAACTAATGCAACATCTTGTAACCCCACATTACTAGGTAATACTTCATACTCATTCCCTCTTATATACTTACGCAAATCTTCGATCAAGCTGATTTGTGTCCGAATCTCCACCCTCTTCTTCTCATATTCAGCATTACCGGTCAAAGCTATTTGCGCCTCGCTACTTAAATCTGTAATACCCGCATTACGTTTGAAATTCTCCAAATTTGCCTCAGTACTACCTAATTCCTTCGAAATAATATTAATACGTTCATCGATGAATTCAGCAGTCTTCTGTGCAATCTCATTTTTATCGTTATTTGTATTACGGTTATACATTTCAAGCAGCTGATTGATAAAATCCTGTCCACGTTGCAAGCTAGAGTTCTTCAATGAAATCACAGCTACCGAAGTCGTTTTAGAAGTAGGTTCAATACTCAAATTCTCACAATATGCTCTAGCCACTCTCATCGGTGAATTAATTGTAGCAGTAATATGACGCACACTTTGAGTTGAAGAATCTTCTATTGTATCCTTCTTCAAAGAAAGTGAATCTGGCGATTGAAAGAAAGCTAAAGTCCCCTCATTCATCGGGAATACAGCTGGTAATTTCTCAAAATGCTTTTTATATTCGTTATCTCCAACTGTTACATTCACATCAAGCCCTCCTTGAGTATATAATGCCATCTCAACAACCATTGGGGCACTCAACTTCTCAGCTTCCTGTGGAGTCAAACTAACTATGACTGGAGAAGTCTTATATATATTTTTTGAAGGGAACTCATCTTCATCTGTATAAGAGACATACAGCCCCAATTGTTCTACAACTTCTTTCGCGATAGTCTTAGACCGCAACACTTCTACCTCATTATCAATGTTCTGCGATGAAGATACAAGACCATCCAAACCTAAATTCTCAAGTCCAGTAATCATACCTGCCGCACCGCCTTTTTTATCATCCTTTATAAGAACTGTAGCTGAGATGTTATATATTGGGGTAGCCATACGTAAGTAAATCCAAGCACCAACAAGGCAAATCAACACTGCGCCGACAAACCACGGCCAATGGATAATATATTTGAAAAGCAATTCCTGAATATCAATTTTCTCATCAGAAGCATCGGGTTGTCTTTCGTTTATTATTTCTTCTTTCATTATTCCAAACGTTATTTTAAGATATTAAATAATAAGCTTGCAAGTGATACTAAGATGGATGTGGCAGAGAACCATAAACTCGTGCTGTTTCCTATATCCGAATTTCGAGCTTTTGCTTTATTAGGAGTCACATAAACGATATCATTCTGCTGGAGCCAATAATATGGAGAAAGAATCGTTTCTGATTTATTCAGGTCGAGAGTAATAATTTCTTGTTTTCCTGTAGCATCCTCACGAATAAGTTTCACATTATCACGCAACCCATAAACAGTCATATCACCTGCCATAGCAAGGGCTTCCAATAAATTTACTTTCTCATTTGAAATTGTAAATGTTCCCGGACGAGTAACTTCACCTATCACTGAGATTTTATAATTTACCATACGAACTGTCACTATAGGAGTCTCTTTCATATAGGGCTTCAATTTATCCACTATCATTTGCTCAGCCTGCCTTTTCGTCAATCCTCCCAACTGCAATTCACCTAGTACCGGAAAAGAAATCCGACCTCCATTATCTACCAAATAAGTTTGCAATACAGGTTGCGTAGTAGCTAACGTACTTGCCGCAGCCAGATTACTCGGACTGGCTACTGTCAAATTGAACGGTGCTGCTAATTCCGGACTCGTACAGGAAACAACGATAGTCAACAAATCCTTAGGCATGATTTTTGCATCGTATAAATTGTCCCTTTGTTCTGTTTGACTTATCACTTCTATGTCCTGCAAATAAGGTACTTTTTTGTACGACTGGCAGCCAGCTAGTAAAAACAGCAGCAATAACCAGCAAATTCTCTTGTTTAGTCTTCTCATCATATATTCAGTAATTTAAATTTTATCAAATAAAGCAAACTGGGATTCGTAATTATCAATAAGCTTCTTTATCCCCACGAATAGCATTGTATACAGTTCTATATATAATATACAAATCCAATAAAAATGTCCAGTGTTCAATATACCAGATATCGCGTGTCACACGACCTTCCATCTGCCATAATTCCTTTGTCTCACCTCGATACCCTGTGACCTGTGCCCAGCCAGTTATACCAGGTTTCACAAAATGACGAACCATAAACTTATTAATTAATTGAGAATATTCTTTCGTATGCTTTAACATATGTGGTCGTGGTCCGACAACAGACATATCTCCACACAAAACATTTATAAACTGAGGTAACTCATCAATACTTGTCGCCCGAATAAATTCTCCAATACGTGTTTTGCGTGGATCGTGTGCCGTAGCTTGTAATGTATCACACTGCGCATTCACCTTCATTGAACGGAATTTGTAACACCAAAACTCACGACCGTCTTCACCACTACGTTTTTGTTTAAAAAAGATAGGTCCCGGAGAACTCACTTTGATGGCAATCCCCACAACCAAATAAATAAGAGGGAAAATAGTACATAAAAACAAAATAGAACAGACTATGTCAAAACTGCGCTTTAAAATCCGGTTCTCTAACAGTTCAAGAGGCTCACGACGAATGGATAAAACAGGAACATTACCTAACATTTCAAAATACATTCTTCTTTTCAAATAGTTGCGAACATTCGGAACACTGAAAAAACGTATCAAGTTATTCTCACAATAGTTTATAATCTGAACAATCTCGGCACTACGTGCAGAAGGAAGACTACAATAAAGTTGGCAAACTTTCCCTACATGTTTTTCTAAATAAGCATTTACCTCTTTAGGTTGCCCCAAATAAGAAACTCCATCAGGATAACAATCAGATGGTACATCCTCAAAATAACCGAGTACACGATATCCCGAAGTAGGGTCGTCTGTCATCGCATGATAAAGTTCCTGCATATTTTCGTGACTTCCCACTAATACGACTCTGCGAATATTTCCGCCTCTTTCACGATAAAGTTCCAAAAAACGACGGAATGTCAAACGGTAACTGACTATCACCATTATCAAAATAAGATAGTATACCCCAAAAAGCCGAGAATTAGAAAACTCAAAATCAAACAGTAATAAAAAACAGGTCGACAGTAAAACAAAAGGTACCATATTACGAAGTACGCGAATCATTATCTGTTCAGGACGAACTACCGAACGATATAGGATTACACCAGAATGTATATTACAAAACAAATAGCATAAAGTAATTAAGGCCATTCCCTGATATATTGAACCACATTTATCACACCAGAACCGATCACCAAAAAGAAATTCAAATCCCCATAAAAGCAGATTAAGTAGAATAATATCCCCAAAAAGGACACTAGATTTTAAAACTTTATTAAAACGCCGGACTTCCTGCATAATTATACTTATTTTTTTTATCAATACCCACCTCTTGTACACTAATAAAAAACATATTTCTTGTAAACCTATACGAGATATATGAAAAAAATAAGGCCCCCATTTTTCTTATGTTACCGCTAGCTGCAATTACTATTAACACTATCCCGCTATTTACTTCAGAGATTTATTAAATGGATTTCGATACAACCCTAATAATTGGAGAACGAAATAGTAAAAAAATTGCATGTCATCTATAAAATAACGTTTAAAAAGCCTCCTTGGCTCTCTTAAACAGCGGTATAGCCATTCCATCCCTATTCTCTGCCAAAATAAGGGAGCACGCTTCAATATCTTTGCTTCAAAATCAATCGTAGCTCCCAACCCCATAAATAAATCAATCTCGGGAAGCTGCTTACTGTATTGAGCAATCCATTTCTCTTGTTTAGGAGCCCCAACTCCGACCAAAAGAATATTAGCCCCCGAGCAACGTATAATATCAAGAATCATATTACATTCATCTACATCTTTTTCAAAGCCATAGGAAGGAGAAAAGGCTCCCACAACTATTTCCCGCCCTACTTTCAGGTTTATTTCTTCCATCGCTTTTACAGCCACTCCTTCTGCCGCTCCCAGAAGAAATATCCTACAATTTTTATCATCTTTATGATATTGATAAAAAGCAGTAAAGAAACTAGAACCAGGAATTGCTTCAGGTAATTTTTTCCTTAGCAATTTCGACATTAAATATAAAACCTTACTATCACAAATCACCCAATCAGCTTTTTGATAAACTGCGTAAAAGCCAGCATCTTTTTGAAGTTTCACCAAATGATCTACATTCGGAGTGATTACAATACCCTTCTTCAGATTTTGTAAAAGTTCCTGCTGAGTAATAGAGTGTATGTCCACATTCAATATACGGACTACATTTTCAACCATAACTAATTATATGAATAATAAATAACTATTTTCTCCCAAAAGCTATTTCAATAGTGAATGATAAATAGTAGTAAGCTGTTTGAACACATTTTCAGGGAAATAAGGTTGAACCAGCCGAAAACTTTCCTTCCCATAACAAGAAATTAAATCAGGACGTTCTATAAATACTTTCAAAGCATCTCTCATTCCCTGTAAATTTCCCGGTTCTATCAACATACCATTTACCCCAGAATATACAACCTCGGGGATTCCACCAACTGGAGTAGAAATAACAGGATGGCTATAGCTCATAGCTTCCAATATTGCAACAGGAAGACCTTCATTATAAGAAGGCAAAATATAAATATCTTCCCAATTCAAACAGTCAACTTTCTTTTGACCGGAAATCCATCCTTCATAACTTACAAAAGAAGATAATTCATGTTGTTTTATAAAAGCTCTTATATCCCCATCTACTTCGTTGCCACCTAGTCTTACACTTAACTTATCTTTAAAATAGTCCCGATTTTCACTTAATGTCAGCAATAAATCAAAAGCTCCTTTTCTTTTACTAATTTCACCCATAAACAAGAGATGAACTTTATTATCTTCTCGCTTCGGAAATTGAATAATCGGAGGAGAAACAATATTGTTCAACACATATATTTTTTGTCTTTCCACACCTATAGAACAAAAGAAGATCTTCCAAGACTCAGAAAGTACGATCAATCGCTCACAAATATTAATTGCATCGACAATCTTTTCTTTATTTGTTGCTTTGTCATAAAAATCAACAAAATCTGCAGCATGCTCGTGTAAAATAACTTTCTTCTTAAATATTTTTACTAATTGAATAAAAAGCTTACAACGATAAAATGAAGCATTGGCAGCGCCATGAATATGAACTATTTCAATATCTTTATCAAATATACAAAGAAAAAACGTACGTATTAATGCCTGCAAGGCATACCACGCTTTCACAAACTTATTCCCTAGTTTCCATGTGGGAATAAAACGCATGTTTTCAATGTATTCATCATAAGAAGCAAGTACAGCAGTCATCCCACCTTTCGTCTTCATTGAGACTCCTAAAAAAAGGATTCTTTTAGACAACGGTTTTGATATGAAATAAGGCATATTAATTTATATGTTTTTAGATTCCAAATATTCTTACTTAAATAGATATCTGTTAATAAGAGCTGAATAAGAATTGATCTATTACTTTCCTTACTAAATTGTATTTCGAGGGAGCTCCAATGCGTTTTTCAAAAAAATAATAGATTCTTCTCTTAATATTGAAAGCTTCCTATTTACATCATTATAATCAATATTATTTTTTATAGAACAAATGTCGCCATTATATAACCGATCTGATAAATCAAAGTACTCCAACAAACTATCAATACGGGAATTTCTAGAAGTAAGAGAATGCTTCTTAAAGCGATAAAATGTTAAGAATTTGCGTTGAAATATAATGGAAAAGACTGTGCAATGAAAAGAATCAGTACAAATATAAGAGGCTTCACTAATATATTTAATAAAATCATTAGGACTGACATTGTATGGAGCCTCATCACCAAAAACGTCATCACTAGGCACAAACTCATCCATATGCCTAATAGCAACCACCTTATACCCAGTTTGATCCTTCAAATTATTAACGGCTTCTCTTGCCTCTTGATTTGTTCCTAAAAAATAACAAAAGATATACGGCTCCTTTTCCTGAATATCTGATTCAGCTATTTCTTGCTGCCATTCTTCTCTAGTTAATAACATTGTAGGATCTGCCACAACCATAGCTTGATTATCAGAGATTGTTTCCACAATTTCTTTACCACGAATTTCTCTAACCCCTATTTTACTGAACCGGTTTAAGAATCTTTTTGTTTCCTCATGTTGGAAAGAAGGAATTATAGATACTCCAAAACTCGAAGCATAGGCAACTTTGGGCACCCAATCACTAACAAACAGCAGATTATAATATTTACTATATAAACTTAGTGGTGTCCAAACCTGGTCACTCCCAACTAATACAACATCATAATTTAATGATCCTTGGCACAATTTTTCATAGCCAACATACTCATGAAATAAAGGAATCAATCGTTTCAATTTATACTCATTAACAGCATCCGTTCTTTCCTGAATATTTTTCTTGTACATAGGGTGAAGTTTCATATTCAAACGTTCTTTTACAATGCGTAGCTTATCCATTGTTCCCCCACAGCGAAACATCAGATATATAAGCTTGATTTTCTCAAATAGAGTCAATTGCTTTTTATAACGGATTATTTCGCAACCATATCCCAAGTCTCGTATTTTTTTTATTGTTGCAAAACCTTGAAGTGATGTTCCATAATTATTATGATTATCAGAATAAGCAATCACACATCCTATTTTTTTCTTATTTCTCATATTCCATTATTCTTTTAATCAATTGTTGTTTTTTTCTTGAGTACACTTATAATACTCCAAAGCGATTTATGGTTGCCTACAAACTGTTGTAACATATTGAATCCATATGAAAAGACTGATCTGCACACAAAGCTATCATCAAGTTTAACATCATATTTTGGTACTTTACGACCTAATATTCTATCTATTTTAATAAAAGTTGATGCCCGTTGTTTTTTTTGCTTTACTGCAATTTGTGATGACAATAGCACATCTTCATTCAGATCTGACAAAGATATCGCGTGCTCGCTCGCTGCTTCATAAAGTAGTTCAGTCATTCCTGATTTTCGTGTTACTAAAGAATTTATTCCAACTTTATCTAGCGAATAAGGCATTACATGGATATCACCAAAAGAAATATCAGCCAATTCAGCAAAATGATCTATACAAAACAAACATCTTCTAGGAACAAAAAAAGACCGTAAAGGATGGCTATATTTCTGATAATCTTCGTAGAACCTATATGATTGTTTTGATTGAGGATCAACACCTTTTGCGACCATTCCTCCTAAACATCCTTCATCTCTATAAGATAAATATGATAGCCCTTTCATATTTATATTATATTTATCCAAGACATACTCTGTTAAATAAAAACTTTTACTTCCAGAACAATATAGACCAAAATAAGCAAAAACCTTGTCCTTAAACTTTTTATCTATTTTTTCATATTTACGGAGACCATGGATATGGCAAGGTAATCCTACAATAACAAATTTCCCCTCTCTAGCTTTTATATCATGAATGATATTATTTAATGTAACAGGTGCATATTTAGAACTTTTCGCAGAAAGAATTTCCTCTTTAGTTGTAGCAATAAAAGAATGAACCAACAATTCACTTTTTGAGCTAAAGGCCGTAACTGCTGCACCGTCAATAAGTTTTTTTTCAAGCATCCAAACAAGTAACTGAGTAACCATTCCTCCAGACGCACTATGATATCGCACATCATAACTATTACTGTACCCTGTAAAACATTTCCTATAATATCCTATTTTCCCATTATAGAATGTATCAACTCCGCTAAATTCCTCTTTCGCTATACAATTGAGTTTAACTCCTACCCCAGGACAAATATCATAACAACGATGGCAACCCTTATCATTCTTACATGATTTCTGATCAACCACTGGTAGAAACCTTCCACTTTTGACGTGCATTGTAATTGAAGTGTTTGGACATGCCCCTTGACAAATGCCACATCCGGTACACAAGCCATTACTGACTGTATATAGTATACTCTTTCCCATTATTACAATAAATTATTATAATATTTAATATAGAGTTCTGCAGTTCTAGAAATGCTGTATTTTTCAATAAATGGAAGTCTTTCAGCATATATAATATCATGACTATCTTCGCATCTTAAGGCTTCTTTTATAGTCACAATAAAATCAGAAACTTTGAAGGATTCTGGTATCCAACATTTTGAAACATTAGATATATTAATGTGTTGCTCTATGGGAGAAAGGACACATGGTATCCCATTAAAATAAGCCTCTAAAACAGCAATCGGTAACCCTTCAAACGTAGCGCAACTCAAAAACAAATTTGCAGAATTCTCTATAGCTGAAATATCAGACCTAAGTCCCAAGAAATGGATATTCTTATATTCTTTAAAAGAATTAGTATTAATATACCCCTTTCCATAATTACCACCACATACGCAGAAATGGATATGTTCATCCATCATCGCAGTCGAAATCTCTTTTAAGAAATCGTAATTTTTTTGAGGACGCAAAGATCCTACTGAGACAACAATTTTATCATTATGACTTAAATTCAATTCATCTCTTAAATTTACGCATTCCTTAGTTTGTACAATAGATGGAGAAATTCCATTGTTTATCACTTCATAGCTTTTATTCTTTTGTACCCTAAGAGAATAAGCTGCTTCCGAACAAAAAATCAAAGGTTTACTTCCATTAAAAAGGATATTTAATTTATTCCAATGTTCGGGGGCATTATGAACAGTAATACAATGTTTGATTTTCCTTCCCCAAGTAGTCACCGCTCCATATATGTGACAGATTTCCCCATGTGTATTTACGATATCGGGCTGTTCTTTCTTTATAATATTCCTACATTTTATCAAGGTTTTCAAAAATGAAATTTTACTATGCAATTTTTTATTTAAATAACAAACCCGCACACCATTGTTCTCAAATTTTTCTTTTAAACGTGCACAGTATTCATAATCGTCATTATCTACAACTATAATTAATACTTGACACCCTTTTATTACCTGCTCAGGAGCTAACGACAATAAGAAATTCTGAATACCTCCCCCTTTAAGAGAATTTAGAATATGTACAATTTTCATATTAGAAATCTCATTATTTATCATTCTTCCAAAATAACACTCCTTAAGGAGTCCAGATACCCATGCCCAAACTTTATATCTGGTTCTACATAATTTCCTTCGGCCCATTCATTCCAAGAACGCAAAAATATAATTTTATGCTCCGCCTTTTTATTCTCTACTATTTTTATAGCATCTTCAATATGTCGTTTAAATAATTCAGGCGTCGACCCTGTGTATATGACAGCTCTTCTTCCTCCTCTTGGAGACCTATCCCAATTAGGAATAATAGAAGGATAGCTATTTTCCAATTTATCATAGTCAGTATAGAAATTCTTTATTATATCTTTATATTTATACTTGTCAATTGGGGCAATGGAAGGAAAATATTTGCGAAGCTTATGTTCTACTAATTTTATATATTTCCCCTTTACTTTAGATTCTGCATACCATAAATTTGACGGGGCAATTGCATCTAATCCTAAATCTAAGGTTTTCTGATACTTATCCAACCATCCACTCGCTAACCCTACAAAATGAATACCATTAGTCAATCCATTTTTTATAGCCAATTCATTCCAGATCTTCATAAAATTATTTATATTAGGAACAGACAACGGATCATATACCATAAACATTGGCTTTCCATCAACACAAATATATCGATGATCTTTCAATGCAGGCAAAACACATTGAAAATGTTCAATTATATCATTATCTCCAGGATAAGTCTGTAACAACAAATCAACATCCTTACAAGACTGTGCATTACTATTCCAAGTTCTACGTGTCCAACTATGATTAGCCCACCCTAAACAAAAAGGAAAATCAGGCTTATCAGTCGTTAATACTTCATCAAAAGGACGTTCCAACAATCTCCTGCCATTTCCAAACCAATAATGCCAATACATAAAACCCTCGATTCCTGCATCTTTTGCTAATTGTGCTTGCGCCTCTCTAACTTCTGGCATTCTTAAATCATAATACCCCAAATCAGCGGGGACTCTAGGTTGATAATGCCCTCTAAATAAAGGCTTAGCCTTACCTACATTAGTCCATTCTGTGAATCCTTTTCCCCACCATTTATCATTTTCCGGTATTGGATGAAATTGTGGAAGATAGAATGCTATAACTCTGGCCTTTTTCATCTATTTTATTTTAATGTTCTATTTTTACACTAAGTACTAGCATATCAATCTACGTTAGAAATCTCATCAACAGCATCTTTTGTTGCCTGCAAATAACCATGCCCCCATTTTGAATCTGGTTCCAAGTAATTTCCCTCAGCCCATTCATTCCATGCATTAATGAAAAATAAATTCTCTTCATCACTATACGGTACAAACTTTTTCATTGCTTCTACCAACCAATATTTATACTTTTCAGGAGTAGAATTCTTTAATGCAAAAAATGACCTGTTAACTCTTCTGCATGAATTATCCCACATAGGGGTTATACATGGATATCTCTTATAAGTAGGCAAGGGGTCTTTCAATCTCTTTTTTGTATACTTCTCATAATCATAAACATATGAAAATTTAGGTTTACCACATATTTTTGTAGACAATTTATTTAATCTATACAATAATGAATCTTGGAGTCTACTGGTTTTCAAATATGGCGTAAATTGTATAGCAGCATCAAAACCTGACTCAAGATATTTAGCTCCCTGATAATCAAAATGTTCAAAACGACAAATATACAACTCTATTCCCTTTTTCATCGCTTCTTCTCTCCACACCCTAAGAGTTTGCTCAATATCAGGAAAAAGATGAGATTTATAGATAGCGAAAACTGGCTTATTATCAATCCGTATATAGCGAGGGTCTTCAAATATATTCAACAGAAAACGTATATGATTAAGATCATCCTCTAATGAATAATCCTGATGCACTATAATATCATTATTTTTTCCGTCCCATGCTTTAGTCCAATTTTCATTCGCCCAACATAACATAAAAGGAAAGTCAGGTTTTCCACTCGTCAGAACCGCATCTAAAGGCTTATTCAGTAATCTCTTACCATTAAACCAATAATGGTAATAACAAAAACCATCAATATTATTTTTTTTAGCAAGAGTTGCTTGTTGCTCCCTGATCTCAGGTAGTCTTAAATCATAATATCCTAAATCCGCAGGATACCTAGGTTGGTAATGCCCTATAAAACGCTTCTTGCCCTTTGCTACATTATTCCATTCTGTAAATCCCTTCCCCCAAATATTATCATTCTCGGGTATGGGATGAAATTGTGGTAAATAGATTGCTATTATTCTATTTTTTTTCATAGCTGTTACTTTTATAAAATCTAGTTAGACGAAGTATAATACAAAAAAACACTGCAAATAAAACATTCAATTGCACTGCATATGGTTTATAAATATAAAAAGTGAATCCTAAATAGAAAAATTGCCATATTAGCAATAACAGAATTAACTTCTCAATAGTAATAGTATTCTTTGATTTGGAAGGGAGCAGAAAGTATTGAATTTTTTGTATTATAAAACACCAGGCAAATGTCAACAAATATCCCAGATCTGCAACCCAATCGCCGATGTAAGTATAAAAAATATACGTGGGTATCCCCTGTCTAATCTCCCAATATTCTCTTCGTGACCAATTATCCGTAAAAGTAGGCAAACCTAAAATGTCCTTAATCAAAGCAAAGCAGTTGTCACCCACTGACCATATTTTTAGTTTCCCCCATATTATTTCAGCAAACCTCAGATGTCCTTCACCTGTATATAAAGATACCCAAGTCCAGATATCTATACTCACATTATCTTTATCATTATAGCGCACTAATGTTGTCACAATTATTATCAACAACAAAAGACCTCCCACAGATATCCCAATATATTTAATAACACGACAAATCCTATAGTCTAAAAAAGGACGAAATACCAAAAAGACTAAGAATAAATAAAGGATTGTTTTTACAATAGAAATCCTTTGAGCATTAGCATATGCCATTAATATAAATGATAGAATTCCCAAGGAAAGTCCTATAATTATCAACAAATATTTTTTTCTATATTGCAGTAAATAAAAGATAAAAATAGGAAGCAAGAATTCAAAAGCATTGGTAATCATTATAATTTTACCCCCGATCCAAGATAGTCTTAAATTACTCCCAGTCTCTTGCTTATCATAAATAGAAGCCAACTGACTTGCACTAATATCCAAACAATTCCTAAAGACCTCAAAAGTACCTTCCCACATTATTAACGCTAAAAAAGCACTAGTATATACTATAAATTTATGTCCCCTAGAAGTTATACTAATTCTTTTTATTCTAGTTTCATCAAAATTCAATAATGGGTAAAAGCATACCATAAATGCCCCAAACAAATAAATTAACGCCTCCCCATATATCTTACCAATATCTTGAGATGTATTCAAGTAGAAATATATAGTAGTAAAAGAAGAAATAGCATAAATAAGCAATAAGTTTACTCCTATAGTGTGTTTTTTCATTTTTAGTAGAAAATAAACATAACATCCTATAAAAGCTATAGAATATAAAATGAGATAAATCAGAGCCTCATCCATAAACTAAATAATTTCCAACATTTTGTAAAAGCAATCATATGCAATATTCCTAGCTCTCGTAGCAGTATTTTCATCTCTGCTCAAATTGACTATCATTTTTTTAAAGGATAAATAAAAAGAATCATAATCGAAATTGATATCCGATAAACCTGTGATATCAATCATTCGATCTGTTTTGTCAAGTGTATTTAATAATCCTGCGATTTTATGTTCATAACTCAAAGCTACAAATGGAACATTATTATTGATCGCAAAAACAACTGAATGATAACGGGCACCTACTACAAACTTCGCTGAAGAAATAATTGTTTGTTGAATATCTGAACTGTATTGATCCGATATTACTATAATATTTTCACTGGATGTTTTTTGGCTTAATTCTTTAAATAAATTAATATCATCCATTAGTTCCGTTTTATAATTAAAGGTCTGTGGCAACATTACTATTTTAAGAGATGGATATAATTCAACAATGCATTGAATCATTTCCAAATAGAATTTCAAGATTTGCTGTTTGGGAATATTCCTATAAGCATAATGCCATATAAGCAAATTGGGGACAAAAACCATATATTCTCCATCACCAATGCTTTTTCTAATCTCAATAGGAATATTAACCCGAGGGACTTCCAAAAATGCAGTATCAACAGTTTTTACATATTCAACACCTAATGAATCAGCTAACTGTTCGGTTTTAGAATCACGTATTGAGATAAATTTAAAATAATTCAAAAGGTCTAAACTTATTTCTTTAAATATGATATTATCTTTTGTTTCAGTGGGGAATGGTCCAAATGATCTACCATAATAAACAATAGGTTTATGTAAAGACTTTGCAATCGATAATAAGGCAATATGTGGCCAATATTGAAATCCTCCCATACAGATTCCACCAGGTGAATTAATAATAATGTCAGCCTGTTTCATCTTTTTTTTTATCAACATGATCTTTGGATTAACACAGCATTTCCAGGATTTCTTCTGCAATAAACGAGATTTCAATAACTTCATAGTATTATCTAATATAAAACGCCTATAAATCCGATAGGAAATACTATGACTATCATATCTAGGCAATAAATTTATATATTCAATATTTGTTGCAGAAATCTCAAATTGCTCCACACTATCAGGATTTGCATCAATAAATAAAACTTCAATATGACTATCAGGATAATCTTTAGAAAGAGTCCTTACTAAAGCCTTATGGGCTGCCTCATCACCGCGATTATTTAAAGGCTGATTGATTAATAAAATATTCATAAATTATTTATGTATGACAGTAGTTCTAGATATATCTTTTCTCTTCGAAATAGCAATATTGAAGTTTTCTAGCAAACACCCAACACCTATTATCATTATAGGTATTTCATTATCAGGAATATTAAATCTTTCATACAGTGTTGACAATTTAGAACTATAAAAACCACATGACAATGAAATTGTCCCCAGTCCTTGAGAATGAATAGCATACAATAAGCTCATTGCATATAGTCCACCATCAACATACACTTGATTAGGCTCATAAGATAAAAATGCACTCATATTGGCAGTAACCAATATACTCATAGGTATTTCTTCATAAAATCCATTTGCCCCTCCTTGCCAACCCAACAAGTCACGATTCTTCGCCCCCATAAATATATGAGCCATCCATCCTTGACGATTGCATGCCGAAGGTGTATATTGTGCTATTTCCAATGCCTTTTCTATTAATTTGTAATCGGGTAGTTCCGGACTAAAATATCTAATTGAATGCCTGGATTGCACAAAGGACTTAAAATCTATATTCTGCACTGAATTCAAAATATCAATTCTCGAAATTAGTTTAATTCCTCCTTCATTGGCTTCTAAATCTGAAATAGTAAAACCTGTTTTCTCATAAAGTCTTTTAAATTCTGCTTCAATAGAAGATATATCAACATCGTTATTCTTAGTATATTTGATATATTCTAAGATTGTCGACAACGGATAAATAAGAAAAAACAAATCTCTTTTTCCATATAAATCGTAGTATTTCGATAATCGACATATTAAAAACAACACCTTATCTTGACCAAATCCTTTACGAGGAAAACGCATAGACATTCCCTTTTCGATGACATGATTCTGTCTAAGAATAGTATACTGCATCTTCATTATATCTTCATCAGTATTTATCGAGGCATTATGTTTCAATATTTTTTTAATAAAGATATACCCTTCTTTAATCAGAGCATATTTCATCTTATCAATAAGGATTCTCATTATTTAGTATTTTCTGAAATTATACAAACTTTTCCATCCCCAAAGCACGGACTTACATTGACTTTTAAATATTTCTCTATATGCAGGAATAAATGCATTTACAATATATCCACTAACAATTACAGTTATTATTGTCACCCATGCAGAGCCTATAATACCTAAAACTGGAATAAGTAAATAATTCAATATGACACAAAGTGCACATCCCACAATATTCCTTATTACACTCATTTTTTGAATATGCTCCATAATCATCAATTGCCCAGATGAAACAGAAAGTGCCATGCCAACTGTTTTCCATACCATAATTTGTAATATAGGAACAGTTGCAAGGTAATTACTACCAAATGTGAATTTTATTATGTAATATGCCAGCACTGATGTCAACAAGGATAAAATTATAGAAACCCATAATATTATATCCAAAAACTGCTGTTTTTTTATATTATACGATATCAGATCCGTTTCCTTCATTCGAACTAATAATGGGGTCAAGGTTTGTGCTAATACCATAGGAATATATAAAACAACATCTACAAATTTACCTGCAGTAGCAAAAAAACCAACAGACTTATTATCAAGCATATTACCAATCATCACCTGATCTATTTTCTGATAAATTATAATTGCTGCTCCTGACAGTAACAAAGGGAAAGACTCTTTTAGTAAAAACGGAACCAAAGACTTGTTATATCTCCATTCCATAATAGCCCCCACCTTTCTATAGCCAATAACATAACCACTTGCAACTAAAATTGTATCAAAACCAGCCGCAATAATAAATAGGATCAGAGGGGCTTTATACCATAACAGTATTATTTTAATTAATGCTCCAATAACGGTACGCGATATTTCAGTCTTGACTATAAATTCATTCTGAACAATTGAAGTAAAGTAATTTCTTATAACATTAAAACTACTCATAAAAATACTTATGGAGTAAATTATTATCAGAAGAGTAGTATAAGAATCAGCTTTATATATGATTAATGTCATTATTTCTAACAACAATGTTATAAGAGAAAATATGATTCGTAAAGTAAAAGTCGTACCTAAAATTTCATTTTCTCTACCTTTTTTACGCGACAATTCTCTAATTTCAATATTATCAAGCCCGAAAGCTGATAATATCATAAAAATAGTGACATAGCTTATCACATAATTCATTAAACCATATTGGGATGGTCCTAAATATCTAGCAACTAGAATTCCTACAAATAAGGCACCTAAAACATTAACCACCTTCCCTAAAATAGCCCAGAATAGATTCTTTATGATATTTTTTCTAGAATCAGATAATCTTGAATACTTTTTCACTAAAATCATATCTATAATAAACCAAGGGCATCAAATGTGAAAATATTCAAACGAACCACTCTCATATTTTTTACACCCCCCTATACATCGTACTATAATATTTCTGATAATCACCACTCGTCACATTATTCATCCATGCCGGATTATCTAAATACCACCTCACTGTCTCTTCTATTCCTTCTTCAAACTGAAGTGAAGGCTCCCAGCCTAACTCCTTTTTTAGTTTATTACTATCGATAGCATAGCGTAAATCATGTCCTTTACGATCAGTCACATAAGTTATAAGTTTCTCTGAAGTTCCTTCCGGATTATCCAGTAAACGGTCAACTGTTTTAATTAGAACTTTGATTAAATCAATATTTCTCCATTCATTAAAACCACCAATATTATAAGTATCTGCAATTTTTCCTTCATGAAAAATAACATCAATGGCACGTGCATGATCTACCACATATAACCAATCTCTAACATTCTTCCCTTCACCATAAACAGGTAGTGGTTTTCCATATAGAATATTATTAATAAATAATGGAATCAACTTTTCTGGAAATTGATAAGGACCATAATTATTTGAACAATTAGTAACAATTGTTGGCATGCCATAAGTATCATGAAATACTCTCACAAAATGATCACTGCTAGCCTTGCTAGCAGAATAAGGACTATGTGGATGGTACTTAGTTTCTTCCGAAAAAAAAGTATCATCAAACTCTAAGGTTCCATAAACTTCATCTGTAGATATATGATAAAAACGCTTGCCTTCATAACCTTCAGAAAGAGACTCCCAAGTTAATTTAGCCGCTTGAAGCAGAGAAAGGGTTCCCATTACATTCGTACGAGCAAAAGTAAAAGGATCATTAATACTACGATCTACATGACTTTCAGCTGCCAAGTGAATAACCCCATCTATCTTATACTCACTAAACAACTCTATCATTTTTTCAAAATCACAGATATCAGCTTTTACAAAAACATAATTAGGTTTATCTTCAATATCTTTCAGATTAGCCAAGTTTCCAGCATAAGTCAGTTTATCTAAGTTGATAATACGATAGCTGGGATATTTATTCACAAACAGACGGACAACATGACTACCAATGAAACCAGCGCCACCAGTGATCATTATATTTCTTGAGAATTTCATGATTAATTATTTTCTTTAAGTTCATTAATACATTTCACAAGAGAATCTTTCCAATAAGGAATCTCGACACCAAAAGCCAGCTTCAATTTTGTTTTATCTAATACTGAGAAATGAGGACGTTTTACTTTACTAGGAAATTCATCACTATGGCAAGGTTGAATATCACAACTGTTTCCACTCAATTCACAAATTTCTTTAGCAAAATCATACCATGAACAAACACCCTCATTACTGAAATGATAGATACCTTGTTTGTGATATTGATCCCCCTCAATCACTCTATAAATAATATCAGCCAAATCTTTTGCATATGTAGGTGTACCAATCTGATCAAAAACAACTCTCAATTTATCTTTATCAGCGGTTAACTGTCGCATAGTCTTAACAAAATTCTTACCAAATTGAGAATACAGCCAAGCTGTACGAAAAATCAAATAATTACAGCCTACACGTTGGATGCTTTGTTCTCCTGCTCTTTTTGTTTTACCATAAATACCTAAAGGATTAGTTTCACAGTCTTCTCCACATGGCATATTCTTATCACCTTGAAATACATAATCAGTCGAAATATGAATTAAAGTAGCATTAACTTCTTTTGCAGCAATAGCCAGATTCTCTACAGCTTTATTATTCAATAAGTCTGCCATATCATAATCATCTTCTGCTTTATCTACATTCGTATAAGCAGCACAGTTAACAATTACCTTTATATTATCCAAATGTATCATATTACGAATAGCATCTAAATCTGTAATATCCAACTCTGCAACATCAGTAAATATATAATTATTCAAACTTGTAGCTGCTATGCATCGCATTTCATTACCAAGCTGCCCATTAGCTCCAGTTACTAGAATATTCATTATTTAATATAGACTTTCATTATAGTTAAACAACCAAGAAGCATCTTTCAATAATTCATGATGATTATCCTTCTCAGACAAAACAATCTCATTTGCCGGAACTCTCCAATCAATACCCAAATCAGGATCATCCCATGCCAAAGCCCCTTCACTTTGCGGAGCATAGAAATTATCACATTTATAATGAAAAATAACTTCATCCGTCAGCACACTGAATCCATGAGCAAAACCACGAGGAATAAAAAATTGACGATGATTATCTTCTGTCAGTTCTACAGATACATACTTTCCAAACGTTGGTGAGCCTTTGCGAATATCTACCGCAACATCCAAAACGGCGCCTTTAATGACACGAACTAATTTACTTTGTGCATAAGGAGGCTTCTGAAAATGTAAACCTCGTAGCACCCCATAACTAGACTTACTCTCATTATCTTGTACAAAATTCACTTTACGAACTTTCTCGTTAAATTCCCGTTGCGAGAAAGATTCGAAGAAATAGCCACGATCATCCTTAAACAAACGAGGTTCAATAATGAATACACCTTCTATAGCTGTTTTAATAACTTCCACTGTGATTATTTTGAAAATTAAGTATTAAGTTTATTTCTGTGTTAGCTCATCAATTACCTTTAGCAAGTATTGTCCATACTGATTCTTCAGCATAGGCTGGGCCAGCTTACGCATTTTATCAGCAGTAATCCATCCATGACGTAAGGCAATACCTTCTAAGCAAGCGACTTTCAAGCCTTGACGTTTCTCTATAACTTCAATAAAAGTACTGGCTTCGGATAAAGAATCATGAGTTCCTGTATCCAGCCAAGCGAATCCACGACCTAGCAGCTGCACTTTAAGTTCCTGATCATTCAGGAATTGCTGATTCACTGTCGTAATCTCTAATTCACCACGCAATGACGGCGTGATATTTTTAGCTACTTCCACCACTTTATTCGGATAGAAATAAAGACCGACTACTGCATAATTAGATTTTGGCTGAACAGGTTTTTCTTCTATACTCAGAACATTCCCCATTTTATCAAATTCAGCAACACCATAACGTTCAGGATCGGCAACCCAGTATCCGAAAACAGTAGCCTTATTCTCTTCTTCTGCAGTATGCACAGCTTCTTGCAGCATACGGGTAAAACCTTGACCATAGAAAATATTATCACCTAGTACCAGACAAACGGAATCGTTACCGATAAATTCTTCTCCGATAATAAATGCTTGAGCCAATCCATCCGGAGAAGGTTGCTCTGCATATTCAAAATGTACACCATAATCTGAGCCGTCTCCTAAAAGACGTTTAAAGCCCGGAAGATCATAAGGAGTCGAAATTATCAGAATCTCACGTATACCAGCCAACATCAATACCGAAATAGGATAATAAATCATTGGCTTGTCAAAGATAGGGAGTAGTTGTTTGCTCACTCCTTTTGTGATCGGATACAAACGAGTACCTGAACCACCAGCTAAAACAATTCCTTTCATTGATTTGTTATTAGTACTCAAGATTTGAGTGGCAGGGTATATATCCTTCCACTCAAAAAATTGAATATTTTATTAAATAAATAGATTACCTTCCGAAATTAAAAAAACAGTTCTAAAGGTCAGACATGAAGTGTCCGACAACAAGGTGTTGAGCAGATGATCGTAATGTTATGATTAGTTGATTTTTTCGCAATACCACTTGGGAATATGTAGCATGACGCCGATAGTAGCTAACGTAACAACTACGTAATAGCTCTTCTTGTATTGCGTGAGTTTGCCTTCAAGTCCGGCAAACGGGCCACGGATCACCCGAACTGCTTGTCCGGGACGGGCTTCTGCTGTTACTGTATCGACATAAAGAGTTCCTTTATAATTAGGATCACATACGGCACGGAATTCCAACATCTCACAGTCTGGAATCTCATAACACCGCCGTGTACTCCGGTCACGAACAAGCAAAAAAGGTATAGTACAATCTTTTACCCTTTCTAATAGTTCTTTTTCCGTAAATTCTTTCTCGATAAACAGCAGATTGTGTACAGCTGGAGTCAGTTTCCGATGCTTTTTACCATCAAGCGTCTCATGCTCGATATATCGCATCGGAATAAAATAATTTACCCCTTTTTTTTCCAAATATTTCCCCAAATGTTCTTCTTTACAATAGAAGGTTTGTACAGCATACCATGCCTTCCTTCCCTCTGTTTGTCGTTCTTTGTCCAAATCATTCATTATCACCCATTACCCCTTGTTTTTATTTCATCACTTACTTAAAAGACAAAAGCGCCCTGACTTCCACAAATGCAATCCATTTATGAAGCAGTAGCGCATCTCTTAAGGATTTAGCCTTTTTATCTTATCTCCATATAAGAACCAAGGTTCATAGAGAAACGGATACAGTACTAAAACGATGCAAAAGTAATACAATTTAATAAAAGAACATACTTTTACAGCTTTTATTTTGCCTGCAAAGATGTTAAACTCCTGCCCGCCTAAACAAAAATTCCTCTAAGTGTATCGCAATGAAACACTTAGAGGAATTACACATATTACAACGATATTTCTTACTTCTTAGCTTCCTGACGGCTTTCAATGATCAAGGCCCCTTTTTTCAAGCCTTTACCCGTAGCTTCAAGGGTTATTTTGCCTGGCTGCTCTGTCGAAGATACAATAGCAGTCATCATACCACTGAAGACTTTCATCTTCGGACGCTGGAAAGATTCCAAGGAGGCTGCATTACCATTAGCTCCTGCACGGTAACTACCCTCTCCCTTCACTTTGAAACTAATTTCATGTGAGGCATCAGGACACAGATTACCATCTTTGTCTACCACTCGCACTGTTACAAAAGAAAGATCTTTTCCATCCGCCTTGATTACATTACGATCGGCCACCAATTCAATATGATCCGGTTTACCGGCTGTATGGAGTTCTTTTTCAGCTACAGCCTTCCCGTCAGCATCATAAGCCACGACTTTCACCGTGCCCGGCTCATATTTTGTATCCATCCACATCAGGCGGTAACGGCTCTGACGCTTCAGGTTCATGATGGAAACAGAGTCAGCGCTATTATTGATGGTTACAGAAAGGTCTTTGGTGCGTTTCCCCTGGCTCTTTCCGTTGATGAATAATTCGGCTGAAGGATAGTTGGTATATACAAAGACAGGAGTTATCTCTCCCTCGCGTCCTTCCCAATTCCAGTGAGGAAGAATGTGAAGTGTTTCCTGTTCTTTATTCCAGTGACTGCGATAGAGATAGTAACGGTCTTTGGGCAGTCCCGCTAAATCGATAATTCCAAATAGTGAAGAATGACTGGGCCAATCTGTATAATAGGGAGTCGGTTCACCCAGATAATCGAATCCTGTCCAAACAAACTCTCCTATGCAATAAGGTAAGTCCTCATGCTGAATAAAATCATCTTCAGGCAGATTGGACCATGAACAAGACTCCACATCATAAGAAGAAGACTGGTGATCGTCATATTTCTTCATCCACTGGCGGGTAACAGGGAATTTATATACTCCACGGGAACTAAGCGTAGAAGCTGTCTCACTACCAAGAACTATCTGTTGAGGAAGTTTTTTATAATTCTCCTGATATTTATGCGGTCTATAATTAAATCCCGCAACATCCATTACGGCTGCCATATTATTATTGACTACAGCATCCGGTGCATCCATCCCCTGTGTGACAGGGCGTGTCGGATCTTCACGATGGCAGAGTTCCTGTAGAAAATAAGACATCTTAGGTCCTTTATTTCCATCCCACTGTTCGGGAACCTCATTTCCGATGCACCACATCACCACACTCGGATTATTACGATAATGACGTAGCAAGTTCGTCAGATCCTTTACTGCCCATTCTTCAAAGACATGACGATAGCCGTTCTTAACCTTCATAGCCTTCCATTCATCAAACGATTCCGCCATCACCATCATTCCCATCTCATCACAAGCTCTGATTAACTCAGGAGCAGGCATATTATGAGAAGTACGAATCGCATTACAACCCATATCTTTCAAAATACGAATCTGACGACGGATAGCAGCATCATTCACAGCGCCTCCCAAAGGACCGAGGTCATGATGATTGCATACGCCTTTGAATGGAGTTCTCTTTCCATTTAAGAAAAAGCCTTTATTGGGAATGACCTCAATAGTACGGATACCGAAAGATGTTGTATATTCATCCTTCAGTGTATTACCTTCATAGACTTTAGAGACGGCTTGATAAAGGACAGGAGTTTCCGGGCTCCATAAAGCCGGACGACTGACAACAAGTTCCTGACTGAAGATATTATCATCAAAACGGGAACCTTGCTTTTCACCAGTAGTTACTACTTTTCCATCCTTATCTTTAAGTTCAGTCACTATACGATAAGCATCAAATTGTTTTCCGGAAGGTACGACCAGAGTTGTTTTTATATTAACTTTCGCATAGTCATCCTTCACTATCGGAGTAGTTAACTGTGTACCCCATATCGGGATATGAGCATCTTCCGTCACCACCAAATGTACATTTCTGTAAAGTCCGGCTCCCGGATACCAACGAGAAGATTCTGTCTCATTCTCCAGTCGAACAGCTAAAGTATTCTTTGTCCCCTCTTTCAGATAGGGAGTTACATCCAGATAAAAGGTATTGTATCCATAGGGCCAATAACCCGCCTCCTGGCCGTTGACATACACACGAGCATGGCTCATAGCTCCGTCAAAGATCAATGTAGCCTTTTTCCCTTTGGCAAAAGAGGGAGCATCAAAATTCAGCCGATACCACCCCACTCCGACGAAAGGAAGACCACCCGTACGTCCGGCGTGTTCCATCGCTTCTTTCTGTCCGTCTTGTGCAATAGCTGTCATTTGCCTGTCATTATCTACACCAAAAGGCCCATAAATAGCCCAGTCATGGGGTACTACCACTGATTGCCACTTGATATCATTATAGTCGGGCTGAATAAAATCAGCATTATCTTCACGTGTAAATTTCCATCCCTTCTCAAAAGTATACGAGGTTCGTACCTGTGCACTGATCACAGAGAAAGAAAAAAGGACGGCTATTCCTAATAAGTATCTAATATTTAGAGTCATAAATTATACATCTGATTATTTCACTACTATTTCATCCGTAAATATCCATCCACCGAATTCTTCTCCGGCACGAGCTTGATAACGTATATACCGTCCTTCAGCACTGCCTTCCCATGAAACACTAATAAACTTAATAGCTTCTTCTTTATTTACTTCGGAAGTATATTGTTTCAGTTCTGTGAAGTTGGTTCCATCATCAGAAATGGAAATAGTGACAGACTCAGGCAAAAAGACCTCTGCTCCTACCACCTGCATAAAATCGGCAGAGACAGAACGTACAGAAGTTTCTGTACCCATATCAATGGTAACATCCAATCGCTTTTTATCGATAAAACCTTGCCAGGATCCATCTCCATAAGTCCAGTCACCACGAATACCATCAGTAAGAGCTGTTTTTCCCTGGGCAGGATAGTGAGAACTATACGGAGCATTATAAATGACCTTCTTCCCCACAGCCAGATGACTTATCGGCTTCAAAGACTCCGGACGACTTCCTATCTCATTTTTAAGATCAAAAGTATGATATCCTTTCGCTTGCAAATCATCAACTGCTTTCAATGCACGATTATGAAAGTCTGTCCATGATTTACGTTCGGGAGCCGACCAAGCCACTTCTGCCAAAGCAAGGATACGAGGATATATCATATATTCCATATGCTCCGGAGTGGGGATATATTCTGCCCATAGATTTGCCTGCGCACCGTAAACAAGTTTTGCCTGTTCTACAGTTAAAGAATCTGAGACCGGATTATATGAATAAACCTTCTCCAAGGGCAAATATCCTCCGATAGCTTCCGGCTGAGAATACGGAGCATCCTGATAACTATCCAGATAGCAATATTGACCGGGAGTCATAATTGCCTGATGACCGGAACGGACAGCAGCAATACCTCCTTCTTCACCACGCCATGACATTACAGTAGCATTAGGAGCCAGACCACCTTGAAGAATCTCATCCCAACCCAACAACTTACGTCCGTGAGCATTCAGAAACAGTTCAACGCGATGGATCAGATAGCTTTGTAGTTCGTCTACATTAGAAAGATGTTCATCCTGCATCCTTTTCTGACATTTCGGACAAGTCTTCCAAGCCGCCTTACCAGCCTCATCGCCTCCTACATGAATATATTCCGATGGAAAAAGTTCCATTACTTCAGTAAGCACATTTTCTAAGAAAGTGAATGTTTCTTCATTTCCAACACAGAAATCCGCGTTTTTATAAGGTTCACCCGAACAAGAGAGTTGCGGATAAGCAGCCAATACTTCTTCTGAATGGGCAGGCATCTCGATTTCAGGAATGATTGTGATATAATGCTGTTGCGCATATGCAATAATCTCCTTCATATCATTCTGAGTATAATAACCACCGGAAGCACCGGGCTCATCAAAACGGAGATATTTTCGTCCGCCATTCCACCACTTCTTCCAGTTTGCATCTGTACGCCAGGCTGCAAATTCCGTCAATAAAGGATATTTCTTTATTTCAAGTCTCCATCCTGCCGCATCCGTCAAATGCAAGTGCAAACGGTTTAGTTTATAAAATGCCAATGCATCTATCTGTTTCTTCACAAATTCTTTAGAGAAGAAGTGACGGGAGACATCCAGCATCATCCCACGATAAGCAAAACGAGGAGTATCCTGTACTTCAACAGAAGCTATAGAATAACCCGTGCCCGAAGGCTGAGATAACTGCAACAATGTCTGAATTCCATAAAACAACCCTGCTCCGGAAGAGGCTTGAATCAGAATATGCTCAGGAGTAACGGATAATATATAACTTTCCGGTGAAACCAACTGAGGATTCTTTTCTGTTATCAATAAAGACAAAACATTTTGTTTATCTTTCTTTTTCCCTTCCTTAAATTGTACAGGTAATGCAGTTTTCAGATAGTCGCCCAGAAGAATAGCTTCTTCTCCCTGTAGGTTTGTATAAAGCTTTGTTTTTTCAGAGAGTAAAAAAGAGCCCGTACCCTGTTCCATCTTTAAGGGAACAGGAATTACGGACTGTGCTTTTATGGGATGTGCACAAAGACACATCCCGATTACCCATAAGAAAAGACAAACTTTAGTGTATCTCTTTCTTATATTCATTAATTAATAGTGATTTCGTCTACAAATAAAAAGCCTGGATAACTCTTGCCACCATGCCATTCCGGAATACTTTTCTCGGGAGAGGCTATAACTTTCACATACTGTGCAGTTACAGGTGTAAATGTTAGTTTATGGTCATAAATGCCATTTTTATCAGTTTCTTTCATTGCAGGATAGGCTTCGGATGCCACTTTCGTGAAGTTTGTGCCATCTTCTGAGACCTCTACTGAGAATTCTCTTGCATCAAATACCCAGTCTCCCTTCTCCACACATGTAGAAATAGCAACACTTGAAATCTCGGTTGGTTGTTTGAAGTCAATAGTCACATCCATATTATTTTCTCTAAACGCAATCCAACGTCCGGTTTTATAGTTACCATTTCCCTTCAAACCATCTACCAAAGTAGATACACCTTTGAACTCATATTGTTTATTTACCGGCTGATTGGCAACAATCGGCTTCATGCTTGATTTACTGAAATCGATTTTCTCAGAAACGACACGACTATTTCCAGTAGGACGAATGGCTATAGCCGAGAAGTCTACATTTTCCTTGACTTTCAGAACACCATTATAAACAGGAGAAGCACTAGTCGGCTCCGTACCATCCAACGTATAATGAACCGGTGCATTGTCGATTGTAGTAAGTGTAATGTCTAAAGTACCATCAGCCGGATTCGGAGTAAATTCTGCTTTTACGTCAAATACGTGCTTTGCATAATTATATCCTTCTGCATCATACCATTTAATCAGTCGTGGAAGACGAGACAAGAAATCTTCGTAGTTCTTCTTATCAGGCGTTGACCACTGAATTTCACACAAAGCAGCCCAACGAGGCAATACCATATATTGAGCATGAGAGAAAGTAGCAATATATTCTGTCCAGAGATTGGCCTGTACACCTTTTATATACTGCTGTTCTTCCGGAGTAAGAGAAGCCGGCATCGGCTCATAGCTGTATACTCTTTCCATCGGTAAATAACCTCCGATACCGAAAGGTTCATTTTCAGTATCTTTAGCCTGATAATAATCAAAATACAGATAAGTGTTCGGGGTCATGATCACATCATGTTTCTGCTTGGCAGCTTCAATACCTCCACTTTCACCACGCCATGACATAACTGTTGCATTAGGAGCAAGTCCGCCTTCGAGAATCTCATCCCAACCGATAATCTGACGTCCGTGATCGTTCAGGAACTTCTCGATATGATTGATAACGAAACTCTGCAAACGTTCTTCCTTACTATGATTCTTATCTGATTTCAAGCCCAACGCTTTGATACGTGCCTGACATTTCGGACATTTCTCCCATCTTACCTTCGGACATTCGTCACCACCTACATGGATATACTCTGAAGGGAAAATTTCAATCAATTCGCCATATACATCTTCCAGAAACTTCAAAACCTGATCGTTGCCGGCACAAAGTACATCATCGGCTACTCCCCATTGTCTCCAGACTTCATACGGCCCACCGGTACAACCCAATTCCGGATAAGCGGTGAGGGCAGCCAGCATATGTCCCGGAAGGTCAATCTCTGGAACAACAGTGATATAACGTTCTGCGGCATAATCAACAATTTCTTTAGCCTGTTCCTGTGTATAGAATCCACCATAGGGGGTATTGTCATATTCGCCGGAGTTACGTCCGATGACCGTTCCCGATCTTTGAGAACCTATTTCCGTCAACTTCGGATATTTCTTGATTTCCAGACGCCATCCCTGGTCGTCAGTGATATGCCAGTGCAAACGGTTCATGTTGTGCAAAGCCAGCATATCAATATAAGTCTTCACTTCATCAATTGTGAAGAAATGACGGCTGACATCGAAATGCGCACCACGATAACCGAAACGAGGAGCATCCTTGATTTCAACAGCAGGCAATGCTACATCAGCACCCAAAGCAACAGGCAATGATTTACGCAAAGTCTGAATACCATAGAAAACTCCGGCTTCTGTAGGGGCAGTTATCGTGACACCTTGATCGGTGACTTTCAACTGATAAGATTCAGGGTTTTCTACTTCTGAGCCTAACGCCAGCACTATAGCATTTTTTCCTTCTGTTCCGGCTTCAATCGAAAAGTCTTTTCCGGTTGCAGTCTTCAGATAATCAGCCAAAAATTGTGCATTACGCTGCATCTTCTCATTTCCTTCCGGATAAAGGATTTTCACACCGCTTTTCAAGATAAAGGGGTTCACTTGCGATGTTACAATTTCTTGTGGTAACGGGATAATCTGATAATTGGCTTCTTCTTGTACCGAGCCACAAGAGCTCATCAGTCCTGCCAGCGCCAGACATCCTGTTAGTTTTAGGAGTTGTTTCATAAAATAAAAATTAGGTGTTAGTAGTTAATAAATTAGTTTTATTTATAGGTTTCTCGAATATGCTTGATATTGACAGATAACTCTTCTCCCTTCTTTATCCGCGGAGAAGTGATAATCACTTTCTTACGTTCTCCGGGTAAGAGATCAAAGAAGTTGTCACTGTAACGGGCTCCTTGCAATAGAGTCTCAATAAAAACATCTTTTGCCAACATTGATGAAAAGAGAGTCAATTCACATTTACCATCCGTCTGCTTCATTTTATAGGATACTGATGCCGGGGGAAGTTCCAGTTCTTTCGTCTTTCTGAAAAAATGGACGCTCTCAGCCACCTGATGTCCCGATTTATCTTTGAGTATCAATTTCAAGAAGCTGCGTTGGCACTCTTCGGGAGTCAGCCAGCCATCCAGTTTTGCACTATAAACACATTGGGAAGTATTAGCCGGAGCTTTCAATGAATGCACTTGTAGCTTCTTTCCCAGCGTTTTTCCATCAAAATCCACAACTTTCATTTCCAATGTCATTTGTTCCATTGCATCCAGCCGGTCTGAGATCAGATAGACACTCAAACTGTCATTTTGCTGTATAGGATTGATCAAGATCGGTGCAAAAGCACGCTTTGCCTGATAATGTAATGCCTTCCAATTACCATAATAATCAATACTTGACCAGGATACCACCGGCCAACTGTCGTTCAACTGCCAGTACAATGTCCCCATACAATAAGGACGATTGCGTCTGTGAGCTTCCAGTCCATGCCGCATCCCCTGTCCTTGCAAGACTAATCCGACATACACAAAATCCTCAAAACTTTCGGGAATGATATAATCACGTTCCATATAAGTACGGATCAATGAATTGCCAATACTACTCTTCTGATGCGCATTCATCACTTCAGACTCAATCTGATAATCTTCAGGAGCAGCAAAAGCAGCAATGGTTTTCATTTCCGGAAATGACTGGAAACCAAATTCACTCATAAAACGTGGCAAATCGGTATCTAAAGACTCAAATGGCTTCTTTCCGTACCAGACTCCCCAATTATGACTGTCTCCTGTCCCCCATGATTCCGGACGCCCCCAGTTAGCGAGATAGGGCGAACTGTGTACATAAAAACGATCCGAATCAAATTCTTTGACCATTGAAGGTAACAGTTCACGGAACAGTTTATCATAACCATGCATTAATCCTTGATAAACCTCCGGAGTAAACATCTTCTCAAAGCCCCAATATTTCAGAGCTTCCAGTATTTCATTATTACCACACCACATCGCCAAAGAAGCATGATTCCGAAGACGGCGAATATTGTAAACAGCCTCCGCCTCTACCCGTTTCAGGAAAGTAGGATCGGATGGATAAGGGGTACACGCAAACATAAAATCCTGCCAGACAAGTATTCCGTTCTCATCGGCAAGGTCATAGAAAAGATTATTCTCATACGTCCCGCCACCCCATATACGAACCATATTCATATTAGCTTCCTTCATGTCACGGAACAAAGTCTGATAGCGTTCCGTAGTAACATTAGGCAACAATGCATCTTGAGGAATATAATTAGCTCCTTTGGCAAACATCGGTATACCATTGACTTCAAAATAAAAAGATTCTCCGTCCTTATCTTTTTCATTCACCACACGAATCGTTCGTAAACCAATCCGATGAGATTGTTCCGCAACAATCCGATCTCCACAAGCTATCTGAGCCGAGAAATCATACAGAGTCGGAGTTCCCCAACCATTGGGCATCCATCGTACAGGGTTCGTCACTTCAGTAGGAAGAGTGATATGATTTATCCCGGGTTGCAGTGTCACCTGCTGTTTTACCTCTGTAACGGTAGTTCCATTCAACAATACACTAACCCTTACTTCAGCCGGAGTTTTCTGAGGAACAATTTGATTTACAATCAGTTCATTAGACAGACGAGCGTTTTCATCTGTCAGCGATAATTGTCTGACATGATAGTCGGATATGGTAGCTACGTCGTAAAAACGAAGAGTAACCGGACGCCAGACACCACTTGTCACCATTCGGATACCCCAGTCCCAACCGTAACTATACGGAGCCTTACGGCTAAATACACTAAGATGTTTCTCGTGATGATCGTTATCCGCTGGATAATTAAAGCCATTGGAAGCATATTGTGGCAACGTTTGCCGGATAGGTGAATGGAAATAAATATATAAGTGATTCTCACCCTTACGCAGCACAGATTTTACAGGAAGTGTATAACCCACAAACATATTATCAGCCTTCAGCAATAATGAGCCGTTTAGATATACGTCTGCATAGGTATCGAGACCTTCGAAAATAAGTTGGATTCCGTCACGGTTCAATTGCTCTTCGGAGACTATAAATGAGGTTCTGTATTCCCAGTCCTCATTCTCCACCCATTGAATTTTCTTTTCATTCATCCCATAAAAGGGATTCGGCAGTAGTTCATGACTGATCAGATCCTGATGAACTGTACCGGGAACTGTGGCTGACATCCACTTTTCAGTCCCTGATTGAGAAAATTCCCAACCGGTATCCAGTATCATGACTTCCGAAGTGTCATTACCCTGAGCATAAACCATACTACAGCAACATAGCAATCCACATGCTATCGGAGCTATCTTTCCTGTCAAATTTAAGATCATAGTGGGGGCATTAGATATTAACGGAGTAAAGATATTGTTTTTTTGTTAAATATTTCCTATTGAAGCCACAAAATATCTCATTTCACCGAAAATTCGACACGAAATGTCGAAGCAGGCAGTCCCGCCTGATTGATCAGATTAGCCCGCGTAAAAGGTTGCCAACCATATCGTACATAGCGGGGATTTGGCACTTCTTTACTATACACCATCACCTGTTCTCCTACAACCTCAGCCGTTGCCGGATAATAGATGCCATCGTATTCCGCTACTTCAAAGCATCGTAAGGGCTTTCCGTCCGAACTCCGCATCCCTTTTCCATAATCAAAAGACAAAAAGACTTTCCCACCGCGAACGTCTGCGTCACGAAATAAAGGACCGGAAGGAATGACATTTTTCTGATACGTTTTATTCAAAGCCCATCGCGCCAAACGCTCTCCCACAGGTTTCTTACAGGTAGGATGCACATCCAGAGAGTCACCATAATCGCTGGATACAGCCATTCCGATATGAGAAATTTCATTCAACATTCTACGCTGACTATCACGAAACCAAGGCCAGGAAGGACGATTCAAACTGGATAATTGTACATAATAAAAGGGCAGGCAGACATTATTCCAATTCTTTCGCCAACTATTCACAAGCAGTTTAAATAACTTTTCATGGGCTTCCCAATTATGCGCATTCGATTCTCCCTGATACCAAATTACTCCTCGTATCGGATACTGTTCCAAAGGCCGAATCCCCGACTCATATAAATAACAAGGCTCATACGGATGCCTCTGCTGGCTGTTTGCTGACTTTTTTATATTCAAAGCAGCCCGTCCACGCACCCATTCCTGAATAAAGTCATTTTTAGTCCAGTCTTTTAAAATGGCGGGAAACTGATATTCCAAACTAGCTCTATCTACCCAAGCTTCTGTAGGTGATCCACCAACAGCATTGCAAATCAATCCAACCGGAACCTTCAAGCTATCTCTTAACATCTTACCAAAATAGTATGCAATTGCCGAGAAATCAGAAGCTGTCGCCGAAGTACAACTTTTCCATTCCGTATCCTTATAATATTGGAGATGATTCAACGAGTCAAGTACGGTCGCCTCCCATTCGACGGCATTTGTGCGCCAACGTGCTTTCATATCATACAAACGAAGTTGCTGATCTGCGGCACATGGGATATCGGCTCGGGCAGTCGAAGACTGTTTCAGCATAAACTCCATATTTGACTGACCGGAACAAAGCCAGACTTCACCCGCTAACACATTTTGATATTGAAGAACCTTCTCATCCGTTGAGATCTTTAAGGTATAAGGACCACCCGCCTTTAAAGGAGGCAACGTTACCGACCATTTTCCATTCAGCCCTGCTTTTGTTTTCATTTGCCGGTCGGCTATGCTCACAGTTACCTGGTCTCCGGCATTGGCAATTCCTTGAACCGTCAACGGAACATCTCGTTGCAATACCATATTGTCTGTATAAAGCAACGACATTTTCAGTCCGCCATAATCTCCGGTAATAGCGGAATATACGGTCTGAGCCATAATAAACGTTCCTTCGGGATTAGGGTGTACGGAGTCCGTCAAAATGAAAGGGTATGGATATAACGGCCCATGAAAGTCGATCAACTGTACTCCGGTATAGCGTGCCACATTTTCAATAGCCAATTGTATTTCTCCATGCCAGTCACGTGTCCCTGACAGGAAACGAGGATGCCGATCGGCAATAGGCGTAAGTCTGGCAATCATAATCCGGACTTTAGAATTAGCCGCCCGAAAAGAATCGATCAATTCAATGTAATCTTTCACAAAGAAATCACGATAATCGGGCCAATCACGGGGATCTGTATCATTGATGCCCAAATGAATAACCACAATATCTCCGGCGAAGTCGATCGCTCTGCGATACTCATCTTGCTGCATATAAGGCCGGTGCCCTTTATTCAACAAGGTAGCACCCGATTTGCCGAAGTTTTCGACTTGATAAGACTCTCCCAACATCTTCTGTAATTGCACCGGATACGATTGCGTAGTCCGGTCGGGCAATCCATAACCATAGGTGATACTATTCCCGATACAGGCAACTTTGATACGATGTTGTTGCGCATTGAGCACGGCTCCCAATGTCAGGAATAAACAAATAATAAGGGACTTCTTCATTTTTTGTCAACGTAAGGTTTGATAATTTCGACCCATTTCTTATACCCTTTACCTAACAGATGTACCCCGTCATTCGTATATTCCACATTCATCTTCCCTGTTTCTTCATCCACAAAATGAGAATAAAGATCAATATAAGTCAGATTTTCCTTTGCCGCAATCATCTTTAGCTCTTTATTGATTTCGGGAACAGTCTGCCAACGAGAAGTGTGCCGTTCAAACTTCTTATAATAATCAGTAACAGGCAACACACTCTGCAAGTAAAGTTTTGTTTTCGGAGAACATTGTTTCACTTTTTGAATAATCAGACCAATCCTTTTTACAATTGTATCTGCCGGTGTTCCTCTACTGACATCGTTGATGCCAATCAGTAGAAATATTTTAGCTGGTTTACCTTTCAGTACCGCATCCAGCCGGTCATAAACTCCCATACAGATATCTCCGCTGATGCCTCGGTTCTTCACATACTTATTATTCAGCAGTTCGGACCATTCGGCACCATTTGTGATACTGTTTCCCAAGAAGATTATATCTTTAGAAGTGATCGGCAGTTCCTCAAACAAAGTGGTCCGTTGATAATAAAAAGTAGAATATTTATTTTCCTGTGCATTGGCTGATGCAATAAACAAGATTGCAACAACAATCAATAATACATTTTTCATCATATAAAAGTCTATTACATTTTCTTTTCCGGAGAATAGATCAGTCCTTCTACAGCCTTATCGCCGTTAGGAGTAACAAATACTGCAGTAAACATCCATTTAACCAATCGTACTTCATTCGTTGAGAATTTGCCGACAGGCAGTTTCAGCAATACTTTATTCCAGCCTTTATGCAAATGAACCCGTAGTGGCGGACGTGCCACACAATTTTCATTACCTAAGGCTGTTTCCGAGCTTTTCACCCTATGGGTAGCAGACCATACCGGAGGCAGTATTTTCTGATCATTAATCCAAATACAGCTTTCTTTATAATCCCACTTTCCCGGCAATGGCGGCAGATCATTCTCTGAACGTCCATAATTCTGAAATTCAGCCCATAAGCCGACTTCCTGTGCTTTAGGAGAATAGACATACGTATAGGCATAAGCAGTATGATTCTCCTGTGGGTCTTTGTAAAAAGCCGGCACTATCTTACCCCATACGTGCCGAAGATAGATACCGGCTCCTATAGCAGGACGCACTCCATACTGCTTCCCTTCATAGATATATGAATCTTTCAACTCTTCTTCCGGTGGAAAAACTTTAGTTAGATCCCCCTCATTCGGAAAAGCATCTGTAATATTCCATTTTACATGAGTCTGTTTGACATAGGCAAATGGATAATCCTTAAACAGATGCTCTTTATACCATAACATACGACTTTCGAAGTCCTCAAAATTACGAAAGACCTCAGAGTTTTCATCTACAGGAAGAATTGTTCCTTGCTTATCAAAATATTCAGTTCCTCCTCCCTGCCATGAACGCTCTGCAATAGCCAGCATATTCGGGTAGAAGTTATTTTCCAAAACAATATTCCATTCTTTGTCTATCAAACGATCATTCCAGATACCCATAATGACTCCGGCAAGATCATCACTTCCCATATCCGCATTATAAATCCGACTATTATATAGAGCAATTATATCGCCGAACGTATCAAAATGATTCAAATAATGGAAACGGGAGTCAATAGCGGGAATACCCTGTTGGGCTTTGCCACGATAACTCCAAAGTTGCATCATGTCGATCTCACCCGTCTCATACTTCCATCCGGGATTCCAGGAAATCACTTTTTTCCCTTTGACACGGACATAAGCCACCATTTCGGGCACAAACTGCGGATTGGTAAAATGCACTTCGTCCGTTCCAATATGGAGATATGGAACATCAAACGTCTCACAAATCTCATCCAGCAGAAGTTTCAGGATTTTCATTCCTTCCGGACTTTGCATATCATGACGGAAAGTACGGATAAATGCTGCACTATGTCCGGGCATATCAATCTCCGGAATCAACAGTACCTGATGAGCTTTACAGAACTCAGTCAACTCTCTCGCTTCCTCCAACGTGTAATACTTACCCGCCATACGAGTCATATTCGTACTGTCATTCAGCATCGGAAAGATTTTACTCTCTAGACGCCATGCCTGATTTTCCGTCAAGTGCCAATGAAAAGTATTGATTTTAAATCGGGATAATATGGCTATCTCACGTTTCAACTCTTCCAAAGACAAGTAGCTACGCCCTACATCCTGCATGAAACCCCGAATCCGGAAAGCCGGCCAATCAGTGATAGTACCACATTGCAAGCGGATTTTCTTTCCCTTTTCTTCTTTTAGTTGATATAGCGTCTGCATTGCCCAATATACTCCGCGCTCTGCTACAGCCTCCACAGTAATTGCCTTTGGAGTAATAGTCAGACGATAAGCCTCTTCCTGATTGACAGGTACGTTGTCAATCGCGTCAACCAATTTTATATTGATAGAGGATGCCGACTTATCAGTCAGAGTACCTCCCATCTCCGTCACAAACTGTTTCCATTCCTGCGAAAGCACAGGAGTGGAAAGCTGCATTTTACCCACGATAAAATATCCTTTTGCAAGCACACATTGCTGAGGTTGGGGAAGCAGACGCAAATGATCTGCTCCCAATATATATAAGGTATGGAATAAAAATGCAATCCCCAAAAAGATTCGAAGACTTTTCATCGAATCAAATCTTTCAGTTTTACTGCTTGAAATGTCATGTGGGCTGCACTACTCTCATACAAGATACCAATCGTTTCCCGATCAATCATTGTCAGACAGCTATATCCCCAGCCTTCTCCTTCATCCAGCATTAACTGATGTTCGGGAAGCCAGGTCAGTCCGCCGTCCAGGCTGGCTTTAATAGTTATATGATTGCGTCCTCTGGTCGTATTCGGATTCGAGAATAAAAGGATATCTTTATCAAGTACATTATCTTTAGCTTCCACATGAATCAAACTGGCCATACATACAGGTTCCTGCAAGGCTTTCCGGGAGGAAGGATGTTCTGTCCATGTCTTGCCCAGATCTTTTGTTGTTGCCACAGCACGGCTTCCTCCACGGTTATCCCGCATATTCAGCATCAGCACTCCGGGCTCTGTTTCTACTACTTGCGCTTCGGTTGTATTGGTGCGTGCCATGTTGTGCATCTTCCATGTTTTTCCGCGGTCTTTACTATACATGATACCGGCATTAGGTACACGGGTAGAGTCGATAAACTGAGTAGGGAATACTAAGGTTCCATCACTCATTGTTATCCCCCGTCCCGGTCCCTGAAGCAAGAAATACCAGGAAGGGTCTTTTACTTGTTCGGTTATATTAATCGGTTTCGACCAGGTCTTACCGTCATCCGTACTTTTAGCCATCACCAGTTGTGCCGTTTGATATAGATCCATTCCGGGATGAGAACTCCACCAGGCACGTTGATTACCCATTCCGTGTGTCCATGCGGCAACAACCCATATTGTATTCGTTTTGGTATCTACCAAAATAGAAGGATCCCCTACTCCATTCTGTGCAGCAGGCAAACCATCGTATTCGCCGAACGAAAGAGGAAGGCGCATCTTTTCCCATGTTTTGCCGCCATCCGTGCTACGGCTCAAACCGACATCTACATATTCCTGCAGATCGACACTGCTATTATAACGGACATCATATACGCCAAGCAGCGTTCCTTTATTTGAAGTTACCAATCCGGGAATACGGAAAGAAGCCGAACCGTCATCACCGGCGTGGCGGACACCCACCGCCATCCGATGAATAATATCTTTCGGCGACCGTTCTTCACAAATGGCTTCTTTACCATCTATCTTCACTGATTGAAGTTCGGAACTTATTTTCGTGAAAAGAGAAGTCTCCGGCTTCATCTGCAAGCTGATCCAAAAGAAATTAATCCCCGGGAACAACTTATAATGACTCTTCAAAACTACTTTTGCAGAAGGCTGCAAGACTTCCGCACATTTTATCGAATAAGACGGTATCGCCGCCAATGTCTTCCCCGGACGGTGGCTGGATATATAATCAACTGGCGCAAAGCTCTTCTTTCCTCTATCTTGTAAAGCTTCCGTACCGCCATAATAGAGTTTGACAGCCTGTACATCCGACAGATTGACACTCTTCCCAAAATCCAGAACGATCTCATCCATCATCCGGCTTTCTTTTGCATCTAAACGAAAGTAGAACAATACGTTATCCTGCCGCTCAATTAAAATAGGAATTTGTGTCTGATGTACAAAAACGGTGTCTGAAGCTTTTACAAAGATGGAGCACCCTAACAAGAGAACAAGGGTAAGTAAATAATGATTTCTTTTCATAAATGGGGGTATTAGTTAGTTTAACGATGGCAAAGATAAGATTTTCTCTGCATATATTTAACAGTCAAAGCGACAAACTTGCGTTTTTTACCAAGTTCTCGTAGGACTAGTCAACACTCTGACCACCGTTCTTGCTCTTGTGATC
>DXOL01000055.1:0-146819 GCA_019412825.1 Bacteroides thetaiotaomicron | reverse complement strand
AACATCAAGCAAAGATAAAAAAAATAATATATACTTGTGTATAAAGGGTAGCTTCGGGAAGGAGGAGTGGTCGCAGACCGAGGTGGTAGGAGAAATAATGTTTATACCTATTTCTTTGTAAATGATAGGATTATGTATTCACCTACCACCTCCCCCTACGGGTACTTCCCGAAGGAGGAGAATAGAGTTACTATTGTGTATTACTGTTTTAGTTTATTTCTTTGAGGGATAGCTAGCTCAAGACCGGTGGATAGCTATCTCAAAAACACACTGCTTTGCTCTGTCAACTCCAGTCGATTTTTGCTCTACATTTAGGGCAATCTCCTTTTGATTCTATTATTCTGCCACATTGGGGACAATGAAAAGTGTACCAATGATCGCTTCCAAATACTTTGCCATGATTTACGCGTATTACTTTCTTTGTTTTCATTTTTCTTTTTGTTTCAGTTGCCGAATCGTATGAATTACTTGAACTGTAATCGACTTGCTTGAACTGTGACGGAATTGTCGAACTACGACCTAGAACTCCTTTTTCACGTCGAAGCAGGGACAGGCTTTCATGTACTCATTGGGTGAGATGATGCCGTCCCCGTTGAGGTCGGGGCTTGTGTCCCGGTGTCCGATGACCTGTTTCGCGCTGGGGAAGACAAGTTGCAGCGCTTTCACCAGTCGGATGAGGGCGGTACGTTGTGCTTCTGTCCGTGTGTCGGCGGGGTGGCCTTCCTTGTCCAGTCCGCCGACGTAGCAGATGCCGATGGAACGCTGGTTCCAGCCCATACAATGTGCCCCTTCGAGGGTGACGTCCCGTCCCGGTTCGATGGTGCCGTCGAGGCGGATGACGTAATGATAGCCGATAGACCAAAAGCCACGGGCACGGTGCCAGCAGTCGATGTCGGCAGCGGTGATGTCCTGTCCCGCACGGGTGGCGGAACAGTGGATGATGATGGTGTCTTTCATTGCAAAATCTCCTTTCTTTGTCTGGGTAATACATAAGTGTTGAAACCAAAACCGGCGGATTCTTCGGGGGACAGGCGGCGGTAATAGTGCTGCGTCACTGAATGATGTATAGGGGCAAAGAGAGAAATAAGAGGAAAAGGCGATGAAACAAAGGAAAAAGAAACTGGCTGTACACATACATTGCCTGCTTCGAACTCCCCGCCTGAATTGCTCGATTTGCCTATCCCAAGTGGATTGCCTGCTTCGAACTCCTCGACTGAATTACTCGATTTGCCTATCCCAAGCGGATTGCCTGCTTCGGACTGCCCGACTGAACCCCTCGATTTGCCTATCCCAAGTGAATTGCCTGCTTCGAACTCCCCGACTGAATCAACTGTGACAGGCAGCACAGGTATTTCGGGCGCTATCAGAAAGCAGTCTTCCGAACCGCTTCTTTCGGCTCTTGGCTTTTTCTTCATGGCAGATTGCTTCAGCCTTTCGGGATGCAATAAATGCAGCATCAGCCAATTGCGTTGTTTAGGGTTCATTTGCTCCCCTTTTACCAGGGCGTTCATGGATGGATAGGCTTGCAGGATATTTCCTGCCTCGTCCGTCGTGGCACAGGGTACGGGAGATAGGGCGGGTGTCAACGGGCGCAGACCGGTCCGGATGGCGTGCATGATGTTATCGTAGGCATCGCACCATTCGAGGTTGGCGACGTGGTTGTTCAGCTTGTTTCCGTCGAGGTGGTTCACTTGGGGGAGACGCTTCGGGTTGGGGATAAAAGCTGTTGCCACTAAGCGGTGTACAGAGTAGCCGACGTATATTCCCTTCTGGCGGATGGCCACGTGTTCATAACCTTTTGAGGTAATGGTGCTGCTGATTATCAACTTCGATTTGCCTTTGAAACTCAATATCCGTCCGTGATCCGAAATCATATAGTCGGAATTTGCTTCGATAAATCTCCAATTTTCCATACTTTATTCTTTATATTGTTAATAAAATTACACTTCGTTAAAAAGAAATCCCTTTTCCGAAACCGCCGGGGATAAACGGCGCAGCCTGCAAGGCAGAAACGGCGTAGCCTGCAAGGTAGAAAAGGCATAAACAAGGACTGTTAAACGGCGTAGCCTCCTCGCTGATATGAGACGGTTCCGCCCGCTTACTCCGGTCTTTGACCTTTCTCATTCTTCCTCTGCACGGGGTTCGAGCCGTTTTGCACAGCGAACGAGAAACTCCAGTTCCTCCTGACACCCTTGAATGGCCTCGTACAAAGAGTCCACATGATACATTCTGCAAAGCGTTTCCCATTCTTTTCGTTCTTCTGAAGTCATTTGTTGCCAAGTCTTATTTGTTTTCCGAATCTCATTTGTTGCCCGAAACTCATCTGCTCTTCGAAACTCATTCGACGCAAAGGAAATTTTCGGCATGAAACGTGCGCCACCCTTTGGCTTCGAGATCGTAGTAGACTACAAACGTATTTTCCGGTCGTGGCATATAGGGGCGGTGAAAACAGTGTTGATACCCGGTGAGCGTGCCGACAGCGTGGCGCACGCTTCCGTCCTGCTTGGTGTAGCAGAATTTCACGCTCTCCCTGTGCATCTTCCGGATCAATCCACCGATCCGGTGGGCGATGATGAGCGAGTCACGTCGGTTCATGTCATTGTTGCGACGGATGACGGCGGCCTGTCTCATGAGTCGCACCCGTTGGAGGGAATGTTGCTTTTTAATTTCAGTCATACTGTTCAATTGTTTTTTATTGATTTCGGGGCAAAAGTAGATTATGGGTAGAACATATTTCGTTCACGCTTGACGAAAATGAAAGATATATTGAGAAAGTGTCACGCGTGACGGAGAATGTTAAAAGAATTTTCGGAATTTTGTCGAATTAACTTGAAACAATAAAATAATAAAAAAATGAAAATTAATTCAGGTGTTAGTAATAATGGTAAACAGAGTAGTACAAAACAGAGTAGTACAAAACAAAGATGTATCAAACAAAGAAGTACAAGTGAAGAAAAAGCAAATCTTCAAAACGCAAATTCGGAAAAGATGAACATGAAACAAAAAACTGAAAATCAGTCTACTGCATTCCCGAAAAAGATGGTGCAGAAGACTAAATCTCAAGAGAATACACTGCAAGAAAATGTACCTCAAGGAGATACTCCCCAAGAAAATGCAACTTCGGACAGCGTCCAGTCAAAAGTTGCGATAAACCGGGCATTGATTCTGCAAAAGATTGAGCTGAAGCATAAGCTGGAGAAAAAATATAGCGGTTTGCAGCATAGCGATGATAAAGAAAAGCTGGAAATCATCGAGGAAATTAGAGATATTATTGACGATAATGGGTTTGACGAGAATTTTCTGAGGGAACATTCCGACTGTTCGGAATCGTCGATCAGGCGGATTTTGGGCGCTTGGATGTGCAAGTCGATGTCCAATTGGACTACGATTTTTAATATGACGACGTGCCTGTCTGTCAATTGCGTGTTTGCCGAACATCTGTTGGCATTGTTGGTCTCTGTGGTGAATTTTCTGCTCAACGGTGCCGGAGTGGTACATTGTCGTGTCCTGTCATCTTCCAAAGCTGTCATTGAGATTGATTTCAGTAAGAATAAATCATTGTATAAGAAAGATAAAGATGGCAAGATGGAAAAACCGGAAGACAGAGGTGGAAAACAAAAGGAGGAAAAGCCGGGTGAAAGGAATTAATTATTAATAATTTGAAGTAAGTCCTTTGAGAACTTGGTATCCCGCTTTCGTAGATAATTCTTTGCTATCAGCGATTGCTTTCTGTTTATTACCTAATAAAGTATATCACTGCAAATGTAGTCATACTTATTGTAAAATCAATGCAGAAGCCCTCTAAATCTGAAAAATAAGTTTTTTATCCGATTGAATTGCAGGCGGGATATCGTAATTTGTCACCCGAACTTTTGATGGAAAGGATATCTTTTTTCCTGCTCCTTTCTACCGTGTTTTGTTCTTCTTATATGTTTACATATATAGAAAAAAGATTCTCTGTTCGTACAGCAGTTATTCTGCTTTCTGAACAGAGAATGTGAATGAATCCTTCGGGTGAGCCGGTTGATTTATGACTTGTTTGGTAAAATATTGTAAATCACATATTTGCCGTTTTTACCAAGTTCTCAAAGAACTTATATTCGTGTATAGTAATATTTAAAGATTTAGTAGCAATATTTTAAGCTATCCGGTGACAGATTAAAAAAACAATCAAAGCAATCATATATATGAAAGTGCAGATAATTCGACAAACGGCAGTACTTGTCATTCTTCTGATCAGTGTGTTCCGAACCAACACGTATGCCGATGATTCGTCATCCTACGACATCTTGATTATCAATTCTTATACCGAAAACTGCCTTTGGAGCGATGATTTTATAGCGCCCGTCTATAAAGATTTTCGGATTCAGAGCGCCCCGGCCAATATATACACCGAGCACATGAGTATGTTTTCCATCAACACCGGCGAGGGGCTGGAGCGATACAAATCCGAACTGCTCAGAAGGTATGCCCGCGTAGAGCCGAAGTTGATTATCCTGCTGGGCAATCCGGCATGGGTACTGCTCCACGAGACGATCGGCAAACGTTGGCACGGTGTCCCCGTGCTTCTTTGTGCCGAGCGCGAAACCGTAGGTCCGCCCGAAATATATCTGGAAAAATACATTGCACCCGCAGGCACTGAAGTGCCGTTGAGGGATTATAAAGGTGACATTCCTCTGACTGTGTTTTACGTACCTTTTTACGTGAGGGAGACGCTGGAAATGATGGCTGCCATCGTCCCCGATATGCGTAAGATCGTCTTTTTGTCCGACAGACGCTGGATCAGCGCGCAGTGCAGGAAAGAAGTGGAGGAGGTGATGAGAACGGAATTTCCGCAGGTGTTGTCGGACTGTCTGATAGCTGACGAAGTCACTAACGACGACCTTGTCGACTCTCTGAAGGTGTCGGACTCATCGACGGCAGTCCTTTTTCTGTCATGGCAGAAGGAGGAACAACACGGAAATACGATTCTCACTTCCAACATTTCACGACTGCTGAGCTACTATTCCGACTCACCTATTTTCACACTTCACAATAATGCTGCCGAAGCCAACGGACTGATCGGCGGCTGTTTCTGGAACGACAGCGAAATAAAGGAACATCTGCTCCCGCTGATCAAAACTCTGCTGAACGAACCACATCCGCAGGAGGTGAGAATATTGACGATGGGCACACCCCGTCCCATCATCAATTATACTGACTACTTGGACGCAGGTCTGTCGCCCGACCTGTGCCCCGCCAATGCGATTTTTTGCATGAAACCTCCCACGTTTTTCGAGCAATACAAATATTACCTTGCCATGTTTCTCATCATGATCATTTTGGCGGTTCTTTACGTGGTATGGCTGAGGCGGACACTGGCCGAAAGAAGCAAGCGGCTGGACATCATGCGAAATTACAGCAGTCTGATCGAAAATATGCCCGTCATGTATGCCCGTGAGAAACTGGTGTACGATACCGACGGGCGGATCGTCGACTTTATCTATCAGGAAGTGAACCCGACTTTCGAAAAATACATTCTGCCGAAAGAAAAAATACTCGGAAAGAAATACAGTGAACTGAACAAAGTTTACAGTCCGGAACTGCTCGACTGCTATAATGCACTGAAAGGCAAGAAGGAAATGACCTTTCAGTATTATCTTGAAAAAACGAAAACGTATCTCACCGTCATTGCCGTATGTTCCCGAACGGAGGGCTGCATCGATGTCTTTTGCGTGGACAATACCGAACTGTCGCTGACCCAGCAGATGCTGCGTTCCACCAATCACAAGCTGGCTGCCGTGCTGGACGCTGCCGACATGACGCCTTGGAGGTGGGAATTGGAAACCGATATGTTTATCTGCGACATCGACCGTCACCTATATATAATGAAAGAAGAAGCTGTGACCGACGGCGATCAACTGCTGATTCCCGCCTCCGTCTATTTCTCCAAAATCTACGAACCGGACAGGGAGCGGGTGTTGCTTGCCTGCGAACAGCTCATCAATGGCGAAGTGCATAAAGTGAAGGAGGAATATCGGATCGCCCCCCGGCAAGGTGATACTTCCCATTATGAGTGGGTGGAAGTTCGGGCAGCGGTAGACGAGTGGGACGAGAACGGCAGGCCTCTGAGTCTTGTCGGTTCGTCCTTGACAGTCACTCAAAGGAAAGAAATGGAGGAAGCACTCGTCGAGGCCAAAGTGAAGGCTGAGGAAGCGAACATGCTCAAATCTGCCTTTCTTGCCAATATAAGCCACGAAATCCGGACTCCTCTCAACGCCATTGTCGGCTTCTCCGACCTGTTGGCATCGGAAGAAGGGGAACTTTCGGAAGAGAGGCAAGAGTATGTCCGCATCATTGAGAACAACAATGTGCTCCTGCTTCAGCTTATCAGCGATGTGCTCGACCTTTCGAAGATCGAGGCGGGGACGCTGGATTTTGTGTACACCGATATAGATGTGCACGGGCTGTTCGTAGAGCTCGAAGATACCATCCGGCTGAGAAATAAAAAGCCCGGTGTCCGCATTTGGTATCATGTGCAGATGACCGAATGCGTCATACATACTGACCGGAGTCGTCTGATGCAAGTGGTTATGAATCTGATCAATAATGCGATGAAATTTACGGAGCAGGGCAGTATCGAGTTCGGATATTATCTGCAGGAGGACGGTTTTCTGTATTTCTATGTCACGGACACCGGATACGGAATACCGGCGGAGCATCTTAATGAAATCTTCGGTCGTTTCGTCAAGCTGAATAGCTTTGTGCAGGGTACGGGACTCGGACTTCCTATCTGCCGGACGATTGTCGAAAAGATGGGCGGAAAGATCGGTGTCGTCTCACAGCAGGGGGAGGGGAGTACCTTTTGGTTTACACTGCCTTATACGGCTGACGAGAAGATGGTCTGAGAGGAGCGTGGCTCGTTTTTTTTTAAGTTCCGTGCCTTTCAAGGTTCCCCCAAGAAACGGAAGATGAGCCTTACTTGTGCCGGAGTGAGCAGGATGGCTTTCTCGGAATATCCCGTGCGGGCGAGTTCGTTTTGTAGTGCCGTGTTCTTGGCGATCCAGCTGCGGAGAGTGCGGCGTGCGGAGGCGGGCTGTATGTGGGGCAGGTAGAGAGTGGCCAGTTGGCTTTTGCTGTATGCCTGTATGCGGGGCAGGGTTGCATTTTCTTCGGAAGTTGGTTTCATGATTTTTGCTTTCATTGTCTTTTGATACTGCTTTTACTATCTTTTCTATATTTCTTTCTTTCATTTTCGTTGCCAATGTAAAGGTACGCCTTTTTTAGTCGTTTGGTGTTGCTTTGTACAGAAGTCCTTGGAGGCAGTATTTGTGCGAAGCCGTGCCGACTGGTGCTCTTCCGTTACAAGTCGTTACATCGTGTATTCGGACTTTTTTGCCATCGCCTACTTTTGTCACCGTAATCGATTGCACATAGAAAACTTACATCAACCATTAAAAAAAGAAAGGAAAACAACCTTATGCCATTAATTTACAAACCTTATCAGGCGAATATCGCCAACAAAGCGGGACAGAAACTGTATTATCCCCGCCTCGTGAAATTCTCGAAAATGGTCAACACGCAGAAGATGGCGGAACTGATTGCTGAGAAGGCTTCTCTGACACCGGGTGATGTCCACAACGTGATTCGAAACTTGATGTCCGTGATGCGTGAACAGTTGCTCAACAGCCGCACAGTACGTCTCGAAGGCTTGGGCACATTTACGATGATCGCCAAAGCCGGAGGAAAGGGAGTCGTGTTGGAAAATAAAGTCAGCAGTTCGCAGATCGTTTCGCTGCGCTGTCAGTTTACTCCCGAATATACCCGTTCTGCCGATGGCGTCACTACCCGCGCACTGACTTCCGGAGTGGAATTTGTTCACGTCAAGGACGTAGCGGGCGGCTTTGTGGACGACGATGATAAAAATCAATCGGGAGGCGGAGACAACCCCGGCGGCGGAGGCACTCCCGGAGGCGACGACGATGAGGCTCCGGACCCAACCGTTTAATGAGGCTGAATCGCTGACTCACTAATACATGATCGGTTCCCTTATTAAATGGCTCCATTCACTCTGTTTTTTAATTCTAAAAAAGGAAGCTATGAAATTATTCTTAGAAAAGTTATTGGATATTTTGGAAGCGCTCTTGCGCTTCCGTCGTCGGAAAGCTAAAAAGACGGGAGATTCATAAACTGACCTCCTCTCTTAAAAATTAGAGAATCCCCTTTTATTTAAAACCGTATTTGTTCATGATATGGGGTTAAATAAAGGGGATTTTTGTATGGGAAAGTAATAGGTAATTTGTATAGTAATAGGTAGTGGAATTTAGTTCATATCCTACGCGAAATGATTCATCAGGCCTTTGTACTGTCCAATGAACAAACGGTTTATCAAAAAAATGGGGTCACCTATACCCCTGTTTGCTACATTCTGTTTTTTGAGCCCGATAATGCGGTAGTTGGAGAATTTTGACATCTATAAAAGAATATCCCGACAGATCGGATTCCGCCCAACCTCCCAACCATAAAAAGGGCTGCCCCAATTCTACTTGGGAGCAGCCCTTCTTGCTTTTTCCGGTTTATCTCTAATGCATTTTATTTAATCAGATAGACTTTCTGAAGATAAACCCTTTTGTTGTGTGCTTTTGGATGAGCAACCTTACGGCATTTCTGTTTCCATCTGGAATTTCCGGCTTACCTTCATCAGGTTAATGATGTAAGTCACTACATTTTGAGCTTCCTGCACCATGGTCAGATAAACCATACTTACCCGGATGCTGCCCGACTGGCTTTGGATGCGTTGCAACTCTTTGCGTTTCAGTTGCGAGAGCTGTCCGTTGAGATCGTTGGCACGGCGGATTTCTTCTTCCATATTCTGATAATCGTTGTTTTCCAACTTCTTGCGGCATTGCTGAATCAGATAAGTGATGTCCTCGGCCACGTCGCTGAATTCGCCTTTCTGAATGGCGTCGAGCGGGTTGAAGTTGTTGTCGATGTGTTCAAGACACGGTTCGCAGAGGCGCGAGATGCTGTACACCAGTTCGCTGGCGAAGTCGTTGCCTTGATAGTAGTAGAGTCCTTTTTCGAGCACGGTGTTGTTGTCAAGGCGGCACATGGCAACGGTTCCGGTGCGTTTCATCTGCTTGATGAGCTGCTTTTCGAATTTCGTGGAACCCATGGCACGACGCAGTCCGCGCAGGTTTTCGTGTATAAAGGAGGTGACGGTCAGTTCGAAATTCGTTTCGGCGTACTCCAGCACTTTGGCGAGTTCTTCGCGGGTATGTTTACGCATCAGTTGCAGCGCTTCTTCGCTGTCGGCGGTCTGCATGAGTTGTTTCAGCGTTTCGTTGCCTTTTTCTTTCGCCTTGCGTTTCTTATACATCACCTGGCTGCGGATGAGGATGAAAATCGCTATTCCGATCAGTGCGATGATGGAGATGTTGCCGCCGTAGTGCAGCACGAGGGCTACGAAGAAGCAGATGGTGAAGGCGGCTCCGGCAGTGATGAACCAGCCGCCGATGACGCTCAGAACGCCTGTGATGCGGTAAACGGCGGAGTCACGTCCCCATGCACGGTCGGCGAGCGACGTACCCATTGCTACCATGAAGGTGACGTAGGTGGTAGAGAGCGGCAGTTTCAGCGACGTTCCCAAGGCGATGAGCAGCCCGGCGAGGACGAGGTTGACAGAGGCGCGGACGAGGTCGAAAGCGGCTCCGTCGGCTATGATGGCTTCGTCTTTGCGGAAGCGGGAGTTGATCCACTGCTTCGCGCTTTCGGGCATGATGCGGGAAGTGCCGTTGGCAAGTGTCATGCTGAAACGTACCAGTGTGCGTGCCATCGGGGTGCTTCCGAAATTCTCTTCTCCTTCATCCTGACGGGAGAGGTCTACCGAGGTTTTGATGACGGCGTGTGCCTTTTTGGAGGTGCAGAGGGCGTAGACCATGATGGCGCCGGCACCGATAAGGAAGTACCACGGTGTCTTGGCGGGGCCTAGCAGCGAGGTCATCAGGAAGCTGTCCGGACTTGCTCCGGCTCCGTTGGTGGTGTAGTCAATGAAGGAGGAGTAGCCTGCGAGGGGGACTCCGATGAAGTTGACGAGGTCGTTGCCGGCGAAGGCGAGGGCGAGGGCAAAGGTGCCCATCAGTACCACTACTTTGAAAACGTTGACTTTGAGCCAGTGAAGCACTTGCATCAGTGCCGTGAAGAAGACGAAGAAGCTGGCGATGAGCAGCAGCGTGTTGTCCTGTATCCACTGTTTGTTTTCGGGGGTCATGAAGGAGCTGTCTTTCAGCCCTTTGATCAGCATGAAGTAGATGATAGAGGTGGCGGCGATCCCACCGAAAAGGCCGATGCTGTATTTGAAGTTTTTCGTGTAATTGAACGTGAAGACGATGCGGGCGAGCCACTGTACTAACATACCGAAGAAGAAGGCGATGGCCACGGACACGAAAATGGCCATGATCACGGAGAGCGCTTTGTCGGTGTTGATCAGATCGCCCAAAGCAAGGGTGGCGTCATTGTTTACTTTGATCAGGGAGAGGGCGAAAGTTCCTCCAAGCAGCTCGAAGACCAGTGAGACGGTCGTGGAGGTGGGCATGCCCATGGAGTTGAAGACGTCCAGAAGGACTACGTCGGTCAGCATGACGGCGAGCAGTATGCACATGATTTCGGCAAAGTAGAAGTGCTCGGGCTGATAGATTCCGTGACGGGCTATGTCCATCATGCCATTGGACAGGGATGCGCCAATGAAAATGCCGATCCCGGCTATGAAAAGAATGGTTTTGAATGAGGCGGCCTTGGCGCCTACCGCCGAATTTAGAAAGTTGACTGCATCATTACTGACTCCGACGATGAGATCGAACACGGCCAGCACGAACAGGAAAATGATAATGCATAAGTAAATTGTCTCCATAAAGAAAGTTGTGTATGTTATTTCTGGGTGCAAAGGACGGGGTTTGAGGTTGCAGGGGGATGTCATACATGTTACATTTGTGTTACAACGTTCTTTCTTTTGTCTTGAAACAAAAGAAAGAACCAAAGAAAAATTCAAGGCTTACTTTTTTCTCCTACTCGCTTCCTGCACTACGCTAAAGGGCAGAAACTCGCTCCGCTCAAACAGTCTGCCCTTCTTAACGCTCCGTTGCGGGCGCTCGCTTGACGGAGAAAAAAGTAGGCCGGGGGACCGTGCGGGTGGGGTGGAGCGGTGGGAGGCGGAGGTGTGGGGTGATGCGGGAAGATGTGTGGGGTGTGATGCGGGAAGATGTGTGAGGTTTGGGATCAATCCGAAAACGGGTTGTTTACAGTTTGTTTCTTTCGAATGGGAAATGAGCTGAATTAAAAGTAGGCTGTATCTTTAATTGGGGCTGACTAAAAAGTCGGTAGTATCTTAAATCTCCTCCTTCGGGAAGGAGGAGTACCAGCAGGGGGAGGTGGTAGGTGAATACGCAATTCTTTCATTCATAGCAAATTAGAGATAATCTTTTTTTTCTATCACCCCGGCTTTCAGCCACCCCTTCTTCCCGAAGGAAGGGGAGTCCATGCGGATAGTTAGCTCAAATCTAGCGGATAGCTAGCTCAAATCCGTATGGTATGGAACCAAAACGGGGTTTTCGGACTGACTCGAGTTTTGTCGTGGAAATGATAAAAGTGTGACAGTTGTGTTGCAATATATTGAATTGCTTGTAAATATATCATTTTATGTTATTTGTCGAAGATTTTATTTGTTTGGGTGTTTTTTCGGACGAGAAACTTCTTGGCTATGAAGTTTTTGAGTCTACGTCCGGTGATGTTACTCAGATGGATGTCGACAAAGAATATTGCCGCAGGGGAATCGGCTCATTGCTTTCTCAGAAGATGATCGAAAGTAATGAATATGATTTTGTTAAGATTATTGATGCTGATATTGGGGCAGCTCGATGGCTGCTTTTCTCCGGTCGAAAAACATCGGGCCGGAGGGCAAGCAGTTTGAGATGATCAAAAAGTTATGAGCGCTGCACTTCCTGTGCTTTTTTACTCAGCCATTCATAAAAATCGTATTGGGCACGGACAGCGGGGGTGCCGGACATTCTTTTTTTGAATACGTTTTGCAGTTTGTCGTCTACCCAACAGGCTTTTTGATTGTCGGTGAGCTGGATATGCAGCATTTCGATCAGACTGGCGCGCAGGTCGGGGTCGAGGATAGGGGTGACGGCTTCGATACGGCGGTAGAGGTTGCGGCGCATCCAGTCGGGCGAGCCCATGTATACTTTGGGGTAGCCTTCGTTGCCGAAATACCAGATGCGGGCGTGCTCTAGAAAACTGTCGACGATGCGGGTGACACGGATGTTACGGCTGTATGACTGCTCCGGTATGAGGCAGCAGATGCCGCGGACGATGAGGTCGATCTGTACGCCGTGTTCGGAGGCTTCGTAGAGTCGGTCGATCATTGCGGGGTCTTGGAGGGCGTTCATTTTGAGGATGATACGTCCGCCTTTGCCTTGGTCGGCAAGGGATATTTCACGGTCGATGAGGCGGTTCAGTTCCGGTATGAGGTTGAAGCGGGCGACGAGGAGAGTGGTGAATTTCGGGTCTTCCTTGCCTTGCAGGGTGCGGAATAGGTTGTAAAGGTCGTTCACTATTTCCTTGCGACAGGTGAAAAGTCCACAGTCGGCGTACAGGGTGGCGGTCTTCTCGTTGAAGTTGCCCGTGCTGATGTAGGCGTAGCTGGGGATTTTCTCTCCGTTCAGTCCGCGGCGACGGACGAGGGCCACTTTGGCGTGTACTTTTAGTCCGGGGATACTGTAAATGATTTTGATGCCGGCGGCTTGCATCATTTCGGCGGTGGCGAGGTTGTTCTCTTCGTCGAAACGGGCTTTGAGCTCGACAAATACGGTGACTTTCTTGCCGTTCTGCGCGGCGGCTATCAAGGTGTTGATGACGGCCGAGTTTTCGGCTACACGGTATTGGGTGACCATGATTTCGCGCGTCTCCGGATTGTGCACTGCTTCGTAGAGGAAGTGGGTGAAGTGCTCGAAGGAGTGGTACGGGTAATACAGCAGCAGGTCCTTTTGGGCGACGTAGTTGAAGATCGATTCTTTTTCGTCGAGGATGTTCAGCTTCATCGGTTGCGGCTTTTCGATGCGGCGGAGAGACTTGTTCGGGTTGGGCAGGTGGCGCAGGTCTTCGAGGTTCAGGTGCTTGTCGCCGGGGACGAGTTCGTCACGGTGGATGTGGAAGGCGTCGATCAGCGAGTCGAGGAAGTCTTGCGGCATGGCACGGTCGTATACAAAGCGGCAGACATCGCCTATCTTGCGTTTTTTTACCTTCTTTTTCAGTTGAGCTACGAGGTCGGCGCTGCTGGCGGTGTCGTCTATCAGAATGTCGGCGTCACGGGATATTTTGATGCAGTAGCTCGAATCGACGTCGTAGCCGGGGAAAATAAGGTTGAGGTTCGCTTTGATGATGTCCTCGGTAAACATGATGTAATAGTTGTTTCCACGGGGCGGAAGTTCGATGAAACGGGGCACTTTGGCGTACGGCTGTTTCATGACGAAGTAGAAAGGCTGCCGGCTGGCGGGGTTTCCGTTTTCCTTCGGATAGAGGCGGATGGCGAGGTAAAGCCGGTTGTCTCGCAGAAAAGAGACTATTTTATCTTTCGATACGGGCACGGGTTGCAGGTAGGGGAAGATTTCTTCCCGGAAAAAGTCCTTGATAAACTGCTGGTGAAACGGTTCCACGTGTCTGTCCTGGTAGAAGATGATGTGGTTTTTGCGCAGGGCGGGCAGTATCTTTTCTTCGTAAATGCGTACACGGTCGTCCAGCTGGCGGTTTACTTCGTGGTTGATTTCTTCCACGAGTTCGCGGGCGGATTGTACGGTTTCTTCATCGCTCTCCGTTGCGCCGGATGCCACGGCCTTGTGGTCCGCCACCCGGATTTTGTAAAACTCTTCCAGATTGGAGGAGTAGATGGAGATGAAATTGATGCGCTCGTATAGCGGCAGGTGCTCATCCAGTGCTTCGAGCAACACCCGATAGTTGAATGAGAGCCAGCTGATATCACGTTTGAAATAATTATATTTGCTTTCCATGTGCTTTAAGATTTTCCCAAATATAAAAATCTTTGCAGGATTAAACAAAGAAATAAGGATGAAAAACCTAAATCCTTCTCTTTTGTTTATTTAATTGCCCGGAATGAAGGAAAATACGGCTTTCTGTTTTTGAAAGCAGGAGATGAATTGTGGAGAGAAAAGATTGCTTATTGCGAATTAATTCGTATTTTTGCAGGTGGATAAACCGTAGAAAAAGATGGTAATGAAGAAATTTAAATCTAAAGAGGAAGCGGTAAAGGCGATTAAAGAAGCTGCTATGCGCAAACGTGTTTGGACGGAACAGGTCCAAAGCGGGCGTTCTGTATCCGAATTGAAAGACGAAAAATCTAAAATGGTTAAGTTCTGCTGATGTACTGCCTTTCTATAGAACAAATAAACCAAATCTCACCATACAAAGTAGAAGCTGCAAGTGACGGAAACTCTCTGATATTTCATACACAATATGGACTGACGTATGAAGTAGGGTTCGTGGAGGACTATACTTTCTTTGATGAAAATGCATATCAGTTTTTTATTGTGGAGAAAAATGAAAAGCGCTTTCTGAAAGATTCCCTGGTCAGAGCGACTGTGTGGGCAATTGTAGAAACATTCTTTCAAGAGAACTGCAACGTCTTGCTTTATGTATGTGACACGTCGGACGGTAAACAGGCTATTCGTGACCGACTTTTTGAAATATGGTTCTATGAGTATGAAAAGCAGCAGGAATATGTGCATCTTGCAGCGAAGGTCGAGTCGGATGCTGTTTATTATTTTGCCTCTGTTATTTTGCGCGCTACCCATCCTCAGTTGGATGAAATCAGAAATGCCTTTGAACTTTTTACGGAAGAAATGAAAGATAAACTTGCTTAATTATGACAAGAATTGGATTATTGTCCGATACCCACGCTTATTGGGACGAAAAATATCTCGAATATTTTGAATCGTGTGACGAAATCTGGCATGCCGGAGATATCGGCTCGGTAGAAGTAGCTGAGAAGCTGGCGGCTTTCCGTCCCCTGCGGGCAGTTTACGGCAACATAGACGGACAGGAAATACGGAAGATGTTTCCGCAGGTGAACCGCTTCACGGTGGACGGTGCGGAAGTGCTGATCAAGCATATCGGCGGTTATCCGGGCAAGTACGACCCTTCGGTTATCGGCAGCCTGATGGCACGCCCGCCGAAACTTTTCATCAGCGGACACTCCCATATATTAAAGGTGAAATACGACAAAACGTTGGACATGCTGCACATCAATCCCGGAGCCGCAGGGATGTCCGGATTCCATAAAGTGCGGACAATGGTGCGCTTTGTCATCGACAACGGAACGTTCAAGGACCTCGAAGTTATTGAACTGGCAGGATAGATTTCTTACAATTCATTTTGTCACGTCAGATTTCTTTCCGACCTTTGCACACAATAAAATGAATAACTCAGACGACAATGAAAGGAATTATTCTGGCCGGTGGAAGCGCCACTCGTCTTTATCCGCTTTCCAAAGCGATTTCCAAACAAATCATGCCCGTATACGACAAGCCGATGATCTATTATCCGCTGTCTACGCTTATGCTGGCAGGGATACGGGAGGTTTTGATCATTTCTACTCCGCGTGATTTGCCGATGTTTCGGGACTTGTTGGGCTCAGGTGAGGAGCTCGGGATGTCTTTCTCTTACAAAATACAGGAGCAGCCTAACGGACTGGCACAAGCCTTTGTGTTGGGAGCTGATTTCTTGAACGGTGAGGCAGGTTGTCTGATTCTTGGGGACAATATGTTTTATGGACAAGGGTTTTCCGCTATGCTCCGGCGTGCTGCCGGTGTGGAGAAGGGAGCCTGCATCTTCGGCTATTACGTGAAAGACCCTCGGGCTTACGGTGTAGTAGAATTTGACGAACAAGGAAAAGTCGTTTCTCTGGAAGAAAAACCACTGGTACCGAAAAGTAATTATGCCGTTCCCGGACTTTATTTCTACGACGCTACCGTGACGGAAAAAGCGGCTTCGCTCCGCCCTTCGGCACGTGGAGAATATGAGATAACGGACCTGAACCGCCTGTACCTCGAAGAAGGAACACTGAACGTGGAACTGTTCGGACGCGGATTCGCGTGGCTGGATACCGGAAACTGCGACAGCCTGCTCGAAGCCTCCAACTTCGTGGCTACCATTCAGAACCGGCAAGGCTTCTACGTCAGCTGTATCGAAGAGATAGCCTGGCGGCAAGGATGGATTTCGTCCGGACAATTGCTGCTGCTCGGACAGAAACTCGAAAAGACCGAATACGGTAAATACCTGATAGAACTGTCTAAACAACCCTTGAAATAAACATAAATAATCATATATGAAAACTTATCTGGTGACCGGTGCCGCAGGATTTATTGGCGCCAATTATATTAAGTATATCTTGGCCAAGCACAGCGATATAAAAGTGGTGGTTCTTGACGCCCTGACGTATGCGGGTAATCTGGGAACTATTGCCAAAGATATCGACAACGAACGTTGTTTCTTTATCAAAGGAGACATTTGCAGCCGCGAAGTGGTGGACAGCCTTTTTGCCGAATACCGTTTCGACTATGTCGTGAACTTCGCCGCCGAAAGCCATGTAGACCGCAGTATCGAAAACCCGCAACTGTTTCTGATCACCAACATCCTCGGTACGCAGAATCTGCTGGATTGTGCCCGCCGTGCCTGGGTGATGGGCAAGGACGAACAGGGATATCCTACTTGGAGAAAAGGAGTGCGCTACCATCAGGTATCTACCGACGAGGTGTACGGCTCACTCGGAGCGGAAGGCTACTTCACGGAAGAAACCCCGCTTTGCCCGCACAGCCCGTACAGCGCTTCGAAAACCAGTGCCGACATGGTAGTCATGGCTTATCACGACACTTATAAAATGCCGGTAACGATCACCCGCTGTTCCAACAACTACGGCCCCTATCATTTTCCGGAGAAACTGATTCCGCTGATTATCAAGAATATACTCGAAGGCAAACATCTGCCTGTCTACGGGGACGGAAGCAACGTACGCGACTGGCTTTACGTAGAAGACCACTGCAAAGCGATCGACTTGGTAGTGCGCGAAGGCAAAGAGGGCGAGGTGTACAACGTAGGTGGTCACAACGAAGAAACCAATCTTGAAATTGTGAAGCTGACCATTGCCACTATCCGTAAACTAATGACCGAGAAACCGGAATATCGTCAGGTCCTCAAAAAGAAAGTGAAAGGCGAAGACGGAGAAATCTCCGTTGACTGGATCAACAACGATCTGATCACTTTTGTCAAAGACCGTCTGGGACACGACCAGCGTTATGCCATTGATCCCACAAAGATCACGAACGCTTTGGGCTGGTATCCCGAAACGAAATTTGAAGATGGCATCGTGAAGACAATCGTATGGTATCTTGAAAATCAAGACTGGGTGGAAGAAGTGACCAGCGGAGACTATCAAGGCTATTACGAAAAGATGTACGGAAAATAAATCAATGCCGGATCAAGAATCCTATTGATAGCAAAATACCCATTAACAGCATATTACGTGAAGTCTCACCTAGTATGCTGTTTAATTTTTTACCACTGTGAATCTGCACCATCCGTCTCCATGTGAGGACATGAGGAATCAGGTAGAGTAACGGAAGAAGTGCGGCAAATACGTGTCCTTCGAAGAAGAACCAGAAGCACAGAAGGCTTGCTGCCCCCCCCAGCATCAAATAAAGATAGCGTCCGAACTTCTCGCCAAAACGAACGATGACCGTCCGCTTTCCGCTCCGTGCATCCGCTTCACGGTCACGGTAATTGTTGACTACCAGCAAGGTATCAATCAGCAGTCCGCAGATCAGAGAGGCTACCGTTGTGTCGGAAGTCCATGTCAGCGCCTGCACGTAGTATGTTCCGCCCACAGGGACGAATCCGAAAAATACGATGACCAGAACATCGCCCCAACCGTTGTAGGATAATGGATAAGGGCCTGTGGTATAAAGGAAAGCGAAGAGTACGCAGAGAAGCCCTACTATGATCAGCTCCCATCCGGCATAGAACAACAGCGCAGAACCGATCAGACAGGCGAACAGGACAGTGACGATGATTCCGTTTCGCATGGCTCTCGGTGAAATCCAGCCTTGTGCACAGGCTCGTTCCGGTCCCAGCCGGTCTTCGCGGTCGGTTCCTTTGAGGTAGTCGAAGAGGTCGTTGATAAAATTGGCGGCAATTTGCATCAGACCGGCGAACAGGCAGCAGATAAGGGCCGGCAACCATTGAAAATGTCCATCCATATAAGCAAGTGCGCTACCGATCATGACCGGCGTAATGGCTCCTGTCAGAGTCTTGGGACGTGCTGCTAATATCCACGCACGCAGCGAGTTACGCTTTACTTCTTCCATGCTTTAATATATAATAATAAGTTTTGACGGACAAAGATACATGATTTTTCCTATCTTTGCGCCTCAAATAGTGGGGGAATGTGTTATATGTAGAAGAAAATAAACCAAAGAAGATGAAAAAAATAAATTACCTGTTCATAATATTCGTATTATTCCTGTTCGTATCTTGTAAGTCGAAGAAGAATGTCGTATCGACCCTGCCTCGTCCTGTGCTCAATGTCGATTCCGTCCGTCCGGACAGTTCCGCCGCTATCGACGGCCTGTTTGCTCCGGATCACTCGCAGCTTGCCGACTTGAAGGTTTCGACGAAAAAGCAGAAGAAAACGGCGAAGAAAGGGGCTGCTACCGAGCAGGAAGAACGTAATTTGGTACTTCGCGGAACGAAGATCACGTCTTCTACCGTGAACGTTTCTTCTGCTTATAGCGGCATAGACCGTGTCGTGGAATATGACTTCACCCACCGTGATGTCCCCGAAGCCTTCGAAGGCTTCCGCATCGCCTTTATTTCCGACTTGCATTACAAGAGTCTGCTGAAAGAGAAAGGCTTGAACAACCTTGTCAATCTTTTGATCGCTCAGAAACCGGATGTCTTGCTGATGGGAGGAGACTATCAGGAAGGCTGTGAATATGTAGAACCGCTATTTGCCGCATTGGCCCGTGTGAAAACGCCGATGGGAACTTTCGGAGTTATGGGAAATAATGACTATGAACGCTGCCATGACGAAATAATCCGCACGATGAAGCATTACGGAATGCGTCCGTTGGAACACGAAGTCGATACATTACGCAAAGACGGTCAGCAGATTATCCTTGCCGGAGTGCGCAATCCTTTCGACTTGAAGCAAAATGGGGTGTCGCCCACGCTGGCGCTTTCTCCCAACGACTTCGTCATCTTATTGGTGCATACTCCCGACTACGTGGAGGATGTTTCGGTGGCCAACACGGACATCGCTTTGGCGGGACATACTCATGGCGGACAGGTACGCGTATTCGGTTACGCCCCGATACAGAACTCCCATTACGGTACTCGCTTTCTGACCGGACTGGCGTACAATTCAACCAAAATGCCATTGATTGTCACTAACGGGATCGGTACTTCTCAGATGCCTGTGCGCATCGGTGCTCCGGCAGAAATCATAATGATTACGCTTCATCGTCTCAAAGAGTAGATGATCAGTGCTCCGTTATACTCTGTCGGATATATTCTCTAATATACTCCCAAACCTTTGGATGCAAGAAGTATCTTATATCTTTCTTCTCATCAAGTGCCTGACGGATAAACGTAGAACTTATTTCAAAGGTAGGCGAATGGACCAGACGGACTGTTTCGGGCAGCCCGTTTTCATTTACCGGAAATCCGGGGCGGGGATAGATAAGAATACGGTTTTCTTTGATGATGCGCTCCGATTGATACCAGCGGTCGAAGCGGGCCCAGTTATCCGAGCCGATAATTAAGTAGAAGTCCCGTTCCGGATAAGTTTCATGTAGCTTTTCCAACGTATGTACGCTGTATGAAGGGCGGGGCAGATGAAACTCGAAGTCTGAAGAGCGGAAGCGGGGATATTCTTCTGTGGCAAGTTCTACTAACCGGAGACGCAGGTCGTCCGGCCATAGCTCCGTTCCCGCTTTCAGCGGGTTTTGTGGGCTGACCATAAACCAAATTTCATCCAGTCCTTCATACTCGCAAAGATAGTTGGCCAAGGCCAGATGTCCGATGTGTACCGGATTGAATGACCCGCTGAAGATTCCGGTTTTTAGTTTATTGCTCTCTGCCATTCTCATCTTCTCGTTTTTACTTTTTTTCTTCTTGACGTCTTCTTATCTTTCTATTCTTTGTTCTTTTTTTGCTCTTTTGGGTTCTCTTTTAGACCTTCTTTTTCAACTTTGACTTTCTGTCATCTTCTTGGCTTCCCTTTCCATTCTCAGCTTTTTTCTCCATTTGGGAAAAACGATAGCCTGCCTCACAGCAATTAAGAAAAAGATGCCGGCGGCAATCCAAAAATGCAGATAAAGTGAAAGGATACCGAACACTATATCTACAATGCCGATAATGCCGCACAGATACATGAATTTTTCGGTCGATCCCTCCTTCTTTTCTATGCTCTCTATTCGTTTTTTCAGAGATTCTTTCATTCCTTATTCAGAAATTCTTTGATAACCTCCAACGTCTCAGCCTTTGCCGCCTCCAGATCATCATTGACGATGACACGATCAAACTGGGGAGCAAAAGTCATTTCGTATTCCGCCTTTGCGATGCGGCACTCGATAACTTCGGGCTCATCCGTGCCCCGACCCGTCAGTCGGCAACGGAGTTCTTCGATGGAGGGCGGCTGTACAAAGATGGACAACGCACGCTCACCGTAATACTTTTTGATATTACATCCGCCCACTACATCCAAGTCGAATACCACGTTCTGACCCTTCTCCAACTGCTTTTCCACTTGTTCTTTCAGCGTTCCGTAATACCGATCCTTGTATACTTCTTCGTATTCCAAAAACTCGTTGTTCTCAATGCGGCAACGGAACTCTTCGGGAGTAAGGAAGAAATATTCAACCCCGTGTTTCTCCGTCCCGCGCGGTGGGCGGCTGGTTGCAGAAATGGAGAATGCAAGATTTAAGTTCTGCGTCAGCAGATAGTTGATAATAGTCGATTTGCCCGAACCGGACGGGGCAGAAAAAATAATTAACTTGCCAGTCATTTGTTTAATTGAAAATTGAGAATTGAAAGTTGAAAGTTGAAAATCATAGACTTGTCGACATTTTCAATTTTCAACTTACTATTAAATAATTACATTACGTTCAGCACCTGTTCCTTGATCTGTTCCAGCTCATCTTTCATTTGCACAACGATTTTCTGCATTTCGGCATGATTGGACTTGCTGCCGAGCGTATTGATTTCCCGTCCCATTTCCTGAGCGATGAAACCGAGCTTTTTGCCTTGTCCGTTGCCGCTTTCCAGCGTGCTGATGAAATATTTCAGGTGGTTGGTGAGGCGTTGTTTTTCCTCGTTGACATCCAGCTTTTCGATGTAATAAATCAATTCTTGTTCCAGCCGGTTCTTGTCGTAGTCCGTGTTCAGCGTCTTTTCGAGCGCGTCGGTGATACGTTCCTTGACTTTCTCCACCCGTTCTTTTTCGTAAGGAGTTATCTTTTCGAGCAGCAGTGCGATGTTAGCTATCTTTTCGCGGAACTTCTTTTCCAGTGCGGCGCCTTCCTGTTTGCGGAAGTCCACCAGATGACCGATTGCTTCGAGAACGGTGGCACGTACCATTTCCCATTCTTCTTTCGTCAACTCTTGGATTTCAGTCTTGGACATGACGTCCGGCATACGGAGCAATAGTTGTAGCCATTCATTGGGAGCAGGTTTGGGTATTCCTTGTTCGATGCAGATTTCGTCGAGTTGATAAAAATAATTTTTCATCAACTCCTTGTTGACCGTTGCGCTGTCCGTACCCTCTTTTTTCTCTATCCAGAGGCTGAAGTCCACCTTTCCACGTTCCAGTACTTTGGAGACTTCGTTGCGGATTTCGATCTCTTTTTCACGATAAGCCGGAGCGATGCGAGTGGAAAGATCCATTGCTTTGCTGTTGAGCGACTTGATTTCTACGTTTATCTTTTTATCTGGAAGTTCGGCCGTAGCTTTGCCGTATCCTGTCATCGACTGTATCATATACTTAAAGTTTTGTGCAAAAGTACACGAATATTTTAAGAATTGGAAATAATCATGTAAATTTGCGACAATTTAATAAGCTGATTTTTATGTCGTGTATACTGAATATTGAAACCTCTACCACTGTTTGCTCGGTAGCGGCAAGTCAAGACGGACAGACGATTTTTGTGAAAGAAGACTTGAAGGGCCCTTCACACGCCGTGTCTTTGGGAGTATTTGTTGATGAAGCGTTGTCATTCATTGATAGTCATGCCATACCTTTGGATGCAGTTGCAGTGAGTTGTGGTCCGGGATCATACACAGGATTGCGGATTGGAGTTTCGATGGCAAAAGGCATTTGTTACGGACGGAATGTACCCTTGATCGGTCTTCCTACGCTCGAAGTGCTGAGTGTGCCCGTGTTGCTGTATCACGATTTGCCGGAAGATGCGCTGCTCTGCCCGATGCTCGATGCCCGCCGTATGGAAGTGTACGCTGCCGTTTACGACCGTGCCTTGAACGTGAAGCGCGCTATCGCCGCCGATATTGTCGATGAGAACTCTTATCTGGAGTTTCTGAACGAAGCGCCCGTTTATTTCTACGGAAATGGAGCCGCCAAGTGCCGCGAGAAGATCACGCATCCGAATGCGCATTTTATCGACGACATCCATCCGTTGGCGAAGATGATGTATCCGTTGGCAGAAAAAGCAGTTGCCAGAGAAGACTATAAAGACGTGGCCTACTTCGAACCTTTCTATCTGAAAGAATTTGTAGCCTCGTTGCCGAAGAAGTCACTTCTTGAATAACGCACTTCAGTTGAATAAAGCGCTTCAGTAAGTGAACCGCCTTTGGCGGGAAACAGTGATTAGTGAGTGACCGTTGTCCTCCGACTTTTTATTTTTAATTTCAAAACTTTTAATTTAAAAGATGCAATACAATACCCAGCAGAAAAGAATGCCGCTTCCCGAGTACGGCCGCAGCATACAGAACATGGTAGATTATGCGTTGACCATTCAGGACCGTGCCGAGCGTCAGCGTTGTGCTAACACAATTATCAACATCATGGGAAATATGTTCCCCCATTTGCGTGATGTGCCCGATTTCAAGCATAAACTCTGGGATCACCTGGCCATCATGTCCGGTTTTGAGCTGGATATTGACTATCCCTACGAAATCATCCGCGAAGACAACCTGGTGACCAAGCCGGAACCAATCCCGTATTCTACCACCCGTATGCGCTACCGCCACTACGGACACACGCTGGAAGTACTGATCAAGAAAGCCTGCGAACTTCCCGAAGGAAACGACAAGAGAAATCTGACAGCCATGATCTGCAACCACATGAAGAAAGACTACATGGCATGGAACAAAGATACCGTAGACGACCGTAAAATTGCGGAAGACCTCGACGAACTTTCCGGCGGCAAACTCCAACTGACAGACGACATCGTCCGACTGATGGCAGAACGCCTGAACCAGAACTACCGCCCAAAGGTGAACTATACCAATAATCGGAATAATAATCCGCGGAGAAGATATTAAAAGGTAATAAGTAATAGGTAATAAGTAATAGCATAGCTGCGTTCGGCGTGTTGCGTGTATTGAGAATCTTACTTATTATTACTTATTACCTATTACCTATTACTTGTTACTTATTACCTATTACTTAAAATAAATGGCTTCATTTGTAATTGAAGGAGGACATCGGCTTAGCGGGGAGATTCATCCGCAAGGGGCCAAAAACGAAGTTTTGCAGATTATCTGTGCCACGTTGCTGACTGCTGAGGAAGTGACGGTGAACAATATACCTGACATTCTGGATGTCAACAATCTGATTCAGCTTATGCGGGAGATGGGAGTGACGGTTGCAAAGGAAGGCATTGATACCTACAGTTTTAAGGCGGAGAACGTCGATTTGGCTTATTTGGAGAGTGATGAGTTCTTGAAGAAGTGTTCGAGCCTTCGGGGGTCGGTGATGCTGATCGGTCCGATGGTGGCACGTTTCGGGAAGGCGTTGATTTCGAAGCCGGGCGGAGACAAGATCGGTCGCCGTCGTCTGGATACACACTTTGTGGGGATTCAGAATTTGGGAGCCGATTTCCGTTATGACGAGTCGCGGGGTATCTATGAGATAACGGCCGACAGGCTTCAGGGCAGCTATATGCTGCTCGACGAAGCATCCGTGACCGGTACAGCCAATATTCTGATGGCTGCCGTACTGGCAAAAGGCACTACCACCATTTACAATGCCGCCTGCGAACCTTACTTGCAGCAGCTCTGCCGTATGCTCAACCGGATGGGGGCAAAGATCAGCGGCATCGCTTCCAATCTGCTCACCATCGAGGGCGTGGAAGAACTGCACGGCACGCAGCACACCGTATTGCCCGACATGATTGAAGTCGGGAGTTTCATCGGCATGGCTGCCATGACCAAAAGCGAAATTACCATTAAAAACGTTTCCTACGAGAACCTCGGCATCATCCCCGAAAGTTTCCGCCGGCTGGGCATCAAACTGGAACAGAGGGGAGACGATATCTACGTCCCCGCACAGGAAACATACGAAATAGAATCATTCATCGACGGCTCCATCATGACCATTGCCGACGCCCCCTGGCCGGGACTGACACCCGACTTGCTGAGCGTGATGCTCGTAGTGGCCACCCAAGCCAAAGGAAGCGTACTGATCCACCAGAAAATGTTCGAAAGCCGCCTGTTCTTTGTAGACAAGCTCATCGACATGGGTGCTCAGATCATCCTTTGCGACCCTCACCGTGCCGTAGTAATCGGACACAACCACGGCTTCAAGCTGCGCGGCGCCCGACTGACTTCGCCGGATATTCGTGCAGGAATCGCCCTTCTCATCGCCGCCATGAGCGCCGAAGGAACCAGCACAATCAGCAATATCGAACAGATAGACCGTGGCTACCAGAACATCGAAGGACGACTTAACGCCATCGGCGCCAGAATCACTCGAATATGATAAAGAAAGAAGAAGTATATAAAATCGGACTATTCAACAAGCCGCACGGCATTCACGGCGAGTTGCAGTTTACCTTCACGGACGACATCTTCGACCGTGTGGACTGCGATTATCTGATCTGTCTGCTCGACGGTATTTTCGTACCGTTTTTCATCGAAGAATACCGTTTCCGTTCGGACTCCACCGCACTGGTGAAGCTTGAAGGCATAGATACGGCGGAACGCGCGCGTATGTTCACCAACGTCGAAGTCTACTTCCCGGTGAAGCACGCGGAAGAGGCGGAAGACGGCGAACTGTCGTGGAACTTCTTCGTCGGTTTCCGCATGGAAGACGTTCGTCACGGCGAGCTGGGCGAAGTGGTCGAAGTAGATACCACGACGGTGAACACCCTTTTTGTGGTCGAACAGGAGGACGGAGAAGAACTCCTCATTCCTGCACAGGAAGAATTTATAGTGGAGATCAATCAGGAAAAGAAGCTCATCACAGTCGAGCTTCCCGAAGGATTGTTGAATTTGGAAGATTTGGAGGAAGATTAATAATTAATAAAGATGCCAAGAAAACGGAGTAAAGCATTTTGGAACAATTTCAAGTTCAAGTATAAACTCACCATTATCAATGAGAATACGCTTGAAGAAATCGTAGGGCTTCGGGTATCCAAGCTGAACGGGCTTTCGGTGCTGTTGTCCGTGCTGGCGGTGCTTTTTCTGATTGCCGCCTGCATTATTGCCTTCACCCCTTTGCGCAATTACCTCCCCGGATATATGAACAGTGAAGTCCGCAGTCAGATCGTGGACAACGCGCTCCGTGTGGATTCCTTGCAGGAACTGCTCAACAGGCAGAACCTCTACATCATGAACATACAGGATATTTTCAGCGGAAAAGTGCCCATAGACAGCGTGCAGACGCTCGACTCGCTGACCGCCGCCCGCGAAGACACCCTGATGGAACGTACCAGACGTGAAGAGGAATTTCGCCGCCAATACGAAGAAAATGAAAAATATAATCTGACTACGATCGTTTCGCAGCCGGATGTCAACGGACTGATCCTGTATCGTCCGACCCGTGGAATGGTTTCCGACCATTTCAATGCCGATAAGAAACACTTTGGAACGGATATTGCTGCCAACCCCAACGAAAGCGTGCTGGCAACCATGGACGGCACCGTCTTTCTGAGCACCTACACCGCCGAAACCGGTTACGTGATAGGCGTACAGCACAGTCAGGATTTCGTCTCGATCTACAAGCATTGCGGCTCGCTGCTGAAAAAAGAAGGCGACCGCGTGAAAGGAGGCGAAGCCATCGCACTGGTGGGAAACAGCGGAACGCTCAGCACAGGGCCGCATCTCCACTTCGAACTGTGGTACAAGGGACATCCTGTCAATCCGGAGAAGTACATCGTGTTTTAAAGCCAATGACGAGAAGTGGGATATACGATTATAAGTGACAAGTGACAGAGGAATTAGATAATAATGGATTCAGAAAAGAAGAATAAGAAGAAACAAATAGCTATTTTAGGCTCTACGGGGTCTATCGGGACGCAGGCGTTGCAGGTGATCGAAGAACACCCCGACCTCTACGAAGCCTATGCCCTGACGGCCAACAACCGGGTAGAACTGCTGATTGCACAGGCACGCAAGTTCCAGCCGGAAGTGGTGGTGATAGCCAACGAAGAAAAGTACGCCCAACTGAAGGAAGCGCTGAGCGACCTTCCGATCAAAGTATATGCCGGAATCGATGCGGTCTGCCAGATCGTGGAAGCCGGACCGGTGGATATGGTGCTGACGGCAATGGTGGGCTATGCCGGACTGAAGCCGACGATCAACGCCATCCGTGCCAAGAAAGCCATTGCGCTTGCCAATAAGGAGACGCTTGTGGTGGCGGGAGAGCTGATCAACCAGCTGGCACAGCAATACCGCACTCCCATTTTGCCGGTGGACTCTGAACACTCGGCAGTCTTCCAGTGTTTAGCGGGAGAAGTCGGGAACCCGATTGAGAAGGTGATACTGACCGCTTCTGGCGGTCCGTTTCGGACCTGCACGCTGGAGCAGTTGAAGTCCGTCACTAAGACACAGGCATTGAAACATCCCAACTGGGAGATGGGAGCCAAGATCACCATTGACTCCGCATCCATGATGAACAAAGGCTTTGAGGTCATCGAGGCGAAATGGCTGTTCGGCGTGCAGCCCAGCCAGATCGAGGTGGTGGTGCATCCGCAGTCGGTCATTCATTCCATGGTGCAGTTTGAGGACGGTGCCGTCAAGGCACAGTTAGGCATGCCGGATATGCGTCTGCCCATCCAGTATGCGTTCTCGTACCCCGACCGTATCTGCTCTTCTTTCGACAGGCTCGACTTCACCCAGTGCACGAACCTGACGTTCGAGCAACCGGATACGAAACGTTTCCGCAACCTTGCCCTGGCTTACGAGGCGATGTATCGGGGCGGAAATATGCCTTGCATCGTCAATGCCGCCAACGAAGTAGTGGTAGCCGCTTTCCTCCGGGACGGCATCAGTTTCCTCGGCATGAGCGACGTGATCGAAAAGACGATGGAACGTGCCGCATTTGTAGCCGCTCCTGTTTACGACGACTATGTGGCTACCGACGCCGAAGCGCGGAGAATAGCTGCGGAGCTGATTTCGTGATAAATGAAGAATATAAATAAGTAATATAAATTAGAAAGCGCCTCGGTTTTCCTCTTATGAGCAGAGGGTCTGGATGAGGCTTTAAATTGTAAATAGACTATATGGAAACATTTTTGATTCGTGCCCTGCAACTGATAATGAGCTTATCCTTGCTCGTTATTATCCATGAAGGCGGGCATTTCCTTTTTGCCCGGTTGTTCAAGGTGCGTGTAGAAAAATTCTGCTTGTTCTTTGACCCGTGGTTTACCTTGTTCAAGTTCAAACCCAAGAGAAGTGATACGGAGTATGCAGTAGGATGGCTGCCGCTGGGCGGTTACGTCAAGATAGCCGGAATGATAGACGAGTCGATGGACACCGAACAGATGAAACAGCCTGAGCAGCCTTGGGAGTTCCGTTCCAAGCCGGCTTGGCAACGCCTTCTGATCATGGTGGGCGGTGTGCTGTTCAACTTCCTGTTGGCGCTCTTTATTTATTCAATGATTCTTTTCGCTTGGGGCGACCAGTATATAAAGGTCCAAGAAGCTCCCCTCGGTATGGACTTCAACGAAACGGCGAAAGCGGTCGGTTTTCAGGATGGCGACATCCTTTTGTCTGCCGACAATGTGCCTTTCGTGCGTTATGACGGTGATATGCTGAGTCAGATTGCCGATGCCCGTGAGGTATCAGTGCTTCGTGACGGCAAGAAAGCCTCCGTCTACATTCCCGAAGACATGATGCAGCGCCTGATGGCGGACAGCGTTCGTTTTGCTTCTTTCCGTTTCCCGTATGTGATTGACAGTGTGGTGGTTAATTCTCCCGCTGCGCAGGCAGGCATCCTGCCGGGCGACAGTATCATCGCATTGGACGGAAAATCCATCTCCTTCTCTGATTTCAAGCAGACGATGGCGGAACGCAAGAAAAACGCCGAAACGCTTCTGAAAGACAGCATCGACCCTCGTCTGATTACGCTGACGTATGTGCGTGGCGGTGTGACCGATACGACTTCCCTGCGCGTGGATTCCGCTTATCTGATGGGCGTAGTTGCCAATCTGACAACAGATCGTCTGCTGCCTATGGTGAAGAAGGAATACGCATTCTTTGAATCTTTCCCCGCAGGCGTCTCGCTGGGTGTGAAGACATTGAAAGGATACGTCGGCAACATGAAATATCTCTTCTCGAAAGAAGGAGCCAAACAACTGGGCGGCTTCGGCACTATCGGAAGTATTTTCCCTGCTACGTGGGACTGGCACCAGTTCTGGTACATGACCGCCTTCCTTTCCATCATCCTTGCCTTCATGAACATTCTTCCGATCCCCGCATTGGACGGCGGACACGTGCTCTTCCTCTTCTACGAGATGATAGCCCGTCGTAAACCGAGTGACAAGTTTATGGAGTACGCTCAGATGACCGGTATGGTGCTTCTGTTCGGCTTGCTGATCTGGGCAAACTTTAATGATATATTGAGGTTCTTCTTCTAAGCAGGAACCGGCAAGGCATACACATCCGTCCTCCCGCGTGCAGACCGGAAGTTATCAGAACAGCAATCTTGGCGACAGCGGACTGCTGGTGGATAAAGGGAGGATGTCGGCGATGAAGCAATGTATATTGCTGAAATACAGTAAAATAGAACGTGCTATTTATCGTATATAGAAACGGCGCTTTAACACTACGTTAAAGCGCCGTTTCTATATACGATAAATGCCTTAGTCTGCCAACGATGATACGCCCTTTCTCCTTTGGGCTCTCTTGATGCCCGGAGACGAATGTTAAATCATTAACATTCTCTTCTCCCGTTCCAAGTCCGTCGCATCCAGTTTGGGGGAGGGCACGGTGCACGTTTTAATGAAGTCGCCTTCCTGACAGGTATAATTGTAATATACCTCCAGTTCCGGCGTTAATTCCGCTTTCGGCACCAGTCTGCCTTCCATTGCCAGAAACTCATTGACGTCCGTGCTGTCCGACTGTTTCACGAGTACGATCCGCCTTGCTATCGGGTTATGATTGTAGTCCAGACAGAGATACAGTCCTTTCAGCATATGGGGAAATTCGTAGTGCGGAAGTTGCAGGTAAATGGTGACCAGAGCGAACTGCGGCAATTCCCTTTCGTTAAACATCAGATAGGAGTTCTGATGATTGCTGATGATGCCGCCTCCCCAGTGCACTGACTTATAAGCGTTTATCATACCTACCTTGACATATTCGCTGTTTTCGGAAGCGCAGATCAGGTACGGCTCTATCTTCAGACTGTCGGTAGAAGAGGAGAGGCTGTAGCTGAGATACATTCCGCTGTAGTTGAAAATGTCCTGCACCGAGTCCTTCATCTCCTTTCCCAGCAGTTTGACTAACGGGTTGCCGCTTTCCGCTTCGCTTTGCTGTTCGGGCTCCATTTCGAGCAGCAGCAGTTTCATCGAGCTTACATTATTTAATAGGCGTTTTTTGGAGACGTTGTTGACCAGTGCCAGCGCTTCGTCCAGTGCTTCGTCCGGTGTGCGTGTTTTCAGCAGGTCGATGTAGGCGGGGAGTACGCTGGAGTATAAGGCGGACAATACGCTGGGTGCCATATCCACCCGGTCCGCTATTTCTTTCATCTTCACTCCGTTGTTGCGCAAGTATTCAATTCGCTTGTATATTTCTGTCAGTTCGTTCATGATTTTGGGGACTGTAAAATTGATTTCGTTGCAAAGGAATGACTAATGTATTATGAATATATTGCATGAATATTACATTAATATTACACCCCGCCGGAATGCGAATATATACGATATGATTCATTGAAATTCATTTTTTCACTCGTCCGGACCCCCTACTTTTGCACCGGAAACAAAAAAATGACGAATCATGAATTTCAAAGAAAAACTGTCGCCCTCGGCTCAAAAGAAACTTTCCGACTTGCTCTTTATCCTCTATGCGGGAGGAGCGGCACTGCTGTCATACTCATTGGTTTATGCGCTTCGCAAACCGTTCACTGCCGCCACGTTCGACGGCATGGAACTGTTTGGCATGGACTATAAGATAGCGACCAGCATCATCCAGATTTTCGGATACATGGTATCCAAATTCATCGGGATCAAACTTATTTCAGAACTGAAGAGAGAAGGCCGCCTGAAATTCATTCTTGTCTCCATTTTGGTTGCCGAGCTCTCTTTGGTTCTTTTCGGATACCTGCCCCGTCCGTTCAATGTGCTGGCGCTGTTCTTCAACGGCCTCTCCTTGGGATGTATGTGGGGAGTGATTTTCAGCTTCCTCGAAGGAAGACGGGTGACGGACTTGCTGGCTTCCCTGTTCGGACTGAGCATTGCGGTGAGCAGCGGAACGGCGAAATCAATCGGGCTCTTTGTAGTTAATACGCTCAACGTGAGCGAATTTTGGATGCCTGCGCTCATCGGTGCGGTGGCATTGCCCCTGCTGGCAACGCTGGGCTATATCCTCGACCACCTCCCCCGACCGACAGCCGAAGACAAGGCGTTGCGTGTGGAACGCGTGACGCTCGACAAGCGGCAGCGTTGGGAACTGTTCCGCAACTTTGCCCCCGTGCTGACGCTGCTTTTCTTTGCCAATCTCTTCCTGACCGTGCTTCAGGATGTGAAGGAAGATTTTCTGGTGAAGATTGTCGATGTGAATGCCGCAGGCTTCTCCTCGTGGATATTTGCCAAAGTGGACGGTGTGGTCACGCTGATTATTTTAGCGGTTTTTGCTTCCCTTGCACTGGTCCGGAGTCATGTGAAGGTATTGTCCATTCTGCTCACGCTGGTCATTGCCGGAGCGTTTACACTCAGCTTTGTCGCGTTCAATTATGAGACGTTGCAGCTTTCTCCGCTGGTATGGCTGTTCATTCAGAGCCTCTGCCTTTACTTCTCGTATCTGAGTTTTCAGACGATCTTCTTCGACCGGTTCATTGCCTGTTTCCGCATCAGGGGGAATGTCGGTTTCTTTATTGCGATGATCGATTCCATCGGATATACGGGTACGGTGCTGGTGCTGCTTTTCAAAGAATGTTTCAATCCGGATTTGGACTGGCTGGAGTTTTATAACACGATGGCGGGGACGGTCGGAATTGTTTGCTGCACGGCATTTACGCTTTCTTTGCTGTATATGATACAGCGCTATCGGAAAGGAAAACGACAGGAAGAGGTGATGGATAAAGAGCTCGCTACGGGCTTGATCCCTGTTGCCGAGCCTGCTGTACAGTCGTTCAGAGCACAGCAGGGAATCTGAGAAAAAGAAACTTAAATAGAACTGAATCAATAAATTATATAAAGCAAGAATGAAAAAGATTAAATGTATTATTATGGATTGGGCGGGTACAGCTGTCGATTACGGATGTTTTGCTCCTGTTGCCGCTTTTATAGAAGCATTTGCGGAAAAAGGGCTGGTGATTGACGTCGTACAGACTCGCAAACCGATGGGATTGCCGAAAATTCAGCATATCCGTGAGCTGCTCTCGATGCCCGAAGTGAATGAACAGTTTGTTGCCCGTAATCAGCGTGCATGGACCGAGGAAGATGTGGCAGAACTGAACCGTCTTTTTGAAAAGCACTTGTTTGCTTCGCTCGAAAACTATACCGATCCTATTCCGGGTGTCATCCCGACATTGGAAAAGTTGCGTGCCGAAGGACTTAAAATCGGCTCCACTACTGGATATACCCGTGAAATGATGGATGTCGTTCTCCCGGCTGCACAGGCAAAAGGCTACCGGGTAGATTATTGCGCTACTCCGAATCTGCTTCCTTCCGGTCGCCCGGCCCCTTACATGATCTTTGAGAATCTGACGAAACTGGCGGTTCCCAGCCTTGACGCCGTGGTGAAAGTAGGAGATACGATTGCTGATATTAAGGAAGGCGTCAACGCCAAAGTGTGGAGCGTGGGCGTCATTCTCGGAAGCAATGAGATGGCACTGACCGAAGAAGAAACAAAGTCGATGCCCGTCGATGAACTGGAAGCCCGCATAGCGGAAGTGAAAGAACGAATGCTGGCCGCAGGCGCTTCTTACGTCATCCGCACAATCGAGGAATTGCCTGCATTGATTGATCAGATTAATGCCGACAGATAAACTTTTAAAACATCATCTGATTAGCAAAAAAGCATCACTTGATTAATAAAAAGAACATCATTTATTTTTAAAAGAACTTCATTATGAAACCATATTTATTATTAACTCCCGGACCGCTAACCACTTCAACCACTGTAAAAGAAGCCATGATGACCGACTGGTGTACATGGGATGAGGACTACAACCTCGGCATTGTAGAGGAACTTCGCAAAGAACTTGTCTCCCTTGCCACCACAAAGACGGAAGATTACACCTCAGTCCTCCTGCAAGGCAGCGGCACTTACTGCGTGGAAGCTGTACTCGGTGCAACGATCACTCCCAAAGATAAACTCTTGATTTGCAGCAACGGAGCATACGGAGACCGCATGGGAAACATTGCCGAATATTATCATCTCGACTACGATATGCTGGCTTTCGAAGAAACGGAACAGGTGTCTGTAGAGTATGTCGATGACTATCTGAGCCACAACTCGGATGTGACTCACGTTGCCTTCGTGCATTGTGAAACGACTACCGGCATTCTGAACCCGATCAAGGAACTGGCTCACATCGTCAAGATGCACGGCAAAAAACTGATTGTTGACTGCATGAGCAGCTTTGGCGGCATTCCGGTGGATGTAAACGAATTGGGAATTGATTTTCTGATCAGCAGTTCCAATAAATGTATTCAAGGTGTGCCCGGCTTCGGCTTTATCATCGCCCGCCGTTCGGAACTGATGCGTTGCAAAGGAGTTGCCCGCTCGCTTTCTCTGGACATCTACGACCAATGGGAAACCATGGAAAAAGGACACGGCAAATGGCGTTTTACCTCGCCGACTCACGTGGTTCGTGCCTTCAAACAGGCTTTGACGGAACTAATCGAAGAGGGCGGAGTAGAGGCTCGCTACCGCCGTTATTGCGAAAATCACCGTATCTTGGTGGAAGGAATGCGCTCTCTCGGCTTTGTCACTCTGCTCGACGATAGCTTGCAGTCACCGATCATCACTTCTTTCCTCTATCCGCACGACGGCTTTGACTTCAAGGCTTTCTATCTGGCACTGAAGAGCAAAGGCTTTGTCATCTATCCGGGAAAGATCTCGAAGGCAGATACGTTCCGCATCGGAAATATCGGTGATGTGCATCCGGATGACTTCCGCCGCTTGGTAGAAGCAATTCGTGAGACAGAATATTAATCTGTATATATCAATAAGACTGTCTGTCATCCGGAACCTAGTGAGAGATTTCCTCTTTGTGTGTATGTGGGAGGAGATTTTTCGCTTCGCTCCCGATGACAGATAGTTTAGTTCGTCATAAGTCATTTATTTCTGTCCGTTATGACGGAAATTTCTGTTCGTCATGACTGATTCGTTTCTCTTTTCAGCGTAGACGGTTGCGACAACCGCAGACTGCTGACAATCGCCGCCACAACAGCAAACCCACTTCCGACCATGAGGCAGACCGCCGTACTCCGGTCGTGCACGACAAAACTGAAAAGTAACGCTACCAACGTCGTACCGAACGTTTGCCCCAGCAACCGTGCCATCCCCAGCATTCCACTTGCACCGCCCGAACGTTTCGTTGGGGCAGAAGAGATAATCGTACTGTTATTGGGCGTCTGAAACAACCCGAAACCGGCTCCGCAAAGCATCAGACGAAGAATTATACTGATATCGGACGACTCGGCAGTAAGCCCCGAAAGTGAAAAAAGTCCGACGGCAAACAAGGCCATCCCGATACTCCCCAATATCCCCGGATGAATGCGTTCCACCAGATAACCTGCCAACGGTGCCGTCACCAGCGTAGCCAGCGGCCACGGAGTCAGCAGCAATCCTGTCATGACCTCGCTGTGTCCCAACGTATTCTGAAGGAAAAACGGGAGAGACACCATGGCTGCCATTTGAGCGATAAACGAACAGATAGACGTCAGAATCGAAAGCCGGAAAATAGGTATCCGCAATAAGTCCAGCGGCAGCAACGGAGTCGTCTGAGTCAGTTGCCTCCGTACGTAAAACGTTCCTACAATGGCCAATATGATCAATTGCAGCACAAGGAAATCCATCTCCTCATGATGTGCGAATCCGTCCAGCGTATAAATCAGTAACCCGAATGTGACCGCATTGGCTATCGCACTCACGAAGTCAAACTTCCGCTTCGACCGCTCTTCCTGTCTCGGCAAATGCTTGATACCCAGCAGCAGTGCCGTAATCCCCAGCGGTACATTGATGGCAAACAGCCAGTGCCAGCTGGCTATCGAAAGTATACCGCTTGCTACCGACGGACCGGCAGCCGCTGATATCGCCACTACCATCGCATTGATTCCCATTCCCCGCCCGATCTGGCTTTTCGGGTATACGTAGCGCAATTGCGCCGTATTCACACTTGTGATGGCCGACGCACTGAATCCCTGAAAGATACGTGCAATCGTCAGCGTCCAGAATGAATCGGACAAGGCGCAAATCAGCGAAGTGATGCAAAACAGACCAATGCCCGACAGGAACACTTTCCGATAACCGATAATCTCTCCCAAAGAAGAGAAAGACAGCAGAGAAACAACGATCGCCAACTGATAACCATTTATAATCCATGTAGTTACAGCAGGCGAAGTTCCGAAATCGTGCGAAAGCGTAGGGAGTACGATATTGATAATATTTACGTCGAGCACCGACATACAAAGTGCGAATCCGATGGAAACCACCGCCCAGATACGTCTCGGCATTGGTAGTCCATCGGTTTCATCTATAGAAGTGGTATTATTGGCTTGTATCATAAAAAAAACTTATTCTTGTAGAACCTTATTTTGTCTGTAAATGTAAACAAAACAAAGAAGTACGTGTTTCAATCTTCTTTGAAATATAAGTTTTTTTAGCGCAGGAGACATGCCCCCACCATTATTACCTATAACCTATTACTTATTACCTATTCTCAATATCCTCTGATTGCTGCTTCCTCGAAATTCCAGGTAAGGCGAAAAGAGCGCCTGTTCGAAACGCCCGTCCACCAGCACATCTATGTAGTCGAGCACAGCCTTCAAACGCGGATTAGCCTGAATCTCTTCGTACGTATATCCCGTATAGCACCAGATATTCAGCCCCGTTTCCTCCTTTACCCTTTTGGCAAAAAGCAGGAAAGCCTCCGGATTGTAAAACGGATCTCCTCCCGAAAAAGTAACCCCGTCCAGCAATGGATTGGCTTTAATCTCCCGAATGATCGATTGAATCCTTTCCTCCGTCAGCAGTTCTCCCGCCCGCGGATTCCAGCTCTCTGGATTGTGACAGCCGGTGCAGTGATGAGAACACCCCGCAAGATAAATCGAATACCGGATGCCTTCACCGTCAACAATCGTTTCGGGATAAGTCGATAATAAGTGGAGAGTTGAAAGTGGAGAGTTGAGAGTATTCATCTTAAAATAAAAATAAATGGGTGTCTCTCAACTTCTATAAGTGCTTCACACGATCCTTTTCTTCCGCCCGTTTGGCAGAGTTCCAGGAGCTGAGGTCACCTGTCAGGTATCCGGTGATACGGCGCATACGTAAGATGTTTTCGCTCTGACATACCGGGCATTTATCGAAGATTACTCCTTTGTATCCACAGTTGTGGCAGGTATCCACCGGGTGATTGATGGAGCCGTAGCCGATGCCCTCGTCGTGCATGACCTTTACGATCTTCGCGATGGCGCGTACATTCTTCTGAGCTTCCCCGTCCAGTTCGACATACGTGATGTGTCCGCCGCGGGTGATGGCGTGGAAAGGCGCTTCGCGTCTGATCTTTTCGGTGATGCTGATCGGTTCCTTCACATCCACATGGAAGGAATTGACGTAGTAGTCACGGTCTGTCACTCCGGGGATTTTGCCGTATTTCCGGCGGTCTATCTTGGTGAAACGTCCCGAAAGTCCTTCGGCAGGCGTGGCAAGTACGGAATAATTCAGGTTATATTTCTCTTTATATTCGTCTACCACTTTGTTCATTTCCATTACAGCTTCGTACAGCGTGTCCCATGCCTTCTGACTGTGTCCGTGACCTTCTCCGTAAAGGGCCACCATTGCATTGTGTCCGCCGATAAAGCCGATGCCCAGCGTACCGCTGCGTAGCGCATCACCCACTTGCTCGTTCGGATTCAGTGCGCCGCCGCCTTTCCATACGTCATTTCCCATCATGAAGGGGAACTGGCGTGCCAGTGCGGTGCGCTGATACTGGTAGCGTTCGTACAACTGATCGGCTACAAGAGTCGCCATGTTGTGTACCGACTCCATGAAAATTTCTTTCGCTTTCTGTTCGATGGCATCCTTGTTGCGTTCGCCCTCAATCAGGTTTTCCGCCTTGATGCGTGCCTCGATGGCGAGACGTGGCATATTCAGCGTGGTGAATGAAAGGTTTCCGCGTCCCAAAGATGATTTTTCTCCTGCCACATTCTCAAATACACGGGTGCGGCATCCCATCGTAGCCAACTCGTAGATATATCGTTTCGGATCGTCCGCTTTCCATTTCTCGTTCTTGTTGAAAGGCGTGTCCAGGAACATGAAGTTCGGGAAAAGTGCTTTTGATGTAGTCTGACAAGCTCTTAGCAGCAGATCGAAGTTCGGAGCTTCGTAAGTTCCCCGCATGGCGTCTTCGATGTTTTCCGCCTTCATCGCTTTCTCGAAGTCCTTTTCGGAGTAAGAAACTCCGTCCTTTACTTTGAATATCTGAATCGGGAATACGGGGACTTCACCACGTGTTCCGAGTCCTTCGATGGTGGCTTTCAGCAGTTCCTCGATCACGAGGCGGCCTTCGGCGGAAGTATCCGTTCCGTAGTTGATGGAGCTGAATACCACCTGGTTACCCCCACGCGAGTGCATGGTGTTCAGGTTGTGGATAAATCCTTCCATCGCCTGATGCGTATCCTTCTTTGTCTGCTGATATGCTTTCTCTGCGATGCGTGTCAGGTGCTCCTTGTCTATAATGATTTGTAGGGCTATCAGGGCGATGCGTAATGTCTCGCGTTCTGCTTCGGTCGATTTGATAGAAGACAGATGTTCCTTGATTAAGGTGCGGATTGCTTTTTCGTCCGCCTGCGTTCCGTTCTCCATCGCCACGTAGAAATTGATGAACGAAGCCAAATGTTTGCGGAAAGACTTTGCCACTCCTTTTGCCATGAAGAAGTCGAAGGCGGGGATTGCCTGTCCGCCGTGCTGCTCGTTCTGGTTGGTCTGGAAGATGATGGTGGCAAGCGTAGCATAACTTTGGATGCTTTGCGGCGTGCGGATGCTGCCGTTCTTGGTGCGGAAGCCACGTTCAAAGAGATCGTCCATGTCATATTGGATGCAGGTGGTCGTCTTTGTAGGGTAGTAATCGAGGTCGTGAATATGGACATCGCCCAACTGGTGTGCTTCGGCAAAACGTTTCGGCAACAGATATTTATAGGTGTAGTCTTTGGTGACTTCCGATGCAAATGTCATCATTTGTCCGGCAGGCGTGTGGCTGCTCATGTTGGCGTTGCTCAGGTTCACGTCGTTCTTGTCGATGGCGACGATGCCGTCCATTACGTGCTTCATCTGGGTTTTCTTGTCCCGCTCCGTGTTCCGCCATTCGCGGTAGATGATGTACTTCTTGGCCACTTCGGGGCGTACCTTCATCAATGCCTTTTCTACTAAGTCCTGAATTTCCTCCACGGTGATCGTGGGGTTAGTGAACTGACTGATCACACTCATCGTAACGTCAGCAATCAGTTGCTGCTCGTTCTGAATCCCTGTTGCACTGAATGCTTTACCAATCGCATTCTTGATCTTACTGATAGAGAAATCTTCTCTTTTACCATCCCGTTTGATGATACAAATTTCCGCGTAGTTCATAACTTTAACTCCCGAAAGTGATTAATAATATGTTTATTTGATTCCGGCAGGTCTTCTGACTTATCCCTCCCCCGCAGCGCCTTCCCACATCTGCCGATGCAGTGACATAGTGTGCGGATTCACAGAGAATTACAGCAGCGGGTACTGTCGCCGATTTGCACAGCGTTCCCTCATTGACTAAACCTCTTTTTAGTTCCGAAACCGGATACAAAGATAAAGGATATTGTGATAGCTTGGATAGGTTTTAACATTAAATTTCGGGATAACTTTCCTTTCTTGCTGATACAGAAAGTTTTCCGTTTTGGAAAACTTTTAAGAAATGATTCTTGCGGGAAATATTAGTTTTTCTTCTCTGATATATTAAAATAATTGAACTCTTGATGAGGATCAAATGAGTAATAAGTGTACTGTAAATGGACTCATACCTTTATTGAACTTGAAAAATAGATTAAAATGAAAAAGTTAAAAGATTTACATACAGGTAGAAAGACCGTTTCTAGAATCGAACGGCTATATTATTTGCGGGAATTGGAAAAAGAATTGCAAAATTATTATCTTTCTTATACTCAGGTAGTGAATATGCCTTATTCTGAGCAGGAACAAGAGATTATAGTCCGGATTATCAAGTTGCTGATTCGTCAGCTTTGGGGTACATCCAAGTTTCAGTTGTTTAGCAGGAGAGGTACGAGACGTAAGTCGGAAGATCCGGATGATGTGGAAGAACGAGAAGAGCGCCGAAAGGAGCAGACGGACGAGAAACGTTTGGAGCATACTAAACTTTATTTCTATAATCCTCTTTCTAAGAAGTATAAAGCAAAGAAAGAAGAACTGCTTTGGAGACTGAAAAAGGAATTCTAATTCTTTGAAAGTTTCGTCAGGAGCATTCGGAAAGTGATAGGAAGGGTAGATTGACAAATGTGCATGTATTGTGAGTCCCTTGCGTTTGTGAAATCTGCCTTTCTTTATTTTAATCAGATTATTACTTAACTGATAGTACTATAGGATTAACTTGATAGTATTTTCGTTGGACTTACAATACTTTCTTTAAGTTTTTTATTAATAATAAAACTGTCAAACTCTTTGCTGCAATATCCATATGATCTATTGCTTATCTATATAGTCATAATACCATTGCATGTCTGCATCTTCCCTATCATGTAACTCATATTGATATTTTTTAGGGTCTATACAATTGATAGATATAGTTTTATCTGTCTTTTTGAAAAATACCTCTTGAAAATCACCTCCATAATAGAAATTATATCCTTATTATAAAAATCTGCAAGTTTCTATATACAAAGATACAAGAACTTGCAGATGAATCAAAGTACTTATAATATCATATTGCTGATAACCAGCGTATAATGGAATTTTTAAGGGATGACTATTTACACTAATGTAATTCTAATTACCATTTTAAAAAACGTCGGGCTCTCTCTTCTTTATCATAAACCCCTTTATTATAAACATACCTTATCCTTTTTGATAAAGAATCTCTTAAATAACTAACCCAACGTGTATCGTTATGCATTATTCTAAAATTCTGTGGGGTATTATTGATGTTCAAGAGACAAATAGTCGAATCACTAAATAGCCTGTACATTGACATCCAAATATCCTTATCCGGTAAGTTCTGAAGAAACGATAGGGGAGTTTCACTATCATATTTCAGGTATTTAAAATCATGAGGGGCAATTACAACTGGCAGTGAATCTCGCAAAACCAAATTCAATGTATCCGATCCATTTATTACTGCATAGCACATACTTTTCGCTGAGTTTCTTGATAATAGCAAAACAGAATCAGTTTGATTTCTTACAAATATTTCTCCTGAGAATCTTTCTACATAATTTTTCAGACTATCAATCTCAAGGTCAAAAAGGCTTGGAATATATGAACTGGGGACAATAATATCGTGCAAATCCAATCCCATCAATGCGGCTTTTCCTTGGGGTGTACCTCCGGAAAAATACGGCCAAAGCTCAGGATATTCAAATAGGCGATCATAGTTAGACGATTCCTTTACTAAGACATGTTTATCTTCATACTTTCGAAGAGCTATAATCCAATAGCCAAACTCCCGTGTTATTAAGTTTTCTTGAAAATTGGAATCAGAAACGATGCCCTTCTCAAACAATTCAGTTCGCGACATCTCCGGTTCATCCAATTCAATGAAGCAAAGGTATCTATCTTTATACTTGATTACCCTGGAGGGTAACTCAGCACCATCAGAACCTGCGGAATTTGAAGCTCTAACACGATAAATGACAATAGAGTCATTAGAAGCCATTTCTTCTATTTCTACATAAGGAGTGATTATATAGTTACTATCTATCAACACTGTAACCTGTTTTGCAACTCGCTGATGTATCTCTTCAAGAGAGGAGGGGGATAAGCATCCCCATAATATAATCAATACGAAAACATAGGCTAATTTTCTCATAGGCATATCATTAATGTTCTATATATTGAAATAAATTTGTTTCATCATTCACCCGAATTGAGTGTATCCGACTTGCTTTTTTGGTATATTCATATATCATACCTTTTTTATCAGTACTCACGCGATTATCTTTCATATAAACAGCATTCTTACGTTGAGGTTTAGCTAAGTTAAAATCATTACCAGCTCCACCTTTCGTTCCTCCAGGTAAATGAGAATGAATATCTATGACCTTTTCTCCTTTCACAGAAAGTTTATTCTGAGCATTTGTACCATTGTCTACCCCGTATGGATTTTGGTCGGTTGCAACAATAGCCGTTCTTGTACCATTATCATCATAAACATCTAATTTCCATTCTACAGTTGTATGATCAGCGGCAAATTTAAAAACAGTAGCAGCTGCCTCTAAATCTTGAGTACTTCCATAAGATTTTAGATTTTGTTCTTTCTCCTGCATGCTATACATTTCGCCAAGTAGTCCTTGATTTACAGTTATTTTAAGCGAACGATCACTAGAAGAAGATAAATTATCTGTTGAGCTTTTACCTCTCATATCAATAGGAGTCACATTAAACAATTTACCCGATCCATTTATAACATAATCATCCTTTCCATTTAAATCTATTCTCAATATCGGATTACTTTTGCAATAACCATACGGACTCCAATTATAATACTTTTCACTTGACGGATCCACCACGTGCCATCTTCCTATCGCAGCATCATACATCCTCGCCCCATAATCATACCAATCCAGTCCATTCTTCCGATCCAGTTCCTTACCATTATATTTATAAGGCTGGACAGAACTAGAAGAACTTGACATCAACCCTCCGAATGGATAATAAAGATTCGTCTCTTCAGCAATACCATCCTGATTCATCACCACCCGATTATTACCTTGATGATCCTGCAAGTAATAATGATGCTTGTTGTCATTCAAAGAAACATATCCCGCTTCCGTCAGCAACTTTACCTGAGTTTCATTTTCATAGATCACATTGCCACAATAGTCAGTTACTGTAGTCTCATTTCCTATGATATGCGTCGTACGCAATTTAGTTCCGCTGGCATCGTAAACATAAGAAATACTACTACCATCCTCAAATTCTATCCGGCCCGGTAAATTTAAACAATTATATTTGATATTGGTAATTTTCTTGTTTAAATCTTTAGTAAGGTTTCCATTATTGTCATACATGTACTCAATATCCTGATTTGCTCCGTCTTTAAACTCGAAGCCATTGCCGTAGACAGAACTTGTAGCGCCATCCGTTACCTTTTTCAAATGGTTGCCTGAGTAAGTCAGAGACAGATTGTCGATTAAGCCGTAACCGGTAGCCGAAGTCTGTCCGTAACGCTTCAACCCCAGTATATTGCCTAGCTTGTCATAGCTGTTCACCTCTTCGTTGAAGCGGTCCGAATGAGTCGAGAGATTGTTTCCTTCCCCATAAGCTGCCTTTTTCAAACGGTTTAGGTTATCATACGTGAATTTATAACCTCGTATGGCAGTCTCATCTCCTGATTTCCAACTCATACTACTGATATTTCCATTATAGCAAGGAGTACCCGGTCCCGAAGTATACTGCAAGGTTTGCATAAACTTGCCTCCGGTTATGTTCGTCAACCACCCACGGATATTATAATCATAGCCTGTATTTTCTACATAATTTGATGACGAAGTCCCACTACCATGATATTTCTTGGCTGTCAGCCTTCCTAGTTCATCGTATGTGTTTTCCATTAATGTGATCACCGGATAATCATTCAATTGAAAAATGACTTTACTTACTCTTTCCCACTGATCATAAACGTAGGTGTAATTCTCCGTTTGCGTTGCTTTTCCGTACGCTGTATGTACATGCTTATGTTTCAACAATTTTCCAGTAAATGAATAGGCGTAATAATCCGCTTCGCTTCCTCCTGCCTGATTATTGGCTCTCCGCTGAATCAGATTATCGTATTTGTCATAATGATTACGTGTTAAATATTTGGATACAATCGGCTATCCTGGTTGAGTTCCCTCGTTCCATATCATTATCGACAGAACGTTCGAACGCATCGTAACTATAAGACATTGAGCTATGCTGGCTCCGTAAATTTCCGTCTTCACTCCAACTCGGGTTATCGGCATTATCATACCGATTTTTGCAGGCTGACAACCGAGAAGCGTTTTGATGTACCAGTAACACTTGCTCCATGCTGTTGATAAATGTGTAAATGCCTATGCCGGCTCCATTCTTTTGAGTCTGCAAATAAGGAGATCCAAAGAAGATAAAAAGAAAATACCCTGATATAAATTGTTTTTAGTCAGTTTATATCAGGGTGAAAAAATCAGACTTTGATTGCAAATTTATATTTCTTATTCCAAATCAATCCACAATTTAGTATTCTCCAGCCATCTTTCTTCCTTATCATATATACCATGATTTAATATCTTAAATACATCTTCACCGTTTCCATCTGCAACCCGAAAGCCATTAGTCCTATCAAGAGACATAACTCTCGTTTTCAAATCCCCCTGATTTATCTTCATAAAACAATAGGTTGACTTACCAAACAGATTATAAAAATACTCCCAAGGATCTTTTTGTAATGCTAAATTTTTAAAGAAACGTTTATTGGGTATACTTTCATATCTAATTTCCCTACTTTCATATGGACATAGAACAATGGGTAATGAATCACAAAGTGATAAATAAAGAGTATCCTTATTATTAACAACAGCATAATGCCCGAGCGTACTTGATGACAAACATACAACAGAATCTGTATTGTTTTTCAAATATATCTTTCCATATATATTCTTTGTCCACTCAAGCGATTGTTTCCTTATACTGTCAACATTAAAAGGATCTTGATCATTATACATTCTGATATCATGAGATGCAACTCCCATTTGTACCGGATAATCCTTCACATATCCAGGGAAATAAGGCCATAATTCCGGATAATCAAAATATGAATTTTCATCCTTTCCTAAGTCTATCAATATTTTCTTTTGCCCAAAGCTAGATACCCCGAAGAACCACTTGTAAATAAAATTAGTTTCAACTATAGGATTACCGGAATAATGCGTAATCTTCACCATATCCTCCACAGACATTTCCGGTTCATCAAACTCTACAAAACAAAAATACTTATCTTTGTATTTCGTAATTTTTGAAGGCAATTCCAAATCAGCATCAACAGGAAATTCAGAGTCTGCAATCTTATATATATGATTGGAGTCATTAATCACCAATTCATATAATACCACATACTTATTCTGTATATATCCACTATCAACAAGCAACTTAACTTGAGCTTCCACTTCTTGCTGAACTTTGCTGAGAGGAGATTGAGCACAACCCACTATAGCAAATAAAAATATCACATAAAAAAAAGTTGTTTTCATTACCTCATAAATTTTTCTTTTAACTTATCCAATAATTCCTCACTTGTATTTATTTTATCATCCTCATTGTTAATATGAGAGTTTTTATGGTTATAAAAGAACAACGTTTTACTATCCTTATGGTAAATAGCACCTGCATTTATTTTCAGAACTTTCATATCTTGATCGGCAGCATAGTTATTGTATGGATGCGAATGAAGATCTACCACTTTATCACCTTTTACCTTCAACTCTTTTTGTTTGTCGGAAAAGACACTGCTTGCTTGACCCGAAGTACCTATTATAGCCGTCTTACTTCCTTTATCATCATATATATCCAACTTCCATTCAATAGAAGTATTATCAGCTCCGAATTTAAAAACCGCCGCCGCATCTTCAAGTCCCACTGTTGAAGTATAGGATTCCATCTTTCGACCAGTCTTTTGCATTTCATACATTTCTTTAAGTAAATCTTTATTATTTACAATAATCGGTTCTGCTTTTTTGTTAGTACTCATCAATCTATCACTAGTGGAACCCTCTATTTCAGTCCGAAAAAGCCTACCTGCATTATTTATTGTATAGTCATCCTTACCGTCTAAATCTATTCTCAATATCGGATTACTTTTGCAATAACCATACGGACTCCAATTATAATACTTTTCACTTGACGGATCCACCACGTGCCATCTTCCTATCGCAGCATCATACATCCTCGCCCCATAATCATACCAATCCAGTCCATTCTTCCGATCCAGTTCCTTACCATTATATTTATAAGGCTGGACAGAACTAGAAGAACTTGACATCAACCCTCCGAATGGATAATAAAGATTCGTCTCTTCAGCAATACCATCCTGATTCATCACCACCCGATTATTACCTTGATGATCCTGCAAGTAATAATGATGCTTGTTGTCATTCAAAGAAACATATCCCGCTTCCGTCAGCAACTTTACCTGAGTTTCATTTTCATAGATCACATTGCCACAATAGTCAGTTACTGTAGTCTCATTTCCTATGATATGCGTCGTACGCAATTTAGTTCCGCTGGCATCGTAAACATAAGAAATACTACTACCATCCTCAAATTCTATCCGGCCCGGTAAATTTAAACAATTATATTTGATATTGGTAATTTTCTTGTTTAAATCTTTAGTAAGGTTTCCATTATTGTCATACATGTACTCAATATCCTGATTTGCTCCGTCTTTAAACTCGAAGCCATTGCCGTAGACAGAACTTGTAGCGCCATCCGTTACCTTTTTCAAATGGTTGCCTGAGTAAGTCAGAGACAGATTGTCGATTAAGCCGTAACCGGTAGCCGAAGTCTGTCCGTAACGCTTCAACCCCAGTATATTGCCTAGCTTGTCATAGCTGTTCACCTCTTCGTTGAAGCGGTCCGAATGAGTCGAGAGATTGTTTCCTTCCCCATAAGCTGCCTTTTTCAAACGGTTTAGGTTATCATACGTGAATTTATAACCTCGTATGGCAGTCTCATCTCCTGATTTCCAACTCATACTACTGATATTTCCATTATAGCAAGGAGTACCCGGTCCCGAAGTATACTGCAAGGTTTGCATAAACTTGCCTCCGGTTATGTTCGTCAACCACCCACGGATATTATAATCATAGCCTGTATTTTCTACATAATTTGATGACGAAGTCCCACTACCATGATATTTCTTGGCTGTCAGCCTTCCTAGTTCATCGTATGTGTTTTCCATTAATGTGATCACCGGATAATCATTCAATTGAAAAATGACTTTACTTACTCTTTCCCACTGATCATAAACGTAGGTGTAATTCTCCGTTTGCGTTGCTTTTCCGTACGCTGTATGTACATGCTTATGTTTCAACAATTTTCCAGTAAATGAATAGGCGTAATAATCCGCTTCGCTTCCTCCTGCCTGATTATTGGCTCTCCGCTGAATCAGATTATCGTATTTGTCATAATAGAGTGCCTCGAATATTCTATCGAATATCCCGGATAATGTTTGGTTGGCATCCAGTATAAGCGCCTCTGTGCATGTCAGTTTTCCGTGAGCTGAACTTGCAGGTGTGATAGAATCTATATATTGTGTTGGGTAGCCGGGCATCTCCTGATAGACGAGCATCGGTTTTACTTCGAAGAACTCCGTACTGTTGAGAAAATCATAATTATCATAATAATTACGTGTCAAATATTTGGATACAATCGGTTGCCCCGGTTGAGTTCCCTCGTTCCATACGGTACCGATAGAACGCCCGAACGCATCGTAACTATAAGACATCGAGCTATACTGGCTCCGTAAATTTCCATCTTCACTCCAGCTCAGGTTATCGGCACTGTCATACCGGTATTTTGCAGGCTGACAACCGGGAATTGTCTTTTCCGTACATCGTCCTAACCCGTCATAACGATATTGATAGGCGTGCAGGGACAAGCTGTTGCTTTCTTGATACATGGGCGTCAATACAGTACACAGTCTGCCGAAACTGTCATACACGGAATAGGTATCGTGTGGAGTATTTCCTTCCATTTGACGTACCAGTAACACTTGCTCCACGCTGTTGGTGAATGTGTAGGTCACATGTCCGTCTTCATCGGTGACACGCTCTACAGAAAGCGTGTTGTCATTATAATATCCATCCAGGGTTACTGCTCGTCCGTCGCCATCGTTAACCGAATATTTTTTGCAGGCTAACGGCGACGAAACGGATGATTCGTTAAATAGATAATCTCTCTTTACGCCTTTCCCCCTCCAATCCTGTCCGGGACCGGTCGTGTAAGTGACCCGATCAGCGGGAGTCGTTTGATAGTTTTGGCGAGTGAAGGCCAGCGTATCGTTGTAATACTGTTGGACCTGGCTTTTGAGCTGGTCCGGATTCAGGTAGTCGCTCGTGGAGACGGCAGGTAACCAGTTTTTCCAGACGCGTCCGCAAGCGTCATATTCCTGTAGGGTAAGCAGGTGACTTCCTATGCCGGATCCATTCTTTAGCATCTGCAACTGCGGTCGTCCCAATCCGTCATAATATTGAATCCGATCGATGTATTCATCTCCCGTAACGTTGCGCATCGTGCGTATTCGGGTATAATTCTTCGTTGGTGTTTGCGCTTCGAGCTGTGGGCACAGACACAAGAACGTTATCAGGTAATATACTATTTTCATGGTTTTATTTATTTGTTGGAAGTTGGGTTGATTAAGTTGTATTCATAAGATTTCACGATCTTCCGGTCAGTATTCCGTTCTTCTTTCAAACGTCCGAATGTATCATAAATGGCATGCTGCCCCGTACCATTCGGGTTATCCCGTTCTTTCATTCCTATTAGGGGAATGTGATCGTACATAGTAATATGCGCTTGCGGGCAAGTTTCTCTCAATAGCTTTATCTTTTGATAAACTTCGGTCATGTCTACATTTCCTTTAGCCAGCGTCTCCGGATCTATCCCCGCGCGCAGGCGAATTTCCTGTATCGTCAGGTTTTCGGCTATCGCTATCGCGTATACTCCCCCGTATGCCCACAGGAAAGAAACCTTTGTCCCGTCTTTGCGGGTTATCTGCAAAGGTCGTCCGCAGGATAAATAATCGTCGTATGTTTCCACATCACGAAATTCCGTGTTAGCATCATTCGTGTTTTCTACAATTTTATCCAGGCAATAGCCGCTATTGACCTTGGCATCCGTTCGATAAGTATAACGGACAGTTTTCTTCAATTCATCATTCACGTATTGGCGCTCTTCTATCGGTGTGGCGACGTCATTTTTCGCTACCATCGCATTATAGGGAGCTCCACTTTTGCTGTAAGCATAGCTGTATTCGGTTTTATACTTGTCTCCTTCGGGAGTGATTTGCTCAATATCAGCTAGCTGGTTATAGCTTTTTCCGTTAGCGGTATGATATCCATAATTATATTTGAGTTCCTTCTTCATGCTTTTCCCCGGTAACGAATCGGTGGTGAGGATTTTATCCGGATAGGGCCAATGAATTGCTATAGGATAATTCTTTTGACGAAACGCGCGCTCATAATATTCATTCATCTGAATATAATTTGGAGCGGTAGTGCGGTCTACGATAAGGGTTGTGCGTTCCAGATTGGTCAAATAATTCAGGTTAGAAGCAGTCATTTTCTCTTCTCTCCGGATAGACTCTCCTGATTCTGTCTGGTGAATATTGTGGGCATTGATACGTTCTCCTTCATCCAGCGGAACGTTATAACCGGCAATATAGGACTCGCTATCATTTAATCCAACACTATAGGCACGTGGATAAAGATGATGGATAAGAGTATTTCCTATAGTTTCATCCACTACATAATAATAGATACTATTATCGGATGTATATATATTGTCTTGCAAATAGAGTGTGTAATCTTTCGAGACGGTTCGGAAACCCAATGAACTTCCGAATTCAACCGCATACATTTTTTTCATTTTCTTCCGATAGGCTCCTTTATACCGCCATTGAGTAAATGGAAAAAGCATAAAGCCTGAATCAAACGTGTGTCCGGGGGTTAGCCTATATTTAAAACTACGTACTTGAGGCTGACCATCTACAGAAGGACTCTCTATTAATTCTCTGATTCGAGCTCCTCCTGCCGGTATTTGATAAAGTCCCGTTCCTGGAGCGGTTACAACATTCTGTTCATACACAATCGCTGTATACCCACCTGTGGGATAGGTAATTCTGTCTAATGCGTAGCAAAGTGTATGCCCTAGAGATGGATTCCGGTTCGTAGCTCCCCCAATCTTTACCTGATGTACGGTCGATCCATTATTGTCGCGCATAGGCACTGTTTGCACGGGTACCAAATCCGCATTGTTTACACCGTTATAATATCCCCACCAATCAATCCCTTTCGTATAAGGAGAATAGTCACTTGTGTTGGGCAGTCTATATTTGAACTCGTATTTTTGATAAGCAGTTCTATCGGAGCCTTTGATTATAATGCGGTCGAGCAATGCGCGGTCATAACTGCGTCGAGTACTTTCAAAAACAAATTCTTTGATCAATAGGCCTTCCGGACCATAAACCTGCATGCTTTCCAATGTATTGGTCAGGCTGGAGTAGTTAAACTGAATACTTCCATTCAGGAAATTTATTTGAGAAATCCGTCGCGTATTGACATAAATAGTTCCAGTGGAGTAATATTGAGTTTGCCCCCAAATGCTGACAGTACCATCATTATGGGGAATATAAAATCTCTCCACTCCACTGACGCCTTTCCAATATCCCGGTGAAACGGGAATATCGGGTAAGGTTGCTCCAGGCGAGTCGGTATTATCTTCTACCGCATAGTAGTCATATTGCCCGATATGCTGTTCCGGCAGGAGGTTTTCTTTGTATGAGAATGTCATCTCTTCTCCATTCACGGATTGAATGCGGGATGCTTTCCATGTCGTATTTTCCGCGGAGTTAGTCGGAATAGACGTCGTTTCACGGGCATTGGGCGTTTCTCCAAAAACATAGAGCGTCCCGTTGGCGTCTGTCAGATGAATAGGATCCTGAAAGTAATAGGAGACATGTCCGCCCGGCACGGAAATGTTTACAGGTTCCGTAGTGATGATACGTGGATGAAAGGCCCCGTCATCACTGCTGTTCAAACAGAACTTCCCGGATGATTGCAGCGCGCGATAATAGAAAAGGTCATTAAGCATGTCACGGTCGCCTCGTCCGACATGCGCTAGAAAATCAGAGTTGTAATGTTTCTGATAAGAGCTGTCACGTATCAAGGAATAATTGTCCGGCAAGCCGCGAATGTCATGCGTGATCATAGGTTCCGCTTCCAGATGCCAACCCAGGCCTACAGCGCCGGTTTGTTCGCCTACCTTGATGCCGCCGGTTGTATAAGTCAGTGATATCGGTAAGGTGAAAGAAGGAGTCTTAATCTCGTAAAGAGGAATACGGAATGTGACTCTTCCCCGGCAATAGTCGACTTCTTCGGGGACTTTCGTGAAAAGGGCGGCAGCCTCGGCGGAAACAGGATAAAAGTCGTCTATCTTGCTGGTCATGCCGTAAATAGAGCGATTTCCCTGCGCCGAAATTTCTAATGGAGAACATAGGCTGACCAGTAAGAAGAATAATAGTTTATTGTATGTATTTGCGCTCTTCAGAGAGCTCCACCTGCAAAATTGAGTATTATATAATCGTTTCATAACTTATTGTCTTAATATTATTTATTATAGTGATATTCCTCCCCCGGCACGATATTTCTCACCGGGGAAGGAATTGTTTTACTTACAGACTCATCGCATTAGCGCCCAACACGCCTGCTACTGCCGAAGCCACCGCGATGACTACTTTCAGAATCATATCCCAAAGGGATTTCTTCATTGCCATAATTTACACACCTCCTTTCCGAATACTTTTAAATGGTTAGTTACTTCCCGAAAACTCTCTTTTTACCTCAAAGCAAGGACACGCCTTGATCCACTCTTCCGGTTCGATCTCCCCGTCTCCGTTCAGGTCCGGACTGAGATCCCGGTGTCCGCACACCCGGCAGCCGGGGAAGCGTTGTTTCAATTGATGCACCAGCAGCCGTAGCGAAGCTTTCTGTTCCGGTGTCCGTGTATCTGCCGGGCGTCCCCGGCAGTCCAAGCCGCCTTCATAGCAGATTCCGATACTCGACGCATTGAATCCCTTCACGTGTGCCCCGATGCGTTCGATAGGACGGGTGAGAAGTGTTATGCCGTCTTTGCGGATATAGTAGTGATAACCTGTTCCGTTGAATCCCCGTCGCCGATGCAGCGTCTCCAGATCAAAGGCCGTCAGTGTCCGGTCCACCCGTGTTGCGGAACAGTGGATCACGATTAAATCGATCTTTCTCATGATTCGTCAGATTTGATAAATACCCGGTTTATGATTGCCTTATACGGTTGGGTCCGGAGCTTCTTCGTCACCGTCATCGGGGTCCGGTTTGGGTTTGGGGTTTTCCGGATCGCTCTTGTCTCCTTCGCTGCTTTCCGGTTTGTACTTGCTGTAGTCCAGCGTTTTCAGTGCGTCTTTAATCTCCTTTCCGGGGCGGAAGCGGACACGGGCACCTTTGATCAATCCTTCTTTCACGTCCTTTTGGACGAGTACGCCATTGCTGCGCAAGGTGACATAGAACGAACCGATATTCCCCAGACGGACGATCTCTCCTTTCTTGAAACTGTCGATCATTTCCGTCTGCAGGGCACGCAGCACACACACTACGTCTGCCCAGTTCACGGTACTCGAACGCTGGATGCGTTCCGCCATTTCATCTATATCGATCTCTCCGCTCGATTTGGCGAGAGCGTAATACAGGTCCGGCTTGTCTTTTTCCATCATGTTCTTGCGGAGCACGCTGGTGAATGAAAATACTTTTGCCATTTCTTTACTGGTTTTAAGTTCTTGAATAAATGATAATAAAGTGTTGCGTCACAAGTGGTTCCTTGCTTGTGACATGACAAAAGTACGGTAGTGGGGATGGGCGATGTCTGTATTTGTCCGCAGGTGTCCGCAGATGTCTTTTTTTATCCGTAAATGTCTGCGGATGTCTGTTCTTGTGGTGGTTTGAGGCCGGGATTAAAAAGAAATTCCCTGATGCAAGCTGAATAATACTGTTCAGTTCACATCAGGGAATGGAACGATTCGTTCCTGATTGGGGTTTAGGACTATGTTATGCTATGTCTTATTCTTTATTGTCTATGTCTTGTAGGTCCCGGCTAAGTTTGTTTTCCAACTCTTCGATGCTGGGAAGTCCGGATTTGATATCTTTCGGCAGGGCTTGACCAAGTTCATAATCGGAGATTCCTATAGGTTTATGTACATCCCGTAAGGCATATTCCGCCATAATCTGGTCTTTGTTTTGACAGAGTAGCAGTCCGATGGTCGGATTGTCTCCCTCCCGGCAAAGGATATCGTCTACAGCCGAGCAATAGAAATTGAGTTTGCCGATATATTCGGGTTGAAATTCTCCTCTCTTAAGTTCTACGACCAGATATCTATGCATGAAGGCATTGTACATAAGAATGTCAATGTAGAAATCTTTTTCTGATACTTCGATATGGTATTGCCTGCCCATAAAGGCGAAGCCTGCACCCATTTCGACGAGAAACTTCTCGATATGTTTTATAAGGCCCAGTTCAATATCTCTTTCGTCGTACTCTTCGGTGAACGTAAGCATATCAAAAATATAGGGGTCTTTTAATGTCTCTTTTACTTGCTTGGCTTGTATTTCGGGAAGAGTGGTGTCGAAGTTACTAGCCAATGCTCCGTGAGAATGGTAATAGTCTTGCTTGATTGCCTCGATAAGGAAATCCCGGCTCCAACCGTTTTTCAGGCATTGGATCATGTACCAGTAGCGGGCTTTTATGTCTTTCACTTTTTGCATAAGTGCTACATTATGTGCCCATCCTAATTGCTTGACGGGAAGTATAAGATTGGAATATTCTAAATGCGCAACGGTCCGTTGCGTATTTGTAAGTTGCTGATTATATTCGTTATAGAACTGCATCATGACTTGGCAGTTCCTGACAGAGAATCCTTTCATCTCCGGATAATCATTCTTCAAGTCATTGGCGAGCTTCTCCAGGGCATTGTTTCCCCAACCTATTTGTTTTTGACTCTCGGACAGTAGTTTGCCAATATCCCAATACATTGAAAGCATTTCTTCATTGGCTGTGTAAATCGCCTTTTTTTGTGCTAGTAGTACTCTTGCTTTTACTTGTTTGAGTAGATATGCATAGTTGAATGCATGGTTTTGATTTTCCATTTTGATTTCGTTTGTTCCGCTAAAGATACTACTTATTATTGGTTAATCGCTCCCCCTGTTCTAATTATTTTCTTTGCTTGTCTGTATTTGTCCGCAGGTGTCCGCCGATGTCTTTTTTTATCCGGAAAAGTCTGTATTTATCTCAATAAAATCTGCTTATTATTTTACAAAATGAACTTTTATTAGTACCTTTATACCATTATAAAATGCTAATAACACGAGATTATGAAAGAATTAATTGAAGAGAAAAATTTTGAAATGAGAGCCTATGACAAAGTAGAGCTGGCTCTGCTTTATTGTCCGGGACGTTCGGCAGAGACAGCTCTTAAAACACTGATGAGATGGATCAAGCAATGCCAGCCGTTAATGCAGGCGTTGGGTGGCATCGGATATAATGCACGGCGGCACCGTTTCCTGCGGCAGGAGGTGGAACAGATAGTCCGTCATTTGGGCGAGCCTTGAAAAAAGAGAGAATGAAGTACCTTCCTCTGCTGCTGTTCATACGTCTTTTTCCAGTTTTCAGTATATCATTCAGCCGATTGTTGTACTTCTCTTTCTCTCTTCTTGTACATGCTTTGCTTCTTTCTTGTACTTGATAGAGGCAGTTTCAGTACTTCTCTTTCCTCATTCTAGTACTTACATCTCTTTGTTCTTGTACATGCTTTGCTTCTCTCTTGTACTGGTTTCTGTCCCGTTTCTGACGTCCTTCTTTATTTTGATGTACGTTTTCTATACCAATTTATCGGGCATTTTCCGTTACTGCCACTGCCAACTGCCACTTAGTGCTTATTTGTCTGTGAATTCTTTCATCCTGATATATTTATCTGTCTGTTTCTCAATGTACTTTAGCTCGATGAGATTCTTTAGATATCTACAGGTACTTCGTTCGCTGATACCTTCTGTCAGTGCTTTCTCTTTAATCTGTTTGTAAGTAAAAGTCCTAGGGAGGCTTTCTACGACCGACCGGATTCGGAAGTATGACTGCATAGGTTGAGGTTTCATTTTCTCTCCCGGTAGTGAGGAGGCGACCAACAGGCTGTGGTTGAGGATGGTTTGTACGATCTGCATGGAGGCATGGAAATCCTCGTCTGTACAGATGTATTCCTTCATGTGCATGGCACCTTCATACTTGCGCAGGGCGGTGAAGATGGAAGCTATACGTGCCACCATCAGTGCGCCACGGAGTACGATAGAGCCCGGCGCGTCCGCTTGTTCGCTGGCCACTTCGTTGAGCAGACAGTCGAAGTAGGCGGTATGTTCCTCCCATTGTCTGTCGCTCAGCGTGACTTCCGTAGGAGATTGCTGGAAGAAGAAGTACATCTCCAATACTTCCTTGCCGAATCCCTTGTAGAGTGTGATATAATCCTCCTGTCCTTTGATGGGGGCTGCCGAACGGTATTTCCATCGTGCTCCGCAGGTGTAGATGGAGAAACGGCAGAAAAGTCCGTTGTCCATAGAGCGGATAAAGTTGGCCAGTTGGTTGGGGGTGCCGGACAGGCAGAGTGCCAGGCGTGGCACTTCGGCGCAGATGAGTTCGCCGTCTACCTTATAGTCCGTGGCTACCGGTTCATGATGGTAGGCGGCACGGAACACGTCGTCGTGCTTGCCGTAATCCTGCTTGATGGCACCGGAGATCATGTCTAATTCGGTAGCACAGATAATGAGTCCGAGGTCTCCGTTGATTTTCAGCCGGCGGATAATTTGGTTTCTGGAAGTGCTGGGAGCACCGCAGAGGTGATAATATTCCGGTGGTTCGGGCATGGGAGCAGGGGAGGCTGCTGTAGATTGCGTTCCTTTTTTGATTTGTTGGTTGGTTCGTTCCCATTCCGTGAGTTCACGGTCGTAGGCATCCTTTTTTCGTTTGTTTTCTCCTTTCAGATAATTCTCGATTTCTCGTGGAAGCATGTTTGCCAGTGTGAGAAGTCCTTTACCGGTGGCGGGAGGAGCAATAATCAGGGTGTAGAGTTGCGGACTGTAAGGACGCTGGTCGAAACTGATGCGGACTTGTGGCAGGCATCCGCTCAGGTTGGCGATCAGTCCCAGAAGCAGTATATCGCGTTCGCGTTTGCTGCGTGCCGGCTTCATGGCTCTTTTTAGAAAGTCGGGAAGACGGTCGTATACTTCGTCCGGAATGCAGGGAGTAGAACCTCGTAATTCTTCATTTTTTATGGACAATTCATCTCCTCTTTCCCATTCGTTTGCCACAGAAACAGGCCTAAAGGTGTCAGTTGTCAGTACTGTCAGTGAATTGTTGGTCTCTTGAGGTATATAAGATAGGTCAACATATTGATACCCAGCCGATAAGTCTTTTCTGAGTTCTTGCAGCGTGTAGCCGTTTCTCACGATCTCTACTGACATAACAGATGTTAATTTTTCAAGCTCCTCTTTCGAAAATCCCTTACGTCGTGCGCTTCTTCCCATTGCCAGCATAGATTCGTGGCGGTTGCCTTTCTGCCAGGGGTGGTAGTGGGTGAAGTTACGGGCGAAGGTTTCGATGTATCCGCAGGCTTCGGTAGCGGGAGGGAAGGGGGAGGAGGAACCGTTACTGGTGGCATAAGGGTTGCCGTTGCTGCCCGGGAGGTTTCTTTTATCCTTGATCAGGTTGGTCAACGAAGGGTCGGTGTCGAGTTCTTCCCTCCACGGATAAGGTTCGGGAGCGGGGTTGTAGTAGGCGTCGGCATCCCATACGCAAGAGCAGGGTTGGGTGATGCGGGCGCATTGTTCGTCGCACGGATGTCCGGCGATGCGTTCCAGTGTCTGCTGGCAGATGGCGTAGGCGAGGGGATACTCTTCCGGGGTGCGGGTATCGAGAAATACGACGACTTTGAGGCCTCTGTCGGAGATACTGGTCTGCGTGTAAGCCACGTAGGGTAGAGCACGGAAAAGGGCTTTGACGGCAGATGTTCGTTCGTTCAGGTGGTCGAGGTCGTACATGGCTAGTCGGCTCATCTTTTCCAGATTGGCTGCGGCATGGCTGCAATGCGGGCGGCAGTTACCTTCGATGATGACGACAGGCATGGCGTCTTTTACCATTTTAGCTTCATTGCTGCGGTCGGGACGGTCTTGCAGTTTGCGGTAGCATTCGGTTTGTGCTTTCCAAAGTGTGCCGATGGTTTGCAGATAAAGGTTGTGCAGGGTGATTATGGTAGACTCCTTGCTCCAAGTATTTCTAAAAAAAGAAAATTGAAATTGTAAATTTTTGCTTTGTGGTAAGCTTTGCCTTTCCATACTATGTTTTTTTGTTTTTATTGATAAATGATAGTATGAGATAAAGAAGGGAGAATAGTGCTTTCACTATTTTAAAGAGTGCAGAATAGTCGGTTCCTTAAGTCGGCTGCAAAGATAGACCGGGTGTAAGGAAGGGTGAAATGTTAAAAAGATGATTTTCCTATGTGCTATGCTTGGTTTTTATCTGGCTACAACGACCTCAATGTCATAATTGATGAAAAGTCCGCTTTCAATAACGCCTGTGATTGTTTTCAGCTGTTCTTCCAGCGAAGCGTCAATATAATGGAAACGGGTATCGAGGATAAAGTTTCCGTTTTCTGTCAAAATAGGACCGTCTTTTCCGTGGGCGGGACGTAGTGAAATCTCGGAGGCACCCAGTCGGTGCAGTTCTTTTTCGACGTATGACAGTGCATTCGGAAACACCTCTACCGGTATGGGGAATTTGCTTCCCAAAGTATTGACAAGTTTGCTGGGATCGACGATAATGAAGGTTTTGCCGCTGCTTCTGATCAGCAGCTTTTCTTTGAACATGGCTCCGCCACGTCCTTTTATCAGGTTGCGGTCGGGGTCTACCTCATCCGCTCCGTCGAATGTCCAGTCGGGGCGTTTGTCCCAAAGGATGGTCTGCGGGATGCCCAGTTGTATGCAAGTCATGGAGATTTCCTGAGAGGCGGGAATCACTTCCAGGTGCAGGTGCTCTTCATGAATCCGCTTTGCCAGCTCAAACAAAGTGAGGTAGACGGTGGAACCGGAGCCGGCTCCTATCACATCGCCTGCTTTGGCTGTGGCGGCGATCTCACGTGCCACACGTTCTTTCGCTTCTCTGTTGATAATTTCATTGGACCATTGGAGGTCTTTGATCAGGTGATTTTCCCAGTTCATTGTTCTTGCAGTTTTAGAGTCTCTATTTATATAACGAATGAAAGGGAGTGTTTGGTTCAACAAAAACGGGAGAATTAAAAAATAGATGGATGATTGCTTGGAATATAATATTTAATATCTATATTTGTAACCTAAAGGTTTCTTTTTGGAACCTATGGGTGAAATATAAAGATAAGGATATGGACTAAATTCTATGATTATGGAAAATATTACGATTGAGAAAATGGAGATTAAAAGGTTTAATGCTCTTTTAGTGCGGACGATTGTCGGTATGTTGTTTATGGGAGTATTAATGTGGGAGACATTTTGTCTTGATACTGGCAGAAAGGGATTTTTGGGAGAGACATGGTACATATTTGCATTTGCAGTTTTGCTGTATGTCGTTGTAGCAATAAGAGCTTCCGATATTTTGGAGAGAATAAAGAAAGATAAGAAATTAATGGGAGCATTAGATAGTGAAATATATTCGGACTATAATTCTAAGGCTTTGACAGCGGGCTTTTATGCGGCTATGCAAATGGGATTATTAGTTTATTGTTTTGGAGATTTTTTTAATCTCTCGGTACGTATGGGTGCTCTGGTTATAGTGGTGGTAGCTATGCTTTTCTCAGAAATAAGAAGATTGCTCCTGTATAATCCTTATAAAGATGGAAAATAAAGAACTGCTCAATAAAATAAAGGTCTACAGGGCGATGAAGAATATCAGCCAGGAAGAACTGGCTGTAGCCATTGGAGTAACCCGAAAGACGATCAATACGGTAGAGACCGGAAAGTTTATTCCTTCTACCATTCTTGCGCTGAGGATAGCACGTTATTTCGGGGTTCCGGTGGAAGAAATTTTTGTGTTGAATGATGAAGCATCGTATTGAAATGATGAACTCTGCCTGACGGCTTTCTTTTACTTACAATATCAGCCAGATCGCTATGATATGCCCTATGCTTCCTCCCAGACAGAACAGATGGAACGTAGCGTGCATATACGGCTTGCGCAGCGAATAGAACACTGCCCCGATGATATACGAAGCTCCCCCGCCTATCAGCCACCAAAAAGCCGGACCGGCTCCCATCTCTGCTAAATGATCCATCAAAGGCTTCATAGCCACGAGAATGCAGGCTCCCATAGCTATATAACAAATGGTTTCCAGGTTACTGTGTTCCTTCAGTTTCTTGAAACTCAGTATAAAACCGATGATAGCCGACAGCCAGACAAAAGAGAAAATTCCCCATCCCCAACCGCCTGCGTGCCTCATGACGAGCAGTGTAAACGGAGTGTACGTTCCTGCAATATGCAGATAGATCGCCCCGTGATCGAATTTGCGAAGCAATTCCTTCAGCTTCCCCGGACGGCTTCCGTGATACCAGGTGGAGCTGACATAAGAAGACAGCATGCCAAACAGATAGACGGTTACACAAGCTACCGCCCACTTCGGTTCGACACCCGCCGCCGCTTTCGCGAGCAGGACATATCCGGCTATGACTCCAAGCAATATGCCTGCTCCGTGACTGAGCGTGTTTGCCCATTCTTCGACGTTGTTGTATCTTTTATTTTCCAATGTTTCCTTTCGGCTTTGGTTAGCGCCGCAAAGGTACACTTTTATTTTTTCTTGAAAGCCAGAGTGATTTTCTTTTTAATAGGTTGGGTTTTCTTTCTAAACCAGTTTTCCTTCGATGAAGGTGGAGCTGATTCGCGTTCAGCCTTGATTGATTTTATCAAAAACTCTTTCATCTGATCGGCTGGTGGGTATATCCATACAAATTCAGAGTCTCTATAACTTTTGTCAGCTTCCGAAAGAAAACTCCAATCTTCCGTGTCAAAGTTATAAAACCCAAGATTGGTTTCTCCGTGTTCGTCACAAGTCAGTACTATGACTGAAAACTCTTCTTCCTCATGTCTGGGAAGTTCTTTCTTTTTGTATATCTTCATATTCTCTTTAATATAATTTTGTTATTATACTGTTCTGCTATTTGTTTACGGAAATCGAGGAACGACGCATACTCTTCGGGAGCATAAATCCCTTTGCGCATCCACAGGCTGTGAACCACCAGCACTTCTTCCTCCTTCACCTGAACGGAAGAATGGAAACTGCCGAACTTGCTTTTCAGCTCCACCGGTCGTGGAAGTCCTTCGATGGTATATCCTTCGGGCAGTTGAATGCGGATACTGTCGGTGTCCGCATAACCGAAATTGACGTGGATGGGATGCGTGCGCTTTGTGACGTGCGGCACACTGAACCCTTTGCGGAACACATTGGCAGGGATAAACAGGCGGTTTCCCGTTTTGTGTCCGTACTGATTGCTGCCTGCCGTATAGCTGAACGTGATAGAAGGGCTTGCCTCCTTGCATTCGCTGATTTGTAGGCGCAGGATGTCGGCTTGCGAAAGGTTAATGTCCGATCGGATGCGGTCTTTCTGCTTGTTGGGTTCCAGATAGACGATTCCCGCCTCGTTCTCGTACTGGAACAGTCGGGACACTTCATTGACCTCTATCTTTGCTTCTGCGGTGGGAGAGAGTGAAATCCGTGCGGTGATCTGTTGTGTATTCAGCGAGTCGGGATAGGTGGGCAGCCGGTACATTCTGCCTCCGGTGGGTTCGATGAGCAGGGCGTCGTGTCCGGCAATGTCCTGATGGACATAGCCGAAAGGAAGCTGCGGATTGGTGCATTCCAGCCAAAGTGTGTCCTGCGGGAGAGGCACTTGCAGAATGACGTGGTTCATCTGGTTGGCACTGGAGAAGTCGGGCAGCAGACGTTCGTTGGTGGTGCTGATCACTGTATAGATGGACGGAATGCCCAGCTCGTTCAGCATGGCACGGGTGTAGTTGGACAGTCCCTTGCAATCGCCGAATCCGGTGCGGCAGACGTCGGTGGCGGCGATGGGTTGCAGTCCGCCGATTCCCAGCTGGATGCTGACGTAACGGGTGGTCTTCGCCAGATAGTCGTAGACTGCTTTTACTTTCTCACGGTCGGTGCCGCAGTTTGCCGTCAATTCGTGCAGTTTGCTTTTGAACGGTTCGGTGAGCTGGTCGCGACCGTTGAGGAGGTCGTATTGCCATTCCCCGTATTTTTGCCACGTGCTCATGTCGCCCTGTGTCTTGTCGAAGCTGAAGGCGGAGGGGGCGAAGTAGACGCGCGGGAATAATTGAGCGAAGCTGGGACCGAACGGCTCGCTCTGTATGGGCGGCAGCTGGGTGGCGGACACTTCTATGATCTGCTGCCCTTCGGGACCGGTGGATTCTTTAATCTGAATGTTTTTCCCGTCCGTGTTCAGTGCCCGATGTCTGCACTGCTGTCCGGCAGGCAGTTCGATGCGGTAGGCGGATTTTTCCACTCCTTGGTTGAAGTCCGTTTGCGGCATAAAGGTAGAGTAGCCTATCAGTCCGTTGTTGCATTTCACTTCCCATACGTATTTCACGGTGAAGGGGAAGGAGGGGTAGTTGCATTCGTAATAATAAAGGTAGTCGTCCGTAGAGAGCGACGAACTGTATTCGCTCTTCAGCAGTTCCGATTTCTTGATCTTTCGCACGCTTTGTCCCGAAGCGTTGATCAGTTCTCCGGAGAATTTCTGCAACGAACGGAACATATCGCAACTACAGAAGAAATGTGCCGCGTCCAGTCCCTTCTTGTTCAGAATGGTGACAGTGCGGGTTTCCCGCTCGACGGATTGGGTCATCGATTTGCAGATCACTTCCGTCTGCGCTTCTACGATGATGGAGTTGGAGTTGTCGGCGATGCCTTGTGCACGGACAGGCAGGAGGCAAAAGCTCAGGCAAGTGCAGAGCAGTCCGAGGAGTCGGGTTCGCGAATGGTTGATCATAGGATTCTGTTATTACTTTATTCTTTGTTCAATAGTATGCCGGCTGGCAACCGGTTATAGTTTCTTCAGCACAATCAGCTCGTTGTTCTTCTCGGCAACTTTTTCCCAAAACATCTTGACCGTTTGATATTCGGTTGCGAGATGGAGCAGCTTGTTGGCGATAAATGTATAGGTGATGTTGATCGTGTTTGCTGTCTGGCTGATGTTGTACCGTATCATGTCTTGCCCGTCTTCCGTTTTGAGATTCATCGACTGCGGAAGTTCTTCTACCGCATAGCCTTCGGGGATGGTGAGCATGGTTGCCTGTAAGAGATGTTCTGTATACGGCATTTCGAGCGGCAACTGCCTTTCGGTCTGAATGAACGGGCACTTGCTGACGTGCAGGAAAATCATGGGATTGACGTAGATCAGATTGTCGTTCACCGTCGCCTGTTTCTCAAAATCGAGAGATTCCGTTACTTTGGACGAGAAGACATCTATCTCTCTGGTCTGGAACTTTTTGACTTTGATATTTTCTTCCGTTTCCAGCTTGTTGATAAATTCCGTGCTGTCTTTGGCGGCATGATAACGTCTGCGGAGGTTGGCTGCATACTGGCCGATGTAGATTGCGCTGCGGTTTCCCGTGATCTGTCCGTCCGGATGAATCTGCGCTTTGACGGAGGCGCGTATCTGGTTTTTGCCGAGTGTGCTCAGGTCTACCCAGTTGCCTTTTCCCGCTTCGTCGATGAGGCGTGCGCGGTTTGCCATCAGAACGGGCGGCAGGGTGTTCAGGTAGCCGTCGGTCACCGAGCCGTCGAGGAATACGAACGTGCTGTCCGTGTCGGCGATGCCGACAATGAGCGTATTCAGCTTTTGGATCGAAGGATGGCTGTAAGGCAGGATGCCCCGGTTTTTGCGGCTCATCACGACCGGATAGCAGGGAATCTGCGCATCACGCAGCATACTCATTAATATAAAATTGATATCGGCATTGTTGCCCGTCCCGTTCTTGACCGCTTTCTTCACTTCGCTGCCGTACAGGCCGTACTGGCCGTTCCATGATATTTTGCTTTTGAGGAACGTGTAGATGGCGGCAATCTTGTTCTGACGGTCGGAGAGTTGGTCCAGTGGCAGCGAAGCCATCTCGTCCCGATAAGGATTGCGCATTTTGAGCAGTGAGCCGAAGTCTTCGTCTTCCAGCAGCATTTTGTCGATGTCCTCCCAGGTACGGGTGAAAGATTTGTAGAACGATCCCGGAAAGTCCACTCCCCGCAGTTCGAAATAGACGCTGCTCAGGTAGTCGTCGGCACACCATACGTAACTGTCCGGACGCATGGCGGGGAGGTGTTCTCCGGTGAATATCATGTGGCGTCCGGTGCAGGTGAGCGTTTCTGTTTGCCCGCCTTGCAGGCTGAGCATAAACGAAAGGGGCGTTTGTTCATCTTTGGAGGCCATGGGATGGGCCCCCCGCATATCGAGGTTGAACTTGAAATATTCCGGTATGGTGATGTCGTATTGGGTGAAGATCACCGGAATGCTTCTCTGTGCCTCCCACGAGTTGATGTTATAGTAAAGGTCGGAGCTGAGCTGGTATTTGTATTCGAATACGGTTCCCTCCCTGACGGCGGGTATCGAGAATTTGAGCTGCATATATTGCTTGGTGAGGCGTTCCGTAAAGACCAGATCGCGCTTCATTTTGGTGCGTACCATTTTCCCTCCTTCCATATTGTAGGCGGAGGCTTCAAGCTGGCTGACGCTTTCTTTCAGTGTCGAATTGCGTTCGTTAGAGTAATAAGGTATCTGGATGTCGGCATACGAAGTGCCTTCGGATTTGAGTACCTTGATTTTGACCTCGTAGTTGTAGAGGATACGGAAATTGTTGGCTAACAGGTCATAGCGGACATCGCATTTCGAATAAAGCACGACTGCCGTTGCGGAAGTGTCCGGTGCGTAGGCGGTCATCACGAGTTCTTCCTGCGAAGGCTTGCCGTATTTCATGCTGGGTTTGAAACCGTCTGTCCCTGCCTGTTGGGCGAACCCCTGACATCCCAGCAGCAAAAGGAACCAAATCAGTACTGTTTTCATCATATTTAGTTGTTGGTTGTGAAGCTATCTTTTTTTGAGAACGATCAGTGCCTGATTCTTCTCAATTACCTTTGTCCATATATCCTGCAATTGTGTGTACTGGTCGGGCGAAAGAATATGCGTCCGCAACTGGAACACATAGCTGAGTGTGACCTTGTTGCCGTTCTGCTGAATCATGTATTTGCAGTGCAGCTTGTCGTCCTCCGTCTTGACGGAATACGACTGGGGAATTTCTTCTACCTCGTATCCGTCTGGATAAACGGATTCCGTTCCAGTTGCGGAAAGACCATCGGGTTGATGTAAAGCCGTCCGCCTGTGTTCTCGGCGTTCATCATGAAGTCGAATTCTTCTTTTATCTGCGTAAAGTCATACGGATCGCTTTCCACTTTCAAGCCTTTGAAAGCGAACTTTTCTTTGCCGGCATCCGGAGAGGTGAACAGCAGGGAGTCCTTCTTCTGTTTGAGCAGTTGCTTCCGGTATTCTACCGCTTGCTGTCCTTGCAGTTGCGTCGTGCGGTGTCCTCTGATCTGTCCGTCCTGCACGGTGGCGTTGACATTCATGAAAGTGACATTGTTGCCGAGGTTGATCAGGTCCACCCATTTCTTCTCTTCCGGTTCGTTGGGGGAGAGGAGGCGCGCCCTGTTTACGCATAAGTCGAGCGGCAGTATGTTGAGTGCAGGCAGCTCCATCGAACTGTCCAGATAAACATAGCTTTGTGTATCCATGTTGTAGGCGGCGACGAGAAAGGTGTTCAGCTTCTGGAGGGAAGGGAAGTTGAAAGGCAGCATACCCGTCGAGCGGCGGCTCAGTACGACGGGATAGGAGCGGATGCCGTAGTCTTTGAGAATCGCCATGAGGATAAAGTTCAGCTCGGCATTGCTGCCGCTTCCCGCTTTGATCACTTTGGCGGGGTCTTTGCTGTAAAGCTCGTATCTGCCTGTCCATGAGAGCTTTTGCTTCAGCACCCGGAAGGCGGCGACGACTTTTTGCTCGAAGGTCATTTCGCTGGTAAAGGCGGCTTTCGCTTCTTCTTTGAAAGGGTTGTTGAAAGACAGGTGCTGGCCGAAAAGCTCGTCTTCGGGCTTGTTCAGTTGCTTGTCCACGTCTTCCCATTTCTGGCTGAAAGGTTCGTTCTCTCTGCCGGGAAACTGGGTGCCTTGCAGGTCGAAGCTGATCTGTATTTTATAGTCTTCGGGACACCAGCAGTACGCCTCGTCTTGCCGGATGGCGGGGAGATGCTGTGAGGTGAAGGTCAGTTCGCGCGACGGGATGGAGAAGTCTTCCGCTATCTTTGCCACGCCGCTTTGCTGGGTGGTCACTCCGTGTATGGATGTCTCTTTTTCCTTGCTGGTGATCCAGTCCTTGCCCCGCAGTTCGATGTTGTAGATGAAGGCGTGCGGAATGGTGATTTTGTACTGGTTGTATATCATCGGAAGTTCATCCTGCATCATCCAGTTGTCGATGTGGGCGAAGTAGTCGGAATAGAGCTTGTAATGATATTCGATGACGGTTCCTTCCTTGACGGCGGGGATGGAGAATTTCAGCAGCCGGATATGCTGGTTCACCCGTTCGTCGGAGATGAGGTCCCGTTTGAGAGGCGTCTCGACGCACTGCCCGTTCTCCATATTATAAGAGCAGCCATTTATTTCGCTGGCTCTCTCCTGTCCTTTGTCTTTGTCGGAAGGGGAGTAGTAGGGCACGGTGATGTCGGCGTAGGATACGCCCTGCGGCTTCAGTACTTTGATGCGTACCCAGTGCTCGGTCACCAGCTGGAAACCGTCTTTGTATGCGAAACTGCTTTCGCCCTTGCGAAACAGGTAGATGGCGGTGGCGGTGGTGTCGGGAGCAAAGCTGGTCAGGGAGAGCTCTTCTTTGGAGGGTTTTCCGTACTTCAGATTTGGCTTGATCGTGTTACCGGACTGCTGTGAAAAGGTAGTCGATAGCAAGCATAACAGAAATGTAGAGAATATGAATAGTCTTTTCATATCGAGTGTGTTTTGTCATCTCCGACAAAGATAAAAAAAATAGAGAAAGGTGTGCCTCCTTTCTCTATTTTTATTTCAGTTATGCGGATAAAAGATTATACCAAGTGTCCGATCCACTCTTCACGGTCGCCCGGAAGGAGGTCGATGACGGGGACTTCTACCATGGTGTAGCATCCCGGTTGCTGCTTCATGGAAGCGCGTGCCACGCATACAAGTACCTGTGCGGTCAGTGCCGGATTGTTGATGCGCATATTGAACTCGAACAGCTGATTCTGCGTTTTACCGGAAACTCCCTTGCGAGTCAGATTTACACCGTGTCCCATATCGAGCAGTGCGTCTACGCTGGGCACAAGTTTTACATGGGTCTCGTCGTTCACGAAGTAAGGGTCTGCCTTGATGGCTGCGGCTACTTCTTCAAACTTGTATCCGTCTTTCAGTTCGATGTATACCATGCGGCGGTGGATTCCCGTTCCGGTAGGGATCGTCATGGAGAGGGCGGCTTTCACTCCGTCGATCGCTTTCACGGCTACGGTGTGTCCCATACTCATGCCGGGACCGAAGTTGGTGTAAGTGATGCCTTTCGGAGCGATTGCTTCGAGCATGGTGCGTACGATTGAGTCGCTTCCCGGATCCCATCCTGCGGAGATGATGGATACGGCTTTGTGCTCTTTGGCGGCGGCATCCAGCGTGCGGCGCAGGTCAACGATGCCTGTGTGGATGTCGAAGCTGTCCACCGTGTTGATTCCCATTGCCAAATATTCTTTCGCGTATTTCTCAACGCTGCGGGTCGGCGTGCAGAGGATGGCCACTTCCACTCCTTCCAGCTCTTTGATATCTTTGACTACTGCATAGTTTGCCAACTCTTCCGGCTTGTTCTCTGCTCCTGCACGACGAACTACTCCGGCTATTTCGAAATCAGGCGCTGCCTGTAGCGCTTCAAGTACATAGTGTCCGATATTGCCGTAACCGACAATAGCTGCTCTTACTTTTTTCATTCTTTTATTGGTTTTATATGAACATTTTTCTTTAATTCTGCCACAAAAGTAAACAAATTACTAGGAAGTTTTGTTTACCGCCTGCATTATTTTTAATTTTTTCACCTCTGACTGCGAGGCGGAAATGTTGCGAAAGTCTTTTCATCTGTGGTGAATTTGTCTTATCTTTGCTCACACTATGATAGAATATGTAAGAGGCGAACTTGCCGAACTTAGTCCGGCAACCGCAGTAATCGACTGTAACGGGGTAGGCTATGCTGCCAACATATCCCTGAATACTTATTCGGCTATTCAGGGGAAGAAAAACTGTAAGTTATATATCTATGAAGCTATTCGGGAGGACGCGTATGTGCTCTACGGATTTGCCGACAAGCAGGAGCGGGAGATTTTCCTGCTGCTCATTTCCGTGTCGGGCATCGGAGGCAATACGGCGCGTATGATTCTCTCCGCCCTTTCGCCTGCCGAACTGGTGAATGTGATCAGGACCGAAAATGCGAACCTGCTGAAAACGGTAAAGGGGATCGGACTGAAAACAGCGCAGCGTGTCATTGTCGACCTGAAAGACAAGATAAAGACGATGGGAGCCACCGTGGCAGGAGGAAGCGCTTCTGCCGGAATGCTGCTGCAATCTGCCAGCGTGGAAGTGCAGGAGGAAGCGGTAGCCGCTCTGACTATGCTCGGCTTTGCCGCCGCCCCTTCACAGAAAGTGGTGCTGGCTATCCTGAAGGAAGAACCGGATGCTCCGGTGGAGAAAGTAATAAAACTGGCTTTGAAAAGGCTGTAAAATAGGTAATAAGTAATAGGTAATAAGTAATAGGGCGTGGAGAAACTAAAACAAGCAACAGAATAATAATGAAACAAGGGAAAATTTACATGAAAGCATGGCTGGATCTTCATGGCCGTGTAAAGGTGTTGGCGACGGATCACTGGTATCTTGAATTTGCCAATCTTTTATTGCCTGTCATCAGCGAATCTTATTTATATAAGTCGGAGACGGAGGAAAGCCAGAGCCAGGTGACTCTGATGCTGACTCTTTATCTGGAAGACTGTGTGACGGACGGAGGTAACTGGCGTCAGTTTATCCGTTGGCATAAAAGGAATTACGGACGTTACCTGCCGTTTTATGAATTGTCGGAAGGTTATCTCACCGACGAGATCAATAAAGAGGATATCGCTTTCTTGCTGTGGGGAATTAACTCACCGGTAGGCGATGATTTTGACGGTGTGGAGAATCCTCTGGATGCGGACTTGCTGGAGTTTGCCGATGTGATTTATGCGCAGCTGGAGGATGTTTTCGAGAAAGCGCCTATCAGCGACGGACTTGCCGGAGACTGGCTGATGGAATCGGAGCTGATGGAGAAGCAGCGGACTGCTTTGCCTGTTGCCTCGCCGGGCGATCAGTTGCCCGTGAATGTGGAGCGCTTTCTGAAAGCGAGTGGTGGCGAGTCGTTGATGTTCTTCGATTCGTATGAAGCTTTGAAGCTGTTCTTTGTGCAGGCCCTGCAATGGGAGGACGAAGAAGATGCTCTGTTGCCCGACTTGAAGGATTTTTCGGATTTCGTGATGTATGCTAATCCGAAGGGTTTGCTGATAGGTCCGGATGTAGCCCGCTACTTTGCCGACAAACGGAACCCGCTGTATAATGCGGAAATAGCTGAGGAAGAAGCGTACGAACTTTTCTGCGAGGAAGGGCTGTGCCCGTTCGATCTGCTGAAGTACGGCATGGAACATGACCTGCTGCCGGAAGCGCAATTCCCTTTCGAGAACGGAAAAGAGCTGCTGCACGAAAACTGGGACTTTATTGCCCGCTGGTTTTTGGGTGAGTATTACGAAGGAGAATGATACTTTGTTAAGTTATGCCAATCAAAAAAAATAACAATCCGTTTGCCGGAAAGGCGAAACCCGCTGCCGGAAAAAAGAAAGGGGCGGGAAAGCGGATAGGTAAGTCAAAGGTGGAGAAGGCTAATAATCAGTTGAATAGGAGGGTGAAGTGAAATTTACACGATCTTTTTCATCGTCCGGGCTGTTATTAGCATAACTTCTTTTGCAAAAGTGGGAAAAGAAGTGGTATATTGAAACTTTTATTTATCTTTGTAACCGTCGTAACTGTTACGGATATAACAAAATAGAGAATATGAAATTTTATAATAGGAAAAGCGAGTTAGCGGAACTACAACGGATACAAAAATTATCGTTTAGTGACCATTCACGATTAACAGTGGTAACTGGAAGAAGAAGAATCGGTAAAACAAGCCTTATTATGAAATCGGTCGAAAATATGCCGACTGTTTATCTATTTGTTGGTCGCAAAAGTGAAGCAACACTTTGTTCCGAATTTATTCCGGCTATCAGTCAATCGCTTGATATATTTGTTCCTGCGGAAATACGCACCTTTCGGTCATTATTCCAATATTTAATGGAACTGTCTTCACAAAAGTCGTTCAATTTAGTTATTGATGAATTTCAGGAGTTCTATAACATTAATGAATCGGTATATAGCGATATGCAAAACATCTGGGATACCTATCGCAAGAAATCAAAAATGAACTTGATTGTATCAGGTTCCATTTATTCGTTAATGCAGAAAATATTTCAGAACAATAAAGAGCCTCTGTTTGGTAGAGCAGACAATATCATTAAACTGTCGGCTTTTGATTTGACCACACTGAAAGAGATCATTTTTGATTACAATCCCGATTACATTAATGACGATTTACTCGCTCTCTATTCTTTTACAGGTGGTGTCCCGAAGTATGTTGAACTGTTCTGTGACAACACTAAATTGAGCATAGATGAAATGATTTCGTTTATGGTTCGCGAAAACTCTCCTTTTACCGATGAAGGAAAAAATCTGCTGATAGAAGAGTTCGGGAAAAACTATGCTACTTATTTTTCTATTCTAAGTGCTATCTCTGGTGGTATCAATACACAACCCGAAATAGAAGCTGCTTTGGGAGATAAAAGCATAGGCGGTCAAATTAAGCGGTTAATTGAGGATTACAACATTATTGTCCGCCAACGTCCTTTATTGGCAAAAGAAGGAAGTCAAGCTGTGAGATATGAAATACAGGATAATTTTATTCGATTTTGGTTTAACTATTTCGACCGCTATCGTTCACTGATAGAGATTAAAAACTTTATCGGTTTACAGTCTATTATCAAATCCGACTATCCAACTTATTCGGGCATCATGCTGGAAAGATATTTCAAACAGCAGTTTGCCGAAAGTTTTCAATACCGAGCTATAGGTTCGTGGTGGGAGCCAAAAGGTAATCAGAATGAAATTGATATTGTGGCTCTGAAATTGGAGAAAAATCAAGCTGTAGTGACAGAAGTGAAACGACAAAAGAAAAATTTCAAACCTGAATTATTGGCTGCAAAGGTGGAGCATTTAAAGAAAAAACTATTACCGAAGTATCAGATTGAAATGGTTTGTTTGTCGTTGGAGGATATGTAATGATTGGCATATTAAAGTCCAACCAGTCATTAAACTCAATTGTTGGTCTAATAAAGAATATAGCTGCGTAATATTACAACGTTTGTGTATTAGGTGAAAAAGTTAGTTAGAAAAAGTAACAATTTTCTTGTCGGATAGCAATGCTTAAAAATGAAAATCGAAAGCTTGTAGATGAGCAAACTTGGTAAATTAAAAGATTAAATACTTGATAATTAATAGAATAGCGGGGAGGTGTAAAGGCTTTGGAGGCTACGCCCTTTCTACCTGTCAGGCTACGCCGTTTTATGTAGGCAGGCTACGCCGTTTTAGGATGCTAGTTTACGCCCTTTCTCCAAAGTAAAAGGGTACGAGCAAGAAAATAGTGCTGCGCCTCTTTAAGATTGGACTGAAATATCATTACTGTCTGTGCTTAATAACAAGTCGGAGAACAGTATCTTGTATTGAAATAAAAATCGGTAAGCGATGAAAAAATAAATGTGCTATCTCTGATAAACACAAATTTCCATCGCTTACCGATTTTTATTTTTCCTTCTCCGATAACAGCTTTTTTCCTTTTTCCGGAAAGCCATTACTCTTCGAAAGAACCCTTATTCTTCGGCAGCTTCTTCCAGTGCTTTCCGTTCTTTCTTCTTATTGATAAATCCGATTTTCAGATTGGCGTCTTCCTGTTCTTTTTTGATTTGTTGTATGGCAGAAAGGATTTTCGACAGTTCGTAAACGCCTGCTACTGCCTGGCGGTCGGTCGGAGTCATAGTCGTTGTGTATTTACGGTCGCCGATAAATTCCACGCGGATATTCTTGTCCTTGTTGAGGTTCAGAAATTCGATCACGTTACCGTCTTCTCCCAGTTTGTAATCGGCTTTTTCTATTTTCTCGTTCATATCCGATGTTTCGTAGCTGTCCTTTGAAGTCGGAGTTTCGGCAAAACTGCCGTCGGGGGTCGTCACTTTGACGCCTACATGATGGATATTGCCGGCTCCGCAATAAATGGAAGTCATACTCATGATTCCCAGTTCGCTCACTTGGAAGCGAAGGAAGGAACGGTGGAGATTCTTCTCGATGGCTTGTGTAGGCCATATGTAGTTGCCTACTTGCTGATATTCGGCGTCTTTCTCCAGGGTGTACTTGCCTTTGATGGCGTCAAACGCTGCTTGCTTTGCCTGGAGAGCACTGTCCAAAAAGGCCAGAATCTCTTGCTGAGCCTTGAGTTCTACGTCCAGCATCAATTCCTGACCGGCTTTGCGGGCCTCGAATGCTTTGGGATACAAAATCTTGATACTGTCGATTTGTGTCTTTGCTTCTTCGTAGTCGCCACGTTCGTAGGCAGCACGGGCAATCGTCAGTTTTTCATTGGCTTTTTTCTCGATGCCGTTTCCGCAGGCTGTCAGTGCCAGCGTGCCGCAAAAGAAGATAATCAGTTTTTTCATCATACCGTTTACATTTTACTATTAGACGATTTGCGATGGATGGAATATGCAGTGTTCACGACTTACCGCTAACTGTTCGTTACTTGCGGTTTGCCGTTCGTGTTACTTGCTGTTTACCGTTCCTCGCCCGTTCATCGTTTACTTTATAGCGACAAAAATACAAATATATCCCTTATTTTTGTAATTTTGCCCCCTCAAAACTTGTATTGGCAATAAGTGTTTGATGATTATGGACCGCCGACCGGTGTTTTCATCAACTATTTAACTGTTTATTGCCAGTCGTTAAGCATTAAAAAGATGATAGAGTTGACTCAAGAGGAACTGAAACAGTATTTTAGCGAACCGATCTTCGGACACATTGCCGAAACCGCTGACGCGCTCGGACTGGAGTGTTACGTGGTAGGCGGTTACGTTCGTGATATTTTTCTGCAACGTCCCTCCAAAGATATAGATGTAGTAGTAGTAGGCAGCGGAATCGCGATGGCGGAAGCACTTGGAAAACGCTTGGGGCGTGGTGCGCACGTCTCTGTTTTCAAGAATTTCGGTACGGCACAAGTGAAATACAAAGGTACGGAAGTAGAATTTGTAGGCGCCCGCAAAGAATCCTATCAACGGGATTCACGGAAGCCTATCGTAGAAGACGGAACACTGGAGGACGATCAGAACCGCCGTGACTTTACTATTAACGCAATGGCTGTCTGCTTGAACAAAGCACGCTTTGGCGAACTGGTTGATCCGTTTGGCGGCATGGAGGACATGAAGGAAAAGACTATCCGCACACCGCTCGATCCGGATATCACGTTCAGTGACGACCCGCTGCGTATGATGCGTTGCATCCGCTTTGCCACGCAACTGAGTTTCTATATCGATGACAATACGTTCGAATCGCTCTGCCGTAACAAAGACCGGATTGAAATCATATCCCGTGAACGGATCGCGGATGAACTGAACAAAATCATTCTTTCGCCTATCCCTTCAAAAGGCTTTGTAGAACTGGAACGAAGCGGACTGCTTCCGTTGATTTTTCCGGAACTGGCTGCCTTGCAGGGAGTAGAAACACGAAACGGCCGGTCGCACAAGGACAACTTTTACCATACGCTGGAAGTGTTGGACAATATCAGCAAAAAGACAGATAATCTCTGGTTGCGTTGGGCAGCTTTGCTGCACGATATCGCCAAGCCCGCAACGAAACGTTGGGAGCCTAAAGCGGGCTGGACGTTCCATAATCATAATTTTATCGGTGAGAAGATGATTCCGAATATTTTCCGGAAGATGAAGTTGCCGATGAATGAGAAGATGAAATATGTGCAGAAAATGGTCAGCTTGCATATGCGTCCTATCGTGATAGCGGATGATGTCGTGACGGATTCTGCCGTACGCCGTCTGCTTTTTGAGGCGGGGGATGATATCGACGACTTAATGACACTTTGCGAAGCGGATATCACTTCGAAAAATATGGAGCGCAAGCAGCGATTTCTGAATAACTTCCAGCTGGTTCGCCAAAAGTTGAAAGACCTTGAAGAAAAGGACCGTGTCCGTAATTTCCAGCCTCCGGTGAGTGGAGAAGAGATTATGGAAATTTTCAGCTTACAGCCTTGCCGTGAAGTCGGTGCTTTGAAAAGTGCGATAAAGGATGCTATTCTGGATGGAGTTATCCCCAATGAGTATGAGGCAGCCCATGCTTTTATGCTGGAACGGGCGGCGAAGATGGGACTGAAGCCTGTAAAATAGCTTCTCTTGAATCCGTGCCTTTAAAATATGGCACGCATCTGCTTTTGGAGGCTACATGAAATATAAGCAACAAAAGAGCCATATCATTACCCAAAAACAGGGTTTGATATGGCTCTTTTATATTTGTCAGTTATAATCTATAGCTTTTCAGGGTGCTCATCTTAGTTTTGACACCCTCTTATTTTTATGACAATTCTATAATTTCTTCGTTACAGTTAGTCAGTTTTTCAACTCCTTCGTTTGTCACTACCCAAGAGTTTTCGATACCTACAGGGCCTATACCCGGAAGAACGATTTTCGGTTCGAGAGCAAAGACCATACCCGGTTCCAGTTCCTGCTTGACGCGCGGAGCAAGTACAGGCGCTTCGTTGATTTCAAGTCCGATGCCGTGACCGATGAACTTGGCTTGCTGTCCCGTTCCCATGAACTTATCGGCAAAACCGGCCTGGGTAGCCATTTCGATTGCAGTGTTATACAGCATTTCGCAAGGAATGCCGGGTCTGGCGATCGAAGCGATTTTCTCCTGGATATCCAGACAAACTTGGTGAGCGGTATATGCTTCTTCCGACAATTTGCCGATAGAGAACACACGGCTCATATCGCCCATATATCCGTTGAAGTTGCCTCCCAAATCGACCATAACGCTTTGTCCTTCTTTTAGCAGCGTCTTGTTAGCGCCTCCGGGCAGGGCAGGATCGAGTCCGCGACCACCTAAAGCAAAATCGTAGGGAGAAGGATAACCGGCATTATCTCCGGTCAGCACACTTCCCATGAAGATTTCCATGCTGCGCCCAAACACGCGGAAGATGCCGAGGCAACCTTGAAGACGCATCAGACGTTCAATCTCTATCGAAAATTCGATATCTGTCATTCCGGGACGATATACGCTCGGAATCTGTTCGTATGCCTTGGAATGCGCCATGCCCGAACGACGGAACATCTCAATTTCGATAGCTGTCTTCACGCTGCGTGCCTGACGGATCAGCGGTGTCCCGTTCACGACTTCGACATCCGGAAACAAACCTGCCAGACGAACATATTCGGTGTAAGGAAGTTCGTCGCCTTCCAGCATCAGTTTAGTGGGCAAAGGCAGTCCTTTTTCTTTGAGAATATCGACGATCTGTTCCGGTTTGCGAATGGGGAACGAGTGTTCGCCTGTGATATTGTTGGGCCGCTTGAAAAACAGCAGTGCCGGTGAATGAAGAGGGAGATAAAGATAGCCGCTGACTACACAGCCATAGGTATAAATTAAATTTGCATTACAAGTAATGAGGGCGGCATCAATGCCCTGTGACACCATCAGACTGCGAATCTTGTCGCGGCGGAGTTTTAATTCGGGTTGTAGCATTTTTTATTGTTTACGAATTATTAATTACAAAATCATGAAAGATAACTCATTAACTACGAGTTATTTATTTTCAAGAACAAACTCACGAGTAACTATTTACTGTATGATGCTACAAAGATAATTAATTCCATTGAAAATAATGTTAATCTCAAAAAAATAGCGCTACCCGCGTCCTGTCACAGGAGGCGAGCAGCGCAAACCACAAATACAAATACAACTAAACAAAGTCTCTTTTAAATAACACCTTGTCCCATCATTGCGTGAGCTACTTTCATGAATCCGGCAATGTTAGCTCCCTTCACATAATTGATATATCCGTCGGGTTCTGTGCCGTATTTCACGCATTGTGCATGGATACCGTGCATGATGGCGTGGAGTTTTTCGTCCACTTCAGCAGCGCTCCAGCTCAGGTGCATGGCGTTCTGAGACATTTCCAGTCCGGAAGTAGCAACACCACCGGCGTTGACTGCCTTACCCGGAGCATACATTACTTTCTTTTCGATAAATAAGTCGATTGCTTCCGGCGTACATCCCATGTTGGAAATTTCTCCAATGCAAAGAACGTTATTTTTTATGAGATTTTGTGCATCTTCTCCATTTAATTCGTTTTGAGTAGCGCAAGGAAGTGCAATATCTGCTTTTACTTCCCACGGACGCTTACCCTCTACGAAGGTTGCACCCGGATATTTTTCGGCATAAGGAGCAACGATGTCATTGCCCGAAGCACGAAGTTCAAGCATATAGTCTATTTTTTCTCCGCTGATGCCGTCCGGATCGTAGATATATCCGTCCGGTCCGGAGATCGTGATTACTTTGGCACCCAATTCGGTCGCCTTGGTGGCAGCGCCCCAAGCTACGTTACCGAAGCCGGAGATAGCGACTGTCTTGCCTTTGATATCTATATTTTTTGCCTGCAACATCTGATGAACGAAGTACAAACCGCCGAAGCCGGTAGCTTCCGGACGAATCAGCGAACCGCCGAACTCCAGTCCTTTTCCGGTAAAGGTTCCCGTAAATTCGCGGGTCAGCTTCTTGTACATACCGAACATATAACCTACTTCGCGCCCGCCTACACCGATATCACCGGCAGGTACATCCATGTCCGGTCCCAGATGGCGCCACAATTCAAGCATAAACGCCTGGCAGAAACGCATGATTTCAGCATCGCTCTTGCCACGGGGTGAGAAGTCCGAACCGCCTTTGCCACCACCCATCGGAAGGGTAGTCAGCGCATTCTTGAATGTCTGCTCGAAGCCGAGGAATTTCAAAATGGAGAGGTTGACGGAAGCATGGAAACGAATACCGCCTTTGTACGGGCCGATTGCATTGTTGAACTGTACACGATAACCGAGATTGGTCTGAACTTCCCCTTTATCGTCTACCCAAGTGACACGGAAAGTGAAGATACGATCAGGTTCTACCAGTCTTTCTATGATCTTGGCCTTTTCAAATTCGGGATGCTGATTGTATATATCTTCGATCGAAAGAAGAACTTCTTTTACTGCTTGAAGATACTCTAATTCACCGGGGTGCTTTGCCTCCAAAGAGGACATGATTTTCTGGATGTTCATGATATCATATTTTAAAAGGTTATTCTGATAAAATGTAAACTACTCACACTGCAAATATAGGAAAATTTTTCAAATGTGATTGATTTTATGGTGATATTTTGATTAAATAATGATAAAATGATAGTGGCAGGTAATAGGTAATAAGTAATAGGTAATAAGCTGCGCTGTAAACCGCATGGTTATTACCTGTTACCTATAACTTATTACCTATTATAAACTTTATAAAGAAGATGATAGCAAATGAGATTTAAAAAATTAACTTTGCAGGGTAAACGTCAAGTAGATTGTACTATGAATCATTTCATTATGGAATAAAAAATAGAAAGAGACTATGCTCAGCAAGTATAAATTAAACCAGCTTTACTTCAAAGATACGCAATTCGCCAATTTGATGACACGGCGGATTTTCAATGTTCTGTTGATTGCCAACCCGTATGACGCTTTCATGCTGGAAGATGACGGACGCATTGACGAAAAGATATTTAATGAATATACCTCCTTGTCACTTCGTTATCCGCCTCGTTTCTCACAAGTTTCTACGGAAGAGGAAGCATTGACGCAGTTGGAGAATATGTCATTCGATCTGGTGATCTGTATGCCGAGTACGGGAGACAATGACAGTTTTGATATCGGTCGGCATATTAAAGAGAAATACGAACATATTCCGATCGTTATCCTGACTCCTTTCAGTCATGGTATTACGAAGCGGATTATCAACGAAGACCTGAGCGCATTTGAATACGTGTTCTGTTGGTTGGGCAATACCGACCTGTTGGTTTCTATTATCAAACTGATGGAAGATAAGATGAACCTCGAACACGATGTGCAGGAAGTAGGCGTGCAGATGATACTTTTGGTGGAAGACGGCATCCGGTTCTATTCTTCCATTCTTCCCAACCTGTATAAATTCGTGTTGAAGCAGAGCCAGGAATTTTCTACCGAAGCTCTGAATGCGCATCAGCGAACGCTTCGTATGCGTGGGCGTCCTAAAATCGTTTTGGCGCGTACGTATCAGGAAGCGATGGAAATCTATCGCAAATACCAGAATAATATATTAGGAGTCATTACCGACGTCCGTTTCCCGAAAGTGGAACGGGGCGAGAAAGACGGTCTGGCAGGTATCAAGCTTTGTGCCGCCATACGCAAGAACGATCCGTTCGTACCGTTGATTATCCAGTCCTCCGAATCGGAAAACTCTTCATATGCTGCCAAATACGGTGCCAGCTTTATCGATAAAAATTCTAAAAAGATGGACGTTGACCTGCGGCGCATCGTTTCCGATAACTTCGGGTTCGGTGACTTTGTGTTCCGCAATCCGGAGACAGGAGAAGAGATTGCCCGTGTGCGGAATCTGAAAGAGTTGCAGAATATCCTGTTTGCTGTGCCTGCCGAGTCCTTCTTGTACCATATCAGCCGAAATCACGTTTCGCGCTGGCTCTATTCGCGTGCCATGTTTCCGGTAGCCGAGTTTCTGAAGCCGATCACGTGGACCAGTCTTCAGGACGTAGATGCACACCGCCGGATTATCTTCGAGGCTATCGTGAAGTACCGGAAGATGAAAAATCAGGGAGTGGTTGCCGTCTTCAAACGTGACCGTTTCGACCGTTACTCCAACTTTGCCCGTATCGGGGACGGTTCGCTGGGAGGAAAAGGCCGTGGTCTTGCCTTCATTGATAATATGGTGAAGCGTTATCCCGAATTTGAAGAGTTCGAAAATGCACGGGTGGCAATTCCTAAGACAGTGGTATTGTGTACCGATGTCTTCGACGAGTTTATGGAGACCAATAATCTCTATCAAATCGCTCTTTCGGATGCCGACGATGATACGATTCTACGATATTTCCTGAAGGCGAAACTGCCCGACCGGTTGGTAGAGGACTTCTTCACCTTCTTCGATGTGGTGAAGTCCCCGATTGCCATCCGTTCTTCTTCCTTGTTGGAGGATTCTCATTATCAGCCGTTTGCCGGAATATACAATACGTATATGATTCCTTATCTGGACGACCGTTACGAAATGCTCCGTATGCTTTCCGATGCGATCAAAGGAGTCTATGCATCGGTTTACTTCAGAGACAGTAAAGCCTATATGCAGGCCACATCGAACGTGATCGACCAGGAAAAAATGGCAGTCATCTTGCAGGAAGTCGTGGGAAATCAATACGGAGACCGTTACTACCCGTCTATGTCCGGTGTGGCACGTTCGCTCAATTATTATCCCTTGGGAGATGAAAAAGCCGAAGAAGGCACGGTGAACCTGGCTCTTGGATTAGGAAAATATATTGTAGACGGAGGTATGACGCTTCGTTTCTCTCCTTATCACCCGAATCAAGTGTTGCAAACCAGTGAAATGGAGATAGCCTTGAAAGAAACACAGACCCGTTTCTACGCATTGGACTTGAAAAACGCAGGGCATGATTTCTCTATCGACGATGGCTTTAACCTGTTGAAACTTCATGTGAAGGAAGCCGAAAGTGACGGTTCGTTGCGCTATATCGCTTCTACTTACGATCCGTATGACCAGGTGATCCGTGACGGTTTGTATCCCGGTGGACGCAAGGTGATCACGTTTGCCAATATCCTGCAACATGATGTATTCCCGTTGGCACGCATCCTGCAGCTGGTTTTGAAATATGGTGAACAGGAAATGCGGCGCCCGGTGGAGATTGAGTTTGCCGCAACTTTGAGCCGTGAACAAGATAAGACGGGTACGTTCTACCTGTTGCAAATCCGCCCGATTGTGGACAGCAAAGAAATGCTGGACGAAGACTTGACGCTGATACCGGATGAAGACGTGGTGCTCCGTTCCAATAACTCATTGGGGCATGGCGTCATGAACGATATTTATGATATCGTCTACGTCAAGACGGATGGATACAGTGCTTCGAACAATCAAGCCATTGCCTGGGAGATAGAGAAGATGAACCTGCAATTCCTCAATGCAGGAAGAAATTATGTACTTGTAGGTCCGGGACGTTGGGGCAGCAGTGACACATGGCTGGGCATTCCGGTGAAGTGGCCGCATATCTCCGCTGCTCGTGTGATAGTGGAGGCCGGACTGACCAATTATCGTGTAGACCCGAGTCAGGGAACTCACTTCTTCCAGAATCTCACTTCGTTCGGCGTAGGCTATTTTACAATCAATGCCTTTATGAATGACGGAGTCTACAATCAGGATTTCCTCAACGCCCAACCTGCGGTGGAAGAAACGAAATTCCTGCGTCATGTCCGCTTTGAAAAGCCGATGGTAGTCAAGATGGATGGTAAGAAGAAGCTCGGAGTTGTTCTGATGCCGGGGATTGACTGATCTCTTTCCGGTTGATAAATAAATAAAACAAAAAAGTTCTGTTTTTCCAATGAAAGCAGAACTTTTTTTAAAATAGTCCCGTTGGTTTTAAAGGAACGGGGGCTTGGTTTAAAACCAACGGCCTGTTTCTTTAAAACCAATGGGGCGTTCCTTTTAAAGGAATAAAAAAGGAATTTTATTCTGCTGATATACTGATAGTTACTATTCTGCCGAAAAAAAGAGCATAAATCCGTCGGGAAATATGCTCTTTCTTTTACAAATGGTTGGTTGTTCTTTTATTCTTTCAATGCTTCTTGCAGATCAATGCCCAATGCTTTGGCGACTCCGGCACCGTATGCGGGGTCTGCTTTGTAGCAGTTGCGGGTGTGACGCTGTTTGATGAATAATTCGGAGTCTCCCATAGCACGTGCCGTGTTTTCAAACAGAAGTTGCTGCTCGTCCGCCGGCATCAGTCGGAACAGATCGCCCGGCTGGCTGTAGTAATCATCATCATATTCGCGTTCATTATAATTGTATATCTCTCCGTTGCCGGATGCTTTGAGAGGCGGTTCTTTCATGTGAGGAGAGTCTTTCCATTCTCCGTAGCTGTTGGGTTCGTAGCCTTTGGTTGCACCATAGTTGCCGTCTACACGCATGGCTCCGTCACGGTGGTAAGCATGGAACGGGCAACGGGGTTTATTCACCGGAATCTGTTCGGAGTTCACTCCGAGACGATAACGCTGTGCATCGCCGTAAGAGAACAGACGTCCCTGTAACATCTTATCCGGTGAGAATCCGATGCCGTCTACGGTATTGATCGGGTTGAAAGCTGCTTGTTCTACTTCTGCGAAATAGTTTTCCGGGTTACGGTTCAGTTCAAGGATTCCGACGTCTTGTAGCGGGAAGTCTTTGTGCGGCCATACTTTGGTCAGGTCGAACGGATTGATGCGGTAATGGTCCGCTTCCTCTTCTGTCATTAACTGAATCTGGAATAACCATTTCGGGTAATCTCCCTTTTCGATGCTTTCAAAAAGGTCCCGTTGATGAGATTCGCGGTCTTTGGCGATGATCGCTTCCGCTTCCTGATCTGACAGGTTTTTGATTCCCTGCAAGGTGCGCAGGTGGAATTTCACCCAGATACGCTGGTTGTCCGCATTGATAAAACTATAGGTGTGGCTTCCGAATCCGTGCATATGGCGATAGGAGTAAGGAATCCCACGAGGGCTCATAGTGATTGTCACCTGATGAAGCGCTTCGGGCAGAAGTGTCCAGAAGTCCCAGTTGCTGTTAGGGCTGCGCATGTTCGTTTTCGGGTCGCGCTTGATGGCATGATTCAAATCCGGAAATTTAAGCGGATCGCGTAAGAAAAAGACAGGAGTGTTGTTTCCGACTAAATCCCAGTTGCCCTCTTCGGTGTAGAATTTCATGGCAAAACCGCGGATATCACGTTCGGCATCTGCCGCCCCACGCTCTCCGGCTACGGTGGAGAAACGGACGAAACATTCAGTTTGCTTTCCGACTTCGCTGAAAATAGCTGCACGGGTGTACTTCGTAATGTCGTGAGTGACGGTAAATGTACCGAAAGCTCCCGAACCTTTGGCGTGCATACGTCTTTCCGGAATCACTTCACGGTCAAAATGAGCCAGTTTTTCAATAAGCCATGGATCTTGTAACATGACAGGTCCGCGTTGACCTGCGGTTTGCGAATTCTGATTGTCGGCAATGGGACGACCGTTCGCGGCAGTTAGTTTTTTTTCTTCCATAAAATAGATGTTAGTCGGAGGCAAAGTTTAAATAAACCGAAGTCTTTTTTATTCTTCTGTCCGGGTTTATAATATGTAACAAAGATAGACCGATTTTGCTTGCTTGTCAAACTGATAATTTCTATCTAAAGATAGAGAATAACTATGAACAATCTTTAAAACCTCCGATATTTTTTATTTCAAGTACATCTTTCATCCAAGTCATGTACTTCTTTTACCTTTTTCTTCTACATCATTTGCCAAAATGAAGTACTTCCTGTCACTCACTCTTTTATATGTTTGCCTGCACTCTTTTACTTGTTTTTCACCACTGCGGTACAACATAAAAAAAACTCCCATCCTTCCTTTCGGAAGGCGGGAGCCCTTATCTTAAAAAATGACTATAGCTTTCTTATATTTTGCTGATTATACGATACCCTGAGCCATCATAGCTTTGGCAACCTTCATAAATCCGGCTACGTTAGCACCTTTCACATAGTTTACATATCCGTCGGCTTCAGTACCATACTGAACGCAAGCTTCGTGGATATTCTTCATGATGCTCTTCAGCTTTTCGTCTACTTCTTCAGCGCTCCAGCTCAACTTGATGGAGTTCTGAGTCATTTCAAGACCTGATACTGATACACCACCTGCATTAGCTGCTTTACCCGGAGCGTACAGAATCTTAGCGTCTTGGAATACACGGACAGCTTCCGGAGTAGAAGGCATGTTTGCACCCTCAGATACAGCTATACAGCCGTTTGCTACCAACTGACGGGCGTGGTCGCCGTTCAATTCGTTCTGAGTGGCAGAAGGCAGTGCGATATCGCATTTTTCACCCCAAGGTTTAGCTCCTTCTACATATTTGCAACCATATTTCTCTGCGTATTCGCGGATACGACCACGGTACAGGTTCTTCAGTTCCATGATGTAATCCAGCTTTTCGCGGTCGATACCGTCCGGATCGTAGATGTAACCGTCAGAGTCGGAGCAAGTAACTACTTTACCACCCAGTTCGATTACTTTTTCGATTGTATATTGAGCTACGTTACCCGAACCGGAAACAAGACAAGTTTTGCCTTTCAGGTCAGTACCTTTGGTTTTCAGCATTTCCATCAGGAAGTAGATGTTACCGTAACCGGTAGCTTCCGGACGAATCAGTGAACCACCGAATTCGCGGCCTTTACCAGTGAATGTTCCGGTAAATTCGTGAGCCAGCTTCTTGTACATACCGAACATGAAACCTACTTCGCGGCCACCTACACCGATATCACCTGCAGGTACGTCAGTTTCGGGACCGATGTGACGCCACAGTTCCAGCATGAATGCCTGTACGAAACGCATTACTTCAGCGTTTGACTTACCACGTGGAGAGAAGTCGGAACCACCTTTACCACCACCCATAGGCAGCGTAGTCAGTGAGTTTTTGAATGTCTGCTCAAAGGCAAGGAATTTCAGGATGGAAAGGTTTACAGATGCGTGGAAACGGATACCGCCTTTGTACGGGCCGATAGCGTTGTTGTGCTGAACACGGTAACCCATGTTTGTCTGAATATTACCTTTGTCGTCCATCCAAGTTACACGGAACTGAAATACTCTATCAGGAATACACAAGCGTTCGATTAAGTTTGCTTTGTCAAACTCAGGGTGTTTGTTGTATTCTTCTTCAATAGTAGAAAGTACTTCTTCTACTGCCTGATGATACTCCGGTTCATTGGGGAACCGTCTTTTCAGATCGTCTAATACCTTTGCTGCATTCATAATCTTTTTTTCTTTTATTGGTTGATTAAATTTCGATTACCTATTTCTTTTATGCGGTTGCAAAAGTAAAGATAAAAATTGAACTAACAAACATTTTATAAAGAAAAATGCAATAAAACATCAAATTTGATATTTTATTGCATTAAAACTCGGAAAAAAGATATTTATTTGTTCTTTTTCATCGACTTATAGACAGGAATAAAGACTAATGCTGCCGAAATGACAAGCATTACTATCGTCATACCGTCAATACGTTCGGCTTTTGTGAGAACTAAATAGCAAAGCGCCAGCCAAAGCAGGCTGACGCAAACTATTTGTGATTTTGATAACGGTCTTCTCATCGGCTTTCGTTTTTCTTCTTCACTACGATGGCGTCGATCACGGCTACAGCTGTGATGTTCACGATGTCGCGGACAGAACTTTCAAAGTCAGTGAAATGGATAGGCTTGTTCAGTCCCATTTGGATAGGGCCGATAAATTCCGTATCGGGGTCCATTGCCTGCAGCAGTTTGTATCCTGCGTTGGCAGAACTCAGGTTCGGGAAGATCAGCGTATTCACGTCTTTACCTTTCAGGCGGGTGAACGGATACTTGGCGTCACGCAGTTCGCGGTTCATGGCAAAGTTCACCTGCATTTCACCGTCGATGGCGAGTTCCGGATATTCCTTCTGCATATAGTTCACCGCTCCGTGCACTTTGACAGGGCTGCCGGAGGTATCGGCGCCGAAGTTGGAGTACGACAGCATCGAGATGACCGGTGTATGGTTGAAGAAACGGACTGTCTTGTCAGCCAGTTTGGCGATGTCAATCAGAGTTTCCGTATCCGGATGACGGTTGATCAGCGTATCTGCCAAGAAGTAGGTACCCTTCTTTGAATTAAGAATGTGCATCGTTCCGAAATGGTTGAATCCGGGCTGGATGCCGATTACTTCTTTGGCAACTTTGATGGTGTTGCTGTATCTGGTGTAGAGTCCGGTGATAAATGCGTCTGCATCTCCGGTTTCTACCATCATCATACCGAAGTAGTTGCGTTCGAACATCTTGTCGTTGGCCTCTTCGTAGGTAAAGCCTTCGCGGGCACGTTTTTCGGCAAGGATGCGTGAGTAGCGTTCGCGGCGGTCCGACTCGTCCGGATGGCGGAGATTGACGATTTCGATGCCTTCCAGGCTCAGGTCGAGTTCTTCGGCCAGTTTGCCGATTGCTTCGTCGTTTCCTAATAAGATAGGATGGCAGATGCCTTCGGCTTTTGCTTCGACGGCGGCTTTCAGCATGTTGGGATGGATGCCTTCGGCAAATACGACACGTTGCGGGTTGCGGCGGGCGGTGTCATAAAGCTGGCGGGTCAGTTTGGATTCGTATCCCATCAGTTCGCGCAGATGCACGCAGTAAGCATCCCAGTCTTTGATTTCCGTGCGTGCCACTCCGCTTTCCATGGCTGCTTTGGCTACGGCACAGGAAACTTCGGTGATGAGGCGCGGGTCTACCGGTTTCGGGATGAAGTATTCCGGACCGAAGGAGAGGTTGTTGACGTGGTATGCTGTGTTCACTACATCAGGTACAGGCTGTTTTGCCAAGTTGGCGATAGCGTGTACTGCTGCGATTTTCATTTCTTCGTTGATCGCTTTGGCGTGCGTATCGAGTGCGCCGCGGAAGATGTACGGGAAGCCGATTACGTTGTTGATCTGGTTCGGATAGTCGGAACGTCCGGTTGCCATCAGTACGTCGGGGCGGGCGCTCATTGCATCTTCGTAAGAGATTTCCGGTGTCGGGTTTGCCAGTGCGAATACGATCGGCATGGGAGCCATACTGCGCACCATGTCCTGACTCAGTACGTTACCTTTGGACAAGCCGAGGAATACGTCGGCGCCTTTGATCGCTTCTTCCAGTGTGTGGATATCCGTGCGGTCGGTGGCAAAATATCTTTTCTGTTCGTTGAGGTCGGTACGTGTCTTGCTGATAACGCCTTTGCTGTCCAGCATGACGATATTTTCGAGGCGTGCCCCCAGTGATACATATAATTTGGTACAGGATACGGCAGATGCTCCGGCACCGTTTACGACGATTTTCACATCCTCGATTTTCTTTCCGGCCACTTGCAGGGCATTTACCAGTCCGGCGCTGGAGATGATAGCGGTTCCGTGCTGGTCGTCGTGCATCACAGGGATGTCAAGTTCTTCTTTCAGACGGCGTTCGATTTCGAAACATTCGGGAGCTTTGATGTCTTCCAGATTGATACCGCCGAAAGTAGGAGCGATTGCTTTTACGGCAGCGATGAATTTCTCCGGGTCTTTCTCGTCCACTTCGATGTCGAATACGTCGATACCTGCGTAGATTTTGAAAAGCAGACCTTTGCCTTCCATCACCGGTTTGCCGCTCAGTGCGCCTATGTCACCCAGTCCGAGTACGGCTGTACCGTTAGAAATAACAGCTACCAGGTTGCCTTTGGCTGTGTATTTGTAAGCGTCCTGCGGATTCTTCTCTATTTCGAGGCAAGGCTCTGCCACACCGGGAGAGTATGCAAGTGATAAATCAGTTTGAGTACTGTAAGGTTTGGTAGGAACTACCTCGATCTTACCGGGTTTGCCCTGTGAATGATAGAGCAAAGCGGCTTCTTTGGTTATTTTAGCCATGGTATTGGTGTTTTTATTAATAAGTTATCATTTGGCTGCAAATGTAGGAATAAAAGTTATACATTGTTGTCTTTAGATGATAATTTCTATTAATTTTATAGCAAAATGACTGATTTTGCACAAACTTATGGTTGCTATCCGGCCATCTGTACTCCTTATATATTATAGCTGTTTCTTCTTTTCCGATGGTGTGTGAGTGGTGCGCCAAAACGTATTTTTCACTTCACGTGCCACCTCTTTCCAGCTCGGCATACTCTTCAGCGAACGACGGACCGGAAAGTCATAAAGCAGCAGCAACAGGAACAGGAAGATGCAGGCATAAGCCACCCAGCCATAAATCTGTTTGATGCTGACTTCCATCATCTGACTGATAAATTCCTCCATATAATGACCGAGATTGAACGGATTGCTGCTGAACGATACATGATCGATGGCCGATCCGTAGCGCGACAGATTATCCGGAACATAATAAGCCAGTCCTTGTGCATAGACTGCGCAGCCCAGCACACCTCCGACTACCATGTGAAGCATATTGAACACGCTCAATCCCTGAAAGAAATGCTGGAAAGTCATGATTTCTTCCAGGCAAACCATAAAGGTGGCGCTCAATACGGCATAGGCAAAACCACGGCAGATGGTAGGCAGATAGAGCTGTGAAATATGTATGTCGGTGGAGAGCGTCAGGTAGAATCCTATCAGATAGCCGATCAGTCCGATGAACCCGACGATGACAAGACGTACATAATTATACTGTTTGACGTGCATCCACCAGTAGGAGAATACGCAGCCGGCTACTATACCGATTATGGCGAACCAGTCCAGCTGAACGCTTACCAGTTCTTCATACTTCATAACTTCTTCGTAAAAGACCTCTTCCAGTACGTGCTCGGTAGCCAGAAATGCTTCCACCAGAGTCACTAGTCCCAGGAGAGACCAGTAATGGCGGTAAGTCCACATTTTAGGTTCGAGAAAAGGATGGCGGATAGTCATCATTCGCCAGATGCAGAACCCTAAAGTGATCAGAATAGCTATCGACAACTGACGGATGACCGGACTGTTCCACCAGTCATACCAGTCGCCATAGTTGAAGAGGAAAGCGATTTCGGCAAGTAAGGCCGCCCAAAGCGCAGCGCCCAGCCAGTCGATGCCGAATAGCGGAAACTTCTTCATGAACCGGAAATGCTTGATACAAGTCGTTTGTATCAAGAGAACGATCAGCATCAGCCCTGCGATGAACAGGTTCATGTAGGTCCAGTGATAATGATACATTAAATAGGTCGTAATCAGGTCGGACAACTGAATACTGCCAAGAATGACAATGTGAAGCCACGGAAAGAAAACGGTAAAATCTCGTTTCGGCGTCATCCATAACTGGATGTTGGACATACATTCAAAAGTTCCCTGAATCTTGCACATTCCTTCGATGAAGCATATCAGCCACAATAACGGCAGGAAAGTGATGTGCGGCGCTATCAGGTTGCAGAGTAGTACACCCAGTGCGGCAGACGTAAGCAGCGTCTTATTGGTAAAGCGGAACTTCATACGGAACAGCAGCGGGAAGTAGATTGCCATGCCCGCCAGGTTGGCGTACATACACATCAGGATATCTTCGCGCATCAGCGACATACTGCCGATCATCTGATTCAGCGCCCCCAGATACACCCCTCCCGACAGCTGGAAAGTGACGGCAATGAAGAGATAAATCCACGGCTGCATCTTCCGCGGCACAAAGCTGCGGAACATCGGCATCACAAAAGGACCATTTAAAACAGGTGCTCCCATACTTTAATATTTCACCTCACATTCTACGTTGAAACCGGCACGCAGGCGTTTCAGCTCTTCCGGTTTATTTCCTTTCAGACTGATGCGGACCGGAATGCGTTGTTCTACTTTGACGAAGTTGCCGGTAGCATTGTCTTGCGGAATCATGGAAAAGGCTGCTCCTGTCGCATCGGAAATAGATTCGACAATTCCCCGGAAGGTAACGCCGGGCACTGCATCCGCCGTCATTTCCACTTCGGCGCCTTCTCGGATGTTGGAGAGCTGAGTCTCGCGGTAGTTGGCTATCACCCACAGGTCACGACTGTCTACGATGTCGACCATTGTCTGTCCGGGTTGGACTAACTGCCCTTCCAGAATCTCTTTCTTTCCGGTAGTACCGTCACATGGGGCGGTAATTACTGTATAGGATAGATTCAGACGGGCAAGCTCCAATGCCGCTTCCGCCACACGGACGCCTGCCTCATTCTGTCCCAGCCGGTGTGTCTGCTCGCTTTTGACCAGAGACGTTGACTGCTTGGCACGGGATACTTGCTCGTAGCGTGCTTTGGCGGCTTCATAAGCTGTGTGTACGTTGTCATACTGCTGTTTGGTCACTGCGTCTTCCTGCAGCAGTTTTTCGAAGCGGTTCAGCTCGCGTCTGGCGTTCTCCATCTGTACGCGTACCTCTTCGATGCTTGCGTCGCTTACACTCAGGTTGTTCTGAGTGGTGGCGATTCCTATCGTGGTGGCTTTCCGTCCTGCGGTGGCATTGGCAAGGTCTGCTTCTGCCTGGGCCACCCGGAGGCGAAATTCAGTGTCTTCGATGATGAGGAGCGTGTCACCTTTGCGTACTTGCTGATACTCTTCGAAACATATCTTCTTGATAAATCCCGGTACGCGGGTGTTGATCGGAGTGATATGTTGCTTTACCTGTGCGTTGTCGGTATACTCGATGTTTCCCAGATGGATGAATCGGGAACAAACATAAATGGCTCCCCCGATGAGGAAGCAAAGAATAAGAATATTGTATATCAGCTTTTGGACTTTTCTTGCAATCATGATTAGTGCTATTTTTAATAGGTTGAATGTTAATGAGTTGTTCTCTTATGAGATGTTTTAAAACAATAAGACGTTTTTACAGCGTATGGGTAATGTATTTCATCTTGTAAAAGCTGTAGACTACGTTGATGCGTGCGTTTACCAGATTTAAGTCGGCGCTCAGCTTCATGTTGCTGGCATCGAGCATATCGGTGAGCAGAGCCAAATCGTTTTTGTAGCGGTTGCTGGTCACGTTGTAGTTCTGATCGGCCAGTTCCACACTTTTCTCCTGCGTGCGGAGGTCGGTGAAGGAAGTCAGGAAGTTGACGTAATTCGCCTGCACGCCGTTTTCTATCTGCTCTTGCGCTAATGAATATTCTTCCTGTGCTTTCCGCATATTCAGCTTTGCCTGCCGTACCTTCTTATTGTTTTTGAATAAGGAAGAAAGGTTGTACTTTATTCCGACTCCTACATACCAGTAATTGAAGTTGTTGTCCAGTACGGGGACTTCGATGGTGATCGGTCCGTCCAGGTGTTCTCCGGCTACGAGTGCTACTTTGGGAAGAAGCTCCGAGCGTTCCAGCTTTACTTTCTGCTCGTTCATCTTTACCGCCAGCTGTGCTTGCTGCAAGCCTACATTGCTCTGCGTGGCCAGCAGTTGCCAGTCATTTTCCGCCAATGCCCTGACTTCTTCGTCCAGTAAGGTGGAGTCGGGGACTATTTCTGTTCCGGCTGGCAGGTGAAGGGTAGTCACCAGCTGATGATTCATGATCTTGCAGGCGTCCTGCACCTTTGCCAGTTGTAGTTTCAGTGTTTCTTTCTGGAGTTCGTAGCGGGTGATATCATTCTTTAAAGCCGTCCCTTGAGTACGTCTGGCTTCCATGTTGCGAATCACCTGTTCTGTCAGATCAAGGTTTTTCTGTAATACCTGAATTTGGTTGTTCAGTTTGTATAAATCCAGATAGTAGCCGGTCAGAAGAAAGCGTATCTCCTGACGATTTTTCTGCCAGTCCAGTGCGGCCATCTGTTGTCCGAGTTCCGCCAGCGTGATACTGCTGTTGATAGCTCCGCCGGCGTAAATAACCTGTTGGGCTTCCAAAGCGAAGTTATTGCCGAAGTGGGGCATAGGGATGTTCTGACCGTTTTTGAAGTCACGGTCCCACAGATACCCGTCGCCCAGATAGCTGAACGAGAGTGAGGCGCCAATGTCCGGCAATCGTTGTGACTTGGCGGCTTTCAATGCTTCATCCGCTGCTTCTTTTCCGGTTTTATACGTTTGAATACTCTGACTGTTCTCGTCTGCCAGACGGAACATTTCATTAATACCCAGAACTTTCCTGCCAGGCGTCTGGGCAAATAGTCCCTGGCTGCATAGTACTGCACAAAGCGGCACTATGAGCCATCTTTTTTTGCTCATAAAGTGAAAAAGAAATTAAATTGATAATGATAAATATACGCTCCTATATCACGGGATTCCCTGAGAAGGAATCATCGTTTCGCGTCGTGGCGAGTAGTTTTATGAGAATTATCAAATCTGTGCAGCCACACCCCAACCGTGGAAATCATCCATTTTATTCTTATAACGAACGGCTGTTTGATAATATTTTAGTTTCATCCTGATAACTGTTTTCTATTTTCGGTTTGCAAAATTATGAAAAATATCAGGTAAGTTGTGACTCTGTATGTGCGTAAATATAATGTTTTTTAACGATTCTATGTAGGAGAATAGGTCGAAGAAACGGATGGCAGATATCAAATCATCGGTCCGACCGGATCCCTTTGATGAAGTACATACTATGTCTTTGTTCTGAAATAGTCCGGTTTTGTTCTGATTTGGTCTATAGTCGTACGCAACAAATGCTATACCTTTGCCTCCGAAATAAAAAAAACAATTGATTATGAATGCAATAAATAAGGAGAACTCAAAGGTGTTTTTGCTGATACTGCTAGGTATGTTATCAGCGTTCGGTCCTTTTGTGACGGATATGTATTTACCTAGTCTGCCAGCTATGGCAGACTATTTTTCTGCCAGTTTGCCAATGGTGCAGATGGGACTGACTACGAGCATGATCGGACTGGCGCTGGGACAAATCTTTTTCGGTCCGCTTAGCGATAAGTACGGCAGGCGTCCGCTGTTACTGGTTTCGATGGTATTGTTTATCGTGTCCACGCTGCTTTGTCTTTTTGCACCGGACATTTATTCGTTTGTCACTTTGCGGTTGATACAAGGTATAGCCGGGGCAGGGGGAATTGTGATTTCCCGTTCGGTGGCGACAGACAAGTTTTCGGGAAAAGAACTGGCTAAGATGCTGGCTGTGATCGGAGCAATCAATGGAGTGGCGCCGGTGGCTGCTCCGGTCATCGGAGGTTTGCTGACAGGGAGCGTAGGCTGGCAGGGAATTTTTATGATTCTGCTGTTCATCGGCATTTTGCTGGGCATCGGATGTATCCGCTTCAAAGAGTCGTTGCCGGCCGAGAAACGTTCGAAGACAGGCGTATGGGCAACGTTCCGCAGTTTCGGCATCATTGTTCACAACCGCCGTTATATGCTTTATGTATTCCAACTGGCTTTCGCACAGGGAATCCTGTTTGCCTATATCGCTTCTTCTCCCTTTATCATTCAGCAGCATTACGGGTTTTCTCCTTTTGCCTTCAGCATTTGCTTTGCGGTAAATGCAGTGGCTATCGGAGTGGCTGCCGCCCTATCGGTGAAATTTCACCGCACCGAGAACGGAACGCTGACCGGATGCGTTGGGATGCTGGTGTTCGCAGTCCTTCAGATGGCAGCACTTTATAGCGGCTGTGGTTTCTGGACATACGAACTGCTTATGTTTGCGTTGCTCTTCATGATGGGACTGACTTTCACGGCTTCCACCACTCTGGCGATGGATTGCGAACGTCGGTATGCGGGAGCTGCTTCTGCTCTGCTGGGTGCACTCTGTTTTGCATCCGGAGGCATCGTCTCTCCGCTGGTAGGACTGGGAGATATCCTCATATCCACCGGGGTGACCTTTGTGATTTGCGCCGTTTGCTCGCTCCTTTGCGCCTTGTGGGCTGTGAAGCGAACGGGGCCGAAAGTTGCACTATGCCGTATTTAGCACATACTATATGACATATCTGCTTTGATATTCTCTGGGCGACATTCCTTCATGCCGTTTGAAATATCTTCCTAAGTACGACTGGTCCGGGAAACCGAGCCGGTCGGCTATATCCTGCATTGTCAGCTCCGTGGACTGGAGCAGTACCTTGATTTCGAGGATGGCGAAATCATCGATGATCTTCTTTGCGGAATCTCCGGTCACACTGCGGCAGATACCTGTCAGGTATTTGGTAGAAATACAAAGTTCGTTGGCGTAGAAGTTAACTTCCCGTTGTGAAATGCAGTTTTCGTGCACCAATGCGACAAACTTCTTGAAGATTTCGTCCTGCCGGCTTCCTCCTTCTATTTCCTGTTTGTCGAAGTAGCGGTAGCATTTATCGTAAATGTCCAGCATGAAAGACTGGAGATGATTCTTGGCTATCTGATTGCGGAAGCGGTTCTCGCGATCATTATAAATAGCAGTTGTCGCCTGTATCAATCCGTTGATAGCTCCGGTATCCTTATCGGGAAGTACATAGCACGGTCTTTCCTTCATAAAGCGGAAGAAGGTCGGTTCTAACCGCAGGCAGGCTTCCCGAAACATATCTTTGGGAAATCCGAAAAAGGAGGCTGTGAAGTCACTGCTGCTTCCGTTGATGCGGATAATGCTTCCCGGCAGCAGTACCACCTGAGTGTTTTTGACGATTTCGTACTCTTTCAGATCGATGGTGACGTGTGCCCATCCGCTGCGGCAGAAATAGATGGCACCCCCTTCCATTTTCCAGAGGTGGTGCATGATAGGTGACAAATTCTCATCGCTTCCGGCAACAAAAGATTCCCGGAGAACGGCAAGGGTAGAGTTTCTCTGTATCATAACTATTCTTATTTAGTGGGCAAAAATAGGACTTTTTCACTAAATATCGCTCATATTGTTCCGAAAATGAACAAAACTCTAAACACTATGACCAGTTTTCTATGGTGAAAAGAGTCTACCTTTGCCGCGATCAAAAATTTTAATAGGTAACACAATGAGTAAAAAGGTATGTAAAATGAAGCAAGGGCTATTATTGCTCGGTTGTCTGGTTGCTGCTGCAGGTTGTAAGCAAGCTCCACCCACACAAATGGAAACAGGATATGAAGTTATGACCGTCTCTCCGACCGACCGGATGATTTCGAGTGCCTATTCGGCGACCATCCGCGGACGTCAGGACATCGATATTTATCCACAGGTAGGCGGTACGCTGACAAAAGTCAGTGTCACCGAAGGACAGCGGGTGAAGAGCGGACAGACGCTGTTCATCATCGACCAAGTGCCGTATGAGGCAGCCCTGCAGACGGCAGTGGCGAATGTGGAGTCAGCCAAAGCGTCTCTGGCGACGGCACAGCTGACTTACGACAGCAAAGAGGAACTGTATAAGGAGAATGTAGTTTCCGCTTTCGATCTGAGTACGGCAAAAAATTCTCTTCTGGCTGCCAAAGCGCAACTGGCGCAGGCCAAGGCACAAGAAGTGAGCGCCCGTAATAACCTTTCTTATACGGTAGTGAAGAGTCCGGCAGACGGAGTGGTAGGTACATTGCCTTATCGCGTAGGTGCGTTGGTAAGTTCCAGTATCCCCGAACCGCTGACCACCGTTTCCGACAATTCGGATATGTACGTCTACTTCTCGATGACGGAAAACCAGTTGCTGGGACTGATTCGCCAGTATGGCTCTAAAGACGAGGCGCTGAAAAGTATGCCCGCCATCGATTTGCAGCTGAACGATAAATCGGCTTATCCCGAACAGGGACAGATCGAGTCTATCAGCGGAGTCATTGACCGTTCGACGGGTACTGTCAGCCTGCGTGCCGTTTTCCCCAATAAGGACGGATTGCTGCACAGCGGCGGTGCGGGTAACGTAGTGATTCCGGTACAGAAAACGGGAGCTTTGGTTATCCCGCAGGGAGCTACTTTCGAGATACAGGATAAGAGATATGTATATAAGGTAGTAGACGGCAAAGCGCAATCTGCTTTGGTGCAGGTGACCCGTGTGAACGGCGGCCGCGAATTTATCGTGGATGAAGGACTGGCTCCGGGCGATGTGATTGTGGCGGAAGGCGTAGGATTGCTTCGTGAAGGTACTCCAATTAAGGCAAAGACTGCCCAGGCATCTACGACAACTACTGAAAATTAAACAAAGGAGGAATTATCCATGAATTTAAGAACCTTTATTGAACGCCCCGTATTATCGGCAGTCATCTCTATTACGATTGTCGTTGTGGGTATCATCGGGCTGTTCAGTCTGCCCGTTGAACAATATCCCGATATTGCTCCGCCAACCATTATGGTGAGTACCACCTATTATGGCGCCAGTGCGGAAACTTTGCAGAAGAGTGTGATTGCTCCTTTGGAAGAAGCGATCAATGGTGTGGAAGATATGACTTACATGACTTCCAGCGCCACCAATGCCGGTACAGTGAGTATCACCGTGTACTTCAAGCAGGGAACAGACCCGGACATGGCAGCGGTCAACGTACAGAACCGCGTGTCGAGAGCGACGGGACAGCTTCCGGCAGAAGTAACGCAGGTCGGTGTGACAACTTCCAAACGTCAGACAAGTATCCTGCAGATGTTCTCGCTCTCCAGTCCGGACGATAGCTACGATGAAAATTTCCTCTCCAACTATATCAGTATCAATATCAAACCGCAGATTCTTCGTATCTCGGGGGTAGGTGACCTGATGATTATGGGAGGTGAATATAGTATGCGTGTATGGATGAAGCCGGACGTGATGGCTCAGTACAAACTGATTCCGTCGGACATCACCGGTGTGCTAGCCGAGCAGAATATCGAATCGGCTACCGGTTCATTCGGTGAAAACTCGAACGAAACCTATCAGTATACAATGAAATATAAAGGACGTCTGATCACTCCGGAAGAATTTGGAGATATTGTCATTCGTTCTACGGACAATGGTGAGGTCTTGAAGTTGAAAGACATCGCCGAGGTACAGTTGGGACAGGATAGCTATGCTTATCACGGTGGAATGGACGGTCATCCGGGCGTTTCGTGTATGGTGTTCCAGACGGCAGGTTCCAATGCGACCGAAGTCAATCAGAATATTGATGAACTACTTGAAGAAGTCCGCAAAGACCTTCCGAAAGGAGTGGAACTGACGCAGATCATGAGTTCGAACGACTTCCTGTTCGCTTCTATCCATGAGGTGGTGAAAACGTTGATCGAGGCGATTATCTTGGTTATCCTTGTAGTATATGTGTTCTTGCAGGACTTCCGTTCTACGCTGATTCCTCTGGTGGGAGTCATTGTTTCGCTCATCGGTACGTTTGCTTTCATGGCGATGGCAGGATTCAGTATCAATCTGCTCACGCTGTTTGCGCTCGTGCTCGTCATCGGTACGGTGGTGGACGACGCCATTATTGTCGTCGAGGCGGTGCAGGCACGCTTCGACGTAGGGTACAGGTCGTCCTATATGGCAAGTATCGATGCAATGAAAGGTATCAGTAATGCTGTTATCACCTCTTCGCTGGTGTTTATGGCAGTATTTATTCCGGTATCCTTCATGGGCGGTACTTCCGGTACGTTCTATACCCAGTTTGGTCTGACGATGGCGGTTGCCGTTGGTATTTCCGCTATTAATGCGTTGACGCTGAGTCCGGCATTGTGTGCGTTGCTGCTGAAACCCTATATCAATGAAGACGGTACACAGAAGAATAACTTTGCGGCACGTTTCCGTAAAGCATTCAATTCGGCTTTCGATATTCTGATAGAGAAATACAAGAATGTGGTACTGATCTTTATCAAACGCAGATGGCTGGCATGGTCGCTGCTCGTTTGCTCCGTAGTGTTGCTTGTATTCCTGATGAACACGACGAAGACCAGTTTGGTGCCGGACGAAGACCAGGGTGTGGTATTCGTCAATGTAAGTACGGCGGCCGGTAGTTCGCTGGCTACGACCGACGAAGTGATGGAACGCATCGAAAAGCGTCTGATGGATATTCCGCAGATTAAGCACGTGCAGAAAGTGGCCGGCTACGGATTGCTGGCAGGACAGGGAAGCTCGTTCGGTATGTTGATTCTGAAGCTGAAACCGTGGGACGAACGTCCGAATGACGAAGATAATGTACAGGCAGTCATCGGTCAGGTGTACGGTCGTACGGCCGATATCAAGGATGCCAGTGTCTTCGCTATTTCGCCGGGTATGATTCCGGGTTACGGTATGGGTAATGCGCTGGAACTCCATATGCAGGATAAGATGGGCGGTGATATCAACGAATTCTTTACCACTACCCAGCAATATCTGGGGGTATTGAACCAGCGTCCGGAGATTGCGATGGCATATTCTACGTTCGACGTGCGCTATCCGCAGTGGACGGTAGAGGTGGATGCAGCCAAGTGTAAACGCGCAGGCATTACACCGGATGCGGTATTGAGCACATTGTCCGGTTATTATGGCGGTCAGTACGTGTCCAACTTCAACCGTTTCTCTAAAGTATACAGAGTCATGATTCAGGCAGACCCGCAATTCCGTTTGGACGAAACCTCACTGGACAATGCTTTCGTACGTATGTCGAACGGAGAGATGGCTCCGCTGAGCCAGTTCGTAACGTTGACACGCAGCTATGGTGCAGAGTCGCTGAGTCGTTTCAATATGTACAATTCCATCGCCGTGAATGCGATGCCGGCAGACGGATATAGTACGGGAGATGCTATCAAGGCCGTACAGGAAACAGCCGTACAGTCTCTTCCCAAGGGATATGGCTATGATTACGGAGGCATCACCCGTGAGGAAAATCAGCAAAGCGGTACGACTATGATCATCTTTGGTATCTGCTTCCTGATGATTTATCTGATTCTGAGTGCATTGTACGAGAGCTTTATCATTCCGTTCGCCGTGCTTCTGAGTGTGCCTTGCGGATTGATGGGAAGTTTCCTTTTCGCATGGATGTTCGGACTGGAGAATAACATTTACTTGCAGACAGGTTTGATTATGTTGATCGGTCTGTTGGCAAAGACGGCCATCCTGTTGACCGAATACGCTGCCGAACGCCGTAAGGCAGGTATGGGACTGATCGCTTCTGCGGTAAGTGCAGCCAAAGCCCGTCTGCGTCCGATTCTGATGACAGCGTTGACGATGATCTTCGGTCTGTTCCCATTGATGTTGTCCAGCGGTGTAGGAGCCAATGGTAACCGTTCGCTGGGTACGGGTGTAGTCGGTGGTATGACGATCGGTACGCTGGCATTACTTTTCATCGTGCCTACTTTGTTTATCGCTTTCCAGTGGTTGCAGGAACGCTTACGCCCTGTGCAGAGCAGACCTACGGAAGACTGGCAGATCGAGGAAGAAATCAAGGTGAGTGAAGAAGAAAAATCTAAAGCAGGAAAAAAATAATTGATGATGAAGAAAATATTAATCTTATCCGCAGCAACGCTCGTGTTGAGCAGTTGCGGTATCTACAATAAATACAAACCTGTATCGGAAGTCCCCGAAGGACTTTATGGAAGCGAAACCGTCGCTTCCGCCGATACGGCGAACTTCGGTAATCTCTCGTGGAGAGAGGTCTTTACTGACTCGTATTTGCAGAATTTGATCGATTCGGCTTTGGTACGGAATACGGATATGCAGACAGCGCATCTCCGTGTGAAAGAAGCGGAGGCTTCGTTGCTGACGTCAAAGCTTTCTTATCTGCCCTCTTTGTTTCTCGCACCGGAAGGAGCTGTGAGCAGCTTCGACCGTGGCAAAGCGACACAGACCTACTCATTGCCGGTGACTGCCTCGTGGGAACTGGATATCTTCGGAAAGGTGACCACAGCCAAACGTCGGGCAAAAGCGGCCTATGAGCAGAGCAAGGAGTATGAACAGGCGGTGAAGACGCAATTGGTGTCTGCCGTGGCAAATACTTATTATACCTTGCTGATGCTCGACGCTCAATATGAGATTTCCGTGTCCACCGAAGCGGCATGGAAAGAGAGCGTGCGGACAGCCCGTGCCATGAAGAAGGCCGGTATGATGACCGAAGCCGGACTGGCTCAGACGGAAGCCACCTATTATAATATATGTACGGCAGTGCTCGACCTGAAAGAACAAATCAATCAGACGGAGAACTCAATGGCTTTGTTGCTGGCGGAAACACCTCACAAGATGCAACGCGGCAAACTGGAAAACCAGCAGTTGCCGGAAGACTTCTCCGTGGGGATTCCTTTGCAGATGCTTTCCAACCGTCCGGATGTACGTAGCGCGGAGTTCTCTTTAGCGCAGGCGTTCTATACGACGAATGCTGCCCGTGCCGCTTTCTATCCTTCCATCACGCTGAGCGGGAGTGCCGGATGGACAAACAGTGCCGGTAGCATGATTATCAATCCGGGCAAGTTCGTTGCTTCTGCCGTTGCTTCACTGACGCAACCTTTATTTAACAAGGGAGTGAATATCGCCCAGCTGAAAATAGCGAAGGCACAGCAGGAAGAAGCCCGCCTCAGCTTTGAACAGACATTGCTGAACGCAGGTGTGGAAGTAAACGAGGCACTGGTGCAATATCAGACAGCCCGTGAGAAATCCGCTTTCTACGATAAGCAGATCACCTCTTTGCAGACTGCTGCCAGAAGCACTAGTCTTTTGATGGAACATAGTAATAATACTACTTATCTGGAAGTACTGACCGCACAGCAGACATTGCTGAACGCCAGACTTTCACAGGTAGCCAATCGCTTTACCGAAATCCAGGGCGTGATTACACTGTATCAGGCTTTGGGCGGAGGCCGGATGTAGGAGGATAGTATGAATCCTGAAAAAGTACGGTGTCAGATAATCGAATACACCAAACACGAGATGTATCTGCACGGTGCTGACGGACTGACCATGGATGACATAGCCAAGGGGATGAAGATGTCGAAGCGTACGCTTTACAAGCTGTTCCCCAGTAAGACTTGTCTGTTCCGCATCTGTCTTTATGATTTCACCAACGGGATCAGAAGTCGTCTGAAACAAAGTCAGATGCGGATGGACAGTTCGTGTATGCAGGTGCTTTTTGTCACAGTGAACGGGTATCTCACGCTATTGCATTCGTTAGGAAAGACTTTATTGCTGGATATCGCCGCGAACGAAGATTACAGCGCTTCCTTCAAACGGGAAGAGGCCTTCTGGTTGCAGCAGTTTATCGACGTACTGACGCATTGCAAAATCTGTGGTTACCTGCTTCCGGGAGTCGATCCGGATCGCTTTGCGGCAGATTTGCAGGAGGTTATTTATCAGAGTTGCCTGCAAGGTACTCCGTATGTTGTTCAGCAGGCGCTGAACCATACCCTCTTACGAGGGCTTTTTGAGGTGGACGGCATTCGGTATATTGACGAACACCTGAAACTGGATAAATTTAATGTTTGTGTATGAAAGGAAGGGCGTGTATTGCTTTTTAAGCAGGCACGCCTTTTTATTTGTTTGAAATGAGTTATTCTCTGAAATTCCCGATCATGTGATATATTAAGTTGTTTTTTAAATCTTGTCAATTAAATCCGGAGATAAGCAGAAAGGCAGTTAACCGTTGGCAGATTAGTATAAACGCTTTTATTCTCATGCCCGTGAGAACATTTTCTCATCGCATTGAGAAATAATTCTCACAGGCATGAGAATTTTTTCTCACCGTGGTGAGAATTTTTTCTCAAAGGCATGAGAATACTTTGAGAATATAGCAACTTGTATCATGCTATGTATTAATCAGATAGCAGTACAGCAGTATCTGTCTTATAACTGCTGCTTTATGACTGCTCAAAACGTTTAATTTCTAATAATGTAGTTCTTCGCTTGTTTGGTTAAGGCGGATGGACTGTCTTTTGTCTCCGTATGAAAACTTGACAAATTATCAATCTAAAGTCCCTTCACCACTTCGACAGGCAAACCTGTACATTCTGCTATCACATCATCCGATATGCCTTTTTGCTTGAAATTACGGGCTATCTCTATGGTTTGATTGTGCTCTTTGAGCGCGGAGAACACCAGACCGGAAAGATATTCAAGTGTACTGTACAAGCGTTCCCGATTTTCCTTCCGCTGATAATCCACACTAAAAAATGTGGAACGCTTACGGTGTAATATCAGGTAATATGTCCCGGCAGTAAGAAGTCCCGCTATTATATCAATTGGGATACCCGTTCCTTCAAACAAATTTTTGTATTCTTCTATAGCCACTTTGTAATGCTTTTCCCTGCTTCGTGCCATACGTCTTGTGGTCGAATTGTCCGCTTCGAGTTCCCACACTAGCAAGTGCTGCATATCGGTATTGTCATATAAGTAATTTGCCAAAGCCTTTAAGGTGCTTTTCATGATGTCCTCGTTGGCTTTGTTCGTAGGATGTTCTTCATCGAATAAATCGTGCAGCCAATAATCAGAAATGTAAGCGTACTTATCCAGCAGCCGCTCTATATTCTTATAGTTATTGAGCAGGACGGACATTTGTATGTCGGCTCTTTGCATAATATCCGTAAAGGTAATTTGCGCCAGACCTTTTTCACTTGCTAACTGCCGGATGGCATCAAACACGTCCGCTTCCAGTTCGGCGCGGGTACGGCGTATGCGTTTATTCTTCGATTGTTCCATGTTTATTTCTTTGTTGCATACAAATGTATGAAAAATAAGTATAAGTCACTTGTTTTCTGTTATAAAACAGATTTATGAAACGGCTCGGTCACTGAACAAATTTATTTCTATCTTTGTCTTCTTAGTATTTAGAGAATAGAAAAACAAAGAACACTGGAGAAAGCAGAGTGGGTAAGGGAGCGGCTTTCTCCATGAACGTATCTTTGAGTATTATTTAAATCAGTAGAAAATGGGGAATTTAATTTCGTTTATGAAGGAAGTAGCCGATGGGCTGCGGGAAAGTGGGAATTATGGGACCGCCCATATTTACAGGAGTAGCCTGAGTGCAATCCTTGCCTTTCATGGAAGTGATAAGCTTCCTTTCCGGAAAGTCAGTCAGGAGTTTCTTAAAAGTTTCGAATCGTATCTGCGTGGCAGGAACTGTAGCTGGAATACAGTTTCCACTTATATGCGTACGTTGCGTGCAGTGTATAACCGTGCGGTCGACCGCCATCTTGCGCCTTATGTGCCTCATCACTTTCGGTATGTCTATACAGGAACGCGCGCGGACAGGAAACGTGCGCTGGATAAGGAAGACATGGAACGTCTGATGAAGGAACTTCCGAAACAACTGTGTCAGGACAACAAGGAACTACAGCGTACTCGTGGTCTTTTCTTTTTAATGTTTTTACTTCGTGGGATTCCTTTTGTGGATCTTGCCTATCTGAAAAAGCATGATATCAATGGGAATGTAATGACTTACCGCCGTCGAAAAACCGGCAGGTTATTAACAGTGACTCTTGTGCCGGAAGCCATGAAGCTGATCAAGCGGTATATGAATACCGATCCTGCTTCTCCCTATCTTTTTTCGCTGATCACAAGTGGAGAGGGAACGGAAGCGGCTTACAAGGAATATCAGCTGGCATTGCGCAACTTTAATTATCAGTTAATGATTTTGAAACAGGTTTTGGGACTGACATCTGAAGTAAGCTCGTACACTGCCCGTCATACCTGGGCTACGATGGCATACTATTGTGAGGTACATCCCGGTGTTATTTCGGAAGCGATGGGGCATTCTTCCATCACCGTGACGGAAACGTATCTGAAACCTTTCAAGAATAAGAAAATTGATGAAGCGAATGTAGCGGTTATTTCTTCCTTAAAGAAGGTCTGTAGTGTAGGTAAGTTCTTGAATTAGAGGACTGTTACTTTGTAGGTAACGGGAAGAAAAGACGCTGCAAATATGGGTATATTTTGGAAAACATGCAAACAAAAATGATATTTTTTCTGATAAACTACTAAAAAAAGGAAACACACAGAATAAAACTGCGGATTTTTTGAGAAGAACACGGCCTGGTCTTTAATTTTTGCAAAAGATTTCCCTCCCCTCTGCCATCGTCCGAGAGCAGGGGTTAAAAATATTCTTTACTTATTTAATGAATGTAGCCCGCAGACGCCTCTGTCGGGGTGGAAAAGTACGCTTTCCCGTTACCTACAAAGTAACGGAAAGACGGATCACAAAGACGAGATGGATTATGAAATGACAGCAAACAAATTTTTTATTTATTAATTGTATAACATTTAATTTACTTTTATGAGAAAATGGACGTATTTAGTCGCAACCTTACTAATGGCGGGTACGACAGCTACATTCACGGGATGTATTGATACCGATGAACCGGAAGGTATCGTTGATCTGCGGGGAGCAAAATCCGAACTGATTAAAGCACAGGCTGCGGTAAAGCTGGTGGAAGTGGAATGGCAAAAAGCACAAGTAGCTTATCAGGAACTGGTAAACAAATCTAAAGAATTGAGCAATCAATACCAGGAGTATGATAATCAAATGCATGCTTTAGACGTGAAACTAAAAGAATTGGAAGTAGAGCGCGCACAAGCTGCTACAGAGCAAGCAAAAGCTGAAGCAGAAGCTAAAATTGCCGAAGCTAATAGAAACAAAGCTTACTGGGAAAATAAAATGGCTGAAGAAGCTGAAATCTTCAAAGCTGCTATGCTGAACTATCAGACTCAGACTGCACAGGCACAGGAAGCTTATGATAATGCAATGAAACTGATTGAAGCTGGAAAACTCCTGCTTTCTGATGGAGAAAAAGCAATTATTGATAAAGCACAGCAAAGACTTTATGTTGCTTCTGCTAGCCTGGAACAATACTATGGTGCCTTGAAAACAGCTCAAGATGAGTATGATGCTGCTATTATGGCAAAGAAAACAAAAACTTTGCCTCAATTGGAAGCTGCCCTCAAAATAGCTCAGTTAACTGTTGAAAGACAAGAAAAAGTAGTTAGGGAAAACGAAAGATTATTAGCTTTGGCTGACGAATTTAGTTCTGTAAATTGGGATGCAGAAGTGAAAGCACTGGATAAGAAGATTCAAGACGCTACAACAGAAAAAAGTAAAGCTGAAAAAAAGAAATCAGAGATTGTTAATAGTGCAGAGTACCATAAAGCTGCAGATGTATTAAAGTTAGAGAAAGATACACTAGGTACTGAAAATGATGCTGCTGGTGCTAAAACCGCTTGGGGAGCTTATAAAAAAGCTAGTGCTGATTCTTTGAATCAGTGTGATAATTTTGTTCTTAAGATTAAAGCATATGAGTCAGAACCGATAAATGCTGCTCTTGTCGAGTTGTTCAGCAGAGCTTCTAGTACACCTGTAGGATATCAAAATGGTATATTCTCTTATGCTGCTTCAACATACAAACAGAAAGATTATAATAATGACCTTAAGAATATTGAAGAAGCTGAAGATCCTACAACCGTAGTATTAACTTCTGCACCTCTTACAACTAAATCTCAAGTTGAAGCTTGGATTAAGTATATAGATGATTTTGGTGTAAGTGGAGAAAGTATAGCTCAACAGCAGGCTCTTTTGCAAGGTAAAAAGAAAGCTGCGGATAAAGCTGCTGAGGCATATCTTGTAGGCTCAAAAGAATGGCAGGTATTGGTTGATGCTGTAAGTTCTAATGGAGCGACTTTAAAAGTTGTACCTACTGATAAAGATGAAGAGAATAATCCATCTATAAAGACTGCCGTTAAATCTTACAATGATGCAATTACTGTACTTGGAACTGCAATCACTGCGTATAATAAAGCTTATGATGATTTGTATAAAAAGGCACATGATAAATCGATTACAGATGCAAAAGATGCTAAGTATATTGAAGGATTGATTCCTAATATTGCAGATCAGGAAGCTTGGAACAAATTTAATCAAGATAAGCCTAATGCCACTAATGCAGAAAAAATAGCTAAGTTGGAAGAAATTGTACTTCCTGCTAAAGCTACAGAAGCTAAAAAAGCTGCGGAGGAATATGTGAAGACTAATCAACAGGTGAAAGATGCTGCAATTGCTGCAGGTGCGGCTGCTTGGTCTGGATCAGATGAAGAGACAGAAAATACCAAAGCTATTACAGATGCTAAAAATGCAGCAATAAAAGCATTTGGTGGCATATCTACAGCATTGAATAATTATGCTACATTGGCTCAGAAATATTATGGACAGGATTTGAAAGAAAATATTGCACTGGAAGATATTAGTGGTAAGGGAGCTTTCTTAACAGATGATGCTGAAGCAGCTGGTCATAAGAAAACATTAAAGACTACTATAAGTGATGAAAATTTCACCAAACTGGTAGCTGTTAAGTACGATGATTCAATAGCAAAAGCAAGCTTGAAGAATTTATCAATATCTGCATTTGGTAACACACTTGGTGTCTATGATAATATGGGTCGTTTGACACCTGTAACAGAAACAGAGGTACGTGAGCATGCAGATGCTAATAATATGACTATCAATGCTGCATCTTATGGATTATTGGGTGCTAAAATTGAAACTGCAGATGCTGTGAAACTTTGTGAAGATTTGATTGCAGCTAAAGATAAGTTGGATGAAGTTAAAACAATGTTGACCGAAGTCTTGACTAACTTAGAAAAAGAGATTAAGGCTAATGATGCTAAGATGGATCCATTTATTACAGAAGCTGCTAAAATGTGGGCTGCTGTGGAAAAAGCACAAGATGATGTGGATGCTGCAGAAGATGCTAAGAATGCATATACTGCCGATATTGATGCTGAAATTATTAGCTGTCAGAGTTACGTTGATGATTTGACTCAAATTCAAAAGGACCTTGTTGCACAAATCAATTCTATTACCGGTGGTACAGCTACAAATCCTATTACAGCAGAACAATATGCTGATATATGGAAAAATAATGTAGCTTTAGCTGAACAGACTCTTGCTAATTATCAAGTAGCGGTTGAAGTGGCAGAAGAAAGCATTGAATTATTTAAAGCTGGTAAATATACATTGGCATATAATGTTGAAAAGGCTCAGCTTAAGATGGATAAAGCTCAAGAGGCTTATGAAGTTGCACTTTCTATCTACAACAAAGCTCTTGCTGACGTGAAGACCATTTTGGAAACTTTGACTAAGTAATAAACTAATCACGTAAAAGTAACAAAATGATAAAGAAACTATGCACATTACTTTTGCTGACCTGTATAACAGCTGCGCCTTCATTGGCGCAGCGTTACAGCAGCAGTGATGATGCGTCGTTTGCCCCGAAGAAAGGACAGTGGCAGGTTTCGGTTTTACTTGGTAGCGGAAAGTTCTTTAATGAGAACACCTCTTATCTGCTTCCCAAGTTCACCAACACCGAAGGAGTCGTCGGACTTCCCAATGGAGGAACGGATAACTCCGGTGACCTGAACCGCTATCTGAATATCGGTAGTCTGAATAATAATAGTCTGGTCAATATAGCCGGAATCGAAGGCAAGTATTTTCTGTCTGACAACTGGGACATCAATTTCCAGTTTAGCATGAACATCAGCCTGACTCCCAAGAAAGACTATGTAGAAGGCGACAACAGTGTACCCGATATGATCATACCCGCGCAAAGTTATATCAATGCGCAGATGACTAATAACTGGTATACCTCTGTCGGCTCCAACTATTACTTCAAGACTCGCAACGAACGTATTCATCCATACGTAGGAGGCGCCCTTGGCTTCCAGATGGCACGCATTGAAACTACAGAACCATACACCGGCGATACCTATAAGGATAGCGATGATTCGGAAGAACTTCCTTCTCAGGTCTATACCGCAGGAAGCAAAGCCGGTCAGATGTATGGTCTGAAAGTAGCTGCCGTAGCAGGTATCGAGTATAGCATTGCCAAAGGATTTATTTTCGGGTTCGAGATGCATCCTTTAGCTTATCGCTATGATTTGATACAAATTTGTCCGAAAGGATTTGATAAGTACAATGTCAGTCACCATAACATCAAGATTTTCGAAATGCCTGTGGTGAAACTTGGCTTCAGATTCTGACGAACAATGATTATACAAATGTATAAATGAAAAGTGAAAGCCGCTCTGCTGGTATTGGCGGGCGGCTTTTCTTTCTTTTCAAGAAGAAATAAAAGTCCGATGAATAGATGTATAAGACTTTTGCCCTTTTTCATTGGGGTATTAGTATTGGGAGCTTGCTCTCAAATAAAAGGTTACAGAATTGACGGTAGTGCGCCTCTGCCGGAATTTGAGGGTAAAATGGTTTACATGAAAGATGTTTCGACGGATACCCCTGTTGACAGCGCAAGGATAATAAATGGAAAGTTTGCTTTTGCAGACACGACAAAAATAGAAAATCCGGTCATAAAGATACTTTCGATCCATGCCAGTAAAATGGGACTGGAATACCGTTTGCCTGTTGTGATTGAAAACGGTACCATAAAAGCGAGTATTGCCGATGTCGTTTGTACGGAAGGAACGATGCTGAACGAACGGATGCAGGATTTTCTTCTGGCTATAGATGCATATTCTGCTGCTTGTACGGATAAGCCGGTGGAACAGATAAAATCCGGTTTCTCGGAATTACTAATGAGATATATCGAGATGAATAATGATAATGTAATTGGTACTTATATTCAGACGGCTTACCAGTCATCACTATAATACGATAAATATTCTTTTTCATTTCTATAATAAATAAGATATACGAATACAGAGATAATTAAATAAACAAGAGCTCAATCATAATAATCCTTCTCCTGATATCTTCCGGATTAATGCACTACTTCTTTATGAAGGAGATATCTATAAGACGAGAAACAAAGATGCGCCCTTGCGAAAGTCCGGATTTTTGTATTATTATGTTTTTAAGGACGTTCCTGTTCCCACATTTCCCCTTTTTCCCCAGGAACGTCCTTTTATTTTCTTACTTTTCTGTAAATGTATTCAGAGAATGTGGTTGCAGAGTAGCACTTAAATAGCGTTTGCCTAGTTTTAATGTCACCTCCTTAGCTTCATCATTAAAGTTTCCGGCTATGACTACTTGTTTTTTCTGTGGAGTCATAACCACCATTACCGGTACTTTTTCTTCTTTGGCTGCCTGGTAAGCAATGATGCGTGATCCCGGAGTTATATAGTGGCTGTAATGTTTCACCGCATAATACTCGGGAGTGTAAGTCGCGGTTCCTGCCTTTGAATCTACATGAATCAAGGCATTTTGTTTCCAGCCCCATCCGCTGAAACCTCCATCATATAAGATGGCATTCCAGAAAGTATATTCTTCACAACCATTGCCCAGATAATGATTCATGAGACCGAAGGTATGTTCGGCAGCTTTCCAGTCAAACGATCCCCATCCGCATTCGCTTTCTGTCTGTACATATTTGTATTGCGGATATTTGGCGCGAAGACGAGGAAGAATCTGTCCGCCTTCCCATTGGAAACCGACGCCTTCTATGGTTTCCGGCATACGTGAATCAGACAATACCTGATCGATCACATCGTAACGGTTGGTATTGATTGTCCCTAAATATAGCTTTATCTCCGGATGTTGTTTCTTTAATGTCGGACCCAGATATTCCGTATTGAAACGGATGATACCTTCGGCTGTCCAGGCACACCCCGGATAGTTGGTATAACTCCATGATTCATTCTGGAACATGACCATGGATACAGGAATGCCTTGTTCCTTATACGCATCAATAAATTTACAGAAATAGTTTGCATATGTTTGCAGATAGCGCGGGTCTTGTATGAAGTAATCGTTTACTGCCAGTTGCTGCGGGAAAACTCCGTTTTGTTTTTCTGAGCGATCTTCGTAGAGGGCTACGTCTGACAAAGGAGACATCTGATTCTGATTGCGGTCACTACGTACTGAATAATAATGGTTGATCTTCATCCAGGATGGGGGTGACCAGGGAGACGTCCAGAAAGTCATGTTCGGATTGTACTGCTGGGCGGCTTTGATGAAAGGAATTAGTGTTGTCTTGTCACGGTTGATGTTGAAATGCTTCAGCTGAAAGTCACCGGATACTTCATCGCAACTGTACCAGTCGCGGGCATAGTCGTTGGCATTCATCGAAAAACGCCCCATACTGAATTTCAAGTCTCCTTCGGGAGAGAAAAGTTGCCGGAGGATTGTCTCCTGTTGTGCTCTTGGGAGCATATTGAGTGCGTCCCATCCCAGCTCATTGAAACAGGTTCCCCAAGCCTTGAAAATACTGCCGTCTTCCGAACCGTCTATTTCAAGTATAGGAGTCTGTCCGGTATTTGTCTGTAATTTGATCTTTGACTGTTGCCAGGTGTTTCCTTCCGTACTGCTAATCCATTCGTAGGATTGTGCGTGCATACTGCCCGCAGACAGGGTCAATGCTAACCCGCTCACTAAAGTGGCATTCTTTAATATGTTCCTCATATTTCTATATATCCATTATTGGTTGTTATTAATAAGTTTCTATGGTGATATTGGCCTCCGGTAATCCTTTGGCAGAGACAGTGAGATGAATGTTTCCTGCTTGTATATCGGGCTGGACGATAGCGATCGCCTTTCCTCGGAATGCTTTGGGAGTCAGGGAACGGAAACTTCTCATGTCATCAGCACTTCCGTTTCCGGAAGCTATGACCGAACCTTTCCCACTGGATTTGATTTCCAAAGGAAGGTCACAGTCGGGAATTACTCTTCCGTCTTTGTCGAGAACTTCAATTTTTACGTATGACAGATCATTTTTATCGGCTTTTATCTTAGACCGGTCGGCAGTCAGTCGTATACTTGCCGGACTTCCGGTAGTGTTGAGTTCGGCCGAAGCAGTCTCTTTTTTCCCTTTTACGATGCAGGCTTTTAATTGTCCCGGTTCGTAGGGGACTTCAAAAGAAGCGGTATAAGTGTCGGGAGTCGTTTCTTGCTCGCCTATCAGACGATTGTTCAGATACAGTCGCACTTTGGGTGAACGGCTATAAACGTGTACCGTCATCACTTTGCCTTCCATTCCTTTCCAGTTCCAGCTTAGTAATTCGTTTTTCCATCCCCAGTAGTTGATATCTTCTCTTTTTCCGTCTGCTACAGGCGGTTGAACGGCTAGTGAAATATCCCGTCTGTTCCAAAGTATATCCCGATAGTAAGATTGTGGTTTCTTGTCTCCGCAGAGGTCGATGTCTCCGCACCAGGCGTTGTACCAAGGCCATCCCATAAACTGAGGACTGTGTTCTCCGGGAGCCAGTTCGAGGGTATGAGCCAGACCTGCTTCACCCAGATAGTCGATAGCCGTCCATACAAAGTCCCCGATCAGATAAGGGTTCTTGTCGATCAGATTCCAGTTTTGTGCTGCTTCTTTGGGGACAGATTCGCTGCCATACATCACCCGTTCGGGAAAGCGTGAATGATCTTTCTCATATTCTTTCCATTGATAGTTATAACCGGAGACGTCGAGATTACGGAAAGCTCTCTCCGAGTCTTTCTCCCAGCTGAACTGTCTTCTGTCCCAAAATGCGTTGACAGCGGCAGTAGAGGGGCGGGTCGTATCATATTTTTCAATGGTTGCGATGAGTTTCTTGGCAATCACGTCTCCGGTCGGTTCGTCTGCACGTTCGGCAATTTCGTTGCCGATACTCCACATTATAATAGACGGGTGATTTCTATCTCTGCGGATCATGGTTGTCATGTCATGCTCGCTCCATTCATCGAAATACTGGTGATAATCCTGCGGACGTTTTGCCTGTTGCCATTGGTCGAATACTTCATCGATTACAAGTAACCCCAGTCTGTCACATACCTGCAAGAAGTACTCCGAAGGCAGATTATGGGAACATCTGACGGCATTGAATCCGTTCGTCTTCATCAATTCTACTTTGCGTTCTTCTGCTCTGTCGAGAGCTGCCGCACCTAACAGGCCATTATCGTGATGGAGGCATCCCCCTTTTAGTTTCAGCGGTTTTCCATTCAACAGAAATCCTTCCTTTGCGCTGAATTCAATGGTACGTATGCCAAAAGGCACGGTTATTTGATCCGATTCCTGCTGTTCCGACCGGACGGAAATGCGGGCGGTGTATAAATGTGGTGAATCGACCGACCATAATTCCGGCTTTTTGATTTCAAAAGAGAGGGAGAGGGGAGTGTTTCCTTCTCCTGCAATATTCACTTGTTTCGTGGTGGAATAGACATCCTTTCCCTGCGGTGAAAGAATCTGAATATTCAGATTGCCGACAGTTTCTCTTTTATTGGCATTATGCAGAATGGTGTGAAGATTGACTGTCGTTTTTTTACCTTCTACTTTAGAAGCGTCTACAAAAGTATCCCATTCGTCTAAGTGTACTTTATCCGTTTTGATCAGCCATACGTGGCGATAAATTCCCGAGCCTGCATACCAGCGGCTGTTCAGCCCTTCATTAAGGACTTTGACAGCCATAATATTGGGAATGCCGGGGGCATTGCAATATTTATTTATATCAATCTTGAAAGGGATATATCCGTAGGCGTTGAAATATGCTTTTTGTCCGTTTATCCATACTTCCGTCTGATTATATGCACCTTCAAAGTAGATGGAAATGATTTTGTCCGTATCCTCCGGTTGGAGGACGAATTCTTTTCTGTACCATCCTTCATCGCCTACAGTTTGTCCCGTGTCCGGGCCGCCTATGCTCATGCGTGAAAAAGGGCCGATGGTTATACCTTCTCTTTGTACGGGGACAGGTTCGACACTCCAGTCATGGGGGATGTCGAGCACTCTCCATCGGCTGTCGTTGAAGGATGGTTGTTCGGCGTTTGCAATGCATCCGCGATAGAATTTCCAATGTCGGTTCATGTTTATCTTACGTTCCGAAGCGGAAATGCTTGTCGTGAAACTTAACATGAAAAAAGAAATAGCCAACAAGATGGCTGAGAATCTGAAATGTTTGTCCATAGCTTTTGTCATTCATTTGATATGCGGACAAAGGTAGGGAAGAACATGAAATTAGCAGAACAACAATGTAACAAACTCCTGCAATAAATGTATCAAAATGCTCTCTGACGCATTTGTGGCAGGAGTTTGCAATGAATATACTCGTTAGCTTTACGAATTTGATTAGTGATATTGGGTAGGAAGTACTCCGAACATTTCTTTAAAACATTTGCTGAAATAACTGGGGGTGGCAAATCCTACTTTTTCCGAGATTTCAACAACAGACAGTTCCGTGTCTGTCAATAACCGGGCTGCTTTCTTCAAACGAATGCTTCGGATGAATTCTGTCGGTTTTTGTCCGGTTATGGATTGCAGTTTACGGTAAAGGTTCATCCGGCTCATACACATATCATCGCTGAAAAGCTCTACACTGTACTCACTGTTATCCAGATTCTTTTCAACTAATGCCACTGCTTTTTTCAGAAATTCTTCATCTACTTTGGAAGTGGTCAGGTCTTCCGTGTTCACTTCTATTTCTGTCAGAAATATCTGTCTGCGCTTTTGTTGTAATGCCAGCAGATGGTGAATGCGATTGTCCAGAATTTCCATGTTGAAAGGCTTGGTCAGATAGCAGTCGGCTCCTGATTTATATCCTTCCAGCATACTCTCATCACCGGCACGGGCGGTGAGCAGTATGATGAAGATATGAGAGGTCTTGACATTCTGCTTCAGATGATGGCATAGCTCAAATCCGTCAATTCCCGGCATCATGACGTCACTTACTACTATATCCACTTCTTTTTCGTTGGCGATAGTTTCTGCTTCTTCTCCATTGGAGGCTTCCCATACCTGATATTTCTGTGACAGTTGCCGGTACATGAATTGGCGGAATTCTTCATTGTCTTCTACGAGAAGAATCGTCTTTCGATTGCCGGATGAGGCTGTTTCCTTGCTTTCACTCTCTTCTTCCGGCGGCAGACGGTCATCTGCCAGATGGGTCGGAAGATAAATGCGAAATTCACTTCCTTTGTATCTTTTGCTGTCCACTTCGATGAATCCATGATGCAGGCTGATATATTCTTTGACGATATGTAACCCGATACCACTTCCTGCTGTAGCTTGCCTGTTCTCGCTTGCTTCTATCTGATAGTAGCGGTCGAAAATGCGAGGAAGAACTTCTGCCTCTATTCCTTTTCCCGTATCCTCGATTCGGATACATATATACTGAGTCCCGTCTTTGGTTATCGTATCTGCAGAAACGGTTATGCTTCCACCGGATGGAGTAAATTTAAAAGCATTGTTCAGTAAATTATAGAGGATACGATGCACCTTATCCCGGTCAAAATACATATTGACCCCTTGTCGTGGCAGTAGAATGGCGTATTCGATCTGCTGGTTACTGGCGTAGGTTCTGAATACTTCGCAGGTTGATGAGACGAATTCGTAGATTTCTCCATTCATGAGATGTAGCTTTTCTCCATTCACTTCTAATTTCCGGAAGTCCAGCAGCTGATTTACCAATTGGAGTAATTCCTGCGCATTGCGGTAGATGGAAGATAGCTGCTGTTTCAATTTGCCGTCCTGGATATCTGTTAGCAGGCTGCTCAACGGAGTGATGATCAATGTCAGAGGGGTGCGCAGTTCATGACTGATGTTCGTGAAGAAACGGAATTTCATTTGGGTCAGCTGTTCTTCCATCTGTTCTTGTTGCTTTTTGTGCAGGCGGCTGAAGTAGATCTTTAGCAGTCCTGTTATTATTAAAGCGATAGAGAGAATGTACAGGGTATATGCCCACCAGGTTTCATACCAGGCGGGGAGGCGGTGTATCTGTAAGCAGGGGATGGGCTGTGCCCAGCAGCCGTGAATATCGGTAGCTTTTATTTCCAGCGTGTAGCTGCCTTTCGGAAGTTTGGTAAAGTATGCTGTGTTGATTCCCGGTGGCAAGTGATTCCAGTTTGTATCCCATCCTTTCAGGCGATAGGCATAACTGATTTGTCCGGCATATAAATGTTCAAGGGTCGAGAAGGAAACTTCTACGTTTATATTGTCGGGAGCCAGTTCGATTTGCCGGGTATTTATTCCCATGATTCGTCTGTTTCCATCTATTTTAATAGACGAAATGACTGGCTTTACGTCATTGGGGGATTGGTCTAACTCTGTTGATGGGGTAACAAGGCAAAATGCTCCGATTCCTCCGAGGCAAATTGTGCCGTTTTCTATTTTACGTATGGAAAGGAAGTAATCTACCTGTATAAAACGATCTGAGTTGTACAGGATTCTGAATGAATGATTCCTTGGGTTGTATTCTTTTACGTACTGATCGGCTAGTATCCACAAATGTCCGAGGTTATCCACGGTCATGCTTTTTACCGCATCCCCGTTGGCATTGCATACGTTGTCTTCTCTGGTCAGCGTTTGTGATTGCGGATGATAGCTATATACATTCCCTTCTAATGTGGCAATCCATATGATACTGTCGGGAGATATGATAATGGAAGAATAGTTTTCACCTTTGTGGATGGTGTGTACTTTTCCGTCCGGAGTAAGACATGAGAATTCCAGTGCTTCAGTGATGTAATAGATATCTTTATCGGGAGAAGTCGCTATACCGTTGATCGCTCCTGCATCATTATGTACTCTTTTTATATTTCCGTCCGATATGGAATATTGATAAATCGCATTTTCTGTTCCAATCCATAAGTTCCCTTGATTGTCTTCATTCAGCACACGGATCTGGCGGGCATCCGGAAGTTGGATTTCCTGTATGCGTTTCATTTTCATGCTTTCGTGTTGCAGATGCAGCACACTGGCATTTCCACTAGCTGCCCATATTCCTTGTTGTGTCCGGCATTTCTCTATACATTTAATAATATAGTATTTGCCTGTTTCGTCCGGAAAATCCGAAGCGAAAGAAATCTGTTCGGAAGCCGGATGATACAGCGATAGTCCTGTTCTTCCCTGCCATATCCAGAAATAGTCTTCCTCCCGAATCGTCCTGTCTGCCATGACCGGATAGCCGGTGATGGCGGACATGGCAGGAGTAGGGTAGCGTTTTATTTTATTGGAATCAAATGAGAGTATGAATGAATGGGGAGAATATCCCGGTACCCATACATTGCCGGAGCGGTCTTCTATGATTCGGTCTAATATCTTTTTTCCTTTGGGCAGGAATGTTTCGGTAGAGACCGGGTGAAGTTTATTATCGATAATCTGGTAAGCATACAGATCATTCATGGCCGAAACCCATAGCACTCCTTGTCTGCTGTCTTTCAGCAGTCCCAATATCTGGCTTTTATGAGGGGTGGGCTCATTGTCTTCTAATGTGGCCGGCTGTAATGTGCAGTTGTCCGTATCCTCCTGTGTGTCAGAAGAAGGGATAAATTGCACGATTCCTTTTCCCCAAGTGGCTATCCAGTAACAGTTATTCTGTCTGTCCTCTGTCATTTGTGTAGGTGATGCACCACAGGTCCATGGGTGAGGTAGGAAGCTATCTGTGGAGGGATTATATTCTAAAAGACCTCCTCCCCATTGCATTACCCAAAGGGTATGTTTACTGTCCTCATAAAAGTCAGAAACATTTTGTCTGTGACCTTTCCATTGAGACGGATAGCTGCCGAGTAATTTGCCGTCGTTGGAGTAATGATAGATCATTCCTTCTGCCGATACCCAGACTGTACCGTCATGAATGGCCCGAATTGCATGGATCGTCTGTTTTCGGAGTTCTTCGTTCGTTATCTCTGTTATCGAATAATTCATTTTATCCAGTTTATATAAACCTCGTTTGGTCCCGAACCAGATATGATGATTTTTATCCTCTGTCAGACAAGTGATGTCATTGCTTGATAATAAGTTGGGCGTATTCAGATCGGAACGGAAAACATCGATCTGATAACCGTTGTCACGACATAACCCTCCTCCTTCTGTTGCGTACCACATATAGCCTTCGCTATCTTGGAGTATATGATGGATATGCGCTACCGGTAACAGCTTCTGGGTAGGCAGTTCAGTTACGACTACTTGCTGGGCTGATACTGATAATGTTATCAGTAGGCTTATGATGAGGCTATAATAAGATTTGATAGTCATGTCTTTCACATTTTTCGGCAGATACTTCATGAGAATATTTTTCTATTTCTTATTGTCACTTGTTACTTTTAAGGATTAATCTGTTGATATGCAGTGATGTATCGGTGATAATAAGTGGTGATAATAGGGTGATAATAGAAAAAATCATCTTTTGGTATTGTCACCTTGGTATAATATAACCTTCTATCTCTCATCATCCTCGTTACATTAATAACCAATGCTCCGTTCTCTTAGCTGTTTCTAACGCTGGACTAATGTCTTTTGGCGTAGCAGAAAATTCGTTTCACGTATGTGGGCCCACCGGATTACGTATGTGAACCCATGGGATCACGTCTGTGGATCGAAAGTCTCACGTACGTGAAACGAAAACAGGAAGCTTCCAAAAGATATTAACTCAGCCTAGGTTCTATATTACAGATACTGGTCTGTGTGCTAAACCTCGTTGTATAAATATCATTTGAACTGGTATTAAAAGTTCAAAGATAGCACATTTAATGTATAGTTCTTATTTTGTCCTGATATAAAAGCGTGGATCGCATCTCTCCATGTCTTTTTATTGTAAAGCACGGATACGTACTTCTATTTCTTTTTCGTTTTTTAATCCGTCCTTCACTTCATTGATATTCGTATCTCCGTAATGGTACGGATACAAAATATGCGGTTGAATGATTTTAGCAGATTGTATAGCTTGTTCCGGTGTCATCGTATACGGTTGGTTGACAGGTAGGAAGGCTATATCGATATTCTTTATTTGTTTCATTTCCGGGATATCTTCCGTGTCTCCGGCAATGTAAATCCGGGTGCCGCCCACAATGAGGATATATCCGTTGTCACGTCCCTTGGGATGGAATTTATCTCTACCGGGAGTTGTATTATAAGCAGGTACTGCTTCCAGTTTGATTTCGGGTGTAATTTGCAGTATATCACCATTTTTCATGGCTTGTCCTTTGTCCAGCATTTTCTGGCAATTCGGATTGGCAATAATTTTCGTATCCGGAGTTTCGATAGCAGCAATCGCTTTGGTATCGAAATGATCATGGTGTTCATGTGTTATCAGGATATAGTCAGCTTTCGGTTGCTGTGTAAAGTCTGCGTAATCAGAGACTGGATCAACAAAAAACTTTTTCCCAGCATATTCTATTAACAAGCTGGCGTGCTTAAAGAAAGTTATCTTCAGGCTTTTCCCGTTCTTGGTGGTAAACGAGTCCGTTTCGAAGTTCTGCATCTTTGTGGTCAGATTAATTGAATGATTGAATAAACAGGAATAAGCAAATCCGTAAGAAAGGTACAGCGCGAGTGCTGCTAATAAAATCTTTTTCATATCTATACAGAGTTTGGTTCCTTACAAAGATAAACATCTATAGCGATTTATCAGTTCATGATTAAACATATTCTGTTAGAAATTAACTTTCTTATTGAGAAGGAGGAAGATGGGAAGTAAATAAGAAAGGGATGAAGCATTGGTGAAAAGAGAAAGGCACAGAATCAAAATTTCCTGTGCCTTTGCTGTTTGTTATCTGATAGTAATCAGCTTTTACGCATTCAACGCCTGCTCAATATCCGCAATGATATCATCCGCATTCTCGATACCTACGGACAAGCGGATCAAGTCGGGACGTACACCTGCTTCCATCAGCTGCTCATCCGATAACTGGCGGTGAGTGTGACTGGCGGGGTGAAGCACACAACTACGGGCATCAGCTACGTGAGTCACAATAGCGATAAATTCTAATGAATCCATAAACTTGATAGATACATCACGTCCGCCTTTCAGTCCGAAGGAGATTACTCCGCAGGAGCCGTTCGGCATATATTTCTGTGCCAGTGCATAGTATTTGTTATCCGGCAGGCCGCAATAGTTAACCCAAGCCACTTTCTCGTTCTTAGAAAGATATTCTGCTACTTTCTGAGCGTTACGACAATGTTGAGGCATACGCAGGTGCAGTGTTTCAAGTCCAAGATTCAGTAAGAAAGAATTTTGCGGGCTTTGGATGCTGCCGAGGTCACGCATCAGTTGTGCGGTTGCTTTGGTGATGTAAGCGCCTTTGCCGAATGCTTTTGTATAGGTCAGACCATGATAAGATTCGTCCGGTGTACAGAGTCCGGGGAATTTGTCTGCATGGGCATCCCAGTCGAAGTTGCCGCTGTCGACGATACAGCCTCCTACGCTTGTTGCATGTCCATCCATGTATTTGGTAGTGGAGTGAACGATAATGTCTGCTCCCCATTCAAAAGGACGGCAGTTGATAGGAGTCGGGAATGTATTGTCTACAATCAAAGGTACTCCGTGACTGTGGGCGATACGGGCAAACTTTTCGATATCCAGCACTTCGAGAGAAGGATTGGAGATCGTTTCTCCGAACAGTGCTTTCGTATTAGGCTGGAAAGCTGCCGAGATTTCTTCTTCGCTGGCATCCGGATGAACGAATGTAACGTCGATGCCGAGTTTCTTCATGGTGACACCGAATAAATTGAATGTTCCTCCATAGATGGCGGATGAACAAACGAAATGATCTCCTGCCTGGCAGATATTGAAAATGGCGTAAAAATTGGCTGCCTGACCGCTGGATGTAAGCATAGCAGCTACGCCGCCTTCAAGGGCGGCAATCTTGGCGGCAACTGCGTCATTTGTCGGGTTTTGCAGGCGGGTATAAAAATAACCACTGTCTTCCAAATCGAAAAGGCGTGCCATTTGCTCGCTGGTATCGTATTTGAAAGTTGTACTCTGATAGATGGGCAGCACACGCGGCTCACCCTTTTTAGGCGTCCATCCGGCCTGTACACACAGGGTTTCGGGTTTGAATTGTTTTGCCATAATGATATAGGGTTTTAAGTTTTATTGCCAAAAAAAGTTTTAACGGGGCAAAAGTAGGGAAAATAATTGTATTTTTGCCCTGTTTATAAGTGAAATGATACTGATAAGGTGGTAGTCAAATATGAAAAAGAGATTCTATATTCTTTTATTAATTAGTTTTCTTCTTTCGCTGGCTGGTGTGCAGGCGCAACAAAAAGCTACTCCGAAAGCAGGTGAGGGGATTTCTACTTTTTTGCTGCGGCACAACAGGGCTCCAAAGAAATATTACGATGATTTTGTGGAACTGAATAAGGCAAAGCTGGGGAAAGGGAATGTGCTGAAGCTGGGGGTAACGTATACTATTCCTCCTGTCAAGAGATCGACGGCGGCTTCGGAAAGAACAACTTCGGGGAGAGATACTTCTGCAAAAAGAAAAGTTCCAACAGAGGCGGCTGATAAAGAGACCTCAGCAAGAAAACAATCCTCAAAGGCTTCGAAAATAGGAACTACCCTTCAGGAACCTCTTTTCGGTAAGCAACTGGCGAATGTAAAGGTCACTTCCAACCGACTGGCAGGTGCCTGCTTCTATGTAGTCAGCGGGCATGGCGGTCCTGATCCGGGAGCCATCGGACGGGTAGGGAAGCACGAACTTCACGAAGACGAGTATGCCTATGACATTGCACTTCGTCTCGCTCGGAATCTGATGCAGGAAGGGGCGGAAGTGCATATCATTATTCAGGATGCCAAAGATGGTATCCGTAATGATGCTTACCTCTCCAACAGTAAACGTGAGACTTGTATGGGCGACCCGATTCCATTGAATCAAGTACAGCGTCTTCAGCAGCGTTGCAACAAAATCAATACTCTTTATCGGAAAGACCGTCAGAACTATACTTACTGTCGTGCTATCTTCATCCATATAGACAGTCGCAGCAAAGGAAAGCAGACGGATGTCTTTTTCTATCATTCCAATAAGAAGGCCGAAAGCAAGCGGCTGGCAAACAATATGAAGGATACGTTCGAATCCAAATATGGGAAGCATCAGCCGAACCGCGGCTTTTCCGGAACGGTGAGCGGACGCAATTTATATGTACTTTCACACACTACACCCGCTTCCGTCTTTGTCGAACTGGGGAATATTCAGAATACATTTGACCAGCGGAGACTGGTGATGGATTCCAACCGGCAGGCTCTTGCCAAATGGTTGATGGAAGGATTCATGAAAGATTTTAAAGGGAGAAAATAAACTTCAATCTTCTTTTTTCGTGAACAAAACGAAAATCGAAATGTTATATAAGTGCAAATCGCCTGATGGCTGCTTGTAGGTATGCGAATATATATAAGTCAGTGAATATGCCTCCCCGGCATAACAGGAAGATTGCATAGTAGTTTTGTCGTGTTTTATTTTGTGTTTGTGTTGTGACGGTGCTGCGATGTGAATCGGGGTACCGTTTTTTTTGTTAAAAAGCCGTTTTAATTTCACTTTTTCAGAACTCTTGTGAACAAAATCCGAATTGATTCGTTATTTATTATGCAAATCGCCTGATAAAGCTTCTTATGGGTATGCGAATATAGATAAGTCAAGCAAGGTATGCCTCCCCGGCATTACAGGTAAGATTGCATAGTAGTTTTGTCGTGTTTTATTTTGTGTTTGTGTTGTGACGGTGCTGCGATGTGAATCGAGGTACCGTTTTTTTTGTTATAACCAGGGATTATCCGACATAATAAAATTCTGTGATTCAGTCTGCCGGAAAATGTCTTCCTTTGCAAAGAAATAATTAAGTATCACTTAAATCGAATCATTTATGTTCAATGAAAAGAGAAGCAGTATGCTGCACGGTGTCCTGTTAATAGCGCTATTTTCATGTGCTGCGTTTTATATTGGCGAGATGTCTTTTGTAAGAAGTATTTCTTTCAGTCCGATGATTGTCGGTATCATTTTGGGTATGCTTTATGCCAATAGCCTGCGAAATCATCTTCCGGAAACATGGGTGCCGGGAATCCAGTTCTGCTCGAAGAAGATTCTGCGTATCGGTATCATTTTATATGGTTTCAGATTGACTTTTCAGGATGTGATGGCTATCGGATTGCCGGCTATGCTGATTGATGTAATTATTGTAGTGGTGACCATTTGTGGTGGTATCTATCTCGGTAAGCTGCTGAAGATGGATCGTGGAATCGCATTGCTTACTTCCATCGGAAGTGGAATTTGTGGAGCCGCTGCCATTCTGGGAGCTGAATCGACCATCAAGGCAAAGCCATATAAAACGGCTGTATCAGTGTCTACCGTCGTGATTTTCGGAACGATTTCTATGTTTCTGTATCCTTTCCTGTACCGGAACGGACTTTGTGCACTGACTCCCGACCAAATGGGGATTTATACGGGTTCTACGCTACATGAAGTTGCTCATGTGGTAGGTGCCGGAGACGCGATGGGAAACGGTATTTCGGATTCTGCCATCATAGTGAAAATGATTCGTGTGATGATGTTGGTTCCTGTGCTTCTGATTACTACCTACCTGGTGGCGAGAGCGAGGAAAAAACAAGTGCAGAAAGGGCAGAAGTTTCAGAACATAGCAGTGCCCTGGTTTGCAATAGGCTTTATGGGAGTCATCGCTTTCAATTCTTTTGATTTGCTTCCCGCACAGTTGGTGGCAGGTATTAACACATTGGATACCTTTTTGCTGACAATGGCTATGACGGCACTCGGAACGGAAACAAGCATCGATAAATTCAGAAAGGCCGGAGCCAAGCCTTTCGTACTGGCACTTTTACTTTATGTATGGCTGGTTGTCGGCGGATATTTCCTGGTGAAGTATCTGACTCCTTATCTGATGTAGGAGAATATTTTCTCCTTTCAAATCATCTGAACAGACTGTCTTTATAGGTTTTCTTTCGGGTAATTAGGACCGTAAAGCATAGTCTTTTTGCGAACAACCAATTGACCGTCTTTCACAAATTCCTCTCCCCGTTCTTGGAGATGACGGACCATTTCTGCACGCATTTCTGTCAGCAGCTTCTTATATTTCTTGTCGTTGACAGCATTATGCAGCTCTTTGGGGTCTTTGGAAAGGTCAAACAATTCTTCTTCACCTGTATAGAAGCGCCAGACATATTTAATCTTTCCGTCGGTCAGGGCACACCAATAGTTGTCATCACTGTAGCAAGTGGCATGTTCCAGGTCAATGTATTTTCGCCATTCCGTTTCTGTACCTTTAGCCAAAGACAACAGAGAGCGTCCGTCTATATCGGCGGGGACAGATGCTCCCGCTATTTCGAGGAAAGTTGGCAGCAGGTCACGGAGTTCTACGGGATTATCCACTTTACCGGGAGCGACTTGCGCATTGGCTGGCCATTTAATCATATAAGGTACGTGCGTAGAGCCTTCATACGGATAAGTTTTCCGCCAGTGGTAGTGATCTCCCATCATATCTCCATGATCGGAAACGAAAATGATAAGAGAACTGTCGTACATTCCCTTGTCTTTTAGGGACTGGAGGACACGCCCTATCTGTTCGTCTATGAAAGTGATGTTGGCATAATAATAACGTTTGGAATGACGTGCATATTCGGCTCCAAAGTTGCCGTAGGGAGCATCTTTGGCTGCTTTTTCAGGGTCCAGCTCTTTGGCATATTTCCCACACCAGTCGCCAATGACGGGATCGGGAACCTGTGCATCCTTATACATATCGAGAAAGCGTTGAGGCGGATCGTACGGACTGTGGGGACGGGCAAAGGAAACTTTCAGAAATAAGGGCTGATTGCCGTTATCATAATTCTGTATCATCTGACAAGCCATTTCACCGGTCCAATAAGTGGGGTGCAGAGTCTCTCCCAGCTTATAGGTAGCCGCTCCGTGATCGTTCCAGCCGATTCCGGTTGCATCCGGATTCTTTCCCGGTGCCTGTATTTGAAACCATAAGCGATAGTCACTGATAAAATTCGGATCTTCCCGGCGTCCGCTTTCATCCAGCAGCGTTCCTTCAAAACCATGTTTGATTCGTTGCGGATGCCAGTGCATTTTTCCGATACCGAAAGTATAATACCCGGCATCTTTCAGCATTTGGGGCATTTCGTGGTTGTACTTGGGGGCAACTTTGCCATATCCCAATAAACCGTGATGCCAGGGAGACTGTCCGGTCAACAGTCCGGCGCGGGCAGGGGTACTGCTGGGACACGATGAATATCCGTTCATGAACAAAGTGCTTTCGCTTGCCAGCGCATCCAGATAGGGTGAGATTACAGATTCATTTCCCATACAGCCCACGGCATCGCTGCGTTGCTGGTCGGTCATAATCAAGATGATGTGCGGTTGGTTTTGTGCATAGGCGAAAGAAGAACACAATCCCGCTGTGACGGCAAATGTACATTTCAGGTTAATCATATTTTCGAGTTTTTCATAATGTGATACTGCAAAGATATAAAGTTTTATCTATTTGCATGAAAGTGTCTCTGCTTTTTATGTAAAAAAAGAAACTGTTTCAGAAACAGGTAGGGATACCTGTACTGAAACAGTTTCTTTATGACAATGTAATAGCCTGTGAATTACAAAGGCATATTTCCATGCTTTTTAGGCGGATTCGTCTGCATCTTGTTCTCTGTCATTTCCAGTGCCTGGATCAGACGTTTGCGAGTTTGTCTCGGATAGATGATTTCGTCGATGAATCCCAGTTCGGCAGCCTGGTATGGAGTGGCAAACTTTTCCTTGTAGGCTTCCAGTTCTTTGGCTTTGGTTTCTGCATCCGCTTTGCGGAAAAGGATGTTTACCGCACCTTCCGCACCCATGACTGCGATTTCCGCACTTGGGTAAGCGAAGTTCACATCTGCACCTGTCTGTTTGGAGTTCATCACAATATACGCGCCGCCGTATGCCTTGCGGGTGATGACTGTCAGTTTGGGGACAGTGGCTTCGGCAAATGCATAAACGATTTTAGCACCGTGGCGGATGATGCCGTTATTTTCCTGTGTATATCCCGGAAGAAATCCCGGTACATCTTCGAAAGTAATCAACGGAATGTTGAAACAGTCGCAGAAACGGATGAAGCGGCTCGCCTTGTCACTGGCGTCGATGTCGAGAACACCGGCAAGATAGGCCGGCTGATTGGCGACAATACCTACCGAACGGCCTGCCAGACGTGCAAAGCCAATGATGATATTTTTTGCGAAGTTCTGCATCACTTCGAAGAAATAACCATTGTCTACCACACGTTCGATGATATCCTTCATATCATAAGGTACATTCGGGTCTGCGGGGACGATGGTGTCGAGCGTGGCATCTTCACGGTTTGTTTCATCTGCGCAATTCTGCTTCTTTGTTTCATCCATATTGTTCTGAGGCAGGAAGGAAAGCAGTTCGCGGATGCTCATCAGCAGTTCTTCTTCTGTGTTGCACATAAAGTGAGTGACACCGCTTTTGCTGCTGTGTGTCATGGCACCGCCCAGTTCTTCTTTGCTTACCTCTTCGTGAATCACGGTCTTTACCACATCCGGACCTGTTACAAACATATGGCTCTTTTCTTTTACCATAAAGATAAAGTCGGTAAGGGCGGGAGAGTAGCAGGCGCCTCCGGCACACGGACCGAGGATGGCGGAAATCTGTGGAATCACGCCGCTTGCCATCGTATTCTGATAGAAAATATCCGCATAGCCGGAAAGACTTTCGATACCTTCCTGAATGCGTGCGCCACCGGAATCATTCAGTGCAATAATCGGAGCGCCGTTCTTCAATGCCAGTTGCTGCACTTTCACAATCTTTTTCGCGTTCGAAGCGGACAGCGAACCTCCGTAGACAGTAAAGTCATACGCATAAACAAATACCTGGCGTCCGTCAATCTTTCCGTAACCGGATACGATGCCGTCTCCCGGAATCTTATTTTTGTCCATACCATAGTTGGTGCAGCGGTGAACCATCAGTTTATCCAGTTCAACAAATGTACCCTTATCGAGCAGCATTTCGATACGCTCGCGGGCAGTCATCTTTCCGCTTTCGTGTTGTTTTTCTATTTTGTCTGCTCCTCCTCCGTGAGTAGCGATGCGGTCACGTTCCTGGAACGTGGCATATGCTTTATTCATTTCTTCCATTATGCAATCGGTTCTAATGTTATTAATGTCTGGTCACCGGTGATGTTGTCGCCTTCCTGAACCAGAATTTCCTTGATACGGCAATCTGAAGTCACTTTATAGTTGCTCTGCATTTTCATGGCTTCGATGACGATGACGGTATCTCCCGTCCTCATTTCCTGCCCTGCCGTAACAGGGATTTTCACCACCTTTCCCGGCATTGGGGAAGTGATGCGGTCGTTCTGTTCGTCTTCGCCTTTCTTGCGCATACGCAGATACTTTGCCTGGCTGTCCACGATTTCGACATTGAAACTGCTATAGTGCGTATTTACCTTATAGCTTTTACCGTTTTCGCGGCGAATCAGTTGTGCGTTTGCACTGCGACCGTCCATCAGGATGTTGCAGTTGCCGTTCTCGGCCATCACAACATCTGCTTCAAACGGCTTTCCGTCAATGGTAAGCACAACTTTGTTGTCTTCCTTGCTGACGAGTTCTATTTCCGCTACGCGGTCTCCTATATGAATTTCCATAATTGAATGCTGTTTTTAGTTTAGATACGAAGTACACCTTTGTGCAAACCGAATTCTTTCCATTTGCTGATGGGACGGTTGTCCGTTGCGTCACCTCTGTTTTCTTCAAGATTCATCAGATAGTCCATATAGGCAGCTATCATGGCAATGTTTTCGGCACGTTCGCTGGTGCGCATGATGCATTGTTGCAGATGCTCGCCGTTCTTGGTGATAAAGCCTGTGTCGTAATGGCCTTCCACAAAGTCCGAAGTGTCCATGATGGCACGCAGGTAGCTGATATTGTTCTTTACCCCTGTCAGTTTATACTCATGGAGTACGCGGCGCATCCGTTCGATGGCATATTCGCGGTTGGTAGCCCATACGATCAGTTTGCCGATCATCGGGTCATAATAGATCGGGATTTCATATCCTTCGTACACGTAACTGTCGATACGAACACCGATTCCGTTCGGTTCTGTAATCTGTTTGATGATTCCCGGGCTCGGCATGAAGTTCATTTCCGTATCTTCAGCACAAATACGGCATTCGATGGCATGGCCGCGCTGTTTGATATCTTTCTGTTTCAGCTGGAGCACTTGTCCGTCGGCAACTTTGATCTGCTCTTTCACCAAGTCCACTCCGACCACTTCTTCCGTAATCGGATGTTCTACTTGCAGACGGGTGTTCATTTCGAGGAAGTAATAATTGCGATGCTTGTCGACTAAGAACTCAATCGTGCCTGCACCGATATAGTTGACTGCTTTGGCGGCGGCTACCGCCTTTTCTCCCATGTCTTTACGCAGTTCGGGAGTCACGAAAACCGATGGCGTCTCTTCCACAATCTTCTGGTTGCGGCGCTGTACGGAACATTCACGTTCGCACAGGTGAATCACGTTTCCGTGTTTGTCGCCCAAAATCTGAAATTCAATGTGATGAGGTTCTTCTACGAACTTCTCCAGATAAACGGTATCGTCGCCGAAAGAAGAAAGTGACTCGCTTTTGGCAGTCGTATAGGCTTCCTCTACCTCTTCTGCGCTGTGGATAAGGCGCATACCTTTTCCACCGCCGCCCATAGATGCTTTCAGCATCACCGGATAACCGATCTTGTTGCAGAGTTCTACGGCTTCTTCCACACTTTTCAGATTTTCCTGTGTGCCGGGAACGACAGGAACTCCTGCCTCGATCATTTTAATACGGGCAGATATCTTGTCGCCCATTGCCTCCATCGTTTCGGGGTCCGGTCCGATAAAAATAATATTTTCTTCCTGACAGCGTCGGGCGAAAGTCGCGTTTTCGGACAGGAAACCATATCCCGGATGAATAGCGTCTGCATGGCATTCCTTTGCCACTTCGATGATTTTTTCTATATTCAGATAACTCTCTTTGGATGCTGCCGGTCCTACGCAATAAGCTTCGTCTGCATAGAGCACGTGCTTCGCGGTCCGGTCTGCTTCGGAGAAAATAGCGATACTCGTTATCTCCATCTCCCGGCAGGAGCGCATCACCCTTATGGCAATTTCACCGCGATTGGCTACTAAGATTTTTTTTATCATACTTTACTCAATTAAGTACATACTTATTTAATGCCTTCCCATCTTCACAGACATAGTCCATCCGACAGAAACACAGTATTTTCTTGATTTGGGGCTTAACAAATGATGTTCTTTCTCCTAACCCACGAGGCAGAAGAACGCTTTACGCGAAGTGGCAGGTCTTCTGACTGACTCTTGTCTTATAGTGCCTTCCCGAAATAACATCAGTGGCGATAAATTAGTTCATTAATAAGACATTGTATAGAGCTTCACAGCAGCGGGACTGTACGGGATTTACACCCGATTCCCTTTTAATCGTTGTCCGTTGGACACGGACTCCGAACCATTTCGGGGGGCAAAGATAAATAAATATTGAATACTGTGTTCTGTTTTTGCACGAAAGTTTCAGTTTTGTGCAATGAATGCTCTGGCAGATATTTCCTCTCCTTTACTTTTCCAATAGAACTAAATCTCTGTGTATTAATGTTTATGTGTTAAACCTTCCCCTTTTTGTATTGTTAAGACTCCCACTAATTAATTAAAAGGAGAATCGATATGAAAGAAAAGAAAATAGCTCGTGATACGAGAAATAGAGAGAAACTGGCGGGTGATGATTGGGTAATGGCAGAATTTTATGCAACGTGGTGTCCTCACTGCCAACGTATGCACCCTTTGATAAAAGAGTTCAAGAAAGAGATGGAAGGGATAGTTGAGGTAGTACAGGTAGACGTAGACGAGGAAAGTGATCTCGCTAATTTCTATACCATTGAATCCACTCCTACATTCATTCTTTTCAGAAAAGGTGAACAGCTCTGGAGACAATCCGGCGAACTGACTCTGGAAAGATTGGGAAGAGCAGTCAAAGAGTTTAAATCTTGAAAAAGTATTAATAAAAAGGGATGTTTTTAATTGAAAGTTTTAAATCGTGTTATAAAACATACTTTTTTATTTGGATAATTTGCTAATAACACAGAAGTACGTATCTTTGTACTGTGTTTTTCATAGTATTAGATTTAAGGTTAACAAAGGTTGGAGCAAGGCGTTGCTCCTTTTTTTATACCCGTATCCCGGCTTTCTGTTCAGAGCGATCTTTATTTCGCCAGCCTCAGTTCGTACAGACAAGCCTGTACTTCCTCCGGACTGCCTGTATGCTTTCCTTCGTCATCCGATAGTTTGATGCATTCTCTCCATTCCTGATTGACATTCATTTTGCATTGTGTGAGTTTCATGACAATGTTGGAAGGGGTAAATCCTGTATCATTCGTTAGATTGGTGCCGATTCCGAAGGAACAGCGAATCTTGTCCTTGCAGTATTCCTGAATTTCCAGTGCTTTCGTGAAGTCGAGAGCATTGCTAAAGACGATTGTTTTGGTAGTGGCATCAATGCCCAGTTCTTTATAGCGGGCTACCAGTTTATCGATAAAATCAAACTCATTGCCGGAATCGCAGCGCACTCCGTCGAATAGCTTGGCCTGCTTGCGGCTGAGATTGCTTAGGAATATCCCTGAGGTATAGGTATCGGACAGCGCAATGCCCAAATCTCCGTCATATACATTCACCCAGTTTTCGAGCGCCATATAGTTGGCGTGCTTATATCCGAACTGTGCTCCATGAAACATGAACCACTCATGCGGATGAGTTCCCATCATTTTCATGCCGTACTTCATGGCAAAATAGCAATTGGAAGTCCCGGTACAGTATTTGGCCGTATCATTCAGCCGTTTGATCACCGTTTCCTGCACGTCGATTGAGAATCTTCTCCGCGTGCCGAACTCCGAGAAACGGAGCTGGTGCTGATTGGACAATTCCACTTTCTCCGACAATTTGCAGAGTATCTCGCTCATATCGGGTACGTTGCCGAAAAACTTGTTTTTGATTTCGGATACGATGGCGAGCAGCGGTACTTCATACAGTGTGACTTTATAAAGAAAATCGCTGACTTCAATATGCAGCCGGCCCGTTGTGTCCAGATGAATATCGATCTTGTCCGGATCAAAACGGAAAGAAGACAGCCATTCCCAATAGACTCTCGGAAGAAATCGGCAATTGCGTGTCATGTATTCCAGTTCCTCTTCCGTAAGTCTCAACCGGCTGAGTTTGTTGAATTCGCTTTTGAGCGCTTCCAGAAATTCTTCGGTATATTCAGTTTCGTTTCTGTCGTTGAAACTGAAAGTACCCATTGCGTAAGGGAATAATTTGATATAAGCGTACGAGGTGGTAAACTTATAGAGGTCTGTATCCAGTAGTGTTCTTACAATCATACCGTTTATTCTTTAATATGTAAAACGTTGTAAAGTTAGTATTTGTTGGACAATCCTACTGATTAATTGGCAATAAATCCTTGTTTAGTAAGTTAATCCCACTTTTAGGGTGATGGAGTGGTGAGACAGTTCTTCCTTGAATTCGGTATGGAAATATTCATCGGTCCGCTGTTTCAGCCTTTCCAGTTGCTGTATTTCATAGCCTAAGGCAATATTCATTTTTAGTTTTTGAGTGAGCTTTACCTGTGCTCCTACAGACGGGGAAAGATAGAATCCGCCATTGGTTTCTTTGGCAGCCGCCAATGAGCCACCGATGTTGCATTCCAGATAGGGAGTAAGTTTCTTTGGTCGCGTCATGAAGAACTGTGCATTGGCATACAGCGGAATAAGAGCTTTTTCATAGATGGACAGTCCGCTTCCTGCGCCGATGGTAAATCGTTGCCCGATGTGATAGTGTACTATGATCTGCCAGTTGAAGGGCGTTTGAGATGGTTGGCCCATAGAAAGTCCCGTGCCGATATAGGTCGTATAGGAGAAATGTTTGCTGTCTGTCTGCCCGTCAGCGTGTATGACAATAAGGAATAGCAGAGTCAGAGTGAAGATGAAGTGTTTCATAAGGATATGAGGATGAATGTTAATAGATGTATATTTGCAAGCGTTGAGTACTGATTTTAGGGTATTATAGCTGTAAACCGTAAGACGCAAAATACGTATATGATTATTATACAGTATGATACGGATTACTATATTCTCAAGCATTCTCATGGCGATGAGAAAAAATTCTCACCACTATGAGAAAAGTTTCTCATCGCATTGAGAAAAAGTTCTCACCGTAATGAGAATTTTTTCTCAAAGGCGTGAGAATTTTTTCTCGTTAAAGAGAGAACGGATGCTTATAGTAATAACCTGCTCATAGTTGCAGCCTTTTATTTACTTTGCTTATTGAATATGAATGGTTATACTCTTGACGATATGCAGTGCTGTGGTAAGTGAAGAGGTATCGGTTATGATCTCTCCGTTGCTGCCATCGGGGCTGCTGTGTCCGATTAGTTTGGCTGTAAATTCTTTCTTGCCGGACGTCAGGTCAACTTCTGCGGCATAGACCAGAGCCGGCTGGCCGCTTCCTTCTTTTCCGCCGGTGTAGTTGGCGTCCCCTTCTTTGGCGGATTTAGGGAATGCTTCATTGAAATCTGCCGAATGATTGATTTCTACTTTGACGATGAACTGCTTCTGTTTTCCCGTAGGGACCATTTTCACTTGGAAGCTTCCTTGCGGAGTCGCTCCGGTGATTCCATCGACCAGTGGAGACTTCTTTGTCGGAAGATATAAGCCGTCCTCCGATTCTACTCCTCTCTGATAACACCAGTGGGGCAGCGCCTCTTTTCTCCGGTTGCCGCCGGAGAACTGCCAGGATTGAGTAGCGATTTTATGTGTCACGTACACAGTGGACAGATAATGTCCCTTCATATTTTCCGTCCAGATAGCGATTTGCGGCGGATTCTTTTTGTTGATCCCCAGGAAGAGAGGAAATTTGTGCAGCCATTCTTCTCCCTTTTCGATGGAGATTTTGAGGTCGTTGCTGTTGTACTCTACCAAATCCTGATTGCATCCGGTACTAAATAAGGCGATCAGCCATACTCCCATCATTGTCATCTTGTTCATTTGATTTTGTTTATTTCTGTAGCCAAAGGTCTACCAATAGATTAATTCCTGTTTCCAGTTGTTCCCAACCGTTTTCTTCCTGTATTCTGAGTCCGTTGTAGACCGGACAGTTCTCTTCGAGTAATACCAGATAACTGATGGCTGCCGTTACAATGGAAGCTACGGCGGCCGTCTCTTTTTGCGGATGTCTGGAGAGCCGGCTCACTGCTTCTACCAGTCGGATACCTTTCTCTTCCCGTATCTCGCGCAGTTCTCTGACGAATTTATTATTCGTCGTCAACTCCCAGCGGTAAAGGCGTTTCAGCGTATAGCTTTTCCTTAATTCCATAATTTGCCTTCTGAATATCTGCTTGATAAAAGCACCGATATGTTCCGGGTCCGGCAATTCTTCGTCGAAGTTAATCCAGTAGTCATTTTGCTGGATATAGGCAGCTATCAATCCGTCCAGCGAATTGAAATAGCGGTAAATGAGCATTTTGGCTACTCCGGCTTTGGCTGCCACGGCATTGATTCCCAGTCCTTCGAAACCGCTTTCTTCGATAATGTCATCAACGGCTTTGATCAGTGCCAGCTCCGTTGCCTGCCTGTTTTTGATCATCTCTTTTTCCATTGTCTTATGATGTTGTTACTACTTGGTCACAAAAGTATGTTTCCTATCGGTAACATCGTGGGGAAAAAGAGAATTTTTATTTGTTAATTAGAAAAAAAGGCTTTGGAGTATGCTGAGAGGGGGGATGAAGAAGAGAATAAATGGACAGTACATCTGGCTTTATTGGCAAAGAGTAAGATACTTTTTGATAGCCAATCGTTCTTATGATAAAAGCAGGATGTACTGTCCGGGGTATATTTATGATAATTCAACGGTAGGATTGTGAATGGTTAAGCCGCCGTCTACCACAATCGTCTGTCCGGTGATGTATCGTGCATCGTTGGAGGCCAGGAATGCAATGGTGGCGGCAACGTCTTCGGGTTCTCCCAAATAAGGCGTGGCGCACTGTCCTAAAAATATATTGCGTACTTCTTCGTTCAGATTGTCCAGTGCGGCAGGGGTAAGAACCAGTCCCGGTGCTACGGCATTGCAGCGGATATTTTTCTTTCCCATTTGGGTGGCGATATATTTAGTCAGATTGATGACGCCTGCTTTGCTGGCTCCGTAGAGAGTGCCGTTGGCGTCGGCTGTCAGTCCGCTTACGGAGGCTACGTTTACGATATTTCCGCCTCCGTGGGTGGTCATGATGGGAATAACCTGCTGAGAAAGATACATTGTGCAGCAAAGGTTCAGATGGAATACTTCGTCGAAGTAATCGATATCCAGCTTTTCAATATTCAGATCACGTTTGGGGTCGGTTCCGCCTACGTTGTTTATAAGTACGTCTATCTGACCGTATTCCTTCATGGCGAAATCAACCAGCTCTTTACAGCTTTGGAGTTCGATGGCGGAGAAATAGATGGGACGCACGTCGGCCCCTGCTTGGGTGAGTTCGGCGGCAAGCTTGTCAGCCCTTTCCTGCGAATGATCGGCGATGACTACTTTTCCTCCTTCGGAGACGATGCGGCGTGTGGTTGCTTCGCCAATGCCACCGGCAGCACCGGTGATGACGACTACTTTGTTTTCAAATCTTTTCATATATGTTGAGAATTTGATGATTACCTTCCTCTAATTAACAGATAATGAATGGATTTGTTGTTACCTGTAAACTATTATTAATAGGAATCGGCAACAGATTCGAAAACTTTTGCATCTCATCCAGTTTTATGGGCTAAATATTTAAGAAGACTGCTAAATGTTAACATGAAGTTGCTTATTTGTTAATGCGGTTCTGATTCTATTAAACCATGTTATAAGATGTCCCGTTTTAGCCGGAAAATTTGGAGATGAGTCAAAAGTCCGTATCTTTGTACTGTGTTTTTCATAGTATTAGATTTAAGGTTAACAAAGATTGGCTGTCTGGGATAGATAGCCTTTTTTTTGCTCTTATGCGAAGAATTTATTTGGAGTCCGGGCGTGATTCAGAATAATGAATATTGATTGTTTCGCAGACTTTTCATTTCCCGTTCCTTCACTACATCATCTTCTGCCGGATGCCCGATCAGCAAAGGCGAGTTCCTGTCATGTTTCTTAGTGTTATATTCCACGCTGTTGTAATTGCCTTTGATGGCGTAACAATAGATGCATCCGTTGAGGCAACTTTCATAAGTGCCTATGTCGATACTTTCAATGCAATTGCAGACATTCCGCTGATTTTTGTCTTTTTGGGCAAAGATGGGGTAGCCGGTGATTCTTTCGATCAGTTCTTTGTCGATACACAGTCCGGCAGGGATTCCCAAATGTCTCAGATCAACTTTGGAGGTGCAGGTATCCAGTTGGATAGCAGGATATTCGTTGATGGTATTCCTGAAAGAGACGGCTATTTCTTCAATCTCCTCTTTTCGCAACGGCTGTATGTTGAACTGGCCGACTGCGGTGCGGATATGCTGGTAATGGTCAATAAATCCCAGCATACACTTTTCTGTATGGTCTTTAAGTCCGTAGGCAATTTGGGCGAACGCCTCCTTATGGAAAGAAACATCATATTCCTCATTGGTCAGTATCGGGTCATAGCGCCAGATCACTTTCTCTTTTCCTATTTTATCCGAAAGGCGTTTGAATATGTCTATTCGTTTGTCGACTGACGGCAGATTATTTTCTAATTTCTCTCTGTAAGGATTGAGAGTGAACTGAAAGTAGTATTTGTAGTCTTGCAGATGATCCAGTTTATCAATCATCGGGGCGGGATTCTTGGTCCAGAACACGATGCAATCTACCACAGCAGGATGTAAGCTGACCTTGCTGATCATTTTAGGATTAAAAGGATTGGGAACTAACACGTATCCTTCTTTAATCCGGTTGAAGAACCATTGCGAATAGAATGCCGGAATATCTGTCCGGCGGCTGGCGCTAATTATCATATTTCAAAGTTACGGTAAAATTGGTTGTATTGCAATAATTCCGTGATGAAAAATAATCAATAGAACGGATGGATGGGAGAATAGAGCATACTGATAAAGGTGTAATGAGAGATGAGAGGAAAAAGCGGGCTTAGTTGCTTTTTCAAGAATCTCTTTAAGCAGGAACTGTGAATGAATATGTTAAATGTTAACACGAAAAGTCTGAAATGTTAATGCGCTTCCGAGAATATTAAACCGTGTTATATTATCGTCCGATTCGGCTCTGAAATTTGCTATTTACTTGAAAGGTGGTATATTTGTACTGTGTTTTTTTCATAAGTATTAGATTTAAGGTTAACAAAAGATTGGTTGCTCGTGATGAGTAGCCATTTTTTGTTTTTATACGTCGATAATTGTTTATTCTTTAATCATCGTTAATAGCATCTTGAATTTTTCCACTGCTGTAAGTGCATGAGGTGCATTGGCAGGAAATACGATACTTTCTCCTGCTTTTACTGTAAACGGGGTTCCGTTGACAACTATATGGGCTGTTCCTTCCAGTATCTGAACGAGGGCATCGAATGGAGCACGGTGTTCGCTGAGTCCTTCGCCTTTGTCGAACGAAAATAAAGTGATATTTCCTGCCGGACTCTTGATTAACTGTTTGCTGATAACGCCTCCTTCGGAATATTCGATGAGCGAAGCCAGATGGAGTACTGTTCCTTTTTTAAATGATTGTTCCATATCTGATAATGTTTTAATTAATATGTATTAGAACATATCAGAAAAGCGTATTGTTTGTGCATAACAAAAATCGTTTTTTATTGTTATAGTACGAAAAGTAACTAATAAGGAGAACATTATGAAAAAGAAATTTTTATTGTTTGGAGCACTGGTCGGTGCTTTGCTGTTGTCTTCCTGTTCGGGGGGAAGTAAAAAGCAGACTGTATCCTCGGAAAGTACGGAGGAATTGGATAATGCCAGTAAGGTGATAAATTATTATCATATGTCGCTCGCTGTATTGAGGCATGTGGCTAATGCGAAAGATATAAACGCTGTGTTGGGGTACATGGAACAGACAGGGAAAGTGCCTGAAGTTGAACCGATTGCACCTCCGGAAATAGCTGCTCGTGATACGGCGGAATTGTTGGACCCGGGAGACTATTTTAATCCGGAAGTCCGCCAGAATCTAAAGCAGAATTATGCCGGATTGTTTAATGTGCGAACACAGTTCTATGATAACTTCAATAAATTTCTTGCTTATAAGAAGTCGAAAGATACAGCAAAAACGGCTCAACTTTTGGATGAAAACTATAAGTTGAGCGTAGAACTGTCCGAGTATAAGCAAGTGATTTTTGATATCCTAAGTCCTTTGACCGAACAAGCGGAGAGTGAACTTCTGGCTGATGAGCCGCTGAAGGATCAGATAATGGCAATGCGCAAGATGTCAGGCACGGTGCAGAGCATAATGAATTTGTATTCCCGCAAACATGAAATGGACGGAGTGCGGATTGATTTGAAAATGGCGGAGCTGGAGAAGGAACTGAAGGCTGCGGAAAAAATTCCGGCTGTTACAGGTTATGATGAAGAACTGAAGAATTTTCAGAGCTTCCTCTCTACCGTTAAGTCCTTTATGAATGATATGCAGAAAGCAAGAAGTAAAGGCGCATATTCGGATAAAGAATATCAGGCGATGTCAGAAGCCTATGAATACGGGCTTTCTGTTATTTGAAAATAAATATGGTTTTTGGTAGGGCTGTCTCATGATTCTATGATGGGGCAGCTTCTTTTTTGCCAGAATGTCTCTTTTTTACAATACAAGCTCAAACAGACTATCTACTTTTGCCTCCATAATTTAAAAAGTGATATCTTTGCCATATGCAGTCATTTCAGATTATAAAGCCCGTTCCTGTATTAGCGCCTTATATCCGCCATTATTGGATATTACAGGATGATGCTGTAGTTCCTGTTTCCGAACGGACTTTGCCTATCGGTTGTATGCAACTTGTTTTCCATAAGGGGAGACAGCTTTTTCTGCAAAATGATTCGAAGTTGCAGCCGCAGTCTTTTATTTGCGGGCAGTCGGTCGGATTTACCGATGTGTTGTCGACAGGCAGAATAGAGATGATTACGGTCGTTTTTCAACCTTATGCGGCGAAAGTCTTGCTTCATATTCCCGTTCACTTGTTTCATGGGCAGAATGTAGCGATGGACGAAGTGGAGGATGTAGAACTATCGGATTTGGCGAAGCATATCACTGATACTTCTGATAATATAGTTTGTATCCATTTGATAGAACAGTTTTTTCTTCGTCGTTTATATACTTTTTCCGAGTATAACCTAAAGAGGATGTCTGCTGTCTTTCGGGAAATCAATCTTCAACCACAAATAAATATTCCCCAATTGTCGGAGGCAGCTTGTTTGAGTAGCAAGCAGTTCGGACGTGTTTTTGCCGATTATGTCGGTACGACTCCCAAGGAATATCTTCGTATTGTGCGTATGCAACGTGCTTTATTTCTGTTGCAACAGGATGCGACTCTGCCTTTTGCACAGGTGGCCTATGAGTGTGGATATTCTGACCAGTCCCACATGATCAAGGAGTTCAAACTATTTTCCGGCTATACGCCTGCAGAATATCTTTCTGTTTGTGCTCCTTATTCCGATTACTTCTCGGAACTTTGAAAATGTCTTTTTTTTCCTATCAGAGCTTTGTGGCATCCCTTACTTTTGCAGTGTCTTTGCAAAGGCTCAATAGTAACCATAAAAAAGAACGAAATGAAAAAGTTTATTGCATTTTTTGAGATTCCTACAGTTGATTTTCGCCGGGCTGTCGATTTCTATGAAACAGTGTTTGGGGTACAGCTTCCGGTTTTTGAATGTGAAGAGGAAAAGATGGCGTGTTTCACGGAAGAAGGTGAAACAGTCGGCGCTATTTTCCATGCTCCCGATTATCTTCCTTCGGAAAAAGGAGTGATTATCTCTTTTAATTGTGAAGACATCGATCAGACACTGGAAAAGGTCCTTCGGAAAGGTGGAAAAATCATGATGCCCAAGACGAAAATCGAAGTAGAGGGCAGAGGTTGGTTTGCCTTGTTTGCGGATAGCGAGGGGAACAGGGTAGGGCTTTACGCCGATAAATAACAGATAGAAGAGAGGAAGATTATCTGTCCGACGTAGTTACCCATTGATGGGTAATGATGAGCGAAAGTAGAATGAGACTGCATTTTTTTATGGATGCAGTCTCATTTATCTTTAATTCCTTCTTATTCTACCGGAATATAAATCTCTGTCAACAGCTCTTCGGGAGCGGTTTCGCACGGATTGTTCAGATAGCGTTCGGCACTGGGCTCATCGCGTAGCGTACATTCCATTTCGGGCAGACATTTTCCATAGATAGTATCATATACCGCTTGCAGATTGTCATACGGACCTTTATATAAGAAGATTGCATAACGTCCCGCGGGAAGTGTCTTGAATCCTACATCTCCTTTGGGAGCTACCTGTACGGGCATCACCATACATACATCGGTGCGTAATTTCTCGGCTGGTGTCACTTTGGGGTCGTCGTGATAGATGCAGAGCGGGCTGAAATCTCCCATCGGCAGCTTTTGTTCTTTGATGAACTGCCACAGACGTCCCCATGTCCCTCCGTAGTCATTCAGTTTGTAGTCACCGGACAGACGGATATAAATAACATTGCGTGCAGGTATACTCTTAATCTCACTTTTCAGTTCCAGGTCTGGCCTGATAATCGCTGGTTTCATAATTACAAAGTTTTTATTGTTTCGATACTCTAAGGGAGAAATACCATAAAACTGTCTGAACACTTTCGACAAAGAAGAAGGGGATGAATATCCGATGCGATAGGCAATATCGGCAATAGGAATATCCGAATAGCGCAATAAACGTGCGGCTGCTTCTGTCCGCGTCCGGACAATAAAGGTACCAATCGGTTCACCGAGGAATGCTTTCATAATCCGGTGAAAATAAAAAGGAGAAAAGTTTGATATCCTGGCCAGCGATTTCAAATCAATGTCTTCTCCTAAATGTTGATTGATATATTCCACTACAACATTTACGCACTTTTGATACTCTTCTTTGGTTGTTTTCTTCTGTTGCATAACTTCTTTTGGTATTTCACTTTGCAAAGGTATTGGTAAAAAAGGGAACGAACTTGTCCGATATTGCTATAATTCATTTCTTTTAATAAAATCAGCTGATTCTCTTTTTGCTGTGCGGTGAATTTATTTTAATATTTTGTGTATATTAAAATGGTGTTTTAGTATTAATCATGACCTAATTTTTAACTGTTAGATTCCGAATCTTTTCTAAAACTTTAAATAATGTCAATTTAATAAATAAAACAATGGATAATGTTATAAACTATTATTAAAATGACTATCTTAGTTTCGAATTATTAATAGACATAGCCATGGATAAAAGAGTAGTAGGGAACAATGCCGGCAAGGTCTGGTGTGCCCTGAAAGAAATTGGTGAAATTTCGATACCAGAATTGGCGAGAAGATTAAACCTTAGCGTAGAGAGTACAGCATTAGCCGCCGGTTGGCTGGCGAGAGAGAACAAAATTTGTATCCAACGGAAAAATGGATTAATTGCCTTATCTGATGAAAGCACTTTTCCTTTTAATTTTGGATAATAGCAGATTCTGTTCGTGAACATCTTTGAAGTTTTATTAACTTATAAGTAAAGAAATGTCGTTATAAAGTATCGTAAGTTAAATCTGAGCCTAAAGAACTGAAATTAGAAAGAGTTACTCTGTGTATCGGGTAACTCTTTTTAATGTATAATAAACGCATAATAATGCTACTTATATCTTCTTCTTTATATGAAAAATATATACTTTATATTAGTGCGAAATTATGTGTGTGAAAATTTAGGGGATCGTTTATCTATTTTTCAGTCTCTTTATCGGTCAATACTGTGGCGCTACTTTTTATGGCATGAATAACGGCGGAAGTAAATCCCCTGTGCTCCAGTTCATTCAATCCTTTAATGGTGGCTCCACCGGGAGTGGCTGCTTTTTCTATTTCTAACAGCGGGTGGGTGTCGTGATTTAAAATCAGTTCTGTAGCTCCTTCCATGCTATATGCCGTCATTCGCATTGCATCTTCAGCGGAAATTCCCAATTCGATACCGGCTTGCATGGCTGCATGAATATATTTTAATGCGAAAGCGATTCCACTGGAGGTAAATGCAGAAATGATATCCAGCTGTTTCTCTTCTGCGAACAAACACTTTCCTCCTTCTTCGAATGTCTGTTTTATGAGTTGCTGGTGTTCTTTGCCGGCTTTGCGTGAAGTTATCAAAGTCAGGCTCGAATGTTCCGTAATGGCGATGTTGGGAACTACCCGGAATATAGGCATTTCGGTTTCCGATAAATGTGCCAGATGAGAAATAGATATTCCGGTTACCAGTGAAACCAGGATTTGGGTGCGTGAAAATCGTAACGGAGATAATACTTCGTCTACTATACATGGTTTGACAGCCAGAATAATAATGTCGGCTTCCGATATGGCATACTGATTCTCTGTCATTATGCGTATCGCAGGAAATTGTTTGTGCAGATTTTCTAGCTTGTCTGTATGAGGGGTAGAAACGATAATATCTGTTTCGTTGTAGAGATGTCCTTTTGCCAGGCAGGCAGCAACTGCGCTCCCTATGTTTCCGGCTCCTATAATTGTAATTTTCATGTTTTTATGGATTTGTATTTATTACTTTGTTAATCAGGCTGAAAGTCTTTCAAGAAAACGCTGTGACAGCGAATTGAGTAATTGCTTCTTATCAGCCGTGTGAACTGATATTGTGAAACAATGATCGCTGCCGCCATAAGAAATCAGTGATATGGGGATATGCCTGATTGTTTCCATGATGTTACTTTCCAATTGTGTACGTTCCCAATGAAGTGATCCTATGATATGTATTACGGACATATTTTCGTCAACGACCATTTCTGTGTATTTGTGCAGTTCTCTTTGAATTATTCGCAGGGTATCACGGCTGGCCGTCAGAATCATGGAGACAGAAACATTGGATGAGGCCATTGAGATAACGTTTATCTGATATTTATTAATGACTTCCAGTAATTTGCCCATGAGTAAATAACCGGGCAGGACGTTCAATGATGTGAAGCGTACAAACGTCACTGAGTCTTGGATAATAATGGCTTTAACACTGCTTTCCGTATCATGGGAAGAGATGTAGAGCCGTTCTGTTTCCAGATCATGGGTGTCTATTAAGCGGATAACGATATTGGAACGGGCTGCAAGAGTGATACAGTCTGTATAAATTAAGTGCACTCCACTGTTAATCAACTGTTCGGCTTCGGTGTAGGTCAGAGAATGTTGTTCCCTGGCACAGTTTCGGTTGGCATAGATATTCGTGAGTTCGGTTGACAGAATGATTTCGTCTGCTTCGAATATGCTGGCGAGTACGGTAGCATAATAATCATTACGCTTCTCATTCATGAAATCAATTTCACCATATACATTTTTGCATAAGGAAAGAGGAGCGATGAAAATGTCAGTATCCCGATTCTCATTGATATACTGCCTGATAGATTCCTGAATGTAGGGGATATCCGGTTTCCTTTCCAGATTCATTTGCATAAAAGTACCGGTATCCAATGTGCGGGCATTCAGTCCATGCTGACGCAGGCAGCAGGCAAACAATTCTCCGGATAACCGGTATATTTCGGCTTTTATTATTTTATCAATTAATAAATCAGCTTTGTCCTCCACCAGTTTGTGCATCTTTTCGATACATTCCCGGATATATTTCTTTATATCCGTATTTAGTGGCAAATCTGTTATGAGGTGATCTGCCAGTGTACGGCAATATTCTTCGATATTATTGATTGTTGTATGCGAAGCACTGTCTTCTTCGTGAAACCAGCTGATAGAAATATCCTGCAGCCATTCTTGTAGTTGCGTCAGTGTCGGAACCACAACTACGTAAGGATGTTCCTTTAGGATGTAATTGATTGCTTGTCTGATTTCATCCTCTTCTTTCATTTTTTCAAATTTGCAAACTTTCATTGTTATCTGATAATTTATTGGTTACTGATCTTTTTCAAAATGATATGCCTTTTTTCAAATAGAGATGGTCTGTTGCCATCGATCTGCTATTTGATAATCAGGTATATTGTTCTGAATCAAATTATTAATTCCATTATTCCTGCTTTTGAAGCAGTCCATTACTAGATGTAATCTGCTAATACCATACCATATTAGGATATGATATAAAAATGACTATCTTTGTAGCGTGATTAATGAACTAATAATATATCCATCTATTTATGAAACTCTGCATATAGCTACGCTCAACGAATAGCATCCTTTCTAATCAGGCTATTCAGCTATCCGGTAAGCAACGACCTGCTTGCCAAAGAGTTTTTATATCCATTTTATGAATTTCGAAACTGTGTACTGCTATGGGTGTAGTATGCTGTATCGTGCTATTTTTAGTTGAGCAATGAAATATACATATAAGCAAATATGGCTCATCAACTTTCCTGTGATGATGAGCATTCTGATGGAGCAATTAATCAACATTACCGATGCTGTCTTTTTGGGACACGTAGGAGAAATCGAATTGGGAGCATCCGCACTTGCGGGAATATATTATTTAGCGATTTATATGCTGGGTTTTGGATTCAGCATTGGTCTGCAGGTTATGATTGCCCGAAGAAATGGGGAGCAACATTACAAAGAAACAGGGCGCACCTTCTTTCAGGGATTATATTTTCTGATGGCGATGGCAATCATGCTTTGTCTGTTGATACAGCTTGTTTCTCCGTTTATTTTGCAACGGCTGATTACTTCTGATGAAATTTATCAGGCTGTGATCCGTTACCTGGACTGGCGTAGTTTCGGACTGTTGTTTTCGTTTCCTTTCTTAGCTTTCCGGGCTTTCTTGGTTGGGATCACGAATACTAAAGCCCTCTCCGGAGCAGCCCTTACGGCAGTCTGTATCAATATCCCTTTCAACTATTTACTGATATTCAAACTAAATATGGGCATATCCGGAGCAGCTATGGCCTCCTCTATTGCTGAGTTTGGAGCGTTTCTCATACTCTTGTTATATATGTGGAAAACGGTAGATAAGAAGAAATATGGTCTGAGTACCGTCTATGATGGCAGATTGCTGATGAAACTACTGCAACTGTCCGTATGGAGTATGCTTCATGCTTTTATCAGTGTCGCTCCCTGGTTTCTGTTTTTTGTGGCTATTGAACATTTGGGGAAGACAGAACTTGCTATTTCCAATATTACCCGGAGTGTGTCTACCCTCTTTTTTGTGATAGTCAATTCTTTCGCTTCTACTACCGGATCGTTAGTCAGCAATCTGATCGGGGCAGGACAGGGGAAGGAACTTTTTCCTGTTTGTCGCAAAGTTCTCAGATTAGGCTATATGGTGGGGCTTCCATTGATACTGACAGCTCTTTGGGGCAATCAATGGATCATCGGATTTTATACGAATAACGATTATTTAGTCAAACTTGCTTTCTGGCCTTTTATAGTCATGTTGTTGAATTATGTGTTTGCATTGCCCGGATATGTTTATATCAATGCTGTTACAGGAACGGGGAAGACGAGGCTTGCCTTTGTCTTTCAACTGGCTACTATCCTGATCTATCTGATTTATCTGTATCTGCTGAACGAGTGTTTTCATGCACCTTTAACGGTGTATATGACGGCAGAATATCTGTTCGTTATTCTATTGGGAATACAATCCATTCTGTACTTGAAGAGGAAATCCCAACGGAATATGTACTTTTGTACTTTCAATGATTGATACTTTCTCGAAATGACTGAAGATATAAAGAATAAACTTTTGATGTGTGCAGAGGTGTACCATTGTGCAGGCTTTATCGCAAGTGATCCGGTACAGTTCCCTCATCGTTATACGCTGAAACAAGATATAGAGATTAGCGGACTGCTGACGGCAATTATGAGTTTTGGCAATCGCAAGCAGATATTGAAGAAAGCGGATGAACTGCATAAGCTAATGGGAGATTCACCTTATCAATATGTATTATCCCGTCGGTGGGAGGAAGATTTTCCTTCCGGGGCAACTCATAGTTTTTATCGGATGCTGTCGTATGCTGATTTTCATGGATACTTCCGTCGGTTATATACGGCCTATACGCAGTGTGGAAGTTTGGAAGATGCTTTGAAGGTGTATTCCGGAATACCTATGGAGAAGTTGTGTGCATTTCTTGAAGTTTCTGCCAAAAGTCCTCAAAAGAAACTGAATATGTTTTTACGTTGGATGATTCGTCGGGATTCGGAGGTTGATTTGGGCATTTGGGAGAGTTTTGACCGTAAAGATCTGATTGTTCCGTTAGATACTCATGTCTGTAGGGTAGCTTATTACTTTAAGTTGACGGATATGGAAACTTTTTCTCTGAAGAATGCCCGTCGGATCACCGCTGCATTGGCTGAAGTCTTTCCGGATGATCCCTGTCTGGGTGACTTTGCTTTATTTGGATTAGGAGTCAACGGGGAGATTTGAGTTGCAGAAACCTATAGAAATATCAATTAAACTTCTATTAGATCCGACATCTAAAACGGGTTCTGTTTTCTGCTGATTCGTTTTTATTTTTTGCTCCAGATTCGTGTATTAAGATTCAAGTCCTCTACAATAGAGATTAATGCATGAATCATGCTGAAATCGTTTTTGAGCTGGCTAAGGTCATCCATAGATTTCCAGATGCTGGCTTCAAAATGATTTCTTGATTCGGGAATAGCTATCAGGATATTTGAATCTTTGAAACTAATCGTTATGTTTCTATTGAATTCTCTGTCTAGTGCAAGAAGCCGTTCCATCATTGAAGGAGAAAGAAGGTAGCGTGCTTCAATCTGGTCTGTAGAGTAAACATCGAATGTTTTCTCGAAATCCGGATTTTCCAGTTTTACCCGCGAACCGCTGGAGCTTAGTTTGAAAAGACTGTTCCTTAAGATAGTGGTATGGCCCTGAAAATCTTTTTGAAAATCGGCAATGAAAAGAAAGCCTTTAAAAATGTCTACCCAATAATGACTCGTTTGTCCTTTTGCATTGACACGTGTTTTTCTTTCTTCAGCATGAACTTCTGCGCAACAGAAGTCGGTTTTTCCTACCCGTCCTTGTATCAGGTCTTCTGTGTGATAACGGTCGGGAGAAGTGAACAGGGCACAGTTTCGAAATGTACTTTCCTTGATTCCCTCTTCGGGTGTGAAGACGGCATTTTCACAAAATGATTGTAATACTTGGGCGATCACCTCCTGTTTATAATAGGTGGATAACTCCTGCGATTTGGCATTAACACAACTGTAGTATGCCAACAAAGCAATGCCTGCCGCAATGCCGACTCCAATAAGTACGGCATTGGCATAAAGGGAAAATGCAATACCAATCACGAGAATAATCCCTCCTACCCATATTCCGGTGGAATGTCCTTGCTTTTTTAGTTCTTTGCGTTTCTGTTCAAGACTTTGCAGAGTAGAGGAAAGACTTTGTGCCAATGTCTCAAATTGCGGACTTTCTGCCATATTGTATATTGTTTTTTACTGATTCAACAGGTTGTTCACATTCGGAACAGTGCGTTCCTGTTCGGAGATGGAGAATACGCTTTTGCGTGTGAAACCAAACATGCCGGCCAACAGATTTGACGGGAAAGTCTGTACTGCATTATTGTAGTCAGTGACGCAAGCGTTAAAAGTCCGGCGTGCCGCCGAGAGCTGCTCTTCAGTTTCGTTAAGCGCGCGTTGTAGCTGTTCGAAGTTTTCAGACGCTTTCAGTTGCGGATAGTTTTCTGCAATGGCGAAGAAGTGTGTACAGGCCTGTGAGAAAGCAGAGTCCAGATTTTCTTTATCCTGATTAGAGAAAGATGCGTACGACTTGTTGCGCATTTCCGTAATCTGTGCGAATGTGTTTTTTTCATGTTCCGCATATTGTTTGACTGTAGTTACCAGATTAGGAATCAAGTCGTATCTCTTTTTCAGCATTACGTCGATGGCTGCGAAAGCATTTTCAGTCTCATTTCTTTTTCGCACCAGTGAGTTGTAAATAGCGATGAAAATCACTACTACTACAGCTATAATAATTAGTATAGTCATAACTATATGTCTGGCATCCTCTTGCCGTTTTCTATATTTGTGAATTCGAAGTAGTTTTATTGCGTCAAAGATAAAGAATAAAACTGGAAAATAGAATAGCATTTTGGAGTAAAGAAGAGCATATAGTGGAATATTTGCTGAATATATCTGACAGAAACCGGATAAAAAAAGAATTTTCGATTATCATCAAAAGAAGCAGATATAGAATCTACTTTTACAATGATAACCGAAAATTCAGAGAAACCATCAGGACGCTTGTATTTTGTTTGTGTAGTCTTGCCAACCGGCTGCGGTTTTATATTTCTCTACAGATTCGGCAGGAACACGAATGACAGTAATGTCATCCGGAAATCCGTACCATATCTTTTCAAATACTTGTGGAGGTGTTATCCCTTCTACTTTGACTTCTTTGATACCTGTATTATTAAATGCTGAAAAATTAATCTGTGTCACATTTGCCGGAATGGTCAGTTGAGTGACCTTTCTGTTACCGCCCAATAATCCTTGTCCCAATATCCGGATACTTTGTGGAATTTCGAAACGTGTTAATTGGGGACATCCTTCCAGACAGTAAGGATGAATCATAGCTTCGGGATCATCATTGAAAACAGTTCCGTAGGTTGTCACTTCCGTTAATTCCGGACAGTAATAAAAGGCTCTTTGCGCTATATTTGTAACACCATTAGGTAACTTCACGGTTTTAATGCAACTTTCCCGGAATGCTTCCAGCCCGATTGTTCTGACGTTTTCCGGAATCTCAATCGTTTTCAGTTGAGACGTCTTGAGGAATGCCTGTGCGCCGATTTCTGTCAGCGTAGCAGGTAATAACACTTCTTCAATGCCTGCATATACAAAGGTGCTTGCAGGAAGTTTAGTGAGTTTAGTCCCGCTTAAATCTGCTTTTTTCAGGTGATAGCAATAGTAGAATATATTTTCCTCAAGCTGTTCCAGAGTCGAGGGAAATATAACTTCCTGAATAGTCGAATTGAAGAAGGCCATATCTCCGATGGATTTCAGTCCCTCATTGAGTATCACCTTGTTTATTTTACTGCCGTTGAAAGCGTTTTTAGGAATGGAGTTCACGCTGTTGGGGAGTATGATTTCATCGTACCCTTTCAGGACTTCTGTCAGAACTCCGTTTTCCACACGAACAGGTGCCACCTGAATAGTAAAGCTTTTCTGCTTTCCTTCTATCGTTATGGTCACTTCCTGTTTGGCGACAGGGACAGATGAGGAGAAACCACTGATCTGTTCCGGGGCAACATTCACGGACCGTTGTTTCCCATCATCATATTCACCTGTCACTTTGAGTCCAGTTAAGTCTATACTCTCTCCTAATGCATAAATCGTTTTTGCAGGCAGTTGGTCTATGGAAAAACTTTCAAGTAAGGCTCCTGTAGGTTCAGATGGTTTCTCTGTCGGAGGCAGTTCCTTCTTGAATTCATCGTTTTCAGTGCTGCAACTCAGTAATGTAAGTCCTGCCATCATTTGCAGGCAAAGTACTATTATTATATTAAGTTTAGTTTGTTTCATTGTGATAAAAGCTTAGTTAGGGAATTGGGTTAAACGTATTTCTATTTTCACTACTTTACCTGCTTCTACGGTTCTGCCGGAAGACCATATCTGGTAGTTATCAGGTCCGCCACCTTCTTGTACCACGAACGTAAAGAACCGTTGCGACTGTGCTGCGAACCATTCTTCTTGTGGTAAAATAAAGGTGGCTATCCCGCTTTCATTGGTCCGGGCAACCGCAGTAGGTAAGGTCAGATTATCTTTCTCAAAAACTTTATAATCTTTTTCATTATACATCTTTACGGGAATACCCGTTGCAATTTTTCCATTCTCATCATAAACGACAACCACTACTTTAGCTTCTCTCACTTCTTCGTTTCCTTTTTCGCACGCTATCATAAAAAGTATGATACCTAGCAGAATAACAATCTTTCTCATATTCTTCTCTTTTTTCAATTTTTTCGAATGCAAAAGTAGTAAGATCGTATCATTTTTGAGTTATGATACGATCTTGTAAATCTAACACTTGTATTTTAATAGTGTTGATATTCAGATAGTTATTTTGAATGGGTTCTCAGATTTCTAACACTGGCCTAACACCTATCCGAAAAGTGATAAAAACAGGTCCTTGTTAGCAGTTTCTGCTGATTTGATACGTGATTTAAGTCGTGACTTACGGGCATATACATTGGCTACCGTATCTTTCATGAACAGGCTTATTACTTGTGGTGAAAAACCTACAAAGATATAGCAGAGTAACCGGATGTCAGCTTCTTTCATTGCAGGGAAATCATTCCGGAGTTTTTGCATGGCGTTGCCATGGCAGGTATTTACGATAAGCTCCAGTTCTTGCAGCATTTCATTGTTTTCTGCAAAATCGGTGATTATTTGTTTCACTTCGTGGAACATGGCGGCCTGTTGTGATGCGGTATTCTCGCGTTCGTAGTAAGTTTTTCCCAATTTGTCGATAATGTCAAAACGAGAGGCTATCAATCCTTTTAGATGATTTTCAGTATTGCGCTGTCCTTCCATGCGTTCGGTCAGAGTTTTGTACTCGGAATTAGCTTCTTCTGCCAGTAGCAGATAGCGGTCGGTACGTTCGCGTTGCAGTCGCAGGCGTTGGCGGGTGATGTAATAAGCCACTCCTATCATCAGAAGGATTACAGTTGCTGCTGCGATTTCCCAGGTAGTACGGTTTTTCATCCGGTATTCGGCAAAGTCAGTCCGTTCTTTAAAATATTCGCGTTCCACCATGCCGGCGGAAAACTGCATATTCGAGCGTGTCAGCGAATCAGTCAGATAGATATAACGATGTATGTTATCGGTTGCTTTCTCAAAGTTCCTGGTTTGTGCTTCAATACGATATGCGGTATATTGCAGGTCGGCCAGGTCACGGATATCGGTTGTCTTTGTTTCTGCGAGAGCCAGGTAGTAGCGTGCGCTGTCTATACGATTTTTCAGGAGGTTCACATCTACCAGTGTATGGTATCCGTACAAGGTATCTTGCCGGGCGGAAAGTTCGATGCGTTGCAGCAGGTCATGAGGTATTTGTCGCTTGCCCGATACTACATAAAGAGAGGCCAGGTTCGTGAGGCTGGCTTTTGCCAGATGATCGTTCTTTTGTTCGTCGGCCAGATCAAGAGCGGCAGCGTAGAGACGCATTGCTTTCTCTATGTCTTTCGAATGAAAAGCTGCGGCTGCCATATCAAGTGTTGACTCCGTTTCTTCACGTACATTATCCGACTGCCGGAAGTTATTGCGGGCTTCACGGAAATAATGATAAGCCCGGCTGTAGTTCATCTGTTCATAATATACTTCACCGATTTGCCCGTATAACAGTCCTGCATAATAAGGCTCATTGGTGTCTTTCAGTTTCTCTTCTATTTTGAGAAAAAGGCGCAATGCTCCCGGTTTGTCTCCTGCCCGTAGTTTGATTCGTCCCCAATAATAGAGAGTCTTACATTGGTGTCGTAAATCTTTGGAATAGTGTTTATAATGGCTCCAAGCCTGGCGGATCAGCGAATCATCCGTTACTTTAATATGGTTTTTATCTAATGCTTCCGAGTAAAGCAAGGCATATCTGGCCTGTTCGGCCTGACTACCTTCCCGCCTGAGCTGCTTTAATATTGTCAAGGCACTGTCCGGCTTGTTTTGTAACAGAGCTTCCGCCTCGTCAAGCCGGGAAATATGTTCTCTATTATAACATCCTGTAAAAAAGAGAATGGCTGATAGTCCAAGTATAATTCTGCATTTCATGCTGTGAATGTAGTAAAAATCTCTCGGATTTAAAATAAGGAGTAGTGCCTTTTTTTAATGATGACTGCATTGTCACATTATTTTTTATCATTGTGATTCTTCCTGTTTCTCCATGACGTATATTATTTTGGAATTTGTTTGCGTGCAAAATCGAAATTAGCAGGTAAGCGTTGAAGAACTTCTTCCTTTGATACGGAAAAATCAGAGTGGGCGTTGAATCGTTTTAGGACTAATTCATAGGGGTGCAGTTCCCAAATATCATCAAAGTGGTATGTGCTGCTTTTGCCTGTTACAATGAATCCTTTGTCATTATTGGAGAAAGACTCTTCTAGAAAGAAAAAAATAATTTTAGTCTCACGGTCTCACTGTGGACTATACAGCATGCTGGTAATCAATAATATAACAAATGAGAGATACCTTCCGAACAGGTGTCTCTCATTGTTTTTCCATCAAAAACTGTCTCGTCCTGATTTTGGTTGACTGGTTTAACTTTTTAATCCTATAACAGGTTG
>DXOL01000054.1:0-17420 GCA_019412825.1 Bacteroides thetaiotaomicron | reverse complement strand
TTTGTGTATTAGGGAGAGACTTATTACAAGTGGGGAACTTTTTCAGTGCCCTCGAAAAAATTCTTTCTTTCACTTGCATTGGTAGTAGTTGCAAGTTTGGGCATGGCAAATGCCAGTACCAATGTTTTAGATAATGCGGCTTCTTCTTATGGAATCGCAAGTGTTAATGCTGTAGATGGAGACTATAATGGCATCGCCACCCCAACCAAAATGAATGGACAGACAGTAAAAGATCCGACACCTGTTTCCGCCACATTTACAGTTACAAATGGAATCTTGGAAGGGTCTGTTGCTGTTGCAACCGCTAATCACTCATTTAAGATTAATACAGTCGCTGCGATAACAGGTCCTGGCACATATGCCATTCAAGGTAGTTTCAAGGTTAGTGATAAAGTATCTCTACCTCTTAACGGAAATATCGTAGTTACCTCTGTTGATGGAATCAATCTGGAATTTGTTTGTACTGCTTATATTGGGGGTGCCCCGGCTACTGAATCCGTATTCTCATTTTCAACTAAATAAGCATGCATCCAGACAGCAAAAAGAATAAGTTTCTTTTTGCTGTTGCTCTAACAGTACTGTGTTGCACGACTTTCTTTTCGTGTACCGCTGATGAAGAACTCACCCAGAAACCTGTTTCGGATGAATACATCAGCATAGCGAGAGAAATTCTGCAAGACAGTATTGTTGTGAACGCAACAGCAATGCAAGGAACTGTGAATAAGACCCTGTTGGACGAAGGATGTCCATTGAAATATTATCTAAAGTGGAAAAGCGAGACTTCGGATATGCTTAATATCCAGTTGAAGGGCTTTTCTGTAGGTAAAATGCCTGTAACCATCTGGTTCTCCATCAACTGCAAGTTCATGCAGCTCAACACATGGGAGAAGGAAGAATATACCGGAGATGGTTGGATAAAGTTCCAGGGAACTGGGGGGTCAACCCGATATACCGGCAATCAGAACGATGAGGAAGGAAGCTATGAAAGCGGCGACGGCGGCGCAGGCAGCGTAACCGGCTACTTCAACGCCAAAACCAACGAAATAGAATTCGTGACCAACTTCAACGTGATGAATATGAGCAGTGACGTATATCTGCAAAAAGTAGACCCCACCCGTATAGACAGATTTGAAACTGATTTTGCCCAATACGAAAAGGATCTGGCCGAGTATAAAAAAGAGCATGGCATTAAATAAATGCCCCTGTATCCGGTATCAATAATCAAGAAGAGGAAAGAAGCCTCACAGCTCTCTTCCCTCTTTTCTTATGTAAAGACGAAAGCAGAACAAAAAAGACAATGAAAAGGAAAACGACACTATTAATCACGTGCCTGTTACTGGTATTTATCAATGCGGTAGCCCAGCAGAAAATAAGATTGACTGTCTTGGAAAAAGGAACGAAGCAACCCCTGATTGGGGCGGAAATCGTATATGCAGACAACCAAGCACTGAACAAACCGCAGTATGGCATTACGAACGCAGAAGGAAAATCTTCGCTGCATATGCCCGCCAAAGGCATATGCCATTACAGAATCTCCTATTTAGGCTTCTTGCCCCTGACCGGAATAATCGAAAAGGGCAAGCTTTCGCCGACACTCTATATGGAAACAAATACCGAAGAAATCGGTGAAGTAGTCGTGACCGGTTCGCATACGGCACGTCCGGTAAAACTGTCGCCCATACAGACGCAGGTTATCAGCGGCAGGGCTATGGTGGATGCCGGCTACGGAGACATCCAAAAGGTGCTGCAACAGCAGACACCGGGACTGAACATACAGAAAGTAGGTTTCGGCAGCGAAATGTCGATGCAGGGTCTGGATGCCCGGCACGTCATGTTTCTCATGGACGGCGAACGCATGACCGGCGACATGGCCGGAAACCTCGATTACGAGCGTTTCAATCTGCACGCCCTCGACCGCATAGAGATTGTAAAAGGGGCAACAAGCACCTTGTACGGCAGCCGTGCCTCCGGAGCAGTCATCAACCTGATTACCAAGAAGCCCACGCAATCGTTGTCCATCGATGCCGGTGTACGCTACGCACAAATGAACGAGAGGAACTACAAGAACCCGTCGAAAAAGGATTTCTTGTATATGTTTGAAAAGAATTCCGACCGCCCCAACCTGCAAGGCTGGGTAACGGCAGGCGTGAAAGCCGGATGGTTCAGTTCACAGACCGACTTCACCTACAGCGAGAGTGATGCCTTCTATCTCTATCAGGCAGAGAACGACAAGAAGGTCTATACCAAAGAGGCGAATCCCTGGCTCAATGAAGACGTGACCATCGTGAGCGGCATGCCACGACCGCCGATGGGTATCGAAGGCACCGAACATCTGACGGTATCGGAGAAACTGTTTTTCGAACCGTCGAAGAATTTCAAGGCACAAGTCTATGGAACCGCCTTCTGGATGAACCAGTTTGATATGGTGCAGGATCTGGTGTTCAACCAGTCGAAAGACTTCACTCTGGGAGCGAAGGCAACTTACAGTCTGAAAAACTGGTTCAGCATAACTGCCAGCATACATTCGGATTTCTACGACCGTTACAAACGGCACGAACGCCGGGACGAACAGCGGAAAGTGTACAAGAGCCGTATACTTCAACCCCGCCTGATGATCACCAGCAACTATTTCAAGGCACACAACCTGACCTTCGGCATGGAGCACTATACCGACGAGCTGACCAGCGACCGCTTCGCGGGAAAAGGTAGCCATAAGATGCTAAGCCGTTCACTCAAGGAAACAGAGTACTACCTGCAGGACGAGTGGAAAATCAGCCAACAATGGATGGCAACTGTAGGTGTGCGCACCAACTTTTCCAAACAGTTCGGCTTTATGTGGATGCCGACCGTCGCCGGAAAGTATTCGCCGGCGGAACACTGGAGTTTCCGGGCGACCTACTCAAAGGGATACCGCTCCCCTTCCATCAAGGAATTATTCTTTAACTGGGACCACCTGGGGATGTTCATGGTGAAAGGAAATGAATACCTGAAACCGGAAAAGAACAACTACTTCTCCGTAGGCGCGGAATATGCAGACGACCGTTTCTTCATCAACGCCACCGCCTACGCCAATATGTACAAGAATAAGATTGAGGGAGTATGGCGCATCTATGACATGCAGTACAACTTTGAATACGAGAACCTGCATTCACAGGATTTAATTGGCGGCGACCTGTTGGCACGCTGGAAAATCTTCGACTTCCTAACCCTGAACGCCTCGTATTCGTATGTCAACGTAAGCAAGCAGGACGGAATCAGAATCAACACCACATCACCCCACGCGGCAACCGGCGGACTTGAATACAGTTTCAGGAAGAAGAACTACACGCTGCTTGCCGGATTCACGACCTCGATCATGGGAAAGAAGCAATATGACGTGCAAGACCGCCTGACTGTGGACGGAGTAAGCCATGACGCCTATTTCCGCTGCATCCTGCCGACATATGCCTTGTGCAACCTGAACGTGACGCAGAACTTTTTTAATAAGATAAAGCTCACGCTCGGCGTTGATAATATCTTCAACTACCAGCCCAAAACGCTCGGTTCCGGTCTGACCGCCTTTAACGTGCCCGCTACTGCCGGGGCACGGGGCTACGTACAGGTAGAGTTTAAGATAGACGAATTTATTAACCTGCTGAAGAAGAAATAAAGATGAAACGAAAGAATACATTTGTTTTTTCCCTATGGATGTTAGCCGTAATCCTGACGACTTCCTGCATCCATGATATTGAATATGACGCCGACGAGTTCGACGGAAAGATACTCTCGCGCATCACCGGTTACGGCGGCATTTCACAAGATACCAACGACTGGATGTACTTTAATCTCCGCACGGGAGAAGTGTTTAACGAGAATTTCTCCGGAGAAGACATTAAGGAAGGAGAACAGATTGAACGGACGGACTGGGATTTTGCCTTTTGCGGATACCACATGCGTACCAATTCGGGAACCAGCGGGCACGGTAGAGGGGGAGCTTTGGATGCAGGCTCCGGAGAGTACGAAAACTGGACTTCGTCCTCGCAACTGCCTGCCGATGCAGCCTGGGTAACGGACACGGACAAGGATGTGTATGTCACCTATTCCCAGAAGGATTGGTACAGCTACCTGAACAAGAACGGACTGGATGAAAACGAACATCCCTGGTTCGATCCCAACAGCGGTCCGCAACGGACACTGACGAGTGCCAACAAACTGCTGGATAATGCCATTGCCGTATCAGGTCCCCCCATGACCTATACACCGTCTTACCATACGTATATCATCCGCTGCGCGGACGGGGAAACGTATTTCAAGTTGCAGATTGTGAGCTGGTATAACACTCACACGGAAATTGATGATACCGGCGGACAGCTAAGTTATTACATTGACAAATTGAATTAACCCATAAACTTATGAATGATGAAAAGTAAAAGATATTGGTGGAAAGCCATTGCCTCTTTCCTGATGGTGCTATTCACCATGCCGCTGGGACATGCGCTAATGATTATGATGGAACATACAATGGGGAAAACCGCCCTGCACTATTCAGCCTTTGCCATGGGGGCAGTGGGTATGTTTATGGTGATACGGGGCGTATTTGCCAAAGGTGATACAAGGCAGACCTTATGGGGGCTCTTCGGCGGCCTGCTCTTTTGGACAGGCTGGGTGGAGTTTCTATTCATGTATTTTGCCAACCGTTTCGGTACGCAGGCACAGCTCGATCCGGTGACCGAGGAAATCGTGACCCGTCCGGAGTACCTTATCCTGCCCGCTTCTTTCGGTTTCTGGATGATGATTATGGTCATGTATTTGTTCAGCACCCGGAACGGTTGCAACTTCATCAACTGGTGGCAACGGATGCTTTTTCGAGGCCGAAAGGCTGATATTGCGGCACGTCCGATGACACGCCACACCAGTATCGTTACCTTCATGGAGCTGATGATGATTCTGTGGGCCTCTTACCTGTTGCTGATGTTCTGCTACGACGACGTGTTTCTTGGCGACCATCATCCGGTGACATTTCTTGCAGGTCTGGGATGTTTGGTGGGATCGTTCTTTATTTTCGCCAAGCAGTTAAAAATCTCTGCATGGGGAGCCAATATCCGCATGGCTATTGCAACCGTAATCGTATTCTGGACTCCGGTGGAGATATTGGGACGCATGAACTTTTTTGATGAGATATGGGTAGCGCCCATGGAACACAAGACAGAAATGGTCTCCATTCTTATCGTATTTGTCGCACTGGTAATCTACCTTTGTTATATAGGAGCAAAAAAGAAAAGCAATAAGGTAAATGAGTGAAGGGAAAAAGCCGGGAAGGAAATCCCATTGGTTGAAGGCCATTGTTTCAATTGCCGTAACATTGATAGCCATGCCGGTTACTCATATCATTGCCCGTGCCTTGAAAGACGGTTGCTCGGGCGTGGAACAGTTCTATGCCGGTATGGCTATGGGTGGCGTGGGACTGTTAATGGTAATTGCAGGTGTATTCATGAAAGGGGATGTCCGGCAAACATTGCTGGGGTTGTTCGGAGGAATGTTCTACTGGATGGGAGCCGTCGACTTTCTGTTCATGTATTATGCCAATCGTTTTGGCACGCAGGCACAGCTCGACCCGGTAACGGGTGAAGTGGCCAGCCGTCCGGAATACCTGATATTGCCTGCCACGTTCGGTTTATGGGCAATGGTAATGATACTCTATTTGTTCTGCACCAGCAACGGATGCAACTTTCTAAACTGGTGGCAACGGCTTTTCTTCGGTAGCCGCAAGAAGGAGATTGCCGCCCGGCCTATGACACGCCACACCAGTATCGTGGCGTTCATGGAAGTTATTACGATGCTCTGGACATGCTACCTGATACTGATGTTCTGCTACGACGAGCGTTTCCTGGGCGACCATCATCCAATCACGCTGTTGGTGGGAATGCTGGGTTTTACCGGTTCAATCTTCATGTTCACTAAACTGCTGCATTACGCCTCCTGGGGAATGAGCCTGCGCTTCGGCTTCGCCACGGTCATCATCTTCTGGATTGCGGTAGAGGTGTTTGACAGGATACATGTTTTGGAAGGTTTATGGACGGCTCCTCAAGAGCATACAGACCAGATTGTCGTCATACTGTTGTCAGGTATTGCCGCAAGCCTGTATCTCGTGTATACATCTTATAAGAAACGGAAAAAATAAAGCAACAGGATAAAAGGATGAAAAAGATAACCTGGAAAAGACACCATAAATGGCTGGGGATTATCCTCAGCCTTTTTATGCTGATGTTCTGTGTATCCGGTATCATACTGAACCACCGTACATCTGTGGCAGACGTAAATATAAGCAGAGCATGGTTGCCGCATCGGTATCATTATAAGAACTGGAATGGCGGATTGCTGCGTGGCACACTGCCCTACATGGATAAGGATTCTGTGCATCACGTGTTGGTTTATGGTACAGGGGGCATCTGGAAAACTGACTCCGCAGCTACTTCTTTTGACGATTTCAACAAGGGGCTACCCTGCGGAGCGGACTACCGCCAGATGAAGACCGTCATACAGGCTCCTGATGGGGATTTGTATGCCGTCTCTCCATTCGGCCTATACCGCCATGGCGGTATAGATTCGGGGTGGCGGCCATTGAATATTCCTGTAGCCGAAGACGAGCTACTGACGGATATGGCTTGCCGGGATGACACGTTGGTGGTGGCAGGACGCTCTTTTCTCTATGTATCGGCCGCTCCATACAAGGATTTCAGGAAGATACAGCTGAAAACACCGGATGATTATGACGGAAAGGTGACATTGCTCCGCACTGTATGGCTGCTGCACAGCGGCGAGTTATTCGGCTTTGCGGGTAAAATCATAGTCGATGCGATAGCCGTAGTGTTGATAATACTGTGCCTGACCGGAATCTTGTATTGGCTGCTGCCTAAATACATCAGGCGAAGACGCCAACGGGGCAAACAGGTGAAAGCCGGTTCGCAATGGCTACGCGCATCGCTCCTGTGGCACGACAAAATAGGGCGTATGACCATCCTGCTGACCTTGTTTATAGTCATTACGGGATGGTGTTTGCGTCCTCCGGTAATGATTCTTCTGGCATTGAACAAGGTAGGCACCGTTCCCGGCACGATTCTCGACAGCCCGAACGGATGGAACGACAAACTTCGCATGCTCCGTTATGATAATACTTGCCACGACTGGCTACTTTCCACTTCCGAAGGATTCTACTCGTTGAAGAGTTTGGAAGATGTCCCCTTGAAGATTGCCGGTACTCCACCTGTAAGCGTGATGGGACTGAATGTGCTCCGGAAAGACGATGGTGGCAAATGGCTCTGTGGCTCATTCAGCGGGATGTTCACATGGGACAGGCTTCACGGTACGGCTACCGATTACTTTACCCATGAGCCTGCACCGGAAACTTCCGGAGCGCCGTTCGGCAAGAAAGCTATTTCCGGCTATAGTACAGATATGGGCGATGAAGGATTCACGGTGGAATATTACGAAGGAACAAACATCATTCCACAACCGGAGCCACTTGCGACTCTGCCGATGTCGCTATGGAATGTTGCTTTAGAAGTACATAGCGGCCGTATCTACATGGGAATAGCCGCCACTTATGTGTTTATCTTTTTTGCCGGACTTACCGCTGTATGGTGTTTGTGGAGCGGCTGGAAGCTGAGAAGGAGAAAAAAGAAGTAAACTTTAACTATGATGGCATAGGGATTTTGATTTCTTTTCCGGTCTTTATCTATGACAGACTAAAACACTAAAAATCAGATGAAACCTATAAGAAAGAATATATCCAGGCTATTGGAAGAGACTGTTCTCAGGCTAAATGAGGAAATATGTGATTTTGAGTTCACAAAAAAAGAGAGAGCCTACTTAAATGAAGTCCTCGAACGCAAGGTGGTACATAAGAAAGAGTTTATCTTAAAAGCGGGAGAATGCGAGGAATATATTTATTTCATTGAAAGCGGGGGATTCAGGTATTGGACGATAAGCCCTTCGGGAAAGGAAATCACCTTCTGGCTTGCATTTGACCTGGAGTTTACTTATTCCTATTTCTCTCTCAATTCTTACGAGGCTTCAAAGTTCAATATTCAAGCTGTAACAGACAGTATAGTATGGAGAATTGAAAAGAAAAACATCAATATCAGTCATAACAATTCTGCCAATTTCAATCTGCTGACAAGAAGCATATTGGAAGACATTCTAAAAAGGAAAATAAAAAGAGAAGTCGAACTGCTGAGTTCTACTCCCAAAGAACGTTATAGTGAACTGCTTCGTCACGAGAAAAAGGTACACCTTTTGATAGCATCCAAAGATATAGCCTCTTATTTAGGCATCGCCCATCAAACATTGTGTCGGATTAGAAAACGCATACCTCCCACTGAATAAGGAAAAAGAATCTGCCTTCCTCAGAATTTAATAGCGGCTTTACCTTCCACCGAATAATTTAACTTACTGCTGTCAAAAGAATTCTCCCGGAAACCGGCATCAATGCTAAACTTTGTATTATGATTGGGATTATACTCCAATCTAATTCCTACCCCTGTTTTAGGCTGGGTATCTAAACTTTTGATGAAGGGGTCTTTGTTCCGGTTTAAAAGGTATTGTCCCCACAAGGTCAATGCAAGCTGACTATTTAGTTGATAATTCATCGCCATTCCCAGTCCCAATGAGGTATGTTTTGATGAAAACGTATATCCGTATTGCTTGGACAAAAAGACGCTTCCCGCAAAAGATATCCTCCTGTTCGTTTTCCAAATCAATGTGCCTCCCAGATTATGGATGTCACCCAGTCCTAATTGAAACATCCGTTGATTAAATGGCATCACGGTAAAATGCCTGAAGTTATAGGATTGGCTCAAATCATGGTTAAGCGAGGCAGCATTGTTAATAAAATGAGGCGTAAACAACACATTGCCATCAAAGCTATCCGGATAATCCCGGATAACTGAGAGCGAATCCTTGGCAGGTATTTTCTGGGGTATTGGCACAAGATCCTGCACCTGTTTTACAGGGGGGATATCTATAATCGGATGACCTTCATTTTGGGCAAAAGCCGTCACACAAGATATCATAGAAAATACAATATAAATGAAAATTGCTTTCATTAACTTACAGCTATCTGTTCACAATACTTTTTGTTGCCGGAAGCACAGGTTTATAATCTTGCAAGTCCAGCTTCAGGCTAGTCCCTGTACTTATCCCTACAATTCCGATTCCTCCTGTAATGTTTGAAGGAAGTTTGATTGCCTCATTGAAGGGACCGCCACTATTGTCTGAATCCAAAATATTGAGTGCTCTCAAATAATAATATTCTCCTTCGGAAATACCAAGAAGATGTACGAGAATATTAGTCTTCACATTTTTTATATCCTTCAAATTCTCATAGACTCCATAATAGAGGTTTTGACCGTATGGATAATATTCAGTACTTACTGACATTGTGTATCTGCCGTTAATACGTGAATTATCAAATACCCCGTATTTATTTTCCGGAGAATCAAAAATGTTTTTGCCATCCATAGGGGTTGGCCTGCCGTCTGTCAATACCACATCTTCACGGCTGATCAGGCGCTCTACCGTATTAACAATAACAGTTGTATCGTTGTCGGTATTTGATGAAACCGCGTCAACTGTCTGTATCCGCTCTATCGCTATTCTATAGTAATTATCCACATTCGCATTATCCGTAAAGGTTACATTCAATTTGATAAACCTTTGGGTATCAAAGGGGGTAGTAATAAAAACCGATGTCGTGTCAATACGTTCAATGACCATAGAAGAAGGAACCAGAGCCTCCCCCCAGGCTTTAAATTGACTGTCAGCGGTAGATACTTCTATTTTAACCTTGTCTCCGGGAACGAAGTGTGTTGAGCTAAAATAATCACCCGGGGATGCCCCTTGTGCTGTTTCATTATATGTTGCAGCCGTTATTTCCTCTTTCAGTTCTTCATTGACAAAGACTTTGATCCGGGCATCTGTAATATATGTTACTTGATTGTGCCCGGTTAGAGCCACAACAATTTTATTCTCCTGCTTTTGTGCATCCAGTAACGCATTTACAATGAGCTTGGACGGTTCATTGCCATAGTCAAGTGGAATCTCATTAGTACATGACACTAATGAAAAAAATGCAACTATTGATAATAAGCTTTTCTTCATAAATCTAAAATTTATAGGTATAGGTAACCGATGGAATAAGGGGTAATATTGTGACCTTTTTCAGTACATCCCGGCGATTTCCGTTTTCATCTTTAGCATCCCTGAACAGGAATGTGGGATTCATTGCATTATAAACATTAAACAAGCTGATATTCCATGTTCTAACTCCATGGCTGGTCTTCTTATGAAAATTAACTCCTATACTAAGTTGATGGCTGCTTGGCATGCGGTAATTATTCCGTTGACCTACATAATCAACTAAAGATGGTGTCAAGTCATCCCCAGGGCGTACTACAATTGTACTTTGTTCGCCAATCGTTGTCGTACCTCCGGTACGAAATTCCCATGAAGCGCCCATATCAATCTTTTCCGAAAATTTATGATTGACAGTCAAGCTAATGTTATGCCTCCTGTCATATTTATATGGAAACCATCTTCCGTCATTAATACTCCCTGATGGGAATTTACGATCACTTTTGGCAAGAGTATAAGCCAACCACCCTGTGGTCTTACCTATTTTTTTCTGTACCATAAATTCAACTCCCATAGAGCGTCCTTTTCCCATTTCAACCTTGCTCTCCCAATTGTAGGACGATCCCATAAGTGCTGCTCCATCTTTATACTCCAATACATTATTTACGTTTTTATAATAACCTTCTACAGAAAGTTCCCAACCATGAATTCCGGTGTAATACATCCCAAGAGAATATTGGTGTGCTTTCATCGGTCGTATGTTTTTGGTGGCAGGTACCCACAAATCAGTAGGCATGGTCATGGTGTAACTGGATAAGAGATGAATATTTTGGTTCATCTGAGTATATGATGCTTTCAGAGCAATATCACGATTTAGTTGGAAACGGGCCGACAATCGGGGCTGCAACGAAAGATAAGATTTCTTTTGCACGTGAAATAGGGATAGGTTTAATCCGGCATTAATACTAACCCGGTCACTGATATCAAAATCATCTTCCACATATAAAGTCGATTCATGAGCATAAATCTCTGAATCAAGCAAGCTCTTAAAATCCTTATTTATATCATCAGAGCTATTCTGAATTTTCCCGGTGAGACTTTCCGGTTTAAATGAGTGATACAAATAGATCATCCCAAACTTTATATGATGTTTAGGCAAAGGGAGATAGTCAAAATCAAGGCTATACGTCCAATCTTTAATTCCCGAATTGTAATCCGAACGATAACTGCCATCTTTCTGCGAAGTCTTATTGACTGACTGGTATCTGTATTCAGTATATGCGACTGTGGTATTACTGAATAAGACCGGAGAAATTACATAATTCCAACGCAATGCCGCAACGGTATTCCCCCATCTCAGACTGTTTTCATCCTTAGACTGGTATTTCTTAAAATCTTCCTGATTCATGATTGAGAATTTGTCAGTTCCGCTATATACACTTAGAAATAACCGGTGCTTATCATTAAACTTATGATTTACCTTTGCATTGAAATCATAGAAATAATAGTTGAACTGGTCTTCCTCCTTCATAAAGGGACGGGCTATCACATCAATATAGGATCGGCGGGCAGAAATATTAAAGGAGGTCCGGTCTTTTACTATCGGACCTTCAAACTGAAGTTTGGCTGACAACAAACCGACTCCTAAAGTGCCATGAAATTTACGCATATCACCATCATTCGTACGAACGTCAACGACCGAAGACAAGCGTCCGCCGAAGCGTGCAGGAAAACTCCCTTTATACAGATCCACCTTTTTAACGGATTCAGGAGTAAATACGGAAAAGAAACCGAATAAGTGGTCTACGTTGTAAAGAGGGACGCCGTCCAATAAGATTAAATTTTCATCAGGACCGCCACCCCTTACATATATCCCGGAACTCCCTTCTGCACCGGATTGCACTCCGGGCATCATCTGGATAGTCTTCATGATATCAACTTCCCCTAATACAGCCGGAATCCCCTTCAACTGTTCCATGGGGATATTAATTGCTCCCATACGGGTCGCATTGATCCCTGTTTCAGAACGATTACCATAAACTACAATCTCGTCCAGTTCTTGATTCACCTTTAAGGGTATATTGAGTTTTAAATTCAAAGACACATCAAGTATTTTCATACTTGTCTGGTATCCAATATAGGAAAACTGTAAATCGGCTTTGCCTTCAGGTAAGGTAATACTATAAAATCCAAATTCATTTGTCGTAGTACCCACCTGAGATATTTTATCGTAAATATTTGCGCCCAGCAGACTTTCACCTGAAGATTCATCCGTCACATAACCGCTTATTGTATACCTATTGTCTTTCACTGCAGTTTGCGCATAAAGGATAACAGGAAAAATCAATAAGACAAGACATATCTTTCTTCGGTAGCTATTTATTCTTTTATTCACCATATCATATTATTTATTTAGTTTTCAAACAATAGGGAATGATATTTACTATAGGTATTTTCTCTAACTATCAGTTCTTCATGTGTGCCGGCATCGATCACATGATTCTCATTCAAAACAAAAATTTTATCTGTTTTTTTAGCTATTTCAGGCTTATGCGTTATCATCAGGATAATCTTCTCTCTTTTTATTTTTTGGAGGATATTCATCATAATTAGTTCGTTTGACTTATCCATTGATGCGGTAGGTTCGTCTAAAACCAGTATATGCGAGTTAGTAAATAAGGCCCTTACAAAACCAATTAGTTGTTTCTGCCCACCAGATAAATTAATTCCGTTTTCACTTAAATTGTTGAACAGGTTTAATGCTGAACTTGAATCCAAGAAGCTGTTCAATTCATACTCAGCACACAATTTCTTTAATCGGCTTGTTTCTTCTGGATGAAACATAGTTATATTGTCCGCAACTGTACCCATAAATATTTTGGTATTCTGTGAAACGACACTTAAATAAGAACGCCAGCTGGCTATGGTATATTTATTAATATTATCACCATCAAAAATAATTTCTCCATTTTTAATGGGGTAAAATCTCTGAATGAGATATAATAATGTACTCTTTCCTGTGCCAACATCACCGAAGAGAGTTACAAATTCTCCAGTGCAAATTTTCATATTCAGATTATGTAATAATTCTATCTTCCCCGGATAACTAAACGAAACATCACACAGTTCTAAAAAATGGAATTCTTTGATAGCTTCTTTCATGGAGTGTTCTCCATTAGGAACTATTCGTCTCTCCTCTTGGGAACTCATTATATCATGCAAACGCTCAAAAGCAACTATGGATTCTTGAATATGAATAATTACTGATATTATATTTATTGTAGTCGCTATTGTTAAAGATAAGATAGTGATAATAGCAAACAGTTGGCCTAATTCCAGTTTTTCTGTCATCACATAATATGCTCCTAAAGACATGGCTATTATAGAAAAAACAGAACCTAATATGTTAATTATTAAATCATAACCAGAACTGAACTTTCCCAAATGCTTTGCCGTTTCTTGAGTTACATAATACTGAGATTCAAGTTTCTCTGTAAAAAAGGACTCACAAACATAATTTTTGATACATTGTATTCCAGAAATACTCTCAACGGCATAAGCTTCGAAATCGGCATAATTTGTCATAAGTTCTCTCTGTTTATTCTTTATAACAATAGAAAAGTACCTCGAAACAACAATCATGACAGGGATAGATAAGGCAGCAATAAAAGCAATTTCTATATTGTAGTACATTAACAGGAGAATAGAGAAAAACAAAGTCATACACTCAACAATAGTGGAGTTTATAAGGACAACGATAGCTCCTTGAATTCGCTCGGTTTCCTTCATTCTGGAAATAACCTCACCTATACGCATTGAATTAAAAAAAGACATAGGTAAAGAGAATATCTTGCCAAGAAAAGTGGCGATAAGACGATTATTAAACAATTTAGTATGACGTATTATCAGGATGTCTCTAAAAAAAGAAAGAAAAATACCTATTATGATAATAATCAAATATAAAGAGATAAAAGAAAATAAGGTGTACACATTCTTTTCAGGGAGAACGTCATCAATCAATTTTTGGGTAAACAGAGCTGTAGTAAACCCTAATAAGGAAGTAAAAAGGCTCAAGAAAAATGTCATCAATAAGAGATGTCCATCCGGAGAGATTAATCCTTTTAAGAAAGTTCTTCTCTGATATGAATAATTGGTATCGTCTTTTTTCAATTCGGAGTTGTGAGCCAATGTCAGCAATGTTCTTGTTTCCCAAACAGAAGTTAGTAATTCTTCTGTATAATACTGGATGCCTATTGCCGGATCTCCAATAATGAATTCTTCCTTCTTTTGGTCATACCCGTAATACAGAATAAAATGAGGGAGTTTGTTAGCGTTTGTAATATACAAAATCGCTAATGTATTGAGTGCTTTCAAAGATTGGATATCACCTTCATACCCATTAGAATCAAAGCCCAACTCTCTGGCGGCGTCACGTAGTCCTAAAAAGGTTGTTCCTTCTATCGTGGTTCCAGTGCTAATCTTCAGCTGTTCTTCATTTATATCTTTCCCATACAACTTTGAAGCTGACACAAGACAAGCCAACCCACATGAACTCTGAGTATGCTGTAGACAAAAAGAATGCTTTATCTTTTTTATATCAACAATCATTCTGAACTGTTATTTTTTAATAGCTCCTGAAGGATATTCTCATCAATAGACTCTCCCCGACGGAAAAGTGTACCATTTTTATTGAATATTAGAAATGACGGATAGCCTTTTACATCATAATAATCCAATAAAGACATTTTATCATCAGAAATAACATAAACATTATCAAAATCAAGACAGACTTTCTTATGTAAAAAGAAAGCTGACAGACTAGCCTTAGGCTCAAAAGAAATAAAAAGCACATGATAAAACATCGAAATTTGTTTAAGTTGCTTTTCCAACAACAAGATTTCCGCTAAACAGAGTTCACACTGTGTATTAAAAAATATCAGAATAGTTTGACTCCCCTTCATTTGTTCAGAAGTGATCATCTTTCCATTAATACTTTCAGCCTGAATCCAAAGAGAATTATGTTGTATTTTGAATGGATTATCGTGTCTCAAAGAAAGGATTCCAAGAATTATAGTTATAAGCATTACAGCAAATAATGCAAAAAGAGCCTTTTTTTTATTCATTATAATTTATATAAATAATAGTCAGGTATTATTTACCTGACTATTAGAATTAGTTAGGCTTTCGTTCCGTCATACCCGCAACTCATGCCGTTATTCCATCCACCGTAGCTTTTACCCCATAAACGATGGTAAACCTTGCGACATCTGCAAGCAGGACCTGCACCCATTTTTTCACATTGCCAGCGTGTGGCCCAAAATTTACCGCCTCCACTGATGTTAGCCATCTGTTGTTCTGTAATTTCATTCATGATTTTTAATTTTAAAAATTAGTTGAATAATAGTTCAATAAAATACATAAAACATATATATATTATGGTACCAAATAGATATATTCCAAGTGTTAGCAATATCGTCCTCATCAAGTTGACAACAAGTATTTTTGATAAAATCGATGATAATACCAAGATAAAAATGACTTCTACAAAATTTACCTTTTCCAATAATCGATAAATGATGTTTGGCAAATCTTGATTAACAAAAAGTCTTCCTAAAGATTGGAAAAAGAATTCATCATCTACCGTTTTTGCATTATACTCAATCACACCACCCGCTTTTAAGGATGTTACCAATAGACTATTTAATGAAAATATGATGATAGATTGGCATGTAGCCTTGACACTATTTTTAAAGCTGATAAAATAGTTCAAAGCATTATATCCTATGAATAAACATATTGATATTAAAATGACTTGAATAGCAATATGAACCGGAATCCATAAGTAATTATATAGTTCATAGAATTTAGCTTCCGATATGGCCTTCTGGTAATCGTCTGCTGAACTAAAAAGAGGTTTCAAGTACATACTGTAGTAGTTGTCAGTCTGAATAAAACGATATTCTACAAATATCATTATTGCATAAATCATAATATTCAGCAAAAACAGATGCCAACAATTTATTTTAAGATATTTACTAATCAAGGTATTTTCCATATCATATTTTATATTTAAGAAATACCGGACTATGTATTTCAGCTGCTCCACATAAATTGGACTCCCGCAAAGATAGTCCCGCATATTTAAGCAATACTATACCTTGGAAAGAATCTGACTATTTCTGAATTGAAGTTCAGAAACGACGCACTCACATATTCCAAACATTTTATCTTTTCAGCATTTTTACATCCTTAAAATCAACATTACAAGGCACAATTATGCTACTCGTGTGTAAACACCAAGAATTATGGAAAGTATTGCAATAGAAAAGAAGGCTTATACGATGATGCTAGAACGCATCTCCAAGCTGAAAAACAGAGTGAATAATCTATATCCGAACCAAGAAGGCATCCTTCATGAAGAGTGGATTGAGAACGCCGAGCTATCGCATCGGCTTAATATTTCTTTAAGAACCTTACAGAGTTACCGAGAAAGAGGTGTGATAGGGTTTTCTACAATCGGAAGAAAAATTTACTATAAAATATCTGATGTGGAAAAGCTTCTTAAAAAGAACCGTATTAGTAATAAAAACAAGAACTAAAAAAGAATGGAACTAATCACTGTAGAAGATTTTATGGAGGAACTGCAAGGATTTGACGAACTTGCAGAGAAGTTTGAATATGTATTGGCAACTTATAAGCCGCCTTTAAATGGGGAACGCTATCTGACCAGCATTCAAGTTTGCAAACTTCTAAATATTACGAAAAGAACATTACTGGAATACCGTGAAAAAGGAGAAGTCCCCTACATCACTCTTTTTGGTAAAATGTTATATAAGGAAAGTGACTTGTTGGCTATTTTGGAAGAAAACTATATACCAAGATTTTAAAATCTGAATTATGAATATTATAATATCGAAGCCAAGCCAAAAAGAGACAAAAACTATCAGACTACGCTAACAACAATACAGATTTGCACAAATAAAAAGGCGATTGGATATCCCCCAACCGCCTTTTATCTTTAAAATACATAACCTATCTAAATAAGTTTCTAGAAACCTTCTGCATATCCTCCATTATATTTTGATCAAGGACTCTGGCATAATGTTGAGTTATTTTAGTAGAAGAATGTCCTAACATTTTAGACACATTCTGCAATGAAACATGATTCGCAAGTGTTATTGTAGTAGCAAATGTATGACGGGCTACATGCACTGTTAAATTCTTCTTTATACCGCACAAGGTAGCTATTTCCTTAAGTAGGCTAGGCCAACAGCGCTTTTCCACCTTGCGGTGGTAAGTTTCCACTAACC
>DXOL01000053.1:0-95193 GCA_019412825.1 Bacteroides thetaiotaomicron | reverse complement strand
ATAAAAAAACTGCACTCCTAAAGTTTTGTGTCTAACTTTTGGGGTGCAGTTCACTGCGAGGATTCAGATAGGGGACATTTCTTATGTTTAAGCTAAAAATAAGCTGTCTCAAAACATCGAATGAGACAGCTTATATTATTTATAGTTGAATCGGTGAGACAACTTATTTTTTATTCAAGGCTTCGAAGATCAATCCTTCTAATTCTTCGGCAAGTTCGGGATTATCTTTGATACATACCTTGGCTGCATCACGTCCTTGACCCAGTTTAGTGTCATTGTAGCTATACCATGAACCGCTCTTTTTGATGATTCCCAGTTCTGCTCCTAAATCGATGATTTCTCCGGAGTGAGAAATACCTTCACCGAACATGATGTCAAATTCTGCTTTGCGGAAAGGAGGTGCTACTTTGTTCTTCACCACTTTCACCTTAGTCAGTTTACCAAGAACTTCTTCACCATCTTTGATTGGCTGGCTGCCACGGATATCTATACGTACAGAAGCGTAGAACTTCAATGCGTTACCACCTGTCGTTGTTTCCGGATTACCGAACATGACGCCAATCTTTTCACGAAGCTGGTTGATAAAGATACAAGTTGTACGTGTTTTGCTGACTGTACCGGTCAATTTACGCAAAGCCTGTGACATCAGACGTGCCTGCAAACCTACCTTATTGTCACCCATATCGCCTTCAATCTCCGCTTTCGGAGTTAATGCTGCTACGGAGTCAATAACAATAATATCAATAGCGGAAGAACGGATTAGCTGTTCGGCTATTTCTAAAGCCTGCTCTCCGTTGTCCGGTTGAGAAATCCAGAGATTGTCTACATCTACGCCTAATTTCGCTGCATAGAAGCGGTCGAAGGCATGCTCGGCATCAATAAAAGCGGCGATACCACCGGCTTTTTGTGCTTCGGCAATGGCGTGAATAGCCAGAGTCGTTTTACCGGATGATTCCGGACCATAGATTTCGATGATTCTTCCCCGAGGATACCCGCCTACACCAAGTGCTACGTTTAAAGCAATGGAGCCGGTAGGAATCACTTCCACTTGTTCAACACTATTATCACCCATTTTCATGATAGAACCTTTACCGAAGTTCTTTTCTATCTTTTCCATGGTAGCCTGTAAGGCTTTCAGTTTTTCGCTTGATGCCATTTTATTATCTGTTTCAAAATTAAGTTCGTCTTTCTTTGCCATACCTTATTCTTATAATTAATGGATTTATTGATTTAAAATCTGTGAGGCATGCCCTTTGGTTTTCACTTCTTTGGGAGTGATAATCCGTTCTATGATTCCTTCTTCATTGATCAGGAAAGTAGTGCGGAAGGTGCCCATATAGGCACGTCCATACAGCTTTTTCTCTCCCCATACACCAAATTCTTCTACCAACTTTTTGTCCGTATCGGCTATCAGTGTAAAAGGAAGATTATTCTTATCGATGAATTTTTGGTGCGACTTCTCGCTGTCTACGCTGACACCGATTACTTCGTAACCGGCTTTACGCAGTTCGGAATAGTTGTCGCGCAGACTGCATGCCTGTGCCGTACACCCTGATGTACTGTCTTTCGGATAGAAATACAGTACTATCTTTTTTCCTTTATAAGTACTCAGTCGGATCTCTTCACCTTTTTCATTGATGCCTAATACTTCCGGTGCTTTATCTCCTATATTCTTCATTCTGACTCGTTCTATTATAGTTCCAGATCTTTATCAAACACTTCATGCCAAGGCAGTCCCTGCTTATTGAGCTGCTCCATGAACGGGTCCGGATTAAATTCTTCTACGTTGTTCACACCCGGACGTTGCCATTCGCCTTTGAAGAACATCATGGCACCGATCATAGCCGGAACACCGGTGGTGTAGCTGACTCCCTGCATACCTGTTTCCTTGTAAGCCTCCTGATGGCTGCAGTTGTTGTAGACATAGTAAGTACGTTCTTTTCCGTCTTTGATGCCACGGATACGGCAACCGATAGAGGTTTCGCCTTCATAGTTCTCACCTAAATCCTGTGGATTGGGCAATACTGCTTTCAAAAATTGTAATGGTACGATTTTAGTTCCGTTATAATCAACTTCATCGATACGGGCCATGCCGATATTCTGAATCACGCGTAAGTGAGTCAGATATTCTTGTCCGAAAGTCATCCAAAAACGGGCACGCTTGATAGTCGGGAAATGTTTGACCAATGATTCCAGTTCTTCATGATAAAGAAGATAGGAATCACGTGGACCGATATTGGGATAACTGAGGTCTTTGTGAATTTCCAGCGGACCGGTTGTCACCCATTGACCATTCTCATAATAACGTCCGTTCTGAGTAATTTCGCGGATATTGATTTCCGGATTAAAGTTGGTAGCAAATGCTTTATGATGATTTCCTGCATTACAGTCTACGATATCCAGATATTGGATTTCGTCGAAATAATGTTTGGCTGCATAGGCTGTGTAGATTCCACTGACTCCCGGATCGAAACCACAGCCAAGAATGGCTGTCAGACCTGCTTCCTTGAAACGGTCGTGGTAAGCCCATTGCCAGCTGTATTCAAAATGAGCTTCATCTTTCGGCTCATAGTTGGCTGTATCCAGGTAGTTGACACCCGCCTTCAGACAGGCTTCCATAATGGTAAGGTCCTGATAAGGAAGAGCAACGTTGATTACCATTTCCGGCTTAAAGTCATTGAATAAAGCTACCAGTTCATCTACATTATCCGCATTCACTTTGGCGGTTTTTATATTGGGATTGCCTATAGCTTTGACGATATTATCGCATTTCTCCTTTGTACGGCTGGCAATCATGATGTCTGTGAATACATCGGCATTTTGTGCCACTTTGTGTGCTACGACAGTACCAACACCGCCTGCACCGATAATAAGAACTCTACCCATTTCTTTTAATTAATAAATTATAAATCAAAAATTAAGATTTTAGAATTGTTAGCTTGGCAAATATACGTGATTATTTTCAGATAATCACCGCGTCGCTACTCCTTTTTATTTGAAACGTTGCAAGATACCACTCTCAAATTCCAGCGTTTTTCCGTTGTAGAACCAAGTTTCGAAACGGCTGTCTTTTTTTAACTGTATTTCTACAGGATCGCCTATTGACAGACGACATTCGTCGGTACTCATACCTTCTTCCAGATCACCCCGTGCGATGATTCCCCAACGTTTATCTGTGATACCCGGATACTTCTGATGGATGTCTTCAAATCCGAAAAGGTCTTCGATATAATTCTCGTTTTTGACGATAACATCGTATTTAAGGTCAACCTCTGTTTCATAAAGTGATCCATGCCGATCCTCCAATGAGAGGATAACCAGACTTCCCGGACCGGAGATTTTTGCTTCTTTTATTTTCAAAGCAGTGTAGCGAGGTAAATGTATCCGGGTTTCCATTTGCTTGTTTTCGAGGTTGAATACTCTTTTTACAGCCAATGTTCGTTTCGGATAGACGGTCAGATCAATATATTTGTCTTTTAAGGTTTCCAGGTTCCCGGACTTTTTACTACTGAAACTGATGGCATTGGAGAAGTATCTCATTTTTTTCTCAGCTTGGAAATCGCTCACGTCCATACCGGAATTAGTGCGGGAAAGAGCTACTTCCAGATAATAGGAATGTTCTTGTGAATCCTGGAATATGATTTTTACAGGATATGCCTGACTGCCAACTCCTATGGCGGTAATGGTTGCTTCGGTGTTGACCGGAATAGACACCTCCCGATATCCGGAGTAACTATTGCTATCGTCCACCCGTGCCATATTGGATTGAACATATATCTTTCTGCCTGTCAGCAATTCTTTTGCCGTGTCTACGTCTTTCAGATTGACTAATCCGTTGATATAGGCACGGGGATTCTTTTCGCAAATTTCATCCGGACGGGTGTTTTTTACCTCATAATAATATTTCTCTCCGTCACATTCGAAGATGAAGTGAGTGGAATAGTTCATGTCATTTGATAGTTTTTGAACTTTTTCTTCGTATCCGGTGAAAGTCAGAATCTTGTGTTTCAGAACATTGTTATCTGCCCCCTTTTCTGTTGCATACACCGAAAGAGTGGGGAGGAACATATCACGTCCGGATGGGATAAACATGAATTTCATTCCGGGGGACCATTTACATAAAAGTTGCAGTGGGAAGTTCTCTTTTATAAACTGTTCCTCTTCACTCAGAGAGAGCTCCTGATTGGGAACAGTTGTGACAAGATAATCATTTTGCGCCGTGATATGAGAGGTACCACAACCAAGCAAGACTAGAAATAGGACGATTGATCTCATATTTATTTACTTTAGATGAACTATGCAATCTTATTGTTTGTTTTATAGATAATGGCAAATGTATGTATTTTATATCGCATTAGATGGTATTTCCCAATATTTTTGATATCTTTGCCTCCGATTTTAACTTAAACGTTATAACAAAATGAAGAAAGTATTTGTTTCAATTTGCATTGCCAGCACAGTACTTGCAATGTTTTCATGCCGTTCGGTTGAGAAGGCAGTCCCATTGGCTTCAATCAATGGTGAGTGGAATATTATAGAAGTTAACGGCTCGAAAGTAACTCCGGGCGAAAGCAGAACCCTTCCCTTTATTACTTTTGATACAGCGACCGGAAGAGTATCCGGTAACAGCGGATGCAACCGTATGATGGGTAGCTTTGACGTGAACGCCAAGCCGGGAAGTATGGATCTTAAGGGAATGGCCGGTACCAAAATGATGTGTCCGGATATGACTACCGAGAGAAATGTGTTAGGTGCGCTTGCACAAGTGAAAGGTTATAAGAAAGCCGGTAAGGATAAGATGTTTCTTTGCAATGAGTCCAATCGTCCGGTTGTAGTTCTTGAAAAAAAGGAGGCTGACGTGAAACTATCTGTTTTGAACGGAGAATGGGAAATAAAGGAAGTGAATGGTGAAGCAATTCCTTCGGGAATGGAAAAGCAACCTTTCATCGCTTTTGATGTGAAAAAGAAAACACTTCATGGCAATGCCGGATGTAACCTGATTAATGGTGGTTTTGAGACTAGTACAAGTAATGCTAAATCAATCTCTTTCCCGGGTGTAGCAAGCACAATGATGGCTTGTCCTGATATGGAAGTGGAAGGTAAGATTCTGAAAGCAATGAATGAAGTGAAGTCGTTCGACGTATTGTCTGGTGGTGGTATTGGTTTGTATGATGCAAATGGCGGACTGGTAATAGTTCTGACGAAGAAGTAATACATTCTATATTTTTTTAGGCACGGATTACAGTTACACGAAAAGAGAAGTGTATTCATCTGTAATCCGTGCTTATTTTTTAATCTAATTTTTCTAGTGCTTCCCAATCTATTACCGGTTCTTGTCCGGTGGGAACACAATGGAACTTCGTTCCCATCGGGACTGATTCATTGAAGAATCCTCCCATTTTCAGATAAAAGCGGTTATCTTTGGTCTTTCCTCCTTGATAGTCAAGACGAACCTGCGCACTGGCAGTTGCATCATGTGTAAAATTGGCTTCTGTCAAACGAGTCCATTTTCCTTCTTTACTGCGCGCCCATTGGTTGCCAAAGAATACTTTACGTGATAAATATCCCTGTTCCGGACTGAAATTTTCTAAGAAACTATGAGGATTTTTGTACCATGTATTTGTCATAGGGCGTAAGAAACTGGCTATCAGTTTCCAGCTGTTTTCTTCTGTTGCGTAGAAATAGGCAGTATAAACGGTATTACCTTTATCATCCGGTCTTACATGCATCAGAAATTTGTATGTGTTTCCGGCTTTCCAGGGATATATTAAGAAACTTTGTCCTCCTGAACCTTCATTACCAAATTCTCCGATATGTACGTCTTTGCCTCGGCGAAGTAGTTTAATTTTTTGTTCTGCCGGAATGTTTTTAGGATCTTGAGTATCAAAAGGGCTCCATACGGAGAAAAGAATGCGGCGCTCGGTCGGGGAGTTATATTGCATTCCGAAATATCCTTCGGCAAAACCGGTTGCCATATAGTAGCTATGCATGGTTTCACCATCTTTGGGAACTGTAACCTCATTATATACCCATTCGGTATCTCCTGCCGGCAAAGCATATCCCAAATGAACAGAAGGTCCGCGACGTCCCCAATAATCAGAGAAGTTTGTCACGAAATTGCTTTTACTGGTCACATTGTCTGCTATCAATTGTTGGACCTCCCCGAATGTATTCCCTTCTTTGGAAATTCCTTGTAAATCGATACGTACATATCCTGGTTGCCGTATGTCAATGCTACCTATGGGGACTTGTGTTAAAACGTCTGACTGTAGCTTAACTTTAAAGTTTTTCTTGCCGTAGGTTACTTTTATTTCGGAGTTTCCTTTGGCATAGAGTGACAGATCGGCTTTTGTGGGTTGTTGTACATAGAAATAAATGCTGGCAATGCTTCGGGCATCTGTCCAGCGTGCGAGTCCATTCTGAGTGATTCGTGCTCCTTCTTTTTGTGTTGTTATATATCCGTTGCCGGATATGCCGATTGTTAGTTTCTGAGGTTGTGCGGATAAAAAAGTAGTGCATATTAAAACTGTAAGTAATCCTAGAATTTTTTGTTTCATATTCGTTTTTTATTTGGGGGTTATTTTCTTTCAGTTTTATCCTGCTATAGTCCTCCTCAAGAGGAATATAGACCATGCAAAGATAGATTTTTTATTTATTTATTGAACTAGTGTTCTTTATATTTGTTTGGCTAAGTGAAAGACTATGGTGTACTATACGGTTTTGACAGTATATTGTAGATTGAAACTGTCGTTTTGGCAGGAAATATGTCATGTATTCGTCCTATTTCTTTTTGGCATATGGTTTGTTTTTTAATCAGCGTCCGCTTGAAAGCCCTTACAAAGAGAAAGAAAACAACCGGACAAAAAGAAATTGAATAATAATAAATAAAAAGAATAACGATCATGGGAAAAATTATTGGTATTGACTTAGGAACAACAAACTCTTGTGTTGCCGTATTTGAGGGCAACGAACCTGTAGTAATTGCAAACAGTGAAGGTAAGCGTACAACTCCTTCTGTGGTTGCATTTGTAGATGGCGGCGAACGTAAAGTAGGTGATCCTGCTAAACGTCAGGCTATTACTAACCCGACACGTACGATTTTCTCTATCAAACGTTTCATGGGTGAAAATTGGGATCAGGTACAGAAAGAAGTTGCACGTGTTCCTTATAAAGTAGTGAAAGGTGACAACAATACTCCGCGTGTAGATATTGACGGTCGTCTGTACACTCCGCAAGAAATCTCTGCAATGATTCTTCAGAAGATGAAGAAGACTGCTGAAGATTATTTGGGACAAGAAGTTACAGAAGCAGTTATCACCGTTCCTGCATATTTTTCCGACTCTCAACGTCAGGCTACTAAAGAAGCCGGACAGATTGCTGGTCTGGAAGTAAAACGTATTGTTAACGAACCGACAGCCGCAGCTCTTGCTTACGGTTTGGATAAGGCTCACAAAGATATGAAGATTGCTGTATTTGACCTTGGTGGTGGTACTTTTGATATCTCTATCCTCGAATTCGGTGGTGGTGTATTCGAAGTTCTTTCTACTAACGGTGATACTCACTTGGGTGGTGATGACTTCGACCAGGTAATCATCAACTGGCTGGTACAGGAATTCAAAAATGACGAAGGTGCTGATTTGACTCAGGACCCAATGGCTTTGCAACGTCTGAAAGAAGCTGCTGAAAAGGCAAAGATTGAACTTTCTTCTTCAACAAGCACAGAAATCAACTTGCCGTACATTATGCCGGTAAACGGTGTGCCCAAGCACTTAGTGAAGACTTTGACTCGTGCAAAATTTGAGTCATTGGCTCACGGATTGATTCAGGCTTGTCTGGAACCATGTAAGAAAGCAATGAGCGACGCTGGTTTGAGCAACTCCGATATTGATGAAGTAATCCTTGTAGGTGGTTCTTCCCGTATCCCTGCCGTACAGAAACTGGTAGAAGATTTCTTCGGAAAGACTCCTTCTAAAGGCGTGAACCCGGATGAAGTAGTAGCTGTTGGTGCTGCTGTACAGGGTGCTGTTTTGTCAGACGAAATCAAAGGTGTGGTATTGTTGGATGTTACTCCGTTGTCAATGGGTATCGAAACACTGGGTGGTGTGATGACGAAATTGATTGATGCTAATACAACAATTCCGGCTCGTAAGAGTGAGACCTTCTCTACTGCTGCCGACAATCAGAGTGAAGTAACTATTCATGTATTGCAGGGAGAACGTCCGATGGCTGCTCAGAATAAGTCAATTGGTCAGTTCAACTTGTCAGGTATCGCTCCGGCTCGTCGTGGTGTTCCTCAGATTGAGGTTACATTCGATATCGATGCAAACGGTATCTTGAAAGTATCTGCTAAGGATAAGGCTACAGGTAAAGAACAGGCAATCCGTATCGAAGCTTCCAGCGGTTTGAGCAAGGAAGAAATCGAAAAGATGAAGGCTGAAGCTGAAGCTAATGCAGAAGCAGACAAGAAAGAACGTGAAAAGATCGATAAGTTGAACCAGGCTGACAGCGTAATTTTCCAGACAGAAAATCAGTTGAAGGAATTGGGTGATAAGTTGCCTGCTGATAAGAAAGCTCCGATTGAAGCTGCTTTGCAGAAACTGAAAGATGCTCACAAGTCTCAGGATTTAGCTGCTATTGATACTGCTATGGCAGAAATCAATACTGTTTTCCAGGCTGCAAGTGCTGAGATGTACGCTCAAGGCGGAGCTCAAGGTGGTGCACAGGCTGGTCCTGATATGAATGCGGGTCAGAATGCTGGTCAGGATAATAGCAAGCATAGTGGCGATAATGTACAGGATGCTGACTTCGAGGAAGTGAAATAAAATCGGTGAAATAAAACGATTAATAGATAAAAGGAAGAGCTGTAAGTTATAAACTTACAGCTCTTTTTACATTTGTTCCTTTTTGGGCTTTTCTTCTCATACAAGAATGTAATACAAATGTCGTCATTCAACAAGGTTGAGGATCGATTGTCCAAAATGCAAGATAAAGGATGATAGAAGTGAACTTAATCCTCATATTTATAGTGGATTCAAATATAATTATTAAAAAAATGATTATATTTGCCCGAACCTTCAAGACATACAATATGAATTTAACTCATTACTTGCCTATTAATACTACAGAAAAAGTAGATTTAATTCTCAGTGAACTTTTGAAGGAGAATTTATTATTCAATAAAGCTATCGAATGGGAAATTTTGGACTTAATTAAGAGATATAAGTTGCAGCTCTATTTCATTAAACAAATAATTAACCTGAAAAGAATTAAGCATATCGCTGAAAAGAAAAGGGAAATAGATTCGAAAGTATTATTGACTCCCGATGAGAATGACTCATATAGTAAAAAGAAACTTAAGAGTCTTATTGGTATGTCTATTAAAAAAATTGCATGTATATATCATGTAGAACCAAATGATATTTTAGGACTCATTAGAACTAAAAATCCGCAGACAAAGGCTAGTTCTATTAATTCTGTATTAGAACTGGAAGATTTATTAATCAATAAATTATATTTCAAAACGATAATATCCAATCATTTATCATTTATAAAGTATTGTTCTACTCATAAAAAAGGACTCAAAAATGGCAAAAAACACTTGAGAGTGAATGAGTATAAAAAGGAGAAAGACCAGCCACGGAGGGCGATTCTTATTTCCACACCTATGGGTGGTCAGAATAAAAAGAGGTAATAGTGCTTCCAATATATTTCTTTCGTAATCTAATAAAGGCATAATTACTTAGGTCTTCTCAGGCATATATCAGTTTTTTATTGTGAAAGGGGGGATTATAATTCGGAAATACAGAGGGGGCAAATGATAACTTTAGAATCCCTCTACAAAATATAGTAGAGGGAAGTAATAGTACAGATTTCTTATTCACTTTTTGAGTAAGTTATCTATGAATATAACTAACTTATTTCAGAAAGAGTGATATTATTAAATAAACGATTGCAGCCAAGAGTCCACTGACAGGGATAGTAAGTACCCACGCAGTCATGAGGCTTTTAGTCACCCCCCAGCGAACAGCAGATAAACGTTTGGTTGCTCCGACCCCGATAATTGCTCCGGTGATCGTATGAGTCGTGCTTACAGGAATTTTCAGCATTTCTGTGATATAAAGTGTAAAAGCACCTGCGGTTTCGGCAATCATACCTTCCAATGGAGTTACTTTGGTAATTCTCGTTCCCATTGTTTTTACAATTTTCCATCCTCCGGACATGGTTCCCAGTGAGATAGCAGTAAAACAGGAGAACGCTACCCAGTCCGGTAGATCAGAAATGCTGTTTATGCCCATTCCTAAACCCATGGAGTGAGCGGCTATCATTGCGGCGGCAATAATACCCATTACCTTTTGGGAATCATTCAAGCCATGTCCTACACTGAACATGGCCGAAGAAACCAACTGTAATCTTTTGAACCACATTTCCGCAGTATGCGGATTGGCACGTCGGCAGATGTAGAGTACGAGCAGAGTGAATCCAAAAGCGATAACCATACCGATGAATGGAGCCAGAAAGATAAAAGCTGCGATTTTAAGAATGATATTGAGTTGGATAGCTTCAAAACCATTTGCCATGATGGCAGCTCCTGCAAAACCACCGATAAGCGTATGGGAGGAGGAAGATGGAATACCTTTCCACCAGGTAATCAGGTTCCAGGAAATAGCGGCAATGATACCTGCCAGAATGATAGGCAGTGTGATATATTGCTCTACAACCGTTTTTGACACGGTGTTTGCTATACCAAAGCCCCCTATAATATATTTGGCTATGAAAAACGCAACGAAGTTAAAGAATGCTGCCCATAATACTGCTTGGAAAGGAGTCAGTACTTTGGTTGATACGATGGTAGCTATCGAATTTGCCGCATCATGAAAGCCGTTGATATAATCGAATATCAGAGCCAGTATAATGATAATCACTAATAATTCCATGTGTCTTGCTCTGATTTTATGAATATTTTACGATCAGGTTTTTCAATATTTTGCCTACATGTTCAGCAGCATCGGTTGTCTTTTCCAGCTCATGCATGATCTCTTTAATTTTAATCAGTTCGATACAGTCTTTTTCTTCTTCAAAGAGTTTAGTGATAAAAAGTTCGTAAACATCGTCCGCCTGATTCTCTATATCATGTAATCTGGAGCAGTACTCGCGCAACGGTTTTGGATTTTTGCGGAAGGTTTCCAGTTCATCCATAGCTTTACCTATATTAATCGCCTCTTCATGAATCAGACGGCTCAGTTCTTTTCCACTTTCTGAAATGGGGCGAGGATTATAGATTACAATTCGTTTGGCGCTACTGTTAATTCCGTCGATAACATCATCCATACAGGAAGCCAGATCGTGGATATCTTCACGGTCGAAGGGAGTGATGAATGTGGTGCTTAACTCATCAAAAATTAAATGAGTCAATCTGTCACCTTCACGTTCCATGTCTTTAATTTGTTTGTAGTAATCTGCTCTTTCTGTAGGCAGATCATGTTCCAGACTTTCAACAAGTAGAGTGGATGAGGCAGATAAGACATCTGACAATTGTTTCAGCAAAGGAAAGAACTTTGGTTCTTTAGGAGTGAATTTACTAAAAAAAGAATTCTTCATAAATATAAGTACATTAAATTGTTTTTGAGATGTTTAATTTGATGGTCGTTGTTATTAATAAACAAATTTGCAGAACTTTTTATTGCTTTGATCCCAGCTTTGCCCGTAATATTTCTATGATGGCGGGCAATATCGAGATAAATATAATCGCGATGATCAAGAGCTTAAGATTTTCTTGTACGAACGGAAGATCTCCAAAGAAGTAGCCTGCATAGCAAAATAAGACTACCCATACAGCACCACCTGTCAGATTGTAAATCATAAAGTAATAATAGTGCATTTTTCCCATTCCGGCTACAAATGGAGCAAAAGTGCGGACGATAGGCACAAAGCGGGCGAGAATAATGGTTTTTCCGCCATATCTCTTGTAAAACTCATGCGTCTTATCAAGGTAGCTTTGCTTGAATATTCTGGAGTTGGGATTATTAAAGAGTTTGCGTCCGAAAAAATGCCCAATCATATAATTACAGGAGTCGCCTAGTACAGCTGCTGCAAATAAGATTAAAACAAGAATATGTATGTCGATTGGCATACCGGGTAATGCGGAGATAGCTCCTGCAACGAAAAGTAGGGAATCACCGGGGAGAAAAGGAGTTACTACAAGTCCGGTTTCGCAAAATATGATGATGAATAGTATAGCGTATGCCCAAGTGTGATAATCCTGTACTATGCTAATCATGTATTGATCAATATGGAGAATAAAGTCTAATATAAATTCCATTATATATCAGTTATTAATATGTAAAAGAGAATAGTATGTATACTCCGGACAATAGAAAAGACTCTTCTTGCTTTCTTGTCTTGAATATAAAGAAATAAAAGGGGTATGAGGATACTCATCTCATCCCATAAAAGAGAAAGAGGTATCTAAATAAGTATTCGTCCTAGTGTATAGACGTAATATCGATAGGAGAATTTGGTGAGATTAGTGTAGTAGGGGAGGCCTGTCCACTTTTCTTTAGGGAATTGATTTTTTAAGGAGCTTATTATCCGGATAGTAACGGAAGAAACGTTGAATCTTAGAATCTTGGAAAGAGAAGTGGTACGGGATAAAAGTGAGTTTCCTAAAATACCATCGGCAATGTTGCAATCATATTTTCCATCATATTTCCCTTCTTGGAAGGAGTTGCTTTCTTTGCCGGATTGTTTGACGACAGCTTTGGATCGGTAACTCTGTGACTTGTTATGGGATTGTATAGCTGTAGTACCGGCCTCTGTCCGGAACTCCTGTAATTCTTTATCGGGAACTAAATTGCATCCCCATATCAGAAATATACCAAATAATATACAGAAAATGTATTTCGCCATAACGGTCGCAAATGTAGAAACTATTTTTATAAGAAATACATATTCGAAAGTATAATTAACAATTAGATTTGGCTTCCGGGGAACTGGAATCTAATGGTCATATCTCCTTCTTTATTTGTTCGATATGAGTTTCATCGGAGTATAACTGATTCCGTTTGTTTGTTGCCTGTCGTTTGTTTTCTCAAATCCCAGAGATTCGTAAAACCTGATAGCGTATGTAGATGAGTTTACCGTTATTTCATTTGCCGGACAATCACATTGGGAATAGTCAAACAGTTGCTTGCCTATCCCTTTTCTATGGAATTCCTTTTTGATGAAAAACAAAGAAATGTGTTTGCCCTCATTCTTGGTTCCCATAATACCTATTAGTTTATTCTCTTCGAAAGCTCCATAAATGTTGAGCTCATTCATCAATTCATCGTTGAATATAAAACTTTTGAAACTCTCAAGACCTTCGTCTTTAAAATCATCCTGCCCACATTGCAGGTATACTTCTAATGCTAAAGTTGTCGCCTGCTGAAATTCTGTCTTATCTAATTTGCGTATCATAATTAATCATTTGTTGAGAATATAATTTTTGTCTGTCGGGCAAGATACTGATTTTTTTTATTTCAGACAATAGGGTATTTGCAGATTGAACGATCTTATTAATAGAAGCAGGAATTATTTACTTTAAAACTCTATTAAGATGAAAAAGTCAGTTATACTTTTGGTTGGATGGTTATTAGCTTTTCTATGGATAGGGAATGCTGATATATGGGCGCAGGATGCAGGAGATTATTTCACGATCGTCGGAATGGTGAAGGATAAGCAAAATAAAAAAACACTTGAAAACGTGAATGTATCTGTGCAAGGAAGTAATATCGGTACGGTGACAAATGCAGAGGGAGAATTTGCTCTGAAAGTCAGGAAAGAAGAAGTGCCGCGAGAGTTGGAAATCTCTCACATAGGCTATATCAATAGTCATGTATCTTTAGATAAGGATAATTCTTCTAAATTGACGGTCTGGATGATTCCTCATACTAACCAGTTGAATGAAGTGGTCGTTTATGCCAATAATCCGCGTACAATTATAGAAAAGGCGATTGAGAAGATTCCGGTAAATTATAGTGCAAACCGGAATATGCTTACCAGTTTCTATCGGGAGACTGTGCAGAAAGGGCGTCGTTATATCAGTGTATCGGAAGCTGTACTTGATGTGTCGAAAACAGCATACACCAATCGCACTACGGATTATGATAAGCTACAGGTTCTGAAAGGACGCCGTCTGCTAAGTCAAAAAGTTAGTGATACATTGGCAGTAAAGGTTATGGGTGGTCCTAATATATCTGTAGTTTTGGATATCGTAAAGAATAAAGAAGCGCTGCTGGAACCGGAAGAATTGAACAACTATGAGTTCTGGATGGCTGAATCGGCATTGATCGATAACCGGATACAATATGTTATTAATTTCCGTCCGAGAGTTCTTTTACCATATGCGCTGTTTCATGGGAAATTGTATGTAGATTGTGATAAACTGTCGTTTACACGTATCGAGATGAATCTGGATATGCAGAATAAATCGAAAGCAATTGCTGCTATTCTTCATCAGAAACCATTTGGACTGAGATTCAAACCGCAAGAGTTATCTTTTCTGATTACCTATAAAACGATAGATGGAAGAACCTATCTGAATTATATCCGCAATGATATTCGTTTTAAATGCGACTGGAAACGGAGGCTTTTCTCTACGAGCTATGCAGTGACCTCAGAAATGGTGGTGACAGACCGGAGGGAGAACGCGTCCGAGGTGATTCCGCGGAATAAAGTATTTACCTCTAATCAGATTTTTTATGATAAAGTCGGAAATTACTGGAGTGAAGATTTTTGGGGAAATTATAATATTATTGAACCTACAGAGTCTCTGGAACATGCTGTCGATAAATTGAAAAAGCAATCTAATTAAAATCAGAATTGTTTTCTTATATTTGGGAACAATCGTAAAATGATAGAAGTATGCTGAATGAACTGCTCATACTGACAAAAATAAAGGCAGGTGACATAAAAGCGTTTGAGGAATTATTTCGCTGTTATTATTCTCCCCTGTGTTGGTATGCGGCAAGCATTACCGGACGGATGGAGGTAGCTGAGGAAATTGTTGAAGAACTGTTTTACGTGCTTTGGAAGGATAGGGAACAATTACAGATTTTCCAGTCTGTAAAAAGTTACCTCTATAGGGCGACACGTAATCAGTCAATTCAATACTGTGAGCATGAAGAGGTTAAGGAGCGGTATAGAGAGTCTGTGCTGACTGCATCCTCTTCGGAACAGGCGACAGATCCTCATCAGCAGATGGAATATGAAGAACTTCAGAAGCTGATAAATAATACCCTTGAGAAATTGCCGGAACGCAGAATGCAAATATTTAAAATGCACCGGACGGAAGGAAAGAAATATGCGGAAATTGCAGTCCAGCTTTCTCTCTCCGTCAAAACGGTGGAAGCGGAAATGACGAAGACTTTACGAACTTTGCGAAAAGAAATAGAAAATTATATTCAAATGAAATGATGAAAACGGATATTCATAAAATAAAGACGGAGCAGGCTTGGAATCGGTTGTACGACCGATTGGATAAAGATCATCTGCTTGTAGAAGGCCATCGGATACCTAAAATCCCGATGTGGGTACGCTATGGCACTGTTGCGGCGATAGTGGTCGGTTTGGTTTTTAGTACCTTGTATTGGGGATTTGGTCAAAAAGAGGAATTACCGGACTTTATAACAAAAGAAAATCAAGATGTTCCTACATTGGTCACGACTCTGGAAGATGGTTCTGTCGTGTTCTTGGCAAAGGAGACTTCTATCCGATATCCGGAACATTTTGTTTCCGACAAACGGGAAGTCAGTTTGCAGGGAGATGCCTTTTTTGATGTGGCAAAGAAGCAGAAGCAACCTTTTTGGATTGATACAAAGGAAGTAAAGATTGAAGTGTTGGGTACTGCTTTTAGTGTGAAGAGCGTCGAAGATGCTCCATTCCGTCTCTCGGTGCAACGAGGAACCGTTAGGGTAACCCTTAAAAAGGGAAATAAAGAATGCTATGTCAAAGCCGGTGAGACAGTGGTATTGCAATCACAGCAACTTTTGCTCAGTTCGACTGAAAATGCAGGAGAGTTGAACCGCTATCTGAAGCATATCTGTTTTAAAGATGAATCTTTGGGGCATATTCTGAAAGTAATGAATATGAATGCAGGCAGTTCACAGATACGTGTAGCTTCTCCTGCGCTTGAAAAAAGAAAGCTGACAGTTGAATTTTCCAATGAATCTCCTGAGACTGTAGCTACACTGATAGCCTATGCGCTTAATTTGAAGTGTACACGGCAGGGGGATACATTCATGCTGATAGAATAATTTAAAAAAGGAGTGAAATGAGGCTGATTTATCGCTATATGGTGATTCTGTGTTTGTTCTTTATCGTACCGGATACGTTGAGAGCTGACGGAGAAGATGTGCTGGAGCGTATGATCAGTCTGCCGAAGATGAAAGGAACGGTCTATTCACTGTTAGGCAATATTTCTCAGCAGTCAGGTTATCTGTTTATCTATGACAGTAAAGTAGTAGATAATGATGTAACGGTGAAGATACGGAAAGGAGAGCGAACCATTCGTCAGGCTATTTATGAGATAACAGGAGATACCAGCCTGGAATTTAAAGTAATAGGGACTCATATTCTGATAACTTCTTCTTTACCAACCAAACAGCAACGGGCGAAACCTTCATCCGTTCACCCTGTAAATCTTATGCTTACCGGAACTTTACTGGATAAGGAAACCGGAATGCCTGTCGCTTCTGCATCCGTTGGAGTCCGGAGGACATCTGTGGGGATTGTTACTAATCAGGAAGGAGAGTTCAGACTTTCCTTACCGGATTCTTTGCAAAACGATTCGGTCGTGTTTTCTCATATAGGATATGTTTCACAAACTCTGGAAGTTTCTGTTTTGGCAGGCCGTCATAGTATTCTGAGTTTGGAACCAAAGGTTGTTCCTTTGCAGGAAGTAGTGGTTCAATGGGTTGATCCTTATAAGCTGCTGAAAGAAATGGGGAGGCAAAGGGAGCGGAATTATTCTCATTCTCCTGTCTATCTGACCACATTTTACCGCGAAGGGGTGTTATTGAAAAATAAGGTTCAGAATCTTACTGAAGCAGTCTTCAAAGTTTATAAGATCGCTTCGCATTCTCCCGTTTCCGATCAGGCGAAGTTGTTGAAGATGAGCCGGCTGAGTAATGTCGAAGCCAAAGACAGTCTGCTTGTAAAGGTGAAGTCCGGCATTCAGGCGTGTTTTCAGATGGATATAATGAAGGATATGCCTTCATTCCTGATACCTGATGCTGGTGATAACGGTTATCTCTACACTTCGCAAGGAGTGACATTCATAGACGACCGCTGTGTGAATGTTATACACTTTGCACAAAAGAAGGAAATAATCGAGCCTCTCTACTGTGGAGATTTGTATATTGATGCCGAGACGAATGCCTTGTTACAAGCTCGTTTTGAGGTAGATCCCCAGCGTGTGAAGAAAGCGTCGGAAATGTTTGTAGAAAGGCGCACGCGTGGCATTCGGATAATACCGCAAAAGGTGGTTTATACTATTTCCTACAAACCATGGCAAGGCATCTATTATATTCATCATATCCGTGGAGACCTTTCTTTCAAGGTGAAACGGAGACGGTTGCTGTCTGCTAGTCCGCAGATGCAGATTTGGTTTGAAATGATTACTTGCAAAGTGGATACGGAACAAGTGACTGCATTCCCGCGGGCAGAAAGATTACCGACGCGTACTATCTTCTCTGATCTGAATTTCAAATATGATGAAGACTTCTGGAGAGACTTTAATGTGATACCTCTGGAAGAGGAGCTTAGTAAGCTGATTGAGAGAATTTCTTTGAAAATAGAAGAAATCGGTCCTTGATTTGTTTTGCCATTCGACGGGATTGCTGTAACTTTGCGGCGGTTTAAAAGATTGTAGAATATGGAATTGCCCAAAGATCCGATGATGCTGTTCAGTGTCATCAATATGAAGTTGCGTGACTGTTATTCTTCGCTGGATGAGCTTTGCGAAGATATGAACGTAAGCAGAGAAGATATTGTCAGTCAGTTGAAAGCTGCAGGTTTTGAATATAGTGCGGAACATAATAAGTTCTGGTGATTTTCAGTTAACTTCGGCTTGTATATAAAGAGTTAATAGCGCCTCCATGGTCTTGAAAAAGACTATGGAGGTGTTTTTTATTTCCTGTATGCCAATACCATATTTCCTCTTTTCTATTAATAAATGTGAAATTGACTCTTGTGCATTTAACTTCGTTCCTTTTCGGCGTTCTAATAACCAAAGCTCAGAAATAACAGATGATAAACGAAGATAAAATCCGAAAAGCTTGTTCCTCCGATCGCGAGCGGGGATTCAGGTTGCTGGTGGACAGTTTTCAGGAACCGATATATAATTATATCCGGAGAATGGTGGTGTCTCACGAAGATGCGGAAGATGTGCTGCAAGAAGTCTTCATTCGTGTATTCCGCCATTTGGATCAGTTCCGGAATGAAAGTTCGCTGAGTACATGGATCTACAGAATTGCAACGAATGAGTGTCTTCGGTTATTGAATAGTCGTAAAGAAGAAGTGATATCAGCGGAAGATGTCCAGGAAGAACTGATGAGTAAACTGAAAGCTTCTGACTATATCGACTATGAAGATGAGTTGGCTGTAAAGTTTCAGGAAGCTATATTGACTTTGCCGGAAAAGCAGCGGATCGTTTTCAACTTGCGCTATTACGATGAACTGGAATATGAAGATATCGCCCGTGTTCTGGATAGTAAGGTTGAGACACTGAAAGTGAATTATCACTATGCGAAAGATAAGATAAAGGAATATATATTAAATAGGTAACATCATGGATAAGGATTTTGATTTTGACAATATTGGTAAGCGGACACCTTATCGCACTCCCGATAACTTTTTTGAGGAGACACAGCGTAAGATATTGGAACGTACGGTTGGCGAACAACGCAAGAAGCGTCGGCTGAAAAGGATTATTCCTACTGTGATTGCTGTAGCAGCAGTATTGGCCGGGATTTTGTTTACGCCGTCTCTTTGCTATATGAATACCGACACGCCGTCTGCTTCAAATATATTGGCTGTCGATAAGAACAATGTAACTACAGATCCGGTAGATAAATGGATTAAAGAATTGTCAGATGAGGAGTTGGAAGAGCTCGTCAGCTTCTCTGAAAACGATATATTTTTAAACTGAATAACTCAATTAATTATTAAAACGTGAAGATTATGAAGACTAAGTTTATTTATGTAGTGTTGATGGCTTTATTTTTGGGAAGCCAGATGACCCTTTCTGCACAGAATAAAGATAATAAAGAAAAAAAACAGCGTCCGACACCGGAGCAGATGATGCAGATGCAGACTAATCAGATGGTGAAAGCGCTTATGCTGGATGATGCAACGGCAGCCAAGTTTACTCCGATATACGAGAAGTATCTGAAAGAACTTCGTGAGTGTCGTATGATGAACTTCAAACCCAGAGCGAAAAAAGATGCTGCTCAGGGTGCAGAAGCCAATGCTGCCAAAGAAACTCCGAAACCGGTTATGACAGATGCGGAAATCGCTAAAATGTTGAAAGATCAGTTTGCGCAGAGTCGTAAGATGCTGGACATTCGTGAGAAGTATTATAATGAGTTTAGCAAGATTCTGTCTCAAAAGCAGATCATGAAGATTTATCAGCAGGAAAAGAGTAATATGAATAAATTCAGAAAAGAATTTGATCGTAGAAAAGGACAGAAACCGGGACAAGGTCACAAACCCGGACAGGATCGTCAGAGACAAAGACAGCACGCTCCTCATCAAACTCAAAAGTAGATAATGATTTAGGTATCATTTATTATAGTGTTTTATTTTACTAAAGTCAACACAAATTGGGCATAGGCAGATATATCTATTCTTTTCAGTATCGTTTGATTATTCATTGTGTCTTGTTACTGATAAGTTTGACTGCCTATGCACAGTCCGGCAAAGAGAGCTTTGCCGGACGTGTAGTTGATGTTGAAACTCACCAGCCGATACCGTTTGCTACGGTTCGGCTTTTGTCTTTACCGGACAGCGCGTTGTTAGTGGGCGGAGCTACCGATGCGAACGGTAAATTTCAGCTTTTGACTTCCATTACAAATGTCGCCAAAAAGAATCCCTTGCTTTTACATATTTCCTTTATAGGATACAAATCTGATTATCACCCTGTTTCTCATTTCCGGAAGACTCCGTCTACTGTTTTAGCAGATATTCTTCTTACTCCGGAAAGTTATGCGTTGGAGGAAACTGTAGTCGTCGGACAAGCGCCAATGGTAGTGACCGAAGGAGATACTACAGTGTTTAATGCTTCTGCCTATCGTACTCCCGAAGGCTCCATGCTCGAAGAACTGGTGAAACAGCTTCCGGGCGGAGAAATCGATGCGGACGGTAAACTGCTGATTCATGGAAAGGAAGTGAAAAAGATTTTGGTGGATGGCAAAGAATTCTTTTCTGATGATCCTAAAGCAGCGCTCAAAAATCTTCCGGTAGAAATGGTAGAGAAACTGAAAGCGTATGAACGTCAGTCGGATTTGGCGCGTCTTACCGGAATTGAGGACGGAGAAGAAGAGATGATTCTCGACTTGTCCGTCAAGAAGAACATGAAGCAAGGCTGGATGGAGAACTTTATGGGAGGGGCAGGGAGTAAAGAACGCTATGAGCTGGCGAATACGTTGAACCGTTTTCGGGATAATTCACAGTTAACCGTTATCGGCAATCTCAATAATACCAACAATCAGGGGTTTTCGGAAATACAGAAAGAATCTTCCAGCTCCACCGGAAACATCCGTAACCGTACCGGATTGACTACTTCCCGCTCTTTAGGTCTGAACGCTACTTATGACTGGAAGCGTGTCAAACTTCGTTCGAATATCCAGTATGTCGGAACAGACCGCTTGGAAGATAGCCGTACGACGGTTGATAACTATCTTAAAGAGGAAAAGTCGATAAACCGGAGTACCAACAATAACCGTACAAAAAATAACAATCTGATAGCCAATGCTTTTCTTGAATGGAAGATGGACTCTGTCACGACATTGATTTTCCGTCCTCAATACCGTTTCTCTGCCAACGACAGAGAGAATAAGGGATTTCAGGAAGGATGGGGAAATGATGTTTTGTTGAATGAAAGAGAATCGTCGGGGGAGAGTCATAGCTCTCAGTATAATATGGCATTAATGCTCCAACTTAGTCGTAAGCTAGGCAAAAAGGGCAGGAATGTTGCTTTGAAAGTTGATTATGGGACAAATACTTCGTCTAATGACAGGAGGAACCTTTCTACTACCCACTATTTAAAGAATGGCAAACAGGATATTAAGAATCAAAATATTGAAGAGGATGGTGACGGATATAATTATCGAGTGCAGTTGGTCTATGTAGAACCGTTACTTTGGATGCATCATCTTCAGTTTCGTTATAGTTATCAGTACAAAGTGAGCAACTCTGATCGTCTGGTTTACAATTGGGATAAAGATTTAGAAGAATTTAGCCCTGATTATGATGAAGTGTCAAGCAGCATATTTGAGAATCAATATAGCAATCATTTGTTGAATCTTTCAGTCCGTACCTCACGCAAAAAGTATAATTATAATATAGGGGTGGATTTAGAGCCTCAGAGATCTGTCAGTTATTCATTGCTGAGTGAGCATCCGGATGAGCCATTGATAAGGTCTGTTCTGAATTTCTCTCCTACAATCAATTTCCGATATAAATTTTCAAAACGTACCCGGTTACAGATTGTCTATCGAGGAAAAGGCCGGCAACCTAATATACGTGATTTGCAAGCTGGGACGGACAATACAAATCCGTTGAATATCCGTGTTGGTAATCCTTATTTGAAGCCTTCATATACGAATACTTTTACTTTGAATTTTAATTCATACAATACGAAATATCAGCGAAATATTGTCGTTTCTTTGTTGGCGGAAAATACAGTCAACAACGTAACCAATCAGGTGTCTTATACTGAAAATGGAGTACGTACTACGACTCCGGTAAATATGAATGGTAACTGGAGGGCTTCCGGTTCTTTTTCTCTCAATACCCCTTTCAAAAACCGTAATTGGATATTCCGCACTTATTCTTATCTGCAATACCGGAACCAGAATGGGTATACCACACTGAATAAAGAAGAACCATTGAAAAGTACCGTAAAGCATTTGACAGCGCGTGAACGTCTGCAGATTACTTATCGTACTCGCCAGATAGAAGTAACCGGACTTGCCGGTCTGCTTTATAATAACTCCGATAATAATATAGGAAAGAAACGAGCCGAAACTTATGATTATCAGATCGGCACACAGTTACAACTTTATCTCCCGTGGGGGATGGAGCTATATACAGACTTGAATTACTTTATTCGTGAGGGCTATGATTATGAAGGGAATGCAAGAGAGAATTTAATGTGGAACTGTCAGTTATCCAAAGCTTTTCTGAAACGGAAACAATTATTGCTTCGTTTCAAGATATATGATATACTCCATCAGGACATTTCGTTGGTACGCACTATTACCGCTTCGGCTATCCGTGATGTCGATTACAATGCATTGGGCTCTTATTTCATGATACATGCCATTCTGCGTCTGAATCTGCTGGGAGGATAAAGCTGATTAAATATTTATCAGTCTGAAACCTCTGCGGGGTATTAATTGTTGTATCCATGCGAAAACAATGAAAACCTTGCTGAATGGAGTTTCGACTGATTAAAAAATTAAAGGACAAAGGACGTTGGCGTATCTTCAAACTCAAATTGATTGATGCGCGGCTTTACTTTGTCAGTATCTTCGTCGGGTTACTGACGGGGCTTATTGCTGTGCCTTATCATTACCTGCTTCAGTTCTTTTTCAATCTTCGCCATGACTTCTTTGATTCTCATCCTAAATGGTATTGGTACCTTCCTCTTTTTCTGCTAATGTGGGGGATTCTTATATTTGTCTCTTGGCTGGTGAAAAAGATGCCGTTGATCACAGGAGGAGGTATTCCACAGACACGTGGAGTAATCAATGGAAGAGTTGCGTATAAACATCCTTTCATAGAGGTGATTGCCAAGTTTGTGGGAGGAATACTTGCGCTAAGCACCGGTTTGTCTTTGGGACGTGAAGGACCTTCGGTGCAGATCGGTTCGTATGTAGGATGTCTGGTTTCTAAATGGGGGAGAGTGCTTGCCGGCGAGCGGAAACAATTGTTGGCGGCGGGTGCCGGTGCCGGGTTGGCGGCTGCTTTTGCTGCTCCGTTGGCTTCTTCATTGCTGGTTATCGAATCCATTGAACGGTTTGATGCGCCAAAAACGGCGATTACTACCTTGCTGGCAGGAGTCGTTGCCGGAGGAGTCGCCAGCTGGCTCTTTCCCATCAATCCGTATTTTCAGATTGATGCGATTGTACCGGGAATGACTTTCTGGTCACAGGTAAAGTTGTTTCTTCTTTTGGCTGCTGTGGTTTCTGTTTTTGGAAAGTTCTTTTCTGTCACTACGCTTCAGGTCAAACGTATCTATCCGGCCATCAAGCATCCGGAATACGTAAAAATGCTATATCTGCTCTTTATTGCTTTTCTCATCTCTATGGCAGAAGTCAATCTGACAGGAGGAGGTGAACAGTTTCTGTTGGCACAGGCCATGCATCCCGATACCCATATTCTTTGGATTGTCGGTATGATGTTACTGCATTTTGTGTTCAGTACCTTTTCTTTTTCGTCAGGACTTCCGGGAGGAAGTTTCATTCCTACATTGGTGACGGGAGGGCTTTTGGGGCAAATAGTTGCATTGATTCTAGTTCAGCAAGGAGTGATTGCTTATGAAAATATCAGTTATATCATGTTGATCTGTATGTCTGCTTTTTTGGTGGCAGTTATCCGTACGCCTCTCACCGCTATCGTGCTGATTACTGAGATTACGGGGCACCTGGAAGTCTTTTATCCTTCTATTGTAGTGGGAGGACTGACTTACTATTTCACGGAAATGCTTCAGATAAAGCCTTTCAATGTGATTTTATATGATGATATGATTAATTCTCCTGCGTTTAAAGAAGAGGCCCGCTACACTTTATCGGTAGAGGTGATGAGCGGTTCTTACCTAGATGGTAAAATCGTGGATGAACTTCGTTTGCCGGAACGTTGTATTATTATTAATGTTCATCGTGACCGGAAGAACTGGGCTCCCAAAGGGCAGAAACTGATGCCGGGTGATCAGGTACAGATAGAAATGGACTCACAGGATATCGAGAAACTCTATGAACCGTTAGTCAGTATGGCGAATATTTACTGATAAAGTATCTAATTGCTAAATATTTGTGGAAGGGAACTTGGATAAACATGGGAAATAGTAACGAAAGAATGAGAAATCATTTTTCAGATTTATGCTAAATGTATTTGAAGATGTTATTTATATAAGAATAGCCGGAAGTCATAATAACGTCCGGCTATTCTTATATATGAATGATTATTTGATTACTTCTTGTACCAATCAGTATTCGTTCCGTTGTTTTTGGCCCAATCAATGAATTTAGGATAAAGATCACTAATCGGAGTCTTTTCATTATTCGGATCTAAGAGAGGTGCAATATCCTTTTCTGTTGCATTGGACAGATAGAAAGCAAAAGGATAGACATTATTTTTATCTGATACATAATATATTCCTTTGCCAGGTTCAGAACGATCATCTTCCTGTCCAAAGAGAGAAACATTGACTTGGTCTGTCGGACGTTCCATCGGACAATGAACTTCCAGTCGAGTGTTATCTGTACTAGGACGATATATAAATGCGTCTATTGCCGTCTCTTTCAATTTTTGACCTTTCTGATAATTGACGGATACCTTATACTGTGCCGTTGGGTTTGTTTTTACGCCCTCAGTAAGCAGAATAACGTTTCCTGATTCATGCTTCAATGTGGCAGGAGTGAATTCTTCGCTGCTATTAGATTTTACTGCATCTTCTGTAACAACACTTCCCGCATCTTTTATTCTGAATGCCAGTCCGTTATTATATACAGCTTGAGAAGTACTAACTAATGGTTTGAATATGAATGCTTCTTTCAGAATTTCATTGTATACATTAAATGTTTTCTGATAGGTGTATTGAACTAATACATCATTCATATCGTAGTCACCGGCTTTAGGCCATAGATCTTCGAATGCGTAAATACCTGATTTTTCGACTGTGGTATTCAAGTCTTTGTCTACATCAGGAACATTCGTTATTTCCGGATTAGCTTTTAAAGCGAATATTACATCAGTGAAATTATCGTCATCTTTGAAATCTTCAAAAGCGATAGCGATATTTTTGTTACTGTCCTTAAACATGGCTGTATGTACATCAACACCATTAGCTCCTTTATTACTGAGCCCTTTTGTTGAACAAGAGAAGTAATTGATTGCATCCTTATATGAATCAAATCCTGTGAAGTATGTACTCCATGCATTACATGCAAGTACAAAGCCGATATTATAGCCTGCCGGAAAATTAGTTCCTTCTGGATGTTCGGCATCAAAATATTTCAGTTGTACAGCTGTTCCGGCTTTTACTCCCCGTGGGTTGGATTCATAATTTCCGTTATTCCACGTCATTTGTGTATTGGGGAATACCGTATATATATCTACCTCACTCAAACTCTTTATAGGTTGATCTTTTCTATAATAATAGTAACCCAGTGAGCTATTCCAGCAAGTCCATCCACTTAATGCGGTTAGTACTACAGCCGTATTATTATCATTAACGTATAAATCGGCTGCTGTTCGATATTCTTGAGGACAACTTCCATAAGTATTCAGAACTTTATTAATAGTAGTACTCAGTTCTTTCATTTCCGAAGTACTTAATGTAAGTTTGGGATCGAGTCCTTTATATACATATTGGACATCTCCCGTTCTCGGATCGAAATAACCGAGGCTATTCTTCCATCCTAATTTCTCAAATCTATTTTCTTCGTATGTAGTTGGGCGGCTGTATCTGCTGGCCCTGCTTATCGGCTGCTCATCCGTATCCGAAACTTTCAGAATGCCATTAGTAACTTTACCTTTCATTGACAGACTGACGAAAGGAGAGGTAGATACAATATATACATCAGATACATAAGCGGGCAATTCCATCTCTCCGCTGAACTTACCCTGATCGTCAGTCCAAGCTGCGTCCAAAGGTTTTATGCTCTCATCCAATGAGATGGTGTTTTCTCCTATTTTCAAAGGATCTTTGTCGTAGATGAAGAATGGAACTCTTGAATTTGGATTGGTGTAGTTGATTTCTACTTGTACTGTCCGTTCTGTAGTGAAATCTGAAGTGTTGATTTCTTCTTCCGGTACTTCTTGACGTAAGTCTTTCTCACTGTCCACGCAACTACTTATCCCCATTGTAAGCACTATTGCGCATGCTAACCATAACTTTTTCATATAATTTGTTTTTTTGTTTATGTGCTAACGCTGTTTCTATTTCTGAATAATCCCTGTAACCCTCTGTATCTCAGATGCCTTTTTCCTCTGCAAAGATATATAATATTTCCAATACTAGATTCTAATATTGGAAATATTTTTGTAGATATGGTTAATAACTTGTATTTTTCGTTCTTCTATTCAACGCTTCTCAGCCATGAAATCTCTTCTGCCCACTTGCTTTCATCCGGTGTTTCGAGGATAAGGGGCATATTGTCGAATCTTGGATCTTTCATTAATTTTTCAAAGAATGCACTTCCTATCAGTCCCTGTCCAATGTTATCATGACGGTCGACATGACTGCCTAATTCTTTTTTAGAATCATTCAGGTGCATACCACGCAGATAGTTGAATCCCACTTCTTTTTCGAATTCTTCAAAGACCTTATCATAATCATTCACTATATCATATCCCGCCGTATAAGTATGGCAAGTATCCAGACAAATGCCCACACGGCTTTTATCATCCACCCGGTCGATGATATATTTCAGTTGCCAGAATTCGTTTCCCAAGTTACTGCCTTGTCCCGCAGTATTTTCAATAACGGCTGTCACTCCTTTAGTCTTCTCCAAAGTAATATTGATACTTTCCGCAATAAGTGCAAGGCAGTCTTCTATGGAAATTTTATTCAGATGACTGCCGGGATGAAAGTTGAGTAGCTTCAACCCTAGTTGTTCACAGCGTTGCATCTCATCCAAAAAGGCGGCACGGCTTTTCTCCAGCCCTTCTTCTTCGGGATGCCCCAAGTTGATAAGGTAACTGTCATGCGGTAAAATATAGTCCGCTTGAAAATGATATTTCTCGCAATTCTCTTTGAAGAGACGAATGCTTTCTTCTGTCAGTGGTTTGCTCACCCACTGACGCTGGTTTTTAGTAAACAGGGCAAAGGCATTTGCTCCGATTTCATGCGCATTGACAGGGGCGAATTCTACGCCACCGGATGCGCTTACATGTGCTCCAATGTATTTCATCTTTTATTCTATTTAAATTTTATCTGTTGATATAACATTTATGCGGGTTTCAATGTTTGCGTAAAGTACCAGCATAGGCAAAGATACAATTTTTTAGTAGTAAACTCAATGCTCACTATGATAAAGGTACAGTAATCTACTGTCTTTTTATATCCCACATCTCAGGTATTAATGGTTGAGTTGTCAGATGTTAATATCTGAGATGTCAACTGTTAATACCTGAAAAGTCAGATATTAATACCTGTCATGCCCATTATTAATGCTTGAAATGACGCATAATAAGCATTGTCACTTTCAATAAAAGACAATAAAAGAAAGGAGCTATTCGTAAGTTTATAATAACCTTTGAATAGCTCCATATTGTGTGGTCGAATGGAGAAATTATATCTCGAAATCCGGTAAATAGTCAGTCAGAACTTTATTGACCTGTTTTCCTTGTACTTGATCTGTGATGATAGTCGCACCTTCCTTCTTGCCAGCATCATAGTTCAGAGAAACCTTTTCCGCTTGATGGGTGACGCTGATAGCCGCTTTCCCTTTCTCCGTCAGATTGCAGGTAATAATCCAGTCGCCTACTTGTATGGTATTGCCCTTGCGAACCACTTTCATATCCGCACGGTTATTTCCATGTGTATCCATAATGGTGAGGAAACGGGCGGTTCGGCAGGGAACGGTAGTAGACGAAAAATGCCAGTGATTGGGATATTTCACAGCTTTCCCCTGCGCATTGGTTACATTCTTCCAGTTGGTTGGGGCGCAGAAGAAGGTATCTACGATGGCCTGTTCCGTCTTTGCCGAACTGAAAAGATGAGCTACAGAGATGCCTCCATCCTTATTCTTTCCCGTCACTTTTACTTCATCAGGAAGTTCCTGCATTTCCATCGGAAGTTCTACTGTATGCAGCAGATAGCTCCATGTGACCGCTTCTTTTCCTTCCAGCTCATCATAAATCACATACACTCCCGTATGCCCTAACTGAATAATGTGCCGGCGGAACATCTCCAGTTTGTTCTCATCCCATCCCTTTTCGGGAGTATATTGAGTGCCTGAAAGTTCGCCACGTTTCAACCAGATAGGAGCTGTGATCTTTCCGTAAGCATTGGAAGCATCACCCACCATATACGAAATCTTTTCTCCTTCATACCAACGGGGAATCCATCCGTAACCTTCCGTCCCGATAGTCTGAGTCATCCCATTGACCAGAATACTGTTGTGCGCACGGGTGTTTCGATAGGAATACATACAATGGTCATCGGTAAAACCGGTACGATGTCCGCTGCTATAGAAGATTGCCTTGCCGCCATAGAAGGTATTAAATGCATTCTGATTGGCCAATGCGTGCGAAGTTGAACCGTATGGACTGGAACGGAATGACAACATTGCGTTCTTTTCTATCTCTCCCAACGAAGTATGCATCGTAGCAATTCCCGTTTCATTGAATACTTTCGTCATAGGCAACTCTGCCAATGAGTGTTCTTCTTTCGGGAGTGCCTTGTCGGTAATGCAGCGATACCAGGTCAGGTCACCGGATTTACCAAGAAAAGTCTTTTTCATGATGTCCGGTTCTTTCTCCAGAATGGTACGTGCGTAGGCGGCTGCCCACGGATTATTGCATTCACGTGCTAAAGCATCCGCATAGCCGACCCGTGTTCCGTTCGGTTTCATCTTCGTCTCATGCGAATTGCCGTGCCCCGCAGATTTGGAGAACGGAGGCTGATGATAGATTACATAGAGCGCATTGTTGTTATACCAGGGATCGGCAAAGAAATCGAAACCGCTGATACGTGAATAGAAAGCGGGAACTTCGATCAATGTACGAAGGTTGACATGAAAATAAGAGTCACCATTATGCCATCCGCCGTCGGTGTTGAGTCCCGGTAGGCGGGATACCCATTCGTTATAGCAATAATCTGCCCAGGTGGAAGCCATCGGCAATTCACCGTACGTAGCAAAAGCTGCCATATTCAGAATACGGAAAGTCATTTGCCATACATGATTGTCGGCAATACGGTTTTCCAGATGATTCACATATTCATGATAAAATTTATGGGCATTTTCGCTGATCGTTTCGAGAAGTAACTGTTTCTCGGCAGGCGTTAACAGATTGTACCATGCATCATAAGCGGAAGTACTCATGGACAGAATCGTGGAGCGGTTGAAATCTCCTGCGAAGTACTTACTGTCTTTCCACGAAAGAATTTCGGAAAGACGTTTGATACCTTCTTTGTAGTACACTTCGTCTTTCGTCAGCAGATAAGCTCGTACCATGGCTTCTATGTTCGCTTCTTCGCGGTCTACTATCTTGCGGCTTTCCCGAATCAATGCCGAACGGTATTGTACGATGTTCGTCAGTTTGACTACTTGGGTGGTATCGATTTCCTCCTCCAGATGTTTCAATGGATGATTGAGGCACCCCCTTGCTTTCTGAATATAGAGCTGCGCTTCCGGATTATTCTTGTTCCGCTCGATGATCTGATCCCAGTCTTTGGCATCGAGCAGGATACGGGGATGGCTTTGAGGGAACTTCGCCAGCACTTCCTGCAAGGAGGGAGGATTGAACGTGCGTGTCTGCTCGTCCACATAGAAATGATAGACGGGCGACCATTCTTCTTTGCCGTCCTTGTCAAGGTAGGCGTGCTGCCAATACCATTTCCCTTTCTCAAAGAGTTTGAAAGGATTGAAGAAAGCCCAGTTTCTTTCGGCGGTCATTACTTCCGATTTAAACTCAGGATCACGTGCGATACGGATGCGGTATGTCACTTTCGGTTTGTGATCTTCTTCTTCCACTCCGTCGAGTACGGGTCCGAGGTGGGGGAACTTGTCCGGCCACATGAAACGCGGCGGATTGACTGCTATGTGCTGACCGTCCAGTGGAGAAGGTGTTTCGCGGACTTCATGCATCAGCGTCTGCTGACTCAGACGCAGGATGCTTTTCTGCGCATATCCACTATAGGAAAGCATAGCTGCAAATAATAGGAAAATATAATATCGTTGTTTCATCATCTTATTTTTTAAAGAGTTCTTTTAGACTGATTGTCTTGTTATTGATCAGCGGGCGTGCCCAGAAACCAATGAAGGTGATGTATCCCACAAAGAGCAGGATAGACAGCATACCTGTACGCAAGGACGTAGCATCTGCCAATGTACTCACAATCATCGGCCCGCCTGCTCCGCCCACGATAGCCGAACATAAAATTCCGGCAAACGAGCCGTGATGCTGTGAAGCCGAGTTCAGCGCCAATGAGAAGACGATAGAGTACATCATGGAAATACTGAATCCGATAGCAGGAAAGGCGATTAGCGAAACATCCTTGCTTCCGAACAAAGCGGCTAGTAACAGCACTATCGTCAATACCCCCGAAACCTGTAGCAGACGTTTGCTGTCAATCAGTTTCAGAAGAATCATTCCGACCAGACAGCCTGCCGTCATCAGTCCCCAGAAGTAGCTGACTGCCTGCGCACCTTCCGCCTGTGGGTTTACACCGTGATATTGTTCGAGGAAGGTACTCATGAAGATAGAGGTTCCTTGTTCCGTACTGACATAGCAGAAGATTCCCAGAAAGAACAACCATACATATTTCTGCTTGAACAGGACGAGGTAGGAATCTTTCGATCCGCTTTTCTCATCTTCTTTCAGTTCAATCTTCGGGAAATGCGAAACGCCGACGGCAATCAGCATCACCAGCAACAATAAGGTAAATACCCAGTAGAGAGATACCCAAGGCATATCTTGTGGCGTCATATCCGCCAGCAAGTCAAGGATAAGGCTTTTTCCTGCTGTATAAGTGGCAGGATCGAGTTCCCGAATCAGATAAGTATATACCAGCGGGCTTAGGAAGGAGGCGATACCGAACATAAATTGTGCCAGTTCAGCGATGAAAGCGTAGTTTTCTTCTCCTCCTACAGTACGTTGGAGCGGATTCAGCACGGTTTGCAGCATTGCCATTCCCAGACCGATGATGAAAGATGAAGCTAGCAGCATCGGATAAGTATGCATACAAGCGAACAGGATGGTTCCGATAAACGGCATCAGGAATCCACAGAACAAGACAGGCTTTTCACCGAAACGGTCGATCAGTAGTCCGGCGGGGATGGACATAATGGCGTAAGCCAGAAAGAAAGAGGTCGGGATAAACCCCGCCATCGCAAGATCGCTCAGGTTGAAATTGTGGATAATGTCCGGAATAAGCGGTCCCAGAATATTGGTAATAAACGAGATAGTGAACCAGAACGCCATGATCAGCGCCAGCATTCCTAGATTTTTCTTCATAATCTTAAATAAGTTGAGAAGGTTTTCTGCTCTTCATTTAATTCGGTTTTCTATTTAAAAAGAGGGAGGCGGCGCCGATACTTCCGGCTTTGTTGCCTAAAGAGGCTGCCATGATTTCCGTGTTCACGGCACAGTCGGGGATGGCATAGCGAAGGGCTTTCTCACTTACTTTCTGAATATAAAAGTCTCCGGCTTCGGACAGTCCTCCACCGATTACTACTCTTTGCGGGCTGAAGATATTAATAAATCCGGCAATGCCATGACCGAGGAAATCGCAATGTTCTTCCAGTGATTCGGTGGCAATCTTATCTCCTTGTTTATAGAGACGGACGATCAATTCTCCGTTTATTTCTTCATTCGGATAAGAGATGCCGGCTTCGGCTATCCGTTTACTGAAACGACGGACCAGTGCGGCAGTGGAAGCATAATGTTCAAGGCATCCTATTGAACCGCAGGCGCAAGGTTCACCATTAGCTATCAAGGGGACATGTCCCAATTCAGTACCCCTATTGGCATATCCGTTAAACAGCTTGCCGTCAATGACGACTGCGCCACCGATACCGGTTCCTACAGTCAGAAAGACCACATGAGTAGCTCCGTTTCCGGCTCCGTACATCGTTTCGCCGAGTCCCATCAGATTGGCGTCATTTCCCAGTTGGGTAGGAAGTCCGGTCTCTTTTTCCATCCGGTCTGCCAGTTTCAGATTTTCCCAACCTTGAATATTCTCCGCACCACCTAATACGATGCGATTCGTACAATCGACAATTCCCGGTGTTCCTATCCCGATACCGGCTATTGTATACCTCTTTGCTTCGGCAAAGGTTTTCACGTCATTGACTGCCTTGACTAATTGCCCGATGACAGCTTCGGCTGATACGTCGGCATTTGACGGTAGCTTCCCTTGAAAGTGAAATACGCCGTTATTATCAATAAGAGCGTATTTCACAGAAGTCCCGCCAAGATCAATTCCTATAGCGTATTCTTTTTCCATATAACTAGGTATGTTTTAAATTCGTTTATACTGTGCCATGCTTGTGCCACCGTATTGGCACGCTTGTGCCAAAGGCTTGGCATAGCAGTGCCAACAGCTTGACACAACTGTGCCAACGGCTTGGCACAAGCAAAGCAACTGTTTTCTTTCATATACCAGTTTATACTCTTTCTGCCCAGATAGGTGAACTCCATGCCCATTGCCCGTCACGCTGGCGAACACGCACGTAGTAGTAATCCGTATCACGCTGAGGCTCTTTATCTTCCATATAGTGTTCCACAGTGAAACAGCTTTCGGGCATAGCACGATTGAAGAGAATCGCTTCGCTCAGCCAGCCGATCATGAAGTGCGAACGTGAGCCTTCGAGCAATTCGCCCAATGTGTGTTCAAACTTCTTGCCGTTGAAATCAGCAATCACTTTTCCGTCTTTCGGCATCTCTACTTCGAGGATGACAGCCTGCATGGCAGCGGTAGTCGTATTCGGATTCTTGCTGCTGTACATATCCAGTTCGGTTTCTTTTTCGCCTGCGGATACAATGCGGTTTACGTGAGTGTGGAATTCTGTTTCTCCTTCTTGCGGAGAAGTGAAGGCTGCACCGCGGAAACATGGAGTGACGCTCAGAATGCGTCCTTTGTCTACAGACAATTTACCTTGCCAGTGTACATACTGCTCTTCACGGTTCCATCCGAAATCTACTTTCACTTTGCAGCGGACAGTATCACCTTCGGGGGCAACCGGAGTCAACGGACCATTCATGCGGGCCAGAATCTGACCGTTCTTGACGATATCCACATAGTCGATGCAACTTTCCCCGGTAACGTTCAGATAAATGCGACGGCTGTTGCCACGCACTACGTCACCCATGAAAGCGTCGTTGAGGCGGAAGTCAATCAAAATCTTATCGCCGGTTGCGGCGCATACGTGGCGGGTGCGAAGTGCTTCCCATATAGCGTCGCGGGTCAATGACGGAGCCAGTACACCGATACGGCCGTCGCCATAACTGCCCGGATAACCCGAATGTTGGTCGGTAGAAGCCATAATACCGAATTTATTACCCAGTTCCAGACCATATTGAATGGTTCCTTCCCATTGGCGGGGGCCCATATCGTGCAAGTATGGATAGTCACCCTGATCGCTTTCGGCCAGACCGTGACGAGAATACATTTCTACGAACGGGGTCTGGTCTCCTTCGGTAAAGCATTTCCAGTTATAGCCGCGATAACCACCCTGATAGCCCATATGGTGAGGAGTGATAAATACTTTGTGTCCTTTGGCTTTCTGTTTCCAGTCTTCGATGGAGGTACACTCTACAAGCGGTGCATCGAGATCGTAGTTCAAGGCAACATGGTCGCCATGTTCCATGCTGTGTGCTTCATATCCAACGAAAGTGAGGAATTCTCCTTCTTTATTATATTCGTTTGTCATGGCTACGTACTTCTCATATCCGCCTTCGCGCAAACGTTTGAAAGCACCGGTATGGTAGTCGATTACCCATTTCAGGCGTGGATCGTCTGCTCCGGGGATATCCGGCCACATGGCGTGGGGTGTTACACTTACAAAATCCAACTGTCCTTTCGCTGCTTCAAAAGCATCGCGCATATCGCCGTGTCCGTATGTGATGTTACAATGGTTGTGCAGGTCTCCCCAGTACATTTTGAGGTCACTTGCCGATGGCATTTTCTTTTTGGCTTCTTTACTTCCTGCCGCACAAGAGCCGAGCAGGCTGCCGGATGCTGCCAGTCCTAAAAAAGACCAGCCAGTATTCTTTATAAAATTTCTTCTGTCCATGATATGATTGTTTTGGGTTATTTATCGATTTTCCATCAGTCTTCTGTCTCCTTTGAAAAGCACTGTCTCTTTTTCATCGGGATCATTGTCTTTATATTGTTTCTGAGTTTCTTCAAGTAGTTGCATCAACTCTTTTTGTTTCTTAGCATATTCCGCTTTTCCGAAGATATTGTTCATTTCTCTCGGATCGGCTTTCATGTCATACATTTCCCATTCGTCAATGTCGTTGTAGAAATGAATCAGTTTGAAGTCCTGCGTGCGAATGCCGTAATGACGTTTTACGGAGTGTTCTGCCGGATATTCATAATAATGATAGTAGGCTGCTTTACGCCAGTCGGCAGGAGTCTTGCCTTCGTTTTCCAATACTGGTTTCAGTGATGCTCCCTGAATATCAGATGGCACTTCTACACCGGCAAAGTCAAGGAAAGTGGGGGCGAAGTCTACGTTCATGCTAATGGCGTTGCTGGTGCTTCCGGCTTTAATGGCCTTCGGATAACGGATGATAAGCGGCATACGCTGACATTCTTCGTACATGAATCGTTTGTCAAACCAGCCGTGTTCACCCAGAAAGAATCCTTGGTCGGAAGTATAGACAATAATGGTATTGTCCAGTTCGCCGATCTTTTCGAGATAATTCAGCAGACGACCGATGTTCTCGTCTACAGCCAGAACGGTAGCCAGATAGTCGCGCATATATTGCTGGTATTTCCAGCTGATTAATGCCTTGCCTTTCAGGTCGCCTTTGCGGTATTCGGCAATGCGCTGTGCATAAGCGGAATCCCATTTGTCCTGTACTTCTGCAGGCATACGCTTATAAACGCTATACAGGCGGTTTGTCGTATCTTTCAGCATTTCTTCGCGAGTGAGCAGTTTCAAGTCCCAGTCATTCGTTAACGTATGCTCGATCGACATATCTTGTTCACGTGCCGCTTTCCCGCGTCCTTCGTAGTCATCAAACAGGTTTGCGGGTTCGGGGAAAATAGTATTGTTGAATATACCCAGATGGCGGGGGGCGGGCATCCAGTTACGGTGGGGGGCTTTCTGATGATACATCATGCAGAAAGGTTTGTTCTTGTCGCGGTTTTCGAGGAAATCGATTGCCTTGTCGGTGATAATATCCGTTGCATATCCTTTCTCTACGATGTGCTTTCCGTCTTCCCAAAAGTCGGGGTCGTAGTAGTCGCCCTGCTCATGCTGGCCGCTGAGTATGCTCCAGTGGTCAAATCCCTGCGGTTCGCTGATAAGATGCCATTTACCGATCATGGCAGTCTGATAACCGGCTTGTTGAAGTAGTTTCGGGAATGTTTGCTGATCACCGTTGAAGGTACTTGCATTATCGGTAAAGCCGTTCTCATGGCTGAATTTTCCGGTGAGAATGCAGGCACGTGAAGGGCCGGAGAGGGCATTGACTGCATAACAATTGTCAAAACGGATACCCTCATTGGCTATGCGGTCCATGTTGGGAGTCTGGATGAGGTTGCCACCATAGCAGGACATGGCTTGGGTGGTATGGTCGTCGGTCATCATGAAGATGATGTTCGGACGTTTGGTTTCTTCTTTTTTTGGGTTGGCACAGGAAGCAAGGCTTAGTGCAGCCAATGGAAGCAGTAAGGTAGAGGGGTTGCTTTTCATGATAGAAATAACATCTGATGATAAAAATGACCAGTGAGGAGCCGAAGCCTTTTCCGTAGCGGGCATATATCCGCATGGAAGTCTGGCCTCAGTGCCTCGCTGGTCACTGGATTATAATTTATATTTTAATGACTGTTTCTTGCCGTTTACTTTCACTTCGACTTCCAGTCCGTTTTCATCGAACGTTTTGTTCTTGAACTTAGCGTCAAATTTAGGGGCATCTGCGCTCTTCTTGACTGGGTAAATAACTGTGATGTAACGTACCGCATTCTCATTGTCTTTCTTAATGTTGAATGAAACATTCATACGTTTGTAGCGCTTGCGATATGCAGTAGAACACCATCCCGGCTCTTTTTTCATGCTCATGCCTTCAGGGCCGAAGCATTGAAGTTTCATGTTGCTTCCATCTTCGAATTGAGTCAGGAATGTCATGTCTTCACGGCTGTTGGCGATCTCTCCCTTCGGCATCTGATAGTGCAGGTTGACAGAACCTTTGGCGCTGCCTGATACTTCATCTACAATGACAAAGTAGGTATTGTCTACGAAGAAGACCGAACGACGGTGCTTGAAGTTCTTGTAGCTTGGGTTTTCTGTAACCAAGGTTTGGATATTGCCTTCCGGCTGCCACAGTTTAGTAACAGATTCGGTTGTTTCCAGATTCTTATTGTCCAGAGTCACGGTGTTGTGTACGGAAGTCTGACGGTGCCAGTTGCGCTGTTCCATCACTTCGCCTTCACCTGCATATACATACGAACCGGAGTCGGGGAACAGGTTCTTGCCGTTAAACCACATTTCGAAAGTACCGTTATCCGGCTGACAATGCCAGAAACCTTTCGGACCGGCTTTTACTACCATTTGTGTAGCATCCATTCCCCAGGAATTACGGAACACAAAGAAACCTGACTTCAGGAAACCTTTCGACATATAATCGGGTAACGCACCTTCTTTGCCGTCTGTTGCCAAATACTTGATAGTTTCGTTTTTCGGGAACAGTTTGCTCCATTCACGATAGTTCTTCAGCATTTCTTTCTTTTCTGTGATTTTAGCATCACTGAAGCACGGATTTGTGTAATCCGGGAAAGAAATATTGGCATAGAACATGATCATCTTTTCGATGGTATCCAGATATTCCTGTGGAAATTCATTACGGAATCCGTTAACATCCGCGATACCCAGTGCCTTGCAGAAGATATTGATAGCAGCGAGGTGGTAATGCGGGTCAAGTTCAAACTGACCGCCATCGTTGTAGACCTGTACGTTTACTTCACGGTTCAGAATGTCGATACCGCTTTTTCTCCAGGCCGGAGCTTCTTTAAATTCCGGGAAGAATGCACCTGCATAAATCATACGCTGAGCTTCGAACAACAAGTGATTACCCTGATCAGAGTAATTAGCCAGAATATGTACGGCATGTTTATGATAGTTCACCAGAAATTCAGTCAGGAAGTCCGGAGTGAAAGAAGGAGAGGGGAGGAACAACTGGAATTGTGTAGTCTGATCCTGCAGACGATTACTTACTTCCAGCGGACGCCATGCGAAACGCACATTTTCCACTTCGCCTTTAATCTTACCGTCACTTACCAGTTCGTATTCTTTCTTGTCCATCTTCACCAACGGATTCTTTTTGATCCAGTCGATGTATTGGTATGCCCATTCTTTGGCATATTTCTCATCACCCGATACACGGTATGCCTTACCCATCGGAGTAAACCATTTATGACGGTGCAACTGCCAGCGGAGTTCATTGTCTTTCACCGGCCAGTATTGCCAGTTGATGTCTTCTCCGTAGTTGTAAGAAGGCTGATAGCCTTTGTGAACAAAGAATGTATGCTTCAATCCGTCATCCGCCCATTGCTGTTCTTCTTTGCCGATAGTGATCTTTTTCAGATTAATATCAGGCGTCTTCACATTCGTACGGGCACGGTAGTAGTCGAGCAATGCTTTTGCGGCATCCTCATCTTTGCCTTCCTGATGTAAGGCTTTTACTTTCTCCAATCCGGGGTAGTCCAGGTTGAGAAGCGAGAATACCTCGCTTTTCAACTCTTGGGCATAGCCTTTGCCTACGAAACAAGCAAATGTCAGCAGGACGATATATTTCAGAGTTTTATTCATGATATCATTTATTATTCTGCAATTTACAATTTAGATTTGAATGTTCTCAGATATATTACTCAATAACTCTTACCTCTCCATTCTCCACTCTCAACTTCTTCAAGTCCATGAATCTCTTCAATGCTTCCAGATAGTAGTAGTCAGCATAATTCAGCGGAGTATCGATTTCAGAACCGTTGGGCAATGATCCGACAGAGTGCATTAGGATGAATCCCTGGTTTTCGCCGACTTTGGCAAGGTATGCGTCGCTTGAAAGGCTTTTCAGAATTTTTTCTGCATAATCCAGATATTTCTTTCCGTCAGGAACCATTGTGCTAAGTTCAATGAATCCTGCGGCTGTTACAGCAGCAGCCGAAGCATCGCGCGGAGTCTCTTTGGTGACAGGAGCATCGTAATCCCAGTAAGGAATTGCATCGTCTGTTTTCACACGTTCCATGATCATGTCGGCTATGTTTGCGGCAAAGTTCAGGAAGGTAGTGTCATTTGTTTCGCGGTAGCAGGAAGTATATCCGTATACAGCCCAAGCCTGTCCGCGTGACCATGAAGAATCGTCGTTTTTACCTTGATGAGTCTGTTTGCGTTCTACTGTACCGTCATTGTTGTAGCTGATAACGTGCCAGCAGGTGTAGTCAGGACGGAAATGATTTTTCATCGTAGTGATGGCATGCTTGATAGCGATGTCTTTGTATTTGTTGTCGCCTGTCCATTTGCTTACAGTGAACAGAAGGTCCAGATTCATCATGTTGTCGATGATTACAGGGAAGTTCCAGCTGCCAAAGTCCCATGAACGGATGGCTCCGATTGAATCGTTGAAACGTCCGCTCAGGTTGTCGGCAGTTTCTTTCATGACAGCTTTGATGGTATCGTTAGGAGCCAGACGCTCAGCGTTTCCGTAGCTGCAGTTGATCATAAATCCCAAATCATGTGTACCTTTATAATAGCGTACCGGATTCAGCAGGTTTGTATATTGAATGGCATCCGCTTTCAGTGTATCATTTCCGGTCATTTCGTATGCGTACCACAGTGATCCGGGGAAGAAACCGCTTGTCCAGTCGTATACTACACATAAACGGCGTTTGCCCATTTGTTCGGCAGTAGGTTGCGGACGAAGTGAGTCCTGAAAAGTGGAAGGATCTCTTTCTAATTGGCGGCAGAGGAAATCCATATCATATCCGGTGCGGATCGAACGTGGAAGCTGACCGGTTCCGTCAATTTCTTCTGCTGTGAGTTGTAACTGGGCAGAAGCTACATCCAGCCCTTTCTTAATCCAACTGTAGTCTTCCTTTGGAGTTGTCTGGCACGATGCAAGTGCAATGGCAACCGAAGCAAAGAGAACAAGTTTCTTTTTCATGTTATTCATTTTAAGTGATTGTTTTTAGAAGTTTTGTAACTGATGCAAAAGTAGATGATCTGTTTAATTTTAAATGATACGAATGTTGAAAAGGACATTGAAACGGAATTTCGACTATTAGTTTTGTTGAAAAAACTATTAATTTTGTCAAGCATGCCCTTTACAAGGGGGCTAGAGCCCTATTCCCGTTCGTTTAAAATGAAATCTTTTTTCTTTCTCCTGCATTGAAATGGGTCTTTTTTATTTGGTTATTATAAACAATTTCGATGGTCTGTTCGTATGGACTGGTAATGTTTGCGACTGTCATTTTTCCTTCTTTCCATTCCATATCCACAGTAAATCCGCCTCTTGCTTTGAGTCCTTTTATGCTTCCTTCTTTCCAGGTTGGAGGCAGTGCCGGGAACAAGTGAATATTTCCCTTATGACTCTGCAATAACATTTCCGCAATACCGGCAGTTGCTCCGAAATTTCCATCAATCTGGAAAGGAAGTGCATTCAATAAATTACGATATAATCCGCCCCGATTTTCAGCTTTGATATGAGGATCTATGTAATTGATCAGATTGCTCAATGCCTCATGAGCATTGGAGGAGTCGTATAGGCGTGACCAAAGGGAGATTTTCCATGCCATGCTCCATCCCGTTGTTTTATTTCCACGGTCATATAACGATTTTCGTGCTGCCTTAAATAGCTCCGGGGTGTTGTCTGTAATGTCACATCCCGGATATAATCCGAAGAGATGGGATACATGACGGTGTTGTGGTTCGCTTTCTTTATATTCTTTGTCCCATTCCAGCAATTGTCCTTTACTGCCGATCTGGTATTTTTTCAGTTTATTTCTTTTCCCGGTTAACTCAGTACGGAAATCCATATCGGTCCGGAGTATTTCTGCCGCTTGAATGGTATTCGAAAATAAAGAGCGGATAATGGCTATGTCCATTGTGCTTCCTTCGCAGACGGATGCCGGAGTATTGTCGGGCATGAGATAAGCATTTTCGGGAGAAGTGCTGACAGGTGTTACCAGTTCTCCTTTGCTGTTTTCAACTAGCCATTCAGAGCAGAAAGTAGCTGCTCCTTTTAGTATCGGATAGTATTTCTTCAGGAAATCCACGTCTTTCGTAAATAAATAGTGTTCCCATATATGATTACATAACCATGGTCCGGACATATTCCAGAAGAACCAATATACAAACCCGTCTGATGGATATGCTTCTCTCCAGATCGATATATTATGGTGAATGGCCCAACCATTCAGTCCGTACATATCATGAGCAAGATCCTTTCCCTTGTCTGCTATTTCTTCAATTAGTTTGAATAAAGGCTGGTGACATTCCGACAGATTAGTGACTTCAGCCGGCCAATAGTTCATTTCCAGGTTGATATTTAAGGTATATCCCGAATTCCATGGAGGTAATATCTGATCATTCCATAGGCCTTGCAGATTCAAGGGTTGTCCTTCACCTCGGGAACCGGCTATCATTAAATAACGTCCAAACTGAAACAACTGTGCGATCAATGCCTGGTCCTCTTCTTCCTTGAATCTCTTTAACCGCTCGTCTGTGGGCAATTCTTTTTGTAGTTTATTCACCGGAAGACTCAATGATACCCGGTTGAATAAAGATTGATAGTCAGTGATGTGTTTCTTTCTTAGTTCTTTATAGGTCTCTCCTTCACTGATTTGCCGACAGCTCATGATTTCTTGATGCGGATTCTTACCTTCTTTGCTCGGACTTTTACGTGGCCCGTTATAACTGGTAGCAGCATATAGCATGAGTGTCACCTCACTGCAACCCTTGGCAATAAGCCGGTCGTTCGAAATAGCTAGTGTTCCGCCTGTATGACTTGGAAGAAGGCAAGCTTCAAAGAAAGTCCCCTTTCCATCCATCTCGTTTCCATAAATTACGTGCTTTTTCTGTATGATATGTCCTGTGGCATCAAAATATTCCAGATGCAAACGTTGAGTATTGAAACGCTTCATGTGTTCTGTGTCTCTTCGTTGAGCGTGCGCAGGTGCCTGACCTTTCAGATAAACAACTTGTGAATCGGATTCATTCGTTACAGGATGCGGAGAATCCAGATAAGCGGTAAAACTTAAAACCGGTTTGGAAGCCTTTAAATGTATGACAATGGCTTGTGCCGGATAAGATGCAAAGACTTCTCTGCTTATCTTTACACCATTTTGCTTATAAGAAGTTGTAACAACAGCGTTTTCCATATCCAGCGAATGGATATAATCTGTCACGGCTTCTTTGGAATCAAAGTCGATATATAAATCTCCGAAAGGTTGATAGGCTTCATTGAGTCTGCCAATCCATTTCTCTTGCATGATAGTTCCTGCTTCTGCGTTTTTTTCTTCGTTGAGTAACTGGCGTATATGAGCGAGATCAGGTACTATATTTATGTTTTTAGGAGTTTCCGGTTCTCCGCTATAAAGAGTGTTCTCATTGAATTGTATTCTCTCTTTCTGTGGATCTCCAAAAATCATGGCTCCCATACGTCCATTACCTACAGGCAATGCCTCTTCCCATGCTTTTGCAGGAGATTTATACCAAAGTGTCAGATTGCCCTGGGCGTTAGTACTTGTTATGCAAAGAGCAACAATAAATAATGCTATTAATCGAGTCTTCATAATTAATGATCAGCTTGGTGTAATAAAAGCGTATAGTTTTCTCCCCGGATAGTGGAAATGGTTATATATGTTTTGTCCTTTTCTTTATCTAATGATACTTTTATTGTTTTTTGAGGACATTCCACATTATATAGCCCATTGATAGTCAGTTGCGTATCATAAGGTTTCTCTTGTTGTATTACATCTTCTTCCGTCAGTAGTCCCATATGTGCACGGGATATTCTTCTCATATCCGGCTCACAAACAGAGAGCTTAAATGAATTGTCCTTCTGCTTTTCAAGTATGTAAGAAAGCGGAATATTTACTTGGAAAACCAGTTGACCTTCATACTTCTTCTGTGCATTGAAAAGAGCACCGTATGTGATTTCTTTCGTTTTATAGGTAACAATGTGCGCATCATTATCTTGGGCTACTACTTCTATCGGACTCTCGTTGGACAATAGTTGACGGGCCAATACTTTATTCTTGTTTTTAAGTATATAATAGTGATATTTTGCCGCCTCCGGTGCGGTCCCGTGTTCTATATAAGCTCGTGTGTGAGAGCCTTCACAGGAAGTTCGTACCGCTCCTCCTTTTACTGCGTACATGAGTGAAGGGTCTGTCAGAATATATCCTTCCGACATTCTTTCTTCACTGGTGTTCCTGCTGAACGACTGAAACAAAGTAGTGACTGTAGGGTATCTCTTATCTTTAGTTTGGATGTCCGAACCCAGGCAGAGCAGGAAATCCTCACATACAAATACTGATTTGTTGGCACGGAATGACTGATCGTATGTGATATCGTGCATTCTGAATGAGAACATGGCATTTTTGTCGGAAGCATGTACCCCTGTTAAGAATGTCTCATCTGAGAAATTACGATGTCCGGAACTTGATCCGCCTTTGTCTTGCAATACTTTATCAGGTAAAATTTTGGTAGTAGCTCCCGGAATATAATTCCAGTCGAAGTCGGTTTCTTGCGGATTAAAAGATTTATGTCTGTTTTTTAAGTCAAAATATTCTATTTGACCATAAGCCAGATAGCGTCCTTTGGTGTTTTCTGTGGCAGAAGATTCAAAGTCCCATATATAGCGGCTGAATCCCTTGATGTTGAAATGAAAAAGACTGTCTTTAGCAACCAATAATCCGGAATAAGGCATGAACAGTGTACCGGTGACAGGCTTTTCTTTAGCAATGGAACTTGATGCCAATTGGGTTACTAGCTCAATTTCTCCTACAGTGCTGGTATATGCCAGGTTTGAATTCACGTTACTGATATATTCAGCGATAGCCTGTTTGTTTTCTGTGGATTCAAGTATTCGCTTGAAGGCAGCTGTTAATTCTTTATCCGGTTCTTTAAATGACAGAGCCGTATAGGCAAAAGCCGGTAATAAGGTTTCTAAAATCTGTTGTCCTTTTGGAAAACGTCCCACAGTCCCGGCAGGTACATCCAGACCGGCGCAAAAGAAACGGAAGGTCAATAACCCTTGTTTCAGATTATACAACGTTGTTTCGGACAGTGCATAAGGAGTATCGTGTAGTAAATAAGCAATGAGTGCACCTGCATAAAGTGCATGAGGGTAATAAGCACTATGATAAGGACCTCTGTGATGATATCCGGAGAAGTCAGCTTTGAACGTCCCGAAGAATCCCGGTGCTATTCCTAATGCATTATCCATATAATGCTTGAATGCAGTCAGAGCAACTTCCCTTTCTTGTTTATCATTTTGTGATAGCGCGTAAATTAGCTTTGGAATCGCCAATGCGCGTAAGTTATCTGCTACTTCGCCGGCATGTGAAGGAAGCTGATAGCATGCCCCGAACATGGTAAACCAGTTCATCGTTTGGAGCTCACGTTTTAGTTGTTCCGGAGATAATTGTTCTTTGAGCAAAAAGAATGAGTGAAAATAGCCGGAACTTCTAAGTTTCTCAAAACATAAAGTTCCCATACTGCTGCCGTCTGCCCAGCCTTGATCGTTGAACCAGTCATAAATGTAAAGTGCTTTTTTCAGGCTTTGATCATTTTGATTTTTACGATAATCCAGTGCCAATGGAAGCAGGACGTTTTCATTAACGGTCCTAAACTTTTTAGCTTCTTGTCCGTCTATGGTAGTGGGTGCTCCCATCGGGAATAATGGTTCTCCTTGAGGAGTATGGTCTTCGTTATATTGGATTTTGATTTTTTGGGCAGCTTTCACACCATTCCGGATAAATGTCTTTTCATTTTCCGTTCTCATTTTTATCCATCTCTCAGATGAATATTGCCCGCTTCCAAGATACCATGTTGTTAATCTGTCTGTGATGGTTGTAATCTGATTATCTTCGGCTGTGATTACTTTTTCTACTTTTGGAGTAGCATTTCTATAGCCAATGAAGTCAGGAATTAAACTATAGTCGGTACGGTTCACCTTATATTGTGCATCCGACATATTCTGCCAGGAAACTTTAGGTGTGAACTCTAAAAGATCTATGTAAGTAACTCCTTCTTTTGTATGCTGTGGAAATTGTATTTCGACTGACTGAATATTGCTTTTGGATGGCATATTCATGTCTCCTTGAAATTTAGCCCAAATACATCGCCAACCTTTAAAGTCTAGTAGGAAGGGAAGTTGGCATACTTCCTTACCAGTCTCATCTCTGAAGGAAAAAAGTAAGTTCTCTTGGGTGGGAGATTCGTTATATATCCATGCGTTCATACCACCATTTCTGCTTTTGCATGCTTCAGAAATACCGGCAGGTGAGGGAAGAGTGAGGATGGCGTCCTGTTTCCATTTGATTTGAAGTGATTGACTGCCTGATTTGTATTTCTCAGAGGAAATATGAAGCACGCCTTTATCTGCTTTCCAGCCTTCGGGCACTTTTCCATCTTCAAATGAATAGATTTGGGAGAATGCCGATTGACTGATGGCTAAAGATATAAGAAGAATTACTATGCTAATATTCTTTTTCATGGTATGTAAAAAACAGTGAAATAAAGAGTTATGATAAAAGCGTTACCAAAAGAAAGACTATTTCTTCGGTAACGCTTTCATGTTATATTGCAGTATGATTATTTACCATCCCGGATTCTGATCAAATTGAGTACACAAGTCCATTTCCTGTTGTGGTATGGGGAGTAACTCATTCTTATTCTTTTTAGTATAATCGACGCATACATAAAATTCGTAGCCGCCACTATACCAGTCTACTAAATCCTGAGCTGTTTTTCTGATACTTTCGTAATAGATTCCCCAACGGACCAGATCTTGTCGGCGATGTCCTTCGAATGCCAATTCATAAGCTCTTTCATTACGTACAGCTTTTTGGAATTCGTCGTAAGACAATCCGGATAAGTCTGAGGCGCTGTTGTCGGTTTCCACGGGAAGTCCGAAGCCACGTCTGCGTACCATATTAATAGCCTTATATGCTTCGTCGGTCGGTCCTTGTTTCCATTCGTTTAAGGCTTCTGCATATAAAAGTAATACATCAGCATAACGTAATATATACCAGTTGATATTGGAAAGATTAGCATCGATAAGATAGTTGGCACTGTTTACATATTCTTCTGTATCCCATTTTCTAGGGCATACATTATCGATATAGGATTTCTTTAATGCATCTTTTGCATCGTCTTTGATGGCGTCTTCAATATTGCCGCTGGTATTGATTACAAGTTTAACTCCATCTTCGCCAGTAGTCGTGTTTTTACCATATTTGTAATCGGCAAAAGAGTACTTCCATCTGTTATCGCTTTCACGGTCTTTCCAGTCGCGCAGGAAAGTTGGAATGACACGCCAGTTACCGGCATTACGAACGCTTCTGATACCGCTTGCCTGTACACCGTTCCATTTACCAATACGTCCGCAAGGGTCATTAGCTGATACTCCAGTAACGGTAGGAGCATAGAAACTTACTTCGATCAGACTTTCTTCGTCATCCCAAACGCCATTACAAGTGTTCTTCCATAATTGTTCAAAGTCAGAAAGTAAGTGATGTTTACCCGATTCGACCAGAATCTTAGCAGTTTTTGCTGCATTTTCCCATTTGCTTGTATCATGAACAGGATAGCCTGCCCAAGTAGCGTAAACTTTAGTCAACAGTCCGAGTGCGGCGCCTTTAGAAAGACGGAAACTGTTGTCGGAACGTATATTATCATCCACTGAATAAGGCAGATTATCAATAGCGTATTGCAAATCAGTTTCTATAAACTTGTATACATCTGCCGGATCTGCTTGTGTGAAAGTAGACGGATGCTGACGGGACTGGGCTGTATTGGTAATCAATGCTACATTCCCAAACCAACGTACCAATTCGAAATAGTACATGGCACGCAGACAACGTGCTTCTGCCATATAAACAGCGGCTTTCTTGTAATTAGCTTCATCATAGGTTCCGATCTTTTGTCCTAGTGTCTCGATAAAATCGTTAGCATCATAGATAGCACTGTATAGGTTTGCCCATGTTGTTGCTATTTCAGTCTGTGAACTGGTATAAGCGTTTGAGGGAATCAGACGAAGTCCGTCGGTACTGTTACCTGTTACTTTGGCAATATCACTGGGGATAGTAAAATACAAGGATAGGTGGAAACCGTAGATACCATCCTGAACCATATCACGATATACGCCCAGAAGAACATTTTCTGCTTCTGCCGCATTCTTCATGTAGTTTCCTTTCTCAATTTCTGTATAGCTGGTCTCATCTAACGAGCAAGATGAAACGGTGATTGCACAGGCTAATGTGCATAAGTAGTATTTGAATTTTTTCATTGTCTTTTTTTGTTTAGAATTGAACTTCTACACCAAATGTAAATACTCTACTTTTCGGATAAGCACCCCAGTCGAATCCTGGCATAAGCGGGCTGCTTTTCATATTCACTTCAGGGTCATAACCGCTATATTTAGTCAGGCAGAATAAATTCTGGGCTGTGCCATATACTCGTAGACGATTGATATATGCTTTTTTGGTCCACTTGTTAGGAAGTGTATATCCTAATGTTACATTTTTCAAACGAAGGAATGAACCGTCTTCAACGAAACGTGAGTATAATTCATATTTAACATATCCTCTGGCGGAAGGCACACGATTAGATGCATGTGTCGGAGTCCATCGGTCGGCAACTTCTGCCAGTTGATTACTGCGTTCGTCTTGCGATTGTGTATTGAACATACGTGTCGCATTATAAACATCGTTGCCATATTGGAACTGGAACATGAAACTGAAGTCAATGTTTTTGTAATTGAAGGTGTTGGTGATACCTCCGTACCAGTCCGGTTGACCGTTTCCGATAGTGGTACGGTCGTCAGGAGTAATGACACCGTCTCCATCTATATCTTTATATTTCACCATACCCGGTTCCACTGTCTTTCCGGCATGTTTGCTTATGTCTGTCACTCCGGGTTTCAGTTGCATTGAGCCATTAGGAAGTACATTGAAATCAGAAGTTTGGTAAACACCATCAAAAACATATCCATACATCTGTCCGAGTGAGGAACCTACAATGGAGATATAATCATTTCCATTGAAGTTACTGTTGAATTTAGTTGCTGATTGTATATACGTATTGCCGTCCTGCAACGCTTTCAATGTATTCTTAATGAATGAAATATTGAAATCTGTCTGCCACAAGAAATTACGAGTCTGAATATTAGTAGAATTGATATTCAATTCGATACCTTTATTCTCAATCTTACCAATATTCTGCCATTGGGAGTTGAATCCTGTTACATAAGCAAGCTTTTGTTCGAGCAACAGATCTTTGGTATTCTTTAAGAAGAAGTCTGCTGTCAAATTCAGTCGGTTGTCAAGAAGGCCTACATCAATACCTAAGTTAGCGGTAGTAGATCCTTCCCATTTCAGATCTTTGTTAGCCAGTTGTTTCGGATTTAACACAGTAACCATTTGTTGCCCTAGTCCGTATTTGCTTGATGAGTACAAATCCATAGACAGATAGTTTGTGATACGGTCATTTCCTACTGTACCCCACCCAAGGCGGAGTTTTAAATTTGATATCGGAGTAATATTCTTCATGAATTTCTCTTCCGATATACGCCATGCTGCAGAGAATGAAGGGAAATATCCCCACTTGTTTTTTGCAGAGAATACGGTAGAACCGTCAGCACGTACTGTAGCAGTAAACAGATAACGATTGTCGAAGTTGTAGTTACCTCTTGCAAAGTAAGATAACAATTTCTTGTCGCTTCTTGAAGTTGATACGCTGCTAGGAGTGGCTCCTATTCCTAAATTGTCGTTACCCAGGTTTGGGAACGGGAAATCTTTGGATTGTCCATATAGCAGTTCTGAGCTTCTGAATGAAAACTCATGTCCTAACATGATATCAAACGTATTTTTCTTATTGATTTTTTTTCTATAAGTCAATGTGTTACTGCTCTGCCAACGCAAGTCTTTCTGCATTTGTGTGGAACCATAAACACCTCCGCTACGATATGCCTGACTGGAATCTTCGCCATAGAAGAGATCCCTTCTGGTATTAGTTGTGTTATAAGTAGCTGATGCTTTGAATGTCAGGTCCTTCATCAATTGTACAGTCAGAGAAGCATTAGCTCCCCACAATTCAGATTGCCTCCGGTCTTTTACAGCTTCGGCTTGTTTGATCGGGTTAATTTGTGAGTACGTTGTGTTTTCGCTTAGTTCCAATGGATCGAAAACAGAGTTCAGAAGTTCATCGTTTGTGACGCTGTTACCTCCGGTAGGACGGAAGCGCAATATATTAGATAACATATTCAATGTTCCTCCGGTGCCTGAAGTACCGATACCTTCTTTCACTGTATTTGCGTAGTTGATAGTGGCATCGAAAGTAATGAATTTGTTAATCTTTTGGTTGATGCGCAATTTACCTGCATTCTTTTTATAACCACTGTTCGTGAAGATACCATTCTCATCGAAATGTGAGAAAGAGGCAGCATATTTAGTTTCTTTTGTACCACCACTGATGCTGAAATCGTGATTCTGAGACCAAGTCGGCTTGAATGATTCACTTTGCCAGTCAATACCGGGATCGTTCAGATAATCTTCTAAAGTTTGATGACGATAAGGTATTCCGTCGGCATCATTTCCTTCTTGGAAGTATGTTGTTCCATATTTGGTCGGATTAAGTTCTACTTGTAATGCTGCAAATTCATAAGTACTCAACATATCCAGTTTCTTGGGGATGTTACGGTAAGTAGCAGAGCCGTTATAAGTAATGACAGGTTTTCCTTCTTTACCGGATTTTGTTGTGACCAAAACTACACCATTGGCAGCACGCGCACCATAGATAGCAGAGGCTGAAGCATCTTTTAATACTTCGACTGATTCAATGTCCGAATTAGGAAGGTAGTCAATATCACTCACTTCAAATCCATCGACAATATAGAGTGGAGAAGAGTCTCCGTTTACTGTACCGACACCGCGAATCTTGATATCAAAACCTGAACCGGGAGTACCATCCGATTGGGTGATTTGTACACCGGCAATCTGACCTCCGAGAGCTTCAACTACAGAACCTGTTTTAAAACCTTCGATAGATTTGGCTGCTACAGAAGAAACAGAACCTGTTAAGTCGCTTTTTTTCATGCTACCATAACCTACAACTACTACTTCGTCCAGCATAGCATTATCTGGAATAAGCTTCAGATTCAGATTTTTCTGTCCTTTCAGCTTGATTTCCTGATTTTGGTAACCAATATAGCTGACTACTAATGTTGCATTATTATTTGCTTTGATAGAGAATTTTCCGTCAAAGTCTGTAATTACACCTTTTTGAGTGTTCTTTATCTGGATAGTTGCTCCAATTAGAGGTGTGTCAGTCTCGTCAAGCACCGTACCATTCACTGTGATTTCCTGAGCAAAGGAGGTGATTGCTATCAAGAGAGCCAAGAGGGTGAGATACCCTCTTTTGCTCAATGTGTTCACTATAGATTTATATGTATTCATTATGATATATATTTATTTCATTATTGGAATTTCGTATCAAACCAGATTGCCATTGGGAACATTTGTGATCCACTGCTGACGCCACCTGAATTACCATCTGTTACGAATGTCATCTGTCCAATCATTACTCCGTTAGCGTAACCATATTCATTCAGCCATTTATTAGGATTGATTTTAACTGCACAGTTATTGGTTGCATCTACATATCCTAGTGGTGCGGCAAGTCTGGATGTATTGTCGTAATATGACAACGGCCATTTTTGTCCGGTATTAACACTTGCTACTCCGATTGACTCATAATATGCTTTCCATACGCTGTACATAAATGTATCGTTACCGCCACCCGGTTGACCATTTTTGTGTTCTGCAGGTCCATTGATATTATAATAATTGAATGTACGGCGGTAGTCTGCAATAAATGTACTTAAGTCTGTACCAGTTATTGTGGGTGCTACGGAACTTCCTCCTGTACGAGGGTTAACCTGGAATACAAATGGGGTGTAATTAACAGTAACTCCATTTACTGCACCTGAACAATGGATAAATACAGGAGTCTTGATTGTTATTTCGCCTGCAGTACCCTTACCTGTGGTAGCTTTTACAAGGATCATAAGAACTTTGGCATTTGTCCATCCTGCCGTGAAAGTAATAGTACCATTTTCATCAATTGAACCTGTTGTTATGCTTGAACTACTATTATCTATAGTCCATTCTACTTCTACGTCTTTTGGTATATCTGTTTCTGCTACTGGAATAGATAAAGAAAGCAGGGTACTGCTAGATGTTACTCTATATTGGCTTGCATAATTTTGGGCAGGTGTCAGGCCTAGATTATTTCCCCAATGCACATAAGTAAAATAATATGGATTCTTTTTAATATTCAATTTGAAAGAAGTCTGCAATTCACTTTTATTGTTTTTAGCCAGTACTGTAACTGTATGTTGACCTACTGGTATATTGTTTCCTTTTTTAGCTGAAATAGTACCTGTAGTGGCATCAATATTCAATTCACTTAATTTAGAATCTAAATTGACGAATGAGAAGTTAACTTCATCACCATCTATTGTTTTAACCGGATGTTCAAAAACAGTTGCTTGAATGAACTCTTCCGTGTCGCTATATTCGAATTTAGTAATTGGATTAATAAACTCTACAATAGTCATTGTGTATGCATTTTCGAAATCAGTACTTCCGTATTGATTTGTCACAGTAACAGAAACTTCACAGATAGTACCAATTTCTAACTGGTTATTGGCAGCTAGTGTTATAACACCTGTTGCAGGATCAATAGTGACTGAGGAGGTAGTAGGACTTACTGACTTGATTGCATAAGTCAGTCCTTCAGAAGAGCCGATTAATGCAGGTGTAACAGACACATTTTGGGCATTTTCTTCTACTTTGACTGAATTTGGAGTATACGTCAGTGCTAATGGCTTAGAGGTAATATCTATTTCTATTGCATTTGCAAAGATACCTTCTTCCGCTTCTTCGTCTACAATTGCTGTCGTTAATTTTAAATCAAGTACATATTTCCCCGGTTGAATTTTAGATTCTCCTTTGGTAATTGAAATTTCACCTGTACTAGAAATAGTAAAGAAATCATTTTCTTCAACTAATGCACCATCTTTACGCACATTAGTGATGATGTATTTTTGAATTGAAATATGGTCTCCTTCGGTAACAACTTGTGCGGTGGGTAACTCTATTGTGCTTTCTGTATTTATGATATCAGCATACTCTGCACTTATTTTATTAGGTTCCACACTAATGCCATCCGGCACCGGTTTCATCATATTGATAGTTACAACATCTTTGAATTCATAGTAGTTACCATTAGAATAACAAGATACGCTTAAAGCATAAAGTCCTACAGGTAACCCGTTTGTATTTGATAGTGAAATTGATCCTGTATTTGTATCTATAGCAAAACTATTTGTGTCATAAATTTCACCATTTAAAGTTACACGTGTAATAGCAAAATCAGAAGGAGCACCTCCAATATAAGTAGGAGCGTCCAAATTAAAATTCATAGAGGGGCCTATGTCGGTAATACCGGCATAGAAAAGCGCAAACTTGGTAGAGTCAGTTGTCTCCGGATCCGTGCAGGAGGAGTTCGTGACACACAATCCAACTACCATTAAGATTGCCAGCAATCTTGAAGTAATGTTTTGTAATTTAGATCTCATTTTTCTTAGGTATATTAAATTATAAAGTATAAGATAATTCGTATTTCTTGCCATTGATAGTTACTTCTACCGCAGCACCATTTGCATGGAATGTACCTGCGTCTTTAGAGGCGTTATCAGTAAACTGGGCATCCATAGTCAGATTGTTAAGTGTAGAAACAGCTTCGAATGGATAAATTACAGTAATAAAGCGGGCAGCTCCATTCTCAGGTTTTCGTATGGTATATTGATAACCTTTGCGTGACGCATTCTTTTCTCCTAACTTATTGGAAACATCAGATGCAACATTTGATTTGCCAAAATCCTGGCTTGTCTCGGCAAAAGTGCGAACCAGTATGTTATTATTTGCAAATGTGGTATGTGCGCCATACTGATAAGAAGCGGATAAGTCATCATATGCTGTTTCATTAGCTTCGCTTGAACAAAGATGGAAATTCAAATTGATTTTGTCTTTATTACCAGCTCCGTATCCTTCGTCTACAAGAACAAAGAACTCTTTATCTACAAAGAATACAGCCCGGCGGTGAGTAAGACCGGCTTTAATTTGATTCTGAGTAACCAAGATCTGTGTGTTTCCTTTGGTCTCATGTTTAAGGAACTCGCCTTTCATATATCCGTTGGCAATTGTTGCACTTAAGGCTGTCATTGTGTTATGGTTCTTAGTAGCGAGGTACGCATTGCGTTCCGCATTGCTTTCTGTAGTTCCTCCATAAGAGTATACACCGGCATCCGGGAAGAAATTACGTCCGTTACGATAGATACCAAATGTTCCGTTATCGGGTTGGCAGTGCCATTTGTTATCCGGATTATTATTGTTTTTCAGAATCATCATGGTCGAGCTTTTTCCCCATCCGCTACGCAACATATAATAGCCGGAAGCATCATATATCTGTGTCAAACCGGCAGGCGTTGTTCCTTGTTTACCTTCTGTTGACATCCATTTCATTTCTGCATCATCCGGGAACATTTCAGAATACTGTCTCAGATTTCTTAATAATACATTTTTAGTATATGAAGCAGAACGTGTATCATTGAAGTTGTCAATTGTATAGTCCGGATAGATGATATCCATAACAAAGCGGGCTGCTTTTCTCAATTGTTCTATATAGGTAGAAGGGAATAAGCTTAACTTGTTATTGAGTTGGGCGATTTTATATATATTATAGAATCCTGCAACTACTCCGATATGATAACTTGGGTCCAATTCATTTTGAACTCCGTCCTCTAAGAACTGTGCAGTAATCTGTTCAGTGATTTTTTGTGCTCCTTCATTCAGCCATGCTTCTGCATTCTTGAATTCGGGCATTAAAATACCTGCTGTATTGATTGCTTGTACCTGGGTAACATAAATATTACTACCGTCAGTATAATAGTTGTTGCGAATGCACTCTACTTCATTGGCAAAAGCAACAAGGAATGTTGAAAGCCATTGAGGGGTAAAGTTGGTAGATTGGATAAAATGAGGCATGATATCGATTTGGTCAAGCACTCTTTCGGCAGGTTGCAGGCCATACCACTGGACAGCATCTTTGCTTACTGTACCTTCCGGACAAGGGAATGTATTCAGCCAGTCACTATAAACCTCTATCCATGATTGAATATATTTCTCATTCTGATTGACGCGGTAAGCCTTTGCTTGTGGAAGCATCCATTGATGACGGTGGGTCTGAGACTTAAATTCCTGGTCTGTAATTTCAGCAGGAATATAAGTCCAGTCTATCTTTTTATCTTTATCAAATAAATAATAGACTTCCTTGCCGTTTTCTTCTTTTTCCTTGAAGTTACGTACATAGAATCTGTGTTCCAATGCCTGATCAGCTATGTTCTGATCAAAAGCAGTAATAGAAGGGTTGATCAGATTGATATTCGGGTTGCTGATATCCGATCTGTTTCTATAGTATTTTAATAACTCATGAGCAGCGTAATAATACTCATTAGCCTCATAATACTCTTTCACCTTTTCCAGACCCGGATAATCCAGGTTGATAACCTCGAATAACTTTTCATTAATTACGTCATTCGGTTGAGGATTAGGAAGCAAGTTAATGTTAGAGTCTCCATTTGCCAATAGTTCATCATCGTCATCCGTGCATCCGGTAAAAGCGAATAAGGCACAAATGCAAATAAAGAAGATGTTCTTCATACTTTATTAGGTTTTATAATTATTAAAAGTGTTATTTTACTGTTGCAAATGTAATCTCATTAAATATGATTCTTAATTTATGTTGTCCACACTTTGTTCAAAAATGACTTTTTTGATATTAATTTTGTTGAGACATATACTATTTTTGTGCAAAAAGGTGGTTTTGTCTCTGAACTTTAGTTTTTTAGATATCAGAATGTAATATCTCTACATAGTGTCATAAGATGCCTTTTGTACAATTTGAGCTGCTCAAATGGATGATTTTAAGATTCATTCAAGCAGCTCTTTTGCATACTGATCTCAATAGGCTATTTTGCCTTCTTTCCAAAATAGTTTTGAGACATATGTGATATGGGCGAGATACTAAAATCAGGAGATGTACCTTTAGGATACATGATGATTTCTTCTCCCTTTTTTAAGTCAATCTGATAAATACCATTATCGACAGATTTTATTATAAAGTCTCTCTTTCCGGTGAAAACAGGATTAGAGATGTCGGTCATCACTATACAAGGCTCTCCGGCCAGACTCTTTATATGCACGAATTCTGTTTTTCCCTGTTTTCTGCTGGCAGAAACTTTGAAGGCTCCTTCTGTGCGTAAACCGGAGTAGGCAACATCCTGCCAGGCATCCGGCACTGCCGGGAAAACTCTGATTTTTCCTCCCCAACTCTGTAGCAACATATCGTGAATGCACTGAGCACCTGATAACGGGGTTTCGATAACAGGGCCTGCTTCTTTATACATAGTGGTAGGGCTAAGGAACTTTCCGAATAACTTATTCAAATAAGCAAGCGCGTCATTTCCCTTACCGATAGCTGACGAGATAGAAGAAGCACCGGTACATGAATAACCTTGGAGTGCTTTGGGTTTACTTTGCCAAAAGGCCAGCGACTTCTCGATGATGTCAACAGCACCGGTTTGTTCAGTGTTGAGCAGATATAAAGGATAGATGGCAAGTAAATGCGAGTAATGCCTGTGAGAAAAGGCATAAGGCATATCTTTTCCTATTAACAGACCGTTTTCATCCATAGGATAAGCAACCAGATTATTAAGAACACTTTGCCAGGTTTCAATCAGGGGATCCTGAATGTTCAGGCGCTTTGCTGATTCAAGTAAGGTCTGACATCCCCAATGCAGCAAAGCGAGATCGAAGTTACAGTCTTCTACGGCATCGTATTCCGGTGAATAGGTTTTGGGGAGATGCAATTTGCCATCTTCGCCTTTTTCCAGGAAGTGCAGGTAATAGTTGACAGCACCTTTTAATAATGGAAATAACTTGTCGCGTAACACATTATCATCCATCTTGTGACGGTAGATGAGCCAGAGATTATGGCATGCCCACGGTAATAAGCCTACTTGTGCTTTACCTTTGCCGGGAATACCTATTTCCGTTGACATACATTCCAGATTGGAAGCCACTCCAATCCCTAAAGAATTAGAACGGTAGGCAGAAGGAACGTTGAGGCGTAGTTCGTCTATATGGTTGTAAAGTGCGTTTTCGAGTGAGGCGGCCAGGTTTAAATGGTCAGAGGCATTCAATGCCCAATAAGTTAGCTGTACGTTGAGGTTCCACCAGGCGTTGGGCCAGGGAGTTTCTGTCAGCCAGGGACCTGTATTATCTATCAAGGTGCGGTCGCCGCGAGTAGCGGAAGCCAGTTTGTACATCTGTATCCAGTAAAAGTTTTCTTTTTGGATTTCGGGCAATGTGATGAAACTGGCAGGATAATAGGCATTCCACCATTTGCGATGCGTACTTTGTAGCTTTTTAAAACCTTGACGCCCGGCTTTCTTTATTTCTTTCATACATATTTCTCCGGCATTTGTCTGTGGATATGTATGTGTAAGGTTTACCCACAGAATGCGTTCTCCTTTTTCTGCTTTACTTTCCTGCCATCCTACTACTGTTTCACCGCCGGCAAGTAACTTTTGGGTGGATAAGTTTATGTCATCCTTTTGACTGATTTCAGCAGCAGGATTGAGTTGATAGTCTTGCGGAATTTTGTCCATCTTACCTTGATTCTTGAAGAAAAGATAGCGGGGACTGTTGGCTTCGGCAGCAATCCATTCCCACTGAAAGTCTTTTTCTTCTCCTTCTGTCGTTGCTTTTATGATCATAATCATATCGTCGGCATGGACAAATGTTTTTAAATGGATCGTTCCTTTGGTAGTGACAATATCTGTTGTAGCCTCTGCGTTCCAAAGGTCGAGGCGCATCTTGCCACTGATGATTTCTCCTTTAGGGTGTAATGCAAAGTGACCGGTGAGTAATCGGGGCGTCCCGAATACGTCTCTTTTTTCTCTGTGGTCGTGTACATCGCAGTTACTGGTTTCGAACCGTATGTAGTTCTTTTCCGGTTCTTTATAAATCATTAGCCCCAGCCTGCCATTTCCTAGATAGGCTGATTCGTGCCAATATTCAGGCAGTACTTCCCATATCATGTCCTGACTGCTCATGAATTCGGGCCAGTCAATTTTTTGCTGTATAGTTATTGAACGTGCATTAACTATACCCATACTGATGAATGATAAAATTACATAGATGTAAAGTCGTTTTTTGAAGCTCATAGTATAAACATTTCCTTTAATGTGGTTTATATTCTTTTGGTTCTGATATCTCTATACAAATGTAGAGAGTTATAGGGCCAATACTTGTTCATAACGTCTATACTTTGTTCAAAAACAATTTAGCTACTATTAGTTTTATTGAATTATATATCAAATTTGTCTAACAACATATTTTCCTTGAATGAGAAGGCTATCCTTTTGATTTCTTGATATACTCCGTAGGTAAGCATCCGAAATACTTCTTGAAACTGGTGGCAAAATATGACGGCGTATTGAATCCTACCATAGTACTGACTTCCGCTACCGTATATCGTCCGTCTTTCAGTAGCTTGGCTGCTTCATTGAAACGGATTTTACGGATAAAGTCAATGGTTGATTCTCCGGTAATTGCTTTTAGCTTCAGATGCAGATTAGAACGGCTCATGTTCATTTCCCTGGCGAATTCGTCGGTAGAGAATTCGATGTTATCCATATTCTTTTCCACAATTGTCATGGCACGTTTCAGCAAGGCTTCATCCATCGCATTGAATGTGATCTTTTCCGGTTCTACTTCCAATGACTTGGCGTACTTATCGAGCATCCGTCTGCGTGTACGCATCATGTTCTGTATCTTGGTTGTCAGGATGGCAAGAGAGAATGGTTTGGGGATATAGTCATCCGCACCCATTTGCAAACCTTCCATCTGATCTTTGATATCAGTCTTTGCGGAGAGAATAATAACCGGGATATGACAAGTCCGGATATTCTGTTTCACGTTCTTGCATAACTTGATACCATCCATAACCGGCATCATGACGTCGGTGACAATTACATCCACCTCGTTATCTTTCAGCTTTTCCAGTGCTTCTTCACCGTTCCCGGCTTCCAGTGTGTTGAACAAATCCGCCAGTCCGTTACTCAGGTAACGGCGGATTTCATTATTATCTTCTACGATCAGAATTGTTCCGCGCTTCTTATCACCGGATTCCACAGATTCGTTTTCCACTTTCTCCGTGTCGATGAAATACATTGCTTTGGAATTGGTAGAGTATACTTGCTCTTCTTCATTCTGTTCGTCATTGGAAGCTAACTCGGAAGGTTTGTAAACAGACAAATCCTGTGGCAGATAGACAGAGAATGTACTGCCTTTGTTTTCTTCGCTGTCCAGTTCGATGCGCCCATGATGAAGTTCTATCAGACGTTGTACTAACGAAAGTCCGATACCACTTCCCACGTGCTCACTTTCTATCTGATAGAAACGTTCGAATATCTTTCCCTGTTTGTTGATAGGGATACCTATACCTGTATCGCTGACTTGCAACAATAACCAGCCGTTCTCCTCTTTCAGAGTCACGGTAATGCTTTGCCCGCTTTCCGTATATTTAAAGGCATTGGAAAGGAGGTTGTTTACTATCAGTTCCAGATAGTTGGCATCAAAAAGAACTTCTTTGTCTTCCAGTTCAGAGTGTAGAGTATAAGTAATCTTTTTGTGGCGTGCCAGTTTATCGTAGAAGAGGAAGTTGTCCTGTATCAGTTGATGAGCGTTTCCTTTTTTCGCTTTTAGCTCGAACACTCCGAGTTCAGCACGGCGGTAGTCCATCAATTGGTTGACCAGATGCAGCAGGCGGTTTGCATTTCGCTGGATATATTCCAGTTGGTTGCGTGTCCATCGGTCGCTGATTTTATTAATGATCTCTTGCAGAGGAGTCAGAATCAGTGTCAAAGGTGTACGAAGTTCATGCGAGATGTTGATGAAGAAACGCATCTTCATCTGATTGATTTCTTCCTGATGTTCTTTGTCTCTGCGTTCTATTTCAAGCTGGGCTTCCATACTTTTGCGCATCCAGAAGAAGCGGAAAACAAAAGTGATGAAACCTGCGAAGGTTGCGAAGAAGATGAGTAGTGCCCACCAAGTCTTATACCAGACCGGCAGAACGATAATTTCCAATGCCGTAGGGATAGGATTCCATTTGCCGTCGCTGTTGGCAGCTTTGACAAGGAACTGATATGTTCCCTGTGGCAGGTTAGAGTAGGAGACGGTGCGGCTGTCCGTCAGATAATACCATTCCTTATCATAACCTTCCAGCTTATAGGCGAAAGTATTATGTTGTCCGGAGATATAGTTGGATACCACGAATTCAATGGAAAAAGCAGTTTGCCAGGATTTCAGTGTGATACTTTCCGTTTCACTGATGTTCTTGGTCAGAATACCAGTCTCATCATCCGGACGGACTACCTTATTGAACAGTTGCAGTTTGGTGATAACTACCGGAGGCGTATAAGGATTGTCGAGCAATAATTCCGGACGGAAAGTCGTGATTCCGTTGATACCGCCAAAATACATCTGTCCCACAGACGTACGACAATACGAAGAGGTATTGAACTGATTGCTTTGCAACCCGTCCGACTCTGTAAAGTTACGGAACTTCTCACTCTCCGGATTAAAGCAGGAAATGCCCCGGTTGGTACTTAACCAGAGTCTTCCGAAGGAATCTTCCAGAATACCGTATACTACGTTATTCGGCAGACCGTTGGTCGTGTTATACCGTTTGATCTGCTTGTCTTTTTCATTGAAACAATAAAATCCTTCGCGTGTACCTACCCAGATGACTCCGTTGGAAGCCTCGTAAATACAGTTCGTAAAGAGCTTGGTGACGTTGGAAACCGGAAGTATGGATGCTTTTTGTATATCCAGCCCTTCTTGCTGAAAGACTGATACTCCCTCTTCTCCACCAATCCATAAGCGTTTATGGGAGTCGCGGAATAGTGTCGTGATTTGTTTGGAAACGACCGGAGTGCCATCTTTCTCTTTTTCAATCGTGGTAAAACTCCGTTTTTCCGGATTAAAACGAACCAGTGCACTGAGCGTTCCCAGCCAGAGATTCCCTTCTCCGTCGGGAAGTATGGCATACACGTTCTCATTCACCAGCTGACTGTTGCGTTGGTTAAAGTTTTCTACCTGCCCGCCGTTGCGGTGAAGAATACTCAGTCCGCCGGCATGAGTACCTATATATACCAAAGATTTCTTTTCGTCTACATATACCGCCTTGATATTGTTGGAACCGATGCCTCTTGCATTTTCATCTTCTTGCAGCGTATAAGATGTAAATCGCTGCGTAATCGGATTATAAAGATTCAATCCTCCGTCATTCGTTCCTATCCACAGGTTTTTGTCTTTATCTTCGACAATACAGCTTACTACATTGTCGCTTAACGAGTTTTTATAAGGAATATTACGGATATTCTTGAACCGGTTCCGGATAGGGTGATAATAGTTCAGACCACCGAAATAAGTTCCCAGCCACATACCGCCCTGAGAATCCATAAAGATACTGCGCACCGAACGTTGTGACAGACTGCCGTTTTCTACGGGGTTACTGCTGTACGAGGCAAAAGAATCAGTACCCTCATGATAAATATTCAAATCATTGAAAGTTCCGATCCATAAACGGTTTTGTGAGTCCATTGCCAGTGAACGGATATAATTAGAGCTGATACTCTTCGGATTGGAGGGAGAATGCAGATAATTCTTTATTTCCTTCGTCTTCGGATTAATCAGGAACAGTCCGGCTCCTTCGGTTGCCACCCAGATGCGGGTAGGGGATTGCTGAAGGATAGCCTGAATCTGCTTTGTCCCTAAAATGGGGATTACCTTTTCAAAAGTTTTCTGAGTAATGGAATAATTGTAGAGTCCGTCGGTCGGAGTACCGATATAAATTAGGTCTCCCTGTCTGTAAAGAGTGGAGGCTATTGTTTTGTGCATCGCTGTGCTGAAAGAATCATCTATAAATTTGGATTCTTTGATATCGAACATGATCAGCCCTTCCGGGGTGCTGATAAGTAATTGCTCCGGCGAAATCTCTTCGATACCGTTGACTTGCAGATGTTTCCCTTTCTTCTCATAGAAGAAGTTCTGGAATATGTCTTTTTCCTCATCATAACGGGACAAACCATCACGCGTACCAATCCATACCCGTCCCTGACTGTCTGTTTTTACAATACGGGAGATGTCGTTGGCGATGCTGTTCGGGTCATCCTCATTATGCTGATAAACCGTAAATGCGTATCCGTCGTATTTGTTAACTCCGTCATAAGTAGCAAACCACATATTGCCCCTTTTATCCTGATCGATGGAGAACACAGTACTTTGTGAGAGTCCCTCATTGATGGAAATATAGGAAAATGTGATTTGTTCCGGGGTTTCAGAAAAGGCGGAATGCATTCCTAAGCATAGGAAAAACAAGTAGATTACTATCTTCTTAAGCTTGCTCATTATTAGTTCACGAGATTAATAATGGCACCAAAGATAGTAATTTCCTTTAAATACCCCATGAATAAAACACAAAAGACTGTATTCTTTTGGATAGTTTCGTAGAGATAATAAATAAGCCCGGCATCATACCGGGCTTTATACTTACAGAATTCGGTTCAGAAACCGAGGCTTATTTGGATAAGTCTCCTATTTCATCCAGATTCTTCTGAATATCTTCGTCAGTCAGTGCGTAGTTCACTAAATCGCCTGCCAGATATTTGTCATAAGACACCATATCGATCAGACCATGTCCCGACAGGTTGAACAGAATCACTTTCTCTTCTCCTGTTTCCTTGCACGCCTTTGCTTCGCGTATAGCGGCAGCAATTGCGTGGCTGGATTCCGGTGCCGGAATAATACCTTCCGCCTGTGCGAACAGACAACCGGCTTCGAAAGATTCCAGTTGCTGGATATCTACCGCTTCCATCAGATTGTCTTTCAGCAATTGAGAAACGATGACACCTGCACCGTGATAGCGAAGACCGCCTGCATGGATATGGGCAGGGGCGAAGTTGTGTCCTAATGTAAACATCGGGAGCAGCGGAGTATATCCGGCTTCATCACCAAAGTCATATTGGAATTTACCGCGGGTCAGCTTCGGGCACGAAGCAGGTTCGGCAGCAACGAAACGAGTTTTCTTTCCTTCCAGGATGTTGTGACGCATGAATGGGAAAGAGATACCTCCGAAGTTGGAACCGCCTCCGAAACAACCGATTACTACGTCCGGATATTCACCCGTCATTTCCATTTGCTTTTCAGCTTCCAAACCGATGATTGTCTGATGGAGAGTAACGTGGCTGAGTACCGAACCAAGAGTATATTTACAGTTGGGAGTCATTTGTGCAAGTTCGATAGCTTCCGAGATGGCTGTACCCAGAGAACCCTGATAGGTGGGGTGAGCCGTCAGAATATCTTTACCCGCACGGGTAGACATAGACGGAGAAGGAGTGACCTGTGCGCCGAAAGTCTGCATAATGCTGCGGCGGTAAGGCTTCTGTTCGTAGCTGATCTTTACCTGATAAACGGCGGCTTCGAGACCGAAAACCTTGGCAGCGTAAGAAAGAGCGGCTCCCCATTGGCCCGCACCGGTTTCGGTAGTAACGTTTGTGACGCCTTCTTCTTTGCAATAATAAGCCTGAGCCAGCGCAGAGTTCAGTTTATGAGAACCGATCGGGCTGACACTTTCGTTCTTGAAATAGATATGTGCCGGAGTTCCGAGCGCTTTTTCCAGTCCGTAAGCGCGTACAAGCGGCGTACTGCGATAATATTTATACATTTCGCGTACATCTTCCGGTATTTCGATCCATGCGTCAGTCTGGTTAAGCTCCTGATGACACAGTTCTTTGGCAAAGATTGGATACAGGTCTTCCGCTTTCAGCGGTTGTTTAGTTCCCGGATGCAACGGCGGCATTGGCTTGTTCACCATATCAGCCTGAATGTTGTACCAGTAATGTGGAATTTCTTCTTCCGGTAGGATATACCGTTTTCTTTTGTCACTCATGTTATTGTGGTTTATTAGTTTTCTGCTGCCAAAAGTAGGCAAAATTTTTAATATTCGTGTAATTTTGTCAACAAAGAATCGATTCCGATTGTTATTTTAGTTAAGTTTGCACGGCATAGCAAATACGACAATAAAAAAATGTGATATGAAGATTTATCATAAATTTCTGTTATATCAGAATAAGCTTCTCAAACCCTATGTACGTATCCTGCTGGGGTTGGTAGAAGCACTCACTTACCTGGCATCTCTGTTGTTGATTGTCGGAGTGGTTTACGAACATGGTTTTCCATTGTCCCCGGGCGAAGTACAGCAGATACAGATTTTGTATAAGGCCGTATGGATTATCTTTTTAATTGATGTCACCTTGCATATTTCGCTGGAATACCGGAATACGAAAAAGCAATATCGAAGGCTGGCATGGATATTGAGCGGATTGCTTTACCTTACTTTAGTCCCCGTCATCTTCCATCGTCCGGAAGAGGAAGGAGCGATTCTGCAAGTCTGGGAATTCCTGCACGGTAAGTTTTACCATTTAATATTACTGCTGATTCTTTCTCTGCTGAACCTGTCCAATGGCTTGGTGCGTCTTTTAGGACGCCGTACGAATCCGTCTTTGATACTGGCTGTCAGCTTCATGGCTATTATTCTGATCGGGACGGGATTGCTGATGCTTCCGCGATGTACGGTCAATGGTATCACTTGGGTCGATTCTCTGTTTACAGCCACCAGTGCCGTCTGTGTGACGGGCTTGGTGCCGGTAGACGTATCCACCACTTTCACCACCGGCGGTCTTGTAGTCATTATCCTGCTGATTCAAGTTGGCGGACTGGGAGTGATGACATTAACCAGTTTCTTTGCCATGTTCTTTATGGGAAATACTTCCATTTACAATCAGCTCGTTGTCCGTGATATGGTCAGTTCCAATTCGTTGGGGTCGTTGCTGTCCACATTGCTGTATATCCTTGGATTTACATTGGTCATCGAAGGCATTGGCATGGTGTCCATCTGGTTCAGCATTCACGGTACGCTTGGGATGAATCTGGAAGAAGAACTGGCTTTTGCCGCCTTCCATTCCATTTCGGCTTTCTGTAATGCGGGTTTCTCCACTCTTTCAGGCAATTTAGGAAATTCGATGGTGATGACCAACCACAACTGGCTGTTCATCTCCGTCTCTTTACTGATTATCTTGGGCGGTATCGGTTTCCCGATTCTGGTTAATTTCAAAGATATCGTATTATACCATTTGCGTCATTTCTGGACGTTTGTGCGTACCCGCAAACTGGAAAGGCATAAGATGCAGCACCTCTACAATCTGAATACGAAAATCGTATTGATCATGACTTTCCTGCTTTTGCTGATCGGTACACTGGCCATTGCAGCTTTTGAGTGGAATGCCTCCTTTGCCGGAATGCCTGTGGCCGATAAATGGACGCAAGCATTCTTTAATGCTACCTGTCCGCGAACGGCGGGGTTCAGCAGTGTCGATCTGGCATCATTGAGCGTGCAGACACTGTTGGTTTATCTCTTCCTGATGTGGGTCGGCGGTGGTTCGCAGTCTACGGCAGGCGGTGTCAAAGTGAATGCTTTTGCAGTGGTAGTGTTGAACCTTGTAGCCGTATTGCGGGGAAGTGAACGGGTGGAGGTCTTCGGCAGGGAATTGTCTCATGACTCTATCCGGCGTTCCAATGCGACGGTCGTCATGTCGCTGGGCGTACTGTTTCTCTTTATCTTCATATTGAGCATACTCGAACCGAAAGCCTCTTTGCTGGCACTGACCTTTGAATGTGTTTCCGCCCTTAGCACGGTAGGATCGAGCCTGAATCTGACGCCTCAATTGTGCGATGCAAGCAAATTGCTGGTATCGTTGCTGATGTTTATCGGACGTGTCGGTCTGATTACGCTGATGCTGGGAATCGTCAAGCAGAAAAAGAATACAAAATACCGTTATCCGAGTGATAACATCATCATAAACTAACATCATGAAGTATATTATTATTGGTTTAGGAAATTACGGACATGTACTTGCCGAGGAATTATCGGCATTGGGGCATGAAATTATTGGAGCGGACATCAGCGAAAGCCGTGTCGATTCAATCAAAGATAAGGTTGCCACCGCTTTTGTCATTGACGCTACGGACGAACAGTCCTTGTCGGTGCTGCCTTTGAATAGCGTAGATATCGTTATTGTGGCGATTGGCGAGAATTTTGGAGCATCGATACGTGTCGTTGCATTGTTGAAGCAGAAAAAGGTACCCCGCATCTTTGCCCGTGCCATTGATGCGGTACACAAGGCAGTACTCGAAGCATTCAGCCTGGAGAAGATTCTGACACCGGAAGAAGATGCCGCCCGCAGCCTGGTGCAGTTGCTCGACTTTGGAGCGACGATGGAAGCGTTCCGTATCGATCAGGATTATTATGTCGTGAAGTTTACCGTTCCGAAGAAGTTTGTCGGATACTTTGTGAATGAGCTGAATATGGACGAAGAGTTTCATCTGAAGCTGATCGCATTGAAGCGTGCGAACAAAGTCACTAATTGTCTGGGCATTTCTCTGATGGAGCTTCACGTCAAGAATGAGCTGCCCGGAAATGAGAAGGTGGAAGAAGGAGACGAACTGGTCTGTTACGGCAAATACCGTGATTTCCAGTCATTCTGGAAAGCTATTTAATGATATATATAACACTAAATAATAAATAAAATGCGATTAACCAACTTACTATTGACAACACTTTTACTATTTGTTTCTGTCTTTGCACGAAGTCAGAAAAGTAATGAATTTACCGTACTGCAATGGAACGTATGGCAGGAAGGCACGATGGTGCCGGGAGGATACGATGCCATTGTCAATGAGATTGTCCGCTTGAAACCGGACTTTGTGACTTTCAGTGAAGTCCGCAATTATAATAAGACTAATTTCACGGCCCGCGTCTGCGCTTCGCTGAAAGAAAAAGGGCTTTCGTATTATTCTTTTTATAGTTATGACACAGGTTTGCTGAGCAAACATCCCATAACCGACTCACTGACTGTTTTCCCCGAAAAAGACGATCATGGAAGCATCTACCGTCTGACGAGTTCCGTCAATGGGCATAAGGTAGCTGTTTATACGTCACATCTGGATTATCTGGATTGTGCGTACTACAATGCCCGTGGCTACGACGGCTCTACCTGGAAGGAAATTCCGATACCGGCATCGGTAGAAGAAATTATGAAAGTAAATGTGGCTTCCCAGCGGGATGACGCCATCCGAATGTTTATCGCTCAGGCAGAAAAAGACCTGGCAACAGGGTATAAAGTGATTATCGGCGGCGACTTTAACGAACCGTCCCATCGTGACTGGATAGAAAAGAACAAAAATCTGTACGATCACAATGGCTTCGTAGTGCCCTGGACAGTAACGACTTTGCTGGAAGAAGCCGGATTTATCGACAGTTACCGCAAGATATACCCCAATCCTTTGACGCATCCCGGCTTTACTTACCCTTCGGATAATCCGGCAAAAACTCCGGAGAAAATAACATGGGCTCCCAAAGCGGATGAGCGGGACCGGATCGACTTTATTTTCTATAAAGGCGAAGGACTGGATGCAAGGAAGGCGGTCATCTTCGGACCGAAAGGCTCCATTGTCCGTGCACAGCGTGTGCAGGAGACATCCAAAGATAAGTTCTTATTGCCGCTTGATGTATGGCCAACCGATCACAAAGGATTGTTGGTTACGTTTATCTGTAAATAGTATCAGTAGCACTTGCAGGGGCATTATTCATAGGATAATGCCTCTACCAGTTTTACCCGCATGGCTAAATGAATCGGGTACCATATTCCCGAAATGATCATGATTGCCATTAAGAGATAAGTGACAAGTATGCCCGTCAGGAACCGAACCATCGTAAAGTCCATCCAATAGAGATTGATCAGCTCTGCCAAACAGAGATTGAAACAGATTAGAGTGGAGGGAATGGCTACCACAGTGAGCAAAAGTAATCCTTCGCCGATTAATAATGAACGTAAATTGTTCCTGCTTGCCCCAAAAGCCATTCGGACTCCCAGCTCTTCACGGCGATGCTTCGTGCGATGCCAGAACACTCCGGAGATACCCAAAAAGATATTAACCAACAAAAAGAGTAACATCAGCAGTCGGGTCCGATATTCGCTGGTCATCGGACTGATAACGGTTTTTCGTATGACAGAGGTGGGAAGTATATCTATGACATACAAATTTCCTACATTCGCCTGCCATGTCAGATCAGACAGAAAACGGGACGGAAATTCCGTGTTGTCCTTTTCCGCTTTTACCCGTATGCACAGTTCCACCTCCTGCAGATTATCCGGGGTTAGTTCGGTCACAAGATGTTCGTCCTGCAGAAGTATGTAGAAGCAGGGTTCTGCTTTAATATACTCCGTGTTTCGAACGGGTGAACAAATGGCTGTGACTTGTCGGGATAATGTATTCTTGTCTATATTTACCGATTTCCCAATGGCGGATGAGCCATCCGTCAATCTCTTTTCTCCTTCTTCTGACAGTATGATAGATTGTGGAGACAAGTTCTTTTCCAACTCTTCGATACTTCCCGATTCGGTACTGATCTTGAATACATTGAAAAATGAAGGCGAAACTTCGTAACGTTGCATATATACTGCCGAATCGTTCAGGTGGATCTGACTGAATCTCCTTTTGTTAGTATAATGTGTGGCAACATAGGGTTGTGAAGATTGGGAGATGGAAACATCTTCTATATCCGGATGCAGGCGGATATTCTTTTTCAGATTCAATAAGTCTTCTCCGAGAGTCGTCTGCTTGTCTTCGGGCGGGATATAGGAGGCATTATCCGGTGTATACACGTTTAATGTTAGTCCGTATGTATGCTCGATATTGAATCCCACGGGTTGCTGACGGATATACAGGTAAGTACCCATATAGTCCACGACGTACCACAGGCAGACAAAGACGAACAGCAGTTCGGTAAGAATCCACAGATAATCTTTCTGTTGATTTTTGATTAGGGTGAGTATTTGCTTTATCATCTTTAGTTACCTTTTATTGATTCTACGATGGGGCGGGAGGTGACTCTCCATGCGGGAATGATTGCGCTCAACAAATTGAGAAGTGTACAAAACAGAAAGGCTATGATGAACGTTCCCGGATTGATGAGGGCTTTGACAGGGATATCGGGGTCGATATTCAGTCCGAAGTAAGTAGTAGAGGTAAATACCCACTCTCTGACTATATACATTCCGAAATAGGATGTGATCAGACCGATCACGCCTCCTGCCAGGGAAAGAATCATGTTCTCGGCAAGAATTTGTCTGATGATATTCCATCGGGTTCCTCCGAATGCTTTTCGTATGCCCAGTTCCGCCATACGGTCTTTCATGCGCGAGGAAGTCAGGCCCGAAAGGTTGATGGCGGGCACCAACAAAATAACCATTAGCGTGATAACTAACTCGATATAGTTTTCACGCATACTGGGATACCCTGATCCGAAACGCATTTCTTCCACATATTTAGTGTCCGGCTGGCGGTATAGGGTAATGTCATTTTCGGAAAGGGAAGTGTTATAGCGGTCTACTTGCTGTTGCACTTCCTGACGTATCTTTTTGAAGTCACCGGAAGAGCGGGCAACGATCATACATTTGAAATTTCCTGTTATATTCTCCGTATCGGTCGGTGGCGCCGGGCGGACAGAGCTGAAAGGTACCCAGGCATTGGCGTAAGAATAGGTTCCCCGGGTGGTAACATCTTTTACTATACCGCATATCGTATAGGGGATGTGATTGAACTGAATCGTTTTGCCTACCACGTTTTCCACCGTACCGAAAAGGCTCAGACAAAGGTTCTCTCCGATGACGGTTTTTCGAATGCCTGCATCAAACTCGGCTTTTGTATACGGGATTCCGTCTATAAACTTAAAGTCCATGATTTTCCAGAAGATGTCATCCGTAAATAGTACAAAACTCCGTTTCTGAGGACCATTGCGGATGGAACTTAGTTCCAGTTTGAGCGGAGAGATAATGCATACATCCTCAGGAGTGTTCAGAGACTGGAAACACTCGCGTATCGTTTTTAAGGACAGATATCCGTCTCCCGCATAATGACCGGATTCTTTATTGATCATGCCTACCCATTTCACGTAGAGAGTACGTTCCCTGTTCACTTCAGGGCCGATGTTGATCATAAAAGAACGATGTGCCATCACATACATCATGATTAGGGCGATGGCGAATGCCGTACCAAAAATGGAGATGAAGCATAAGTATGGACTCGTCTTGAACTCCTGAAATATTTGTCTGATGTAGGTTGTATTCATAGCTGACTCGGTATTTCTTTATTTTATATTCGTTACTATATAAGCAAATAATATGCCGGAATTGTAACTTTCTGAAAATAAGAAGTATATCGGTATTTACCTCTGTCCGGTATCGGACAGGCTGTTCGTTTATAGGGATTGTCGGTACGGTCGATCTGTAGTTTAATTAGTTTCCACTGCTTGAAACTAGAGTTTCGTCGGTGAGAAACTGTAGTTTCATCAGTAAGAAACCATAGTTCCAAAGGCTTGAAACTAAAAGTTTCGAGCGTATGAAACCAAAGTTTTAAAGGTTAGAAACTAGAGTTTCAAGCAATGGGAACTATAGTTTCAAATAAGGAAACGAACTTGGCTTACTATCAGTTGAAGTGCAGGAGGGGAGCTAATATGAAATAGCAACGTGACAGCAGCGTGACGGCAATACTTGCCATCACGCTGCTGTCACACGTTGCTGTCACGGTCTTATGATTTAATTATCAGACTATTATCACTCGTTTGGTGACAGGTGACAGCAATTTTTCAAATATATTTCTTTATGTAGACCGATTATTTCGTCAGAAGACGGATACTTCCTGCTTTCACTCCGCTGGCTTTGGCAGTCAGAATAATTTCTCCGGCTGTTTCATTTGTCTGTACGATAGCTGTAAGCATTCCGTTGAAAGCGTGCATCTTCGGAAGATGGAACAGGTCGAGACTCGTGGGGTCACCGTTGGCTCCGGCACGGTATTTTCCGGCACCTTTGACGGAGAAGCTGATCAGACGACTGTCGGCAGGGCAGAGGTTGCCGTCTTTGTCCACCACTTTCACTGTCACATAAGCAAGGTCTTTGCCGTCTGCCGTCAGTTCGTTCCGGTTGCTGACCAGTTCGATGTGATGAGGCTTGCCTGCCGTACGAACTACCTTTTCTGCTACTGCTTTTCCGTCTTTATCGTAGGCCACTACTTTCACTTCACCCGGTTCATATATGGCATCCATCCACATCAGACGGTAGCGGCTTTTCAGTGAACTGTTGTTCTTGCTTTGTTTACCGTAGCTTTTTCCGTTGATAAACAGTTCGGCAGCAGGATAGTTGGTGTAAACAAATACCGGAGTTACTTCACCTTCGCGTCCCGGCCATGTCCAATGCGGCAGGATATGCAGTGTTTCCGCTTCCTTATTCCATATGCTGCGATATAAGTAGTAACGGTCTTTCGGCAAACTGGCGAGGTCGATAATACCGAACATGGAACTATGGTTGGGCCATGAATCGGTATCATAAGGGGAAGGTTCACCCAGATAATCGAAGCCGGTCCATACAAACTGTCCTATGGTCCAGTGATGATCGTCCGCCAAAGCGAAGTCCTCATCGGGGATATTCGACCATGAACAGGCCTCTACGTCATAAGAAGAACATTGATGATCATCGTACATGGCACTTTTCTTATCTGCTACAGGAAATTTGTAGACACCGCGTGAACTGACGGTGGACGCAGTTTCACTACCCAGAATAAGATTCTGCGGAAGTTTGTCGTACGCCTCCTGATAACGGTGGTCGCGGTAGTTCAAGCCGGGAATATCGATCATGGCGGCAAATCCGTTGGCAAGAACACAAGTCACTTGGTCCATGCCGCAGGTTACGGGGCGGGTAGGGTCTTCGCGGTGGCAGATATCTTGCAGGAACTTGGCTACTTTATATCCTACAGGGCTGCATTGCGTGGGGACTTCATTGCCGATACTCCACATCACTACACAGGGATTGTTGCGATAGTTGTGCAGCATATTCACCATATCACGTTCCGCCCATTCGTTGAAGTAACGGTGATATCCGTTTTCACACTTGGCGATGTCCCATTCGTCGAACGGTTCGATCATCATCATAAATCCCATTTCGTCGCACAACTCCACGAGTTCGGGAGTCGGCATATTGTGGGAAGTACGAATGGCGTCGCAGCCCATATCCTTTAAGAGTGTGAGCTGGTGGCGGAGTGCCGCTACGTTGATGGCCGCACCCAGCGGACCTAAGTCGTGGTGGTTGCATACACCTTGGAATTTGCGATGCTTTCCGTTCAGATAGAAGCCTTTGTCGGCAATATATTCAATGCTGCGGATACCGAAGCGGGTAGAGTATGTGTCTACCAGTTGGTTGTCCGCGTACACTTTCGATACGGCTTTGTAAAGAGCGGGGCTTTCCGGTGACCAGAGTTGAGGCGCGTTGACGATAAAGTTTTGTTCAAAGGGCTGTCCGTGGTTGATGCGGCCTTTGTTTTCTTTGCGGGTCACTACCTTTCCGTCCGGCGACAGGATTTCCGTTTCTATACGGATTTCCGTCTTTTCGCCGGCGTTCTCTATCTTGGTTTGCAGACGTACGGCGGCAAATTCATCGCTGACGTGCGGGGTAGTAATCTGCGTGCCCCATATCGGAACGTGTACTTTGTCCGTCACAATCAAGTGGACGTTGCGGTACAGACCTGCTCCCGGATACCAGCGTGAAGACTGCGGGCGGTTTTCCAGACGTACCGCCAGTGTATTGTTCTTTCCGTCTTTATTCAGGAAAGGGGTGACGTTGCAATGAAAAGAGTTGTAGCCGAAGGGCCAGAAGCAAGCCTCCTGTCCGTTGACGTATACACGCGCTTCACTCATTGCCCCGTCGAACAGGAGAGTGACTTCTTTGTCGGCGGGAACGTCGAAGCTGGTGCGATACCATCCGGTTCCGACATAAGGCAGCCCTCCGGTACGTCCGGTTTTCAGTGATGCCTTCTTCTCAAAGTTCTGTGTGACTGCTACGTTTTGCAGGTCGTTGTTCATGTCGAAAGGTCCGAAGATGGCCCAGTCATGCGGGATAACGACCGATTCCCATTGTTTGTCATTATAGTCAGCCTGTCGGGCTTCCGGAAAATCTCCTTTACTGAATTTCCAGTTCTTTTCAAGCAGCGTCTCGCTGCGTTGTGCTTGCAGCATACAGGCTGCGCTCATCAAAAGTACAGTTAACAACTGTTTTTGGTGTTTCATGTTCATTCTCACTTTTCAGGTATATAAATTAGGGATTCGGGGTAAAGTTATGAAAAGGATTCTATAAATTTACCATTTGAAAGCATTAAATGCAGAAGTCGGCTTGCCGCTGTCGTCAAATAAACCTTTGTGATACCCTTTCCAACCGCCGTAGCACTGGGGTTCCCATGTGAATACGCCCAGACATTGATCTATCTCTTTGGCTTTGGTCACGAAGTCGGTGAAGAATGCTTCGGCTTCTTCGTAATTCCAGTTGATGCCGAGTTCGCACATCATTACAGGAGTATTATACCGTTCGATCAGATTTTTTATATTGCTTATGCAGTCGTTGTTCAGTTGGCGCCAGTCCTGTGTCGTAGGATCGGGGTAGAGGGACATACCGATTACATCCCATTTGCCACCGTCTGCTTTCAGTCCGTCGAACAGCCAGATATATCGGTTGGGGTTGTTGCCTTCGTCAATGTGTACAATCACTTTTGCCTGTGGATAGATCGCTTTTACGGCATCATAGCCGGAAGTCACTAATTTGGCAAAGTTGGCAGTATTTCCGCTGCTGGCCGCTCCGTCGGGTTTCAGCATACCCGAACGTGTCTCATTGCCTACCTGTACCCATTCCACATCGATGCCTCTGGCTTTGATGGCGCTCAGAACGTCCGTCGTGTGGTCCGCTACGGCTTTCTGCAACTCTTCAAAAGACAAGTCCGCCCAGGCGGCAGGCTTTTCCTGTCGTCCCGGATCAGCCCAGATGTCGCTATAGTGGAAGTCGATCATGATGCGGTAGCCCAGATTGTGGGCACGCCATGCTTTGGTCACTACATCGTCTTTGTCGCACCAGCCTTCGGGATTGAAATAGCCTTCGTCCGCAGACCATCCCTGGTCGGGATTTACCCAGACACGCAGGCGGATAGAGTTCATACCCAGATCACGGAGCAGGGACATACATTCGTGGTCGTTGCCTTCGGCGTCGTAGAACTTATAGCCCGATTTCTCCATTTCTGTCAGCCAGCTGACATCCGCTCCTTTGGCGAAGCCGGACATATCATACGCATTCTCTTGATTTTCCGGGAATACCGGCTTCTCATCGTTGTCGTCGCAAGCGGTGAAGAAGGCTCCGCACAATAGTGCGGAAGCCATCAGTATGTTTTTGAATTGTTTCATCATTGTTCTTCGTTATCTAAAGGTTATTGCTGAATGGCGGAATAGGTTCCGTCGGTCAGGTTCACTGTAATTGTATAAGTACCGGCCTTTAGCATGATACCATCGCCGTTGTAATATAGCTTGCCTTCACTTCCTCCGTAGAAAGCAGTCCATGCGTTCTCTATATAGAACTTGACTCCCCATTGGGAATCTGTCGCCAATGTAATGGTTCCGGAGTATTGGCCGGCAGTTCCGTTGTTTGCAATAGGGTTGAAGCTGCTGTCACCGTCTATCCCGTAGTAACAATAGATGTGGTCGCCGAGGGCATAGGTCCGATAGGTAAGCTCTTTCAAAGAAACATCGAACAGGTAAAGTCCGGCGGCAGGGGCGGGTATATTCTTGTCCTGTCCGTTGATGAGCGTACCGCTTTCGGCGGTGCTGGTGTCGTCACCTGTGGCAATGTTGTACATTTTGCTGGTATCCCACTCGTTGCCCGATGAGAATAAGGTCATCGCGTAGTTTCCCCATTTCGAGTTTACGTCTACGATGCCGGCATATTTCTGCTCTTCTTTGTAATAGATTTCGATTTTGCGGTCGTATGCCCAGTCATCGTCCGGACCAATGCCCGGCAGATACAGATATTGTCCTTCCTCCGGTTCGGGTTCCGGTTCTACGGAGCCGCCTTCTTCTACGGTAGCTGTCCATTGTTGCGGATTACTCAGGTCGATGCTCAGTGTACATTCTCCTGTTTGCGGGACATTGACCGTGATGTCTCCGGCTGTCTCTCCGAAGTTCAGTGCCGCATTGCTGCCACTGAATGCGACAGGGGTGTCTTTGGCTTTGCTGTCGTCGATGCCGTAGCTGCCGGTATCATTGAGGTTGGCGCAGGTATGGTCGTATAGTTTGCCGGTTCCGTCAATCCGGACGGTGATTGTTCCGGTTGCACTTGCATTGAATGTCGCTGTCCATTTCCGGCTGGTCCGGTCGAATGTCATGGTTGCGTTGATGTCTCCGCTGACGTTTAATGCAGGGATCAGCAGTCCGTTCCATTGCTTGCTGTTGGTATCGAATGTGATGTAGTAGCAGCCGGCTTTTCCGGGGAACCAGCATTTCCAGTCACCGGCTGTGGTGAGCAGGAATGGCATTCCGGTTTCGTTGTCGTTTCTCCAGATGGTGCCGTCGGCTTCCTGTACAAGGAAGTTGAACCAGCCGTCCACTCCGACGAAGCCTTTGTATATACCGTCGGTATTGGCGGAGAACAGGGTCATTCCTGTGGCGGTCGCATTCTGGTCGAGTACGTTGGCAAAGCGCATATCCAGCTCGTACGGGGTGATGGTCACTGCTTCTACGTTGCTGTAAGCGGGGGCGATGTTGTTGCCTGTCGTTCCTTTCAGACGGAAGTAGAATTGGGCGGATACATTGGCTTCCACTCCCAGATTGTTGGCGACAATATTCAGTTCGGCACCGTTGTAGGTCTTCGAAAGGGACGTTTCGGTAGACTCTACGATAGTGCCCGAGAAGTCTTCGCTCAGAGAGACTTGCATGGAAGTTTTCAGCAAGTTAGTCGGTTTGAAGTTCGGATCGCTGATAGCCAGTGTACGGTCTGTCCATGCCAGTGATAACACGTTCTTCTGTGCGGTTGCTTCGGTCAGTACAATGTGGTCTGTCGAAGCAATGAGTTCATTGCTTGTCAGGCTCGACAGATAATATTTATCTCCGTCTTCTTCGCAGGCACCCAGTATGAAGAGGGCTGCCAGAGAGAGGATCAGACTGTTAATTGTTTTCATATATCGTTCGTATTAGAGGATCATTAATAATTTTCATTATACAGGTTCGGATTGGCTGTAAGTTCCGTATTCGGTATCGGGTAGATGTTGTACTTACTGTTTACAGCCGTACCGCCTTTCTCGCCGCCTTTCCACTGCCACAGATACTTGTCGGTGGTGAACATTCCGTAACGGATGAGGTCTGTACGTCTGTGTCCTTCCCAGTAAAGTTCGCGGGCGCGTTCTTTTAACAGGAAGTCGAGAGTCAGGTCGGCGTCAGCTATCTTGTGGTCGTCGTTTCCGTAGGCCCGTCTCTGGAGTTCATTGATATATCCGAGAACCGTTCCTCTGTCACTTCCTGTGCCGCCACGTACCACAGCTTCCGCCATCGTCAGGTATACATCCGCCAGACGGAACAATGGATAATCGGTGTTCACCCCACCGTCTGCCGTATTGGATGCTGTTTGTCCGGCATCCGTCAGGTTCGTCCATTTCGTCACGAAAAAGCCGTTCGACTGATCGTCTATTTTGTCCAGATATTGCGTCTGACCGTCGGTGAAGAATAAGTAACGCCGGTCATCGTCACCTGTAAAAAAGGCAGGTATTTCACCGCGTACACGGAACATTCCCCAGCCGCTTTTCACTCCGTAATCTTCCGGTACTTGCTTGTCGGAAGTATTGCTGACCGCACCGCAGATGATATAAGTGGAAGATCCCCATGATACTGTATGCGTAGCATCTACCGGCAAGGTGAAGATGATTTCGTTGGCAGTACGCTTGTCATTATCCGCATTGAACAGCCTGCTGTAATCGTCTTCCAGAGAATATCCCTGTGCGATTGCCTGTTTGCAGGCACTGATACATTCGGTATATCTGGATGTATTGGTATAAACTTCCGCATTCAGATAGAGTTTTGCCAGTAAGGTATAGGCGGCACCTTGTGAGGCGCGTCCGTAAGGGCAGTTTGCTTTATCGAGCATATCATTCACGATGCTGTTCAGTTCGCTTTCGATATAGCTGAAAATCTGTTCGGCCGTGTAGCGTGGAGGAAGATAGCCGCTTGTCGGGTCATTCTCTGTCACAAACGGAATGTTGCGGTACAGGTCGAGTGCATGGTAATAGAACAAGGCACGCATGAAACGGGCTTCGGCACGGTAATGACGGATTTCGCTTTGTTCCTGTTCCGTGAATGATGCCAGCTTTTCGTCGGTAGCATTGCGGATGAACTCGTTGCATAAGGCGATGTTATAAAAGATACGGTAGTACATATCCGATACCCAAGGATCGTTGGCATCCCAGCTGAGGTAAGTAAGACCGGTCACGTTGTCACCGGACAGCCAGGTAGAGGCTACTTCGTCCGTACCGCATTCCTGCAGGTTGAAGAAGCAACGCATATAATCCTGTCCGCTGTTGCTGCTCAAATCCGGATCACCGCTTTTTTCTTGTCCGGTAGTTACCATTGCCGTATAGATTTTCCCCAAAACGGCTTTGTAGTTCGCCGCACTGGTGTAGATGCTGGCGGCCGTTTCGTCTTCGTGCGGATACTGGTCCAAATCGCCTATGCAGGAACTTAGCAGCAGTGCGCTGCAAAAATAGAAGGCTGTATAAAATATCTTTTTCATAATGCGCTTTTTTAAGTAATTAGAAGTTGAAACCGACGTTGAGTGAGAAGGTACGCGGACGTGGGTAGAAAGAGTGGTCCACACCGTCAGGTACTTCGGGATCTACACCGCTGTATTTGGTGATGCAGAACACATTCTGTACCATGGCACTGACATTCAGACTGCATCCTTTGCAGATCTCTCCGAAGTTATAGTTCAGTGACAGGTTATCCATTTTCAGAAACGAAGCATTCTCTACATAGTAGTCCGACAGGTACTGACGGGATTGGAATCCGGTCTTCAGATAGCTTGTGGACAGATTGTTCAACTGGTAAGAGTTGTAGCTGACCGTTTCCCAAGCTCCGGTGTTCATAGCCATCGCGTTGTAGACATAGTTGCCGATGTTGGCACGCAGGCTTGTGCTCAATGTCCATTTCTTCCAGCGTAGCGAGGTGCTGAAACCGAGAATATAATCGGGAGCGGGAGAGTGGTAGCGATACAGGTCTTCGGTATTGATTTGTCCGTCCCCGTTGAGGTCTACGTAAGCGCCTTCCACCGGCTTTCCGGTTTTCTCGTCATACAGTTGATGGTAAACGTAGAACATATAAGGAGCATACCCTTCGCTTAGTGTCTGTACCTGATAGCTGTCGATATACGGACCTACGGAAGTGTTGGTTGCAGCAGCTCCGGCAGCCAGTGAGAGGTTTTTCACTTTCATCTTCTGCCAGGTCATGTTGAAGCTGAGATCCCAGTTCCAGTCTTTGGACTGTATCGGCGTTGCGTTCAGACTGAACTCGATACCCTGACTGTCTACATTTCCTACGTTAGTCGTGATGTTGCGGTCGAAAGTCGTTCCGGCTGCGGCAGGAACGGTGGCAATCAGATCTTCCGTTTTACGGGTGTAGTAGTCGAAGCTACCGGTGATGCGGTCTTTCAGGAAGCCGAAGTCGAAACCGATATTCCATGAAGTGGTCGTTTCCCATTTCAGATCGGATACATACGATTTAGGGCGGTAGGTATAGATGTAATCAGTCCCCATGATAGACTCGGCACCGTTCTGGCTGATGGTGTAGATCGGCAGATAGTTATAGTTGCCGATGCCGTCCTGCTGACCTGTCACACCGTAGCTGGCACGAATCTTCAGGTTGCTCAGTACTTTATTGTTTTTAAGGAAAGACTCTTCCGTTACTCTCCAGCCCAATGCTACTGAAGGGAAAGTACCCCAACGTACATTCTTGGCGAAACGGGAAGTGGCGTCCCGACGTACGGTAGTGGTCAGCATATAGCGTGAGTCGAACGAGTAGTTCAGACGACCGTAGTAGGAGAGCAGCACATGGCGTTCGTCAGTTGCTTTAGAGGTCTTTTGTATTTCTCCGAGTGTATTCTTTTCATAATATAAAGGGTTCGTCGCTTTCCAGTACTGATAATCATAACCCGCTGTTACGTCAAAACTACTTTTGATCGGTTCCACCAGTTTATTGTAGTTGGCGTATAAGGTCAGCAGGCGGTTTTCTTTCTTTTGCGGGCCATAGCTGTAATCCAGACCGGAAGTGGTGTAATTCTGTGCAGCTTCTGCCGGAACATACACGCTTCCTTTCCCCTGTGCATAATCGTAACCTACCGTAGCATGCAGTTTCAGATCGGGGAAGAAGTGGACACGGTAGTCCGCATCGATATTACCGATGAAACGTTTAACGTTACTATGCGAGTCGTTCATCTTGATAAGACCTACCGGATTCAGCACTGCTCCGTTCACCGGAGCACCGGTATTGTCCACAGCCTCCGTATATCCGCCGAAAGTATCCAGACCGGAATAAACCGGAACGGTAGGATTCATGGTGGAAGCAGCCCAGATTGCTTTCGTATTGCCGAAGGTATTGTTGTTGATGGAACCTTTCGCATTGATATTCAGCTTTAAATGATCCTTGAAGAAGGATGGGTTAAGAGTAACGCTTCCGGTATATCGTTCGGCATTGTCCGTGCGGAGCAGACCGCTTTGGTTGTAGTAGCCCACCGATACGCGGATCGGCCAGTTCGGAGCAATCTTTCCGGTAAGGCTGAGGTTGTTGTCCGTTCCGAAGGCATTCTGATAGATTTCGTCGTTCCAGTCGGTGCGGGCGGTTCCCAATAAGGCTTGTTGGGCAGTCGTTCCCTGTGTCCGGATGGTATTCACAAATTGGTCATAGCTCATCATATCCGCTAGTTTCGTACGGGTCTGAATGGAGTTGGTGGTGCTGAATGTGATTCGCATCTTGTCCGAACTTCCTTTTTTGGTAGTGATCAGAATCACACCGTTGGATGCACGCGAACCGTAAATGGCAGTTGAAGAGGCATCTTTCAGAATCGTCATGCTTTCGATGTCATTCGGGTTGATGAGGCTCAGAAAGTTACCGTCGTTGCCGCTGATACCTCCCTGTTCCAAAGGAACACCGTCCAGTACGATCAACGGATCGTTGCTGGCATTCAGTGAAGCTCCTCCACGTACACGGATCGTGCTTCCGGCAGTAGGCGAACCACTGTTGGACATGATTTGTACACCGGAAATTTTTCCGTTGATCAGTTGTTCGGGAGAGCTCACCAGGCCGAGGTTGAAGTCTTTGCTGCTCACGTTCGTCACCGAACCGGTTAGATCGCTTTTGCGTTGCGTTCCGTATCCGATGACTACTACGTCACTCAATACTTGTGAATCGCTTTTCATCTGTACGTTCAGTACGCTGCCGCTTGCGGGGATGGCTATCACTTTGGTTTCATATCCTACGTAAGAGAATTGTAGCTCTTTGCCGTCTTTGGGTACATTCAACGTGTAGTTTCCGTCGAAGTCGGTCACTGTACCTGTCGATGTTCCTACGATAAGAATGCTGACTCCGATCATCGGTTCTTTGTTCTCATCGATCACCTGTCCGGTCATTTTCTTGCCTCCCTGTTGGGCAAAGGCAGGAATTGCGCCTCCAAGAAAGGCTGTACATAACATGAGTAGTACAGTCAGATGGCGTAGATTTAAGATGTTACTGTTCATAATTACTGTGTTATTGATAATAGATTTATTTTATTAAATATCGGTTAATAGTATCATTCCAGCCAGACGTTCCCAAGTTCTGTCTCTGTTATCGGTTGGGCGTCTCCCGGCATGGATATTTCCAGCTTTTCGATCTTCTCCGTTTGGAAAGGTATTTCCGTTTCCGGCTGGAAATACTGTTTCAGGAAGGTAGGATAGGCTACGGGCAGCAGTGCCGTATCAGTCTGGCGTAATTGGCTCAGAGGTATCCGTATGATTCCTTCCGGTGTGGGGGGAGGACAGAGGCTTTTGTACGTGTATCCGTCCGAAGTGATGAAGCCTGCGCTGATTCCCTGCGGAAGAGCTTTCTTCCGGTTTACCCGGATGCAGAGAGTAGTGCAATCTTTTACTTTTTCTCTTCTTCTGTCGATTTTCTCCTTGACAAGCGTGCGGAGGAAGTAGTGCGGATTTTCTCCTTTCCTGGTAAATGTGAACCGGAGCAGTGGCTTTTCTGTCGGAGAAGAATCGACTAAACTCCGTTGAAGGTCGTTCCATTCGGGGAGTGTATATGCTTCTACCTGACTATGCGTATCCGTTACGGTCAATAATTGTATCGCACTATCTGGGGCGACAACACGGGTAGTCCAGTATTGGCTGAGTGTGTAATCCCAGTCCAATGGGGTTCCCTTCACTCCCGAAGAATTTCCGGTGGCGGAACTTTCTGCGGGATAAGTACGGGTGCTGTCGCCCCGGCAGATAATGATGTTATACCTGAAATAACCTTCTTTTATCTCTTCGGCAGGTATCGTTGCCTGATACGTGTAGCCGTTTGTGCGTTTCATCTTAATGTACGGATTATGCTCGTTCCAGAAAGAAATCTTGTCGTTGTAGATAATCACAGAGTCGGGAAATTCCGGACCTGTTATCTGTGCACTGATGCTTAATGGGCGGTTGGCTTCCACAGTGGTGGCAGGGGTATGCATAACGTGGTAGCTTGTTGCCCGTGGTGCGGGAGCCGCGTATTCGCCTAGCCGGATCGTATTCCATTGTGAATCGGCTGTCCAGTTGTGTTTGGGAGTATAATGCTTACGTTGCAGAAGATAAACACCCGGACGGAGAGAGCGAATCACTCCGTTTTTCACTTCTTCTTTTCTTCCGTTCTCTCTGTGGACGGAGGACGAAAATGTGGAATTGGCGGGAGATTGAATGGCGGAAAGGGTGAATGTATTTCCCAGGTCCGGCAGTTGCAAAGTCATGTCCCAAGCGCCATAGGCAATGGTCACCACTTCTTTCTCCAGTGAAGGTTTGGCGAACGGGTCATTAACAATGATCGCATCCGGCATCACTTCCAGTCTCCAGACTCCTTCTTCCAGACGATCCATGAAATAGGCGCCTGTACCTTCGTAGCGGACAACGGGAGAGCTTCCGCATCCTGCGATTGATGCCAGTTGTGAGGCGTCTTTAGGTTGCGTGCGGGTTGTATTGGAATAATAGAATTTCGTTCCGTTATTCAGTTCGCTGAGGTCTTCCATATAGCTTACCCGAAAACCATCACCAAATAACGTATCCTGTGGATAGCTTCCGTAAGAGGCTCCTCTCTTCAGACTCTGCGCCGCTTCGGCGGCAATCTTCATACTGATTGCCTTATGCGGAGTATAGGCGAGATTCAGGAAATGTGTCTGATATTCGGTATTCGCATAGGCGATGTCCATCGGGTCATAGGCAAATTGAGTGATCCATTGAAAACCGGCTGTGCGGAAAGTGCGGACCATTGCCGGATACATATAGGAATACATGATATCCGCCGGATCAAATTCGTAAATCATCCGGGCTTTTTTATCGAACCCTTTCACTTTATCGGCAAACGAAATATCATAGCGGTCTACATAAGGAAGAAAGTTCCCTTGTTGTGTTTGTCCGGATACCAGACCGATAGGATACCATTGATAAGTGGTGCCTTGGATGTCTGTATCGTAATATGCCTCTACTACCCATCCGTTGTGGCTTACATTGTAGAACACCGGTTTCCGGTTGCCCGCTTTGCGCATGGCTTTCAGCATTCGGTTGATATAGGCTTTTACATCCTCTTTTGTACCGGAATGGCAAGGCTCGTTGTTAATCTCGAAGCCTACAATCGAAGGATCGTCTTTATAAGCAAGACCTGTGTACGGGTTGGTATGCTTCACCAGATTTTGAATGTACCTTTTCTGTGCGGCAATTGCTTCCGGATGGGAGTGCATGCTGCATTTATCGTACTTATAAGAAAAACCACCTGTCGGCTCGTTCCGTTCGGGATAGCCGTTCCCGAAGTTTGTCTGTGCGGTAATCACGATGTGGATATTCCGTTCTTTCAGTTTGGCAATCAGGTAATCCATCAGGTCGAGATGTTCGTTCTCCAGAAGATTTCCTTCTCCGTCGGTCAGTTCCACATCCCACAGGTGGATGCGGTAGGCATTTAGTCCCAGTCGGGAGAAGTGGTATACATCTTTATCTATAGCTGCCTTACGATCTGCTCCCAGATAGCCGAGGGCACGGTAAGCATGTGCGAAAGGCGTGGTATAATTTACCCCGAAGAAGGAAGCTTCCTGCCGGGTATCGCTCCAGCGCATCACTCCGTTTCCGTCTATATATATAATAGGTGTATTGTCTGTTTTACCCTGCATACCAGTGAAGGTAAACAGCAGGCAGATAATGATAAGAATAAACTGTCTTTTCATGCTATCAAATTTGGCGGGTTATTTATATCGGCAAAGATAAACGAACAGTTAATGCGCTGAAAGCACAGATTGGACATATAAGGATAAAAATAGGACGAAAGCCTGTTTATCGCGTTTTATGTCCTGTTGGAGGAACTTTTTATATCCCCGCTTTGTTAAATTATAGAATAAATCTTCTGTCATCTTGCATCATTAAAACATCATTCGATATGAGTAAAAAAATAGATTATTTCTCTTTGTTTGCACGTTTAGCCATTGGCATAAGTTTTCTGTCGGCAGTTGCAGATCGTATGGGATGGTGGACTCCCGTATTAGGGCATGAGAATGTTGCCTGGGGGAATATGGCAAATTTCATAGCATATACCGGAGTTCTGGTACCGTGGATAGCGGAACCTGTCTTGCCGTTTTTGGCTTGGCTGGTTACTGTTGCGGAAGTGGTGCTCGGAGTATTGCTGATAATCGGTTATCAGCTACGTATAGCAGCTCTTTTTAGTGGCATCCTGCTATTGACATTCGCTTTCTCCATGTTGATTTTTGCAGGTTTTAAAGCGCCATTTGATTATAGTGTGTTCACAGCGGCTGCGTGTTCTTTCTTGCTCTATGCACGTGAAATGGATAAGACCAGTGCTGGAGATGAGTGAATAGCTGACTTGCCAATCATGGGTATTTATCAGACATAGCCTGTGAGGAAATCCGCCAATGTATATACTCAGTCAAGAGGTTGCATATATTGGCGCGGTGTTTTTCCAAACTCTGCCTGAAAGCATTTGGAGAAATAAGAATGATTGGAAAAGCCTACCATATACATCACTTCGGCAACGGTGAATTTCTTTTGTTGCAGTAACATGGCAGCTTTCTTCATGCGGATGGACTTGATATATTCCACCGGAGACATTCCGGTGAGTTGCTTGATTTTCCGGTAAATCTGCTTGTTACTGATGCCCGACAGTTCGCAAAGTGCGTTGACATTCAGGTCTGCATCGGAGAGGTGATCTTCAATCAGACGGATAATGTTCGACAGGAATTTCTCATCCTGCGATTCTGCTTCGATCGGTTTAAGTATGGGGAGAGATTCCAACTGTTTTTTGGATGGTACAACCGGTATTTCGTCTTCTTCTACGGCAGCGACCGGAATGCTCAGTCCGATGGAAGTTCCCTTTCCTTTTTCGGATGTGACTCCATTAATAGAACCACCGTGTAATTCCGTGTAGGTCTTTACCAGATAAAGTCCGATACCTGTGCCTTCTTTGCTGCCGCTGTGGGGTGACTGGAAGAAACGTTGGAAGATATAAGGTATATCCTGTTGCGGAATGCCTGCTCCCGTATCGGAAACGCAGATTTCCAGCAAACCGGTTTCCTGCCGATAGAAAAGGGATAAGCGGATGTTTCCGCCCTCTGAGGTGAACTTGACGGCATTTGACAATAGATTATCCAATATTACTCCAAGCTTGATGGCATCCATATCGGCATAAATCTTCGCTTTGTTTGCTTCGAAATGGAACGTGAACCGTTTGTCTTCTTCATAAACAGAGAACAAACTGCGGCTGAACGATACCAGTTCGATGCGTGACAGGATGAGCAATGAATCTTTATTGTCTTCAATCCGGTTGAAGTTAAGTACCTGATGAATCAGCGAGTTGATTTTCATGGCGTTGCGCTGCACTTCTTCCAGTGTCTGTTTCTCGTGTACTTCTTCCGTAGACGGAAGTAGCTGGCTGATAGGAGCTATGATCCGGCTGAGAGGTGTCTTCAGCTCATTGGATAAATTGGTGAAGAATGCCATTTTCTGGCGGGACTGTTCCAGAATCTTTTCTTTTTCTCTGCGTTCTGCTTTCAGGCGGTTTTTAACGCGAAAGAAGTTGATTGTCCATGCGATAAGACTGAGCAGCAGTAAGATATAGATGGCTTTTGCCCATATCGTATAGTACCACGGTGGAAGAATCCGGATATTCAGAATGTAAGGATGGTCGGATGGTTGCCCGTCTCTCTCCAGCTTGCTGATGATAAGCTGATAATTTCCATAACTCAGATTGCTGTATGTAATGCGGTTGATATTGGATTTCAGAAAGTTCCATTCTTTATCCATTCCTTCCAGACGATAGACGAATTTGTTTTTCTCGTCCAGGGAATAAGGAAGGTCGGATAACTCGAATGACAGGTTATTCTGATCATATTTTAATTCGATCGAGTTGGTATATCGGATATTAGGCACGTCATCTCTGGTGCGTGGCGATACCAGTTGATTGTTAATGTATAAGGCAGTCAACAGAATCGGGCGTTCCGGTTGGTGCATGGCTTGTATATCGGGGTGTGAGATACCGAAACCGTCGGCTCCTCCCAGATAGATACAATCTTCTTTCGGATCGAACAGCAGGCTAGTGAAGCGTTTGTCAGTCATATTCTGCTGTCGGGCATCCATTGTTTTCCGGTCGATAATCCAGAGTCCGTTGGTAGTGGATACCCAGATAGAGTTCTTCACGGAAGTCATGGATAAAATCTCGTTGTTGCTGAAACTTCCGAAAGAGATACTCTGCTGGCTCTCGTCTTTGGGGTTGATGCGCATGACACCGCCATGAAATCCTACCCAAAGCATACCGTCCTCATCACATAACAGGTAGTTGGGGCTTTTCTCTCCGCTTAATTCGTCAGCAAATAATTTCGTCACTTCCCGTGTGCGGGGATTAATCTTGTCTATCCCTTTATTATTGTAGAGCAACACCCATACATTGCCTTCATTATCGGGAATAATCTGGTTGATAAACATACCGGACAGTCCGTTGTGGACGGAGTAATTCTGTTCGGCTATATATTGTCCGGAGGCAGACTGCATCAGCTTGTGCTTGTCTACTACAAAGATTCCTCCAAGGCACGTTGAAATCCATAGCTGTCCGGCGGTATCTTCGAACATATAATAGGTCCAGTTGGTATTATACATTCCCGTACTGTCTACAATGTTGTAGTGTATGAATTGGCGGGTTGCATAATCGTAGCGATTGATGCTTCCGTCGGTAGCTATCCATAACTGCCTTTCCCTGTCTTCGTAAATATGCCGGATACGGTTGTGCGATAACGGATAAGTTTTATCACCCATTCTGTACCAAATGGCATCGTGCCTTTCTCCGGCAGGATCGGTGAAACGAATTAATCCGTTGGTGCCTCCAAACCAATAGAATCCTTTTGAGTCACGGAACAGGGAGTAGAACTGGTTTCCGTCTCCCGTACCTGTAATCTGTGAGATTGGAATAAATTGCAGGGCACTGTTATAGCGCGAGAGGGAGATGCCATAGTCGGTACCCAGCCAGATGTTATGCTCCTGATCGGCAAAGATATTCCAGATGATATTATTGGTCAGCGACTGGATATTACGGGAGTCGTGAATGATGTGTTGTAGCGGGGTGGTATCGTTGTGGTAGACATAAAGTCCGTTGTCCGTGCCTGCCAGCAAGTCTCCGTTTCCATCCAAGGCTAATGATTTGATCGAATTATTATGGAAGGCTTCTGTCTGTTTCATCTGTCCGGTTGACGGAAAGTATTGGAAGAGATAACCTTCCGTACCGATCCAGATACACTGGCGGGCGGTATCTTCCAGTAAAGAATTGACGAACAGATTGCTTTGACTGCTATGGACGGGGAGAGGAATGCCTTCGAATTTCCCGTTGGACGGGATATAGCGGCATAGTCCGTTGTAAGTTCCCACATAAATCTGATTATCCTTGGTGTGGATAATGGAGTATATGGTATTATGGGGAAGTCCGTTGCGTCTGGTATCAAAAGATGTCAGTTTCCGGCTTTGCAGCTGATAGGTGTATAAACCGTTTAAAGCGCCTATCCATAGGGTATCTCCTTGAAGAGCCATGGTACGTACATCTGTTGGAAAGTCAGTCTCCGGTTGTTCGTAGCGGTCAGCCCGGTAATTATAAACCAAAATTCCATTATCCGTCCCCATATATAAATAGGTGTTATCTGTGATGACACCGCAATAGATACGGGTGTTATTATTCTCGCCGTAAGTAAAATGCTGCTGTGTGGAGTAACCGTCATAGCTGAATAATCCCTTGTTGGAACCTATCCATATTAATCCTTCACTGTCCTGAAGGAAACAACTGACAACCGATGCCTCAGCACCGAGATAAATATTGTCGAATTGCTGATAATTTACTTTTTGTCCGTAAGCGCTGCTGCTTGGGATGCAACATATACAAAGGAGAAAAAGAATGACTATGATTCGTTGATACATGATATCAGGTTTGCAAGGCATTAAATCTCTAATTGTTGTGTTAATATTAGCACTCTTGATTGCAAATGTAGGAAAAATGTCGGTTACACTTGTAAATCTCCCCGTCTTTTTGTTCCTTTGCTCTATATTTATAAACAGAATAGTTCGGAATGAAAAAGCTAATTTATCTGCTTTTGTTACCATTGGCTCTGGCGGTAGTCGCCTGTGGCGGTAAGAACGGAAGTTCAAATAAAGAATCGGTGTTGGCAACGCAAGACAGTGTAGATGCTCATGGATTGCAGCGTATGCAAAGTTCAAAAGCTGAAACTGATATTAAGTTTAAGGGAAAAGACTATCATTCGCTGGTTTCGCGTACCCCTGACGAAAGTCTGCCTCACGTCTCCAATGAGATGGGCGATACGTATGTAGACAATAAAATAGTGTTGCGTATCACCCGGGGAAGTGAAAACGTACTCAACAAGACATTTACCAAGAATGACTTTTCGTCGGTAGTCGATGCGAACTTCCTTTCAAAATCCATACTCGAAGGAATCGTATATGACAAGACCACACCGGAGGGAATCGTTTACGCCGCCAGTGTTTGCTATCCGCAGACAGACTTGTATGTTCCGCTTTCCATCACTGTGACGGCCGATGGAAAAATGAGCATAAAGAAAGTAGATATACTGGAGGACGATTATACGGAAGAAAAGCCTGAATAGACTTGTGAATAGGGATATAAGACGTTTCTGACAGAAGAATTGCACAAATGTGAAAGCATTTGAGACAAACGAAAGGCAGCCGTAAGGGTTGCCTTTTGTATTTTTGCACCGTCGATAAACTTTATACCGAATAGAATGAAAAAATACATTTTGGCTATTTATATGATGGCGGCAGGATGCGCGATGCTGACTGCTCAGACTAAAAATACGCAAACACTGGTGCCACTCACCGAACGGGTAAACGTACAGGCTGACTCTGCACGTATCAACCAGATTATTGACGATTGCTGGGTAGCTGTCGGGACGAATAAGCCTCATGCCATTCAGCGTGACTTTACTAACCTGTTTGATGGCAAGCCCTCCTATCGTTTTGAACTCAAAACCGAAGACAATACACTGGAAGGTTATGCAAAAGGAGAAACGAAAGGACGTGCCGAGTTTTCATATTGCTATGCAACTTCCGACGATTTCAGGGGATTACCTGCCGACGTTTATCAGAAAGCACAGATCACAAAGACAGTTTATCATCACGGGAAAGGGGCTTGTCCGCAAGGAAGTTCCCGCGACTATGAGTTTTCGGTTTATATTCCTTCTTCTCTGGACAGCAACGTCTCCACCATCTTTGCCCAATGGCACGGAATGCCCGACCGGACGCTGGTCCAAACTCCTCAGGGCGAGGTGAAGAAGCTGACAGTTGACGAATTTGTAGAACTGGAAAAAACGACCTTCTTCAAGAAGAATGCCGGACACGAAAAAGTGGCCAGACTGGATAAACAAGGCAATCCGGTGAAAGATAAAAATGGAAAACCTGTATATAAGGCAGGAAAACCCAACGGATGGTTGGTTGAGCAGGGAGGATACCCGCCATTGGCATTCGGATTTTCCGGAGGACTGTTTTATATCAAAGCGAACTCCGACCGTAAATGGCTGACAGACAAAGATGACCGTTGCAATGCAAACCCGGGAAAGACGCCCGTTATGAAACCGCTGACTTCTGAATACAAGGCATCCACCATTGCCTACAAATTACCTTTTGCCGATTTCCCGAAAGACTGCTGGATTACTTTCCGTGTCCATATCGACTGGACGGTCTATGGCAAGGAAGCAGAAACGATTGTGAAACCGGGTATGCTGGATGTACGGATGGATTATCAGGAGCAAGGTAAGAAAGTAAGCAAACACATTGTTGATAATGAGAAGATTCTGATTGGACGTAACGACGAAGACGGATATTACTTTAAGTTCGGAATTTACCGCGTAGGTGATAGTACCGTTCCCGTTTGTTATAATCTGGCAGGATATTCAGAAAAATAAATAGGTAAATAGTTAAGGTTATAAGTTAAGGTGAAGAGAGCGATCCGGATGTTCCCAAACGGGGCATCCGGATTTTTTTTTATGGGGTAAATTCAAGGCTGAAAGTTAAAGAACACAAAAAAGAATGTGATCTCTGATTATTCCCAAATCTTTCCTAAATCTGTATCGTTATTTGCAGTATAAAACTTATCAGATATAGTATTAACTAAAAAGAATAACGATTATGAAGAAAATTTTATCTTTGCTTGTGATGGCTATTGTAGCTATACAGTTCTCATTTGCCGGCGATGTGATTACAAAGGATATGAATCAGCTACCGCTTCCGGCACGCAACTTTATCAACCGTCATTTTACCAAACCCCAGGTGGCTCATATCAAGATTGATAAAGATATGTTGGAGTCTACCAAGTATGAAGTGTTATTGACGGACGGTACGGAAATAGATTTTGATAGCAAAGGTAACTGGGAGGAAGTAAGTGCCAGTAAAGGGCATACAGTTCCGGCAAGTGTTGTTCCTTCGTTTGCTGCCAGTTATCTGAAAGAGCATAATTTCACAGAACCTGTGACGAAAGTAGACCGTGACCGGAAAGGATATGAAGTGGAATTAAGTACCGGCGTCTCTTTCAAGTTTGACAAGAAAGGAAAATTCCTGAAAGCGGATGATTGATGATTAAATGAAAGTATGATATAACCTAAATCCTAAGAATTAATTATGTTGAAGTTTAAGTTTGGCGCATGGGCAGTCGTTTTAATGCTGACTGCCCTCTCTTTCAGCGCATGTGATGACAATGATGATGAAACGTATAATCCGCCTGCCAATATCACAGAGGCATTGAAGCAACTGTATCCGAATGCCCAGAATGTGGAGTGGGAGATGAAAGGAGATTATTATGTAGCTGACTGCTGGGTGACTGGTGATGAACTGGCTGTCTGGTTCGACGCGAATGCCAACTGGGTGATGACGGAAAACGAACTGGATAGTATCGATCAGTTAGTACCTGCCGTTTATACCGGTTTCCGTAATTCCAACTACAGTTCATGGGTAGTGACCGATGTGTTTGTATTGACGTATCCGCAGCATCCTACTGAGTCCGTGATTCAGGTGAAACAGGGAAATCTGAGATTTGCACTGTACTTTTCGCAGGAAGGAGGCTTGCTGCATGAAAGGGATATCACCGATGGCGATGATACGAATTGGCCGGTTATGGAGTAGAATCAGTTATGTACAGAGGAATGTGGACAGACACTCCTCTGTAGTTACTAAATTACATCTGCTGATAATCTTTAGCCAGTCCTCCTTCGCTGGTTTCCTTATACAGTGATGGCAAGTCATGGCCGGTTTGTTTCATCACCTGTACCACTTTGTCGAAAGAAACACGGTGCATACCGTCCGTAAAGGCTGAATAAAGATTGGCATCCAATGCACGGGCGGCAGCATAGGCATTCCGCTCGATACAAGGGATTTGAACGAGACCGCATACGGGGTCGCAAGTCATCCCCAAGTGGTGTTCCAGCCCCATTTCCGCAGCATATTCAATTTGTGCCGGACTTCCTCCGAATAATTGATTGGCTGCTGCCGATGCCATCGCGCAGGCAACACCGACTTCTCCCTGACATCCTACTTCCGCACCGGAGATGGACGCATTGAACTTGACAATGTTTCCAATTAGCCCCGCTGTAGCCAAGGCGCGTAGAATACGCAGGTCACTGAAGTCACGGCTTTTTTGTAAATGATAAAGTACTGCCGGCATCACCCCGCAGGAACCGCAGGTAGGGGCAGTCACAATCTTTCCACCGGAAGCATTTTCTTCGCTGACTGCCAGTGCGTAAGAGAAAACGAGTCCTCTGGATTGCAGAGATTGTTTGTATCCGGTAGCACGTATATAATAGGTGGAAGCTTTTCTACGTAAGTTCAGCGGTCCGGGCAGTACACCTTCCGCTTCCAGACCTCGGTGGATAGCGTCTTTCATTGTGTCCCATACTTCTGCCAGATAGTCCCATATATCCTCGTTCTCACATTCCTTGACATATTCCCAATAACTTTTTCCGGTACGTTCACACCATTGCAGAATTTCGGTCATGTTGTTCATGCCGTATACTTCCGGGCTTTCGATTGTCGGGTTATCATTATTCTCTGCCAAAGCTCCGCCGCCGATACTGTAAACTGTCCAGTTTTCCAATATCTTGTTGTTTGCATCCAAAGCGGCAAACGTCATTCCGTTCGGATGGAAGGGGAGGAAAACTTTGGGTTGCCACACGATTTCTACCGGAGCGGCCGGTTGTAAAGTATCTATGATAGCCACATCCGTCATGTGCCCTTTGCCTGTAGCTGCCAAACTTCCATAAAGGGTTACTTTGAAAGAAGCGGCATCCGGATGACGTTCAACAAACATTTCTGCAGCTTTACGAGGGCCCATTGTATGACTGCTGGAAGGACCAGTGCCGATTCTGTATAATTCTTTTATTGATTTCATGGATGGGTGCGCTTTAGTTAATACCATTTCTTTTTTCTGAAGTACAAATATACAATAATACCGATAACCGCCATTATAATCCAGGCAAATAAATATCCGTACCGCCAGTCCAGTTCGGGCATCCATTTGTAATTCATTCCCCATACACCGACAAGAAACGTTAGCGGGATGAAAATGGTGGATACGATGGTCAGCCGCTTCATGATATCGTTCATTCGTAAATCATTGTTTGAGATATACAGGTCGACTAACGAAGACAGTGTTTCACGGCAGATTTCAATCGTTTGTAATACAAATTGTAAATGGTCGTTCACATCATTGTAGAAGGCACGGTTCACTTTATGTATAAGGAGGTTTTCTGCCCGAAGCAATTTTACATATTGCTCTTTAAGCGGGAGGATGGCTTTTTTCATCAGCATATATTGGCGGCGCAACCCCTGAATCTGAATACCGATGTCATTTTCGTTGGTGATCATGAGCAGTTCTTCTTCCAGGTCTTCGAGTGCATCGTCGATGGAAGATATCGTTGAGATGTAGTTTGCCATGATGCTGTTCAGCAATACACTGAGCAGATAATCCGTCTGACGGCTACGGATTTTCAGTATATCGTTTCTCAATGCGGCGTTGATTTCATCAAAGAAATCAGTTTCCTTTTCAAGAAAGGTAAGTACGTAGTTATTTCCCAGGATGATGCAGACTTGCTGTTGAAGCAATCCGTCGAGGTCATCATCCTCTTTATGTTCATTGGGATAGAATATTTTCAGGATCAGGACAATATATTTGTCATGCTCTTCTATTTTCGTCGGGTGGTCGGCATTTAATATATCTTGTAAAACGAGGAAGTCTATCTCAAAATGACTGCAAATTTCACGGATGGTTTCTGTGTCTTCCAGTCCGTGCACCTGCAGCCAGTTGATTCGTTCGTTATCCAGCGTTTCTTTGACGTTTTGAAAGGTGTCACCGGAGCTTTCCTGCATCTCGGTTGCATTGTATGTACAGAGATGTAAATGGGTAGGGGTAAGACTGTCCCCTGTGTAAATAAGCTTTTCGCTTAACAGATTATTCTTCATGCTTTATTCTCGTTTTAGAAAACCACTGTAACACAAAGGTAGTGGTTTTCTAAATGAGAACAAGTTCTTCGATCGTTTTGTTTACAGATTAGTCAAAATCGACTACCGTAATTCCGGCACCTCCAAACTGGACATGCTCGTCTGCATAATGACTGACACCCGGTACGGTGGACAGGTATTGGCGGATGAGTGTACGGAGTATTCCGGTGCCTGTTCCGTGAAGGATACGTACACGGTCCATGCCGACAAGGATGGCATCGTCTACGAAATAAGTGATAGCCTGCAGAGCCTCGTCACCACGCATTCCCCGTACGTCAATATCTTGCTTGAAATTAAGCTTCTTCTCGTACATCTGGTCATGCGTTTGACTACTGACAAATGTACTTTTGGCTATTCCTTCCGTCTTGGGGGCGGCGTTGCTTCGTTCCAGACGATCCAGCTTCACCGTGGTTTTAATGCTTCCGAAAGCAACGGTTGCATTTTTACCATTGATTTCCATGACCTGTCCGACGCTTGTCTGTCCCTTGATCTTTACGTTCTCACCCACAGCGATAGGCATTGCTTTAGGAGCAGCGGCTGTCTGTGATGCGGCAGTTTTCGGTTCGTTTTTCTTGTTTTTCTTCCGTTCCTGCTTCTCCTTTAGTTTATCCATTTTGCGGGCAATCTTTTCTTCCTGTTCTTTGGAAGTCATTGTTTCCAGAGAAGTACGGAAATCGTTCAGTTCCTGACGTACCAGGCGGGTCTTTTCTTTTTCGGCCTGGGCTTCTTTAATCGTACGGATGGTGTTTTCGATGCGGGCGTTCGATTCCTGCAACATTCGTTCAGCTTCTTCTTTTGCCTGTCTGATAATCTCCTTCCGGGACTTTTGTAACTCTTCCATTTCCGTTTGATAACGGGCGATGGTGTCTTCCATATGTTTTTCCCGTTGGCGGATCGTTTGTCGTTTCCCTTCCCAGTAGCGCTTGTCGCGTACAATGTCTTGAAGATATTTATCGGCATTGATGTACTCGCTTCCTACAATTTCCGAAGCATCTGCAATAACATCTTCCGGCAATCCGATTTTCCGGGCAATCTCTACGGCAAATGAACTGCCCGGATTTCCGATCTGTAGTTGAAAGAGTGCCTGCATCAAATGGCGGTCGTAGAGCATGGCACCGTTGACTACTCCTTCATGATCTTCGGCAAAATGCTTCAGATTCTGATAGTGAGTTGTTATTACTCCGAACGTTCCTTTCTGATTGAAACGTTTCAACACGGCTTCGGCTATGGCTCCTCCGATCTGTGGCTCCGTACCTCCTCCGAACTCATCGATCAGGATGAGGCTGCGTTCATTACAGCTTTTCATCATGATTTTCATATTGGTCAGATGCGAAGAATAAGTACTCAGGTCATCTTCGATGGACTGTTCGTCACCGATATCGATGAAGATACTGCTGAACATACCTGCATGACTGCGTTCGTGCAAAGGAATCAGCATACCGCATTGCAACATATATTGCAGCAAACCGACTGTTTTCAGACAGACAGACTTTCCTCCGGCATTCGGACCGGAAATGATAAGGATACGTTGCTTTTGGTTTAGTTCTATATCCAGCGGAACAACCTTTTTTCCATGTTTGGCTAGAGACAGTTGCAGTAAGGGATGTACTGCCATTGTCCAGTCCAATAGCTGTTCCTTTTCTACTGTCGGTTTCAGACTGTTGGTCTGTATGGCAAAATAACTTTTCGCACGGATAAAGTCAATTTCTGCCAGAAACTCATACGACTGAAGAATATCTGGAATAGACGGACGCAATATAGTTGAAAACTCTGTAAGGATACGAATGATTTCCCGTCGTTCATCTCCTTCGAGTTCACGAATACGGTTGTTGGCTTCTACCACCTCTGCCGGTTCGATGAATACGGTCTTTCCACTAGCCGATTCATCGTGCACGATACCTTTGATCTTTCGTTTTAATCCCGGAGCGACAGGAATAACGAGACGGCCGTCACGCATGGTCGGAGCTACGTCTTTGTCTACATAGCCTTCAGACTGTGCATTGCGTAGGATACTGTTTAATGAACGGGAGATACTTCCCATCGTATTGGACAGTTCCCGACGGATACGGGCCAGTTCGCTGGACGCATTGTCTTTTATTTTTCCATATTTATTAAGGATGCCGTCTATCTTGCCAATCAGTTGGGGGAATACGGCAATATCTCCCGCCAACCGCTTCAGGCTGGGGTAGGGTACATCATTTTCCTCCTCTTCTTCATTCCGGTGTAGAAAACGTACGATATCACGAATAGTCTCTAATGAACGGCGTAGGTCAAACAGTTCTTGTTCGTCCAAATACATACCTTCTATCCGTACCCGTTTAAGTGATGGACGGACATCGAAGAAGAATTGATCGGGAAATCCGTCTTCTTCCTGAATGATGCGCACAAATTCAGTTACCTGGTTCAGTTTCTCTTCCACTTCTTCAAATTGCTCGGAAAAGCTCATGTCTGAAACCCGTTCTTCGCCTAAAGTGCTGAGACACTTGTCTTTTAGTAACTGCCTTATTTGGTCGAATCCTATTTTTTGCTCAAAATTTTGAGGATATATCATATCTTTATACTTATTATAGGCTGCAAAAATACGATTATTTCGCGAAAAAAATATCAGAATGTTTGCAGAATTAAAAATGATTCGTACCTTTGCACCGCTTTCAAAGGAAAGCACTTCTGATAAAGGAGTTTTGGAGAGGTGGCAGAGTGGTCGATTGCGGCGGTCTTGAAAACCGTTGTACTGCGAGGTACCCGGGGTTCGAATCCCTGTCTCTCCGCCGGAAATGTAACCCCTTGTAAATCAATGATTTACAAGGGGTTTTTTAGTACTTTAAATCTCCCGAACCTGTTTGTTAATGTGTTGTATTATGTTGATAATTAGGTGTTTATGATATTTTTTCTTTGTCGCTTGTTCTAATTTGGTATTGAAAATAGATGTTTAGGGTGGCTAAATCGTGTCCCAAAATTGAACTGAGAAATGTCCACGATTCAATACCTATCTTTCACATAATGAGTTAATTGTCCTCTTGTTTCTCAAAAAGATACTTTTTTGCTTTATTGTATTATTGTTTTTGCTCTCCTTTGGAAATTGTTTAATTTAAAGCCTATCATTATGAGAC